>DBPZ01000054.1 GCA_002305655.1 Lentisphaeria bacterium UBA1407 | reverse complement strand
GACCACCCAAGGTGCCATCCGACCCCGTCCGACCCCGTCCGACCCCGTCAGACCCGTCCGACCCCATCCGACTAGAAATGCGCCATTTTCAGCCGCTTTGACAAATGACATCGCCTGAGTAGACCCTCCCGGCACTCGTACCTAAACAGTGACGAACCCTTGCCTTGATTTTATGTTGATTTTGTTTGCAGGAGATCAAGTTTGTGTTTGTTGGCAAGAACTGCTGAGAGTGCTATGTTAATTTGTCTGTGTTTCGCAAGATGTTTCATTCCCTTAGGTTCAAGAAATCAGGAGACGTGACATGTCATTTCCAAGATGGTGCTTGTTTTTCGATTTTCACACAATGCCCGCCAATCCCGATGTCGGAAAGGGATTTGATTTCGAAGCCATAGCGAATCGTTTTGTTGCCGCCGGCGTTGAGTATGTGGTTTTCCCAGCCCGATGCAACTTGGGCGTGGCGTATTACGACACCAAAATCGGCATCCGCCATCCCGCCCTCACCTACAATCTGCTGAAATGCCTCGCCGACGCATGCCACAAGAAGGGAATCAAGCTGACGGCGTACATGAACACAGGGCTGTCGCACGAGGAAGGACTTAGGCATCGCGATTGGCTCGTGATGGACGCAAATGGACAAGTCTATACGCAGGATCGCCTCAACAGCTTCTTCAGGCAAATGTGCTACAATACCGAGTACGGAGACCACATCGTCGAAATGTCCAAGGAAATCCTGACCAACACCGGTGTCGACGGCTTGTTCCTTGATTGCATGCACACAAGACCATGCTTCGGAAAAGAATGCACAGACGCAATGACCAAGGCGGGAGTCGATTGGAACAATCCGAAGCAGCTGGCAAAGTTCAACCATGACAAGATCGTCAACATGGCACGCAGGATTTCCGAGGCTGCGCGTTCCGTAAAGCCCGATTGCCTGCTGTACTTCAACGGAGTCGGATACGAGCAACAGCAGCAGATTGGCAGCTATCTTGAGTTCGAGTGCCTGCCCACGGGCGGCTGGGGCTATGAATCGCTCCCCGTCGGAGCGCGTTATTTGCGGACTTTGGGCAAGCCCGTCCTGAACATGACAGGGCGCTTCCATCGCTCCTGGGGCGACTTCGGCGGCATCCGGACCGAAGCCTCCTTGGAATACGATTGCCTGTATGGCATCGCCAACGGCCTGAGCACGACCATCGGCGACCATTTCCACCCACGCGGAGACATCAACAAGGCGGTCGCAGACCTCGATACAAGAATCTATCGTCGGTTGCAAAAGCTCGACCCTTGGCTAATTGACGCAAAGCCATTGGTGGATATCGCGGTGCCGATGGTCAAGCCGTATCCAGGATATAACTACCAAGATCCCGAATCACAGGCCGAATACCATCGTGAATTCACAGCGATCAAGGGCGCGACAAGGATGCTCTGCGAACTGAAACAGCAGTTCGACATCGTCTCCCACATCGCATCCTGGGATGACTACGACGTGCTCGTTCTTCCAGACTGGACACCTTGCGACAAGGAAACTACAGCGCGCATCAAAAAGCATCTTGACAAGGGTGGCAAGATCCTGACCACCGCCTGGTCATGCTTGAATCCCGAAACAAAACAGTATCAATTTGCACAATGGGGAGTCACCTACCAAGGCGACGACGCATTCAATCCGGCGTTCTTCACCGTTGACCCAAGCCAGATCGAAGGGTTGCCGGACATGCCAAACAACTTCTATTGCTCGGGCGTCGAAATCAAGGCGGAACCCGGCACAACGACTCTCGCAGAAATCGTCGCCCCATACTACAACAGGCATTGGAACGGCGAACACGGATTCGTCTATCTGCCACCTGACAAGGCTACGGGACGCCCCGCAGCGACCTTCAACGGCCAGGTCGGATTCATCTCCCATGCCGCTTGCACGAGCTATTTCAACGCAGGCTCGATTCCTGTCCGCCAATTGTTCGGCAAGCTGCTGGACAAGCTGTTGCCCAACCCATTGGTCAAGGCGCCAAATTCACCGTCGTTCGCAAGAATCACTGTGACTGCCCAACCCAATCGCAGAATGGTCCACTACCTGGCATACATGCCAGAATCACGCGGCGCCGGCGTCAATATGATTGAAGAACCCCTGACAGCTGTCGATCAAACGATTAAATTGCGCCAGGACGGTCAGAAAGTGAAAGAAGTCTATTTGGCACCAACCGGCGAAAAGCTCGATTTCACCATTGAAAATGGGTATGTCGTCACCACAATTCCCAAGATTTCGGGTTACGCACTCGTTGTATTCATGTCATAGGCTTTCGCAAAAAGACGTCAAGGAGCCAGTTTTCTCAGCAACACCAAAGGAAATTCCAGCCATGCAATTGTCCACCGACCAGCTATTGGATTTTTACCACTTGATGGTAAAGATTCGTTCCTTCGAGGAGACCTTGGGTAGTTTATTCAGCAAGGGATTGCTTGGCGGCACATCGCATTTTTGCATTGGGCAGGAGGCCTCTGCCGTTGGCGTCGTCCAAGGGGTTCGTGACACCGATTGGCTTGTCTCAAACCATCGTGGACACGGCCACTTGCTTGCGCGGCGACTTAACGTCTATCGAGTGATGGCAGAATTGCTGGGACGAGAAACTGGATATTGCTTTGGCCGTGGCGGTTCTCAGCACATGTGCTCCATGGACGAGCATTTCCTTGGCACGAACGGCATCACAGGCGGTGGAATCCCCATCGCCGCAGGCGCCGCACTTGCCTTGAAATGCCAAAAATCCGACTCTATCGTGGTCGTGTTCTTCGGCGACGGCGCCAGCAACCAGGGCACATTCCATGAAACCTTGAACATCGCCTCCCTGTGGAAACTTCCAATAATGTTCGTCTGCGAGAACAATCTGTACGGAATGAGCAATCCCGTCAAACGCTCGGTCGCAGGAGGCGGCAAAGTCGCCCCGCGTGCTGCAGGATACGCCATCCCGGCACAAACCCTGGAGGGACGGGACGTGGAACTCGTTTGGAAAGCAACACGAGAAGCCGCAGAACGGATCCGAAATGGAGGCGGGCCGGAATTGCTGGAACTGATGACTTATCGACTGTGCGGACACTCAAAGAGCGAACCGCGAGTCTATCGTACCCGCGAAGAGGAAGATCAAATGGCTAAACTCGACCCTTTGGCCACCTTCCCAAAACGGCTGCTCGAACTCGGATGCACACAAGAGCAAATCGATGATGCCGCAAACAGTGCCAGGAAAATGGTCGAAGACGCCACCCAAAAGGCACTTCAAGACGAACCCGGCGATCGTCACGTCGCCCTGAGCGGGGTTTTTGCTGAAGAGGAGGTGTCCAAATGAGGGAAGTATTCTACTCGAAAGCTGTCAATGAGGCCTTGGACGAGGAATTGTCACGGGATTCATCGGTCATCATGATCGGTGAGGACATCGGGTGCTACGGCGGCGCCTTTGGTGTCTCCAAGGGACTTTGGGAAAAGTACGGTGCCGAACGAATCTGGGAAACTCCGATTTCGGAAGGGAGCATCACAGGAATTGCGGTTGGCGCGGCAATGATGGGCATGAAGCCCGTCCTGGAAATCATGTTCATGGATTTTGTCGCATTGGCTCTTGATCAGATGATGAACAGCGCCGGCAAGCTTCACTACATGTACGGCGAGCAAGTCACCGTTCCAATGGTCTTGCGCACGCCCGGCGGAGCCAAGGGCGGATACGGTCCAAGTCACTCGCAAATGCTCTCGAACCTCTTTGTGGGCATTCCCGGATTGAAAGTCGTTGCACCATCGACGCCCAAGCAAGTGAAAGGCCTGTTGAAATCCGCAATCAGAGACCCCAATCCCGTGGTCTTCATCGAAAACAAGCGCCTGTACCCGCAAAAGGGCGAAATCCCCGAAGGCGAATACCTGCTCCCATTGGATAAGGCAGAAGTCTTGTCAGAAGGAACTGACATCACATTGATCTCATATTCCTCCATGACACCCGTATGCCTGGCGGTCAAGAATGCCTTGCAACCCCATGGAATCAATCTGGAAGTCGTCGATCTGGTTTCACTTCAGCCACTTGATACAGACACCATTTTCGCCAGCGTCCGCAAGACTGGGCGTGTGATCATCGTCGAGGAAGCATGCCTGACTGGTGGCGTTGCAGGCGAAGTCTCAGCCTTGATTGCAGAGCATTGCCTTGACTCATTGGAAGCTCCTGTAATCAGAGTCGGTGCAGCTGATGCACCAATTCCATCGTCACTTGACTTGGAGAAATTTGTCCTTCCCCAAGCAGATGACATCGTTCAAGCGGTAAAGCGTATCAGGGAGTGGGCTTAATGGTCGAGTCACGCGTAGCACTTGCTTTAGGAGCCAACTTGGGCTACAATCCCGAGGCGACTATTCATTGGGCAATCCAAAAGCTCTCCGAAGCAGGATTGGCTTCCATCAAAGTCGCCTCGATTATCCTGACCGAGCCCGTGGATTGCGCTCCGGGAACACCGGATTTCCTGAATACAGCCTTGACTGGCACCTGGAAAGGTTCTCCTTTGGAACTCCTCGACCTGATCCAGGAAATCGAAATCGCGGCAGGAAGACCTGCAAAACACAGTAGCCACGAGGCGAGATGCCTGGATATCGACATCATCCTCTGGGGCGAGAAGGTCATCGAAACACCACGCCTGATCATTCCGCACCCCAGGATGCATTTGCGGCATTTTGTCCTGCAGCCGCTCGCTGAAATCGCCCCCGATTGGAAGGTGCCACCAGCGATGAAGACCGTCAAATCACTTTTGAAAGCCATTTCCTAGCCAAGGGGAGACAAATCCGATGCGCTTTTTTCTTGGTGTCTTGTGCTTGTGCCAGCTGGGAATCATCGCAGGTGAAACAGGAGTCCTCACAGGAAATGCCAAGGCGTTCGGAGCAAAGCATCCCAAAAACATCATCGAAGGGGCAACGCTGAAATTCGTCACCGAAGGCAAATTCGCAACCGATGCCGAAATGCTTGCCACAGGCTCAAGACCAAATGGGACATGCAAGGCGCTGCTGGACGGAAAAACCTCAGCCGATCCCATGACCTTGTCCTTTCATACCTGGGGCGGCGGAACGGGTTGGTGCACCGCCATCCTGGATTTGACCCAGCCTGCTGTCGTCGAATCCGTCGTCGTTTGGTCGCAGGAGGACGATGCCCGGGGCATTCAATCCTTCGAAATCCTGGCAAGCCTTGACGGAAAAGAATTCTTTTCAATGGGTTCCTTCATCAACCCACGCATGGATCGATCCCCGACAGGCAAAGGCTTCACGACGATTCCGATGGAATTCCGCTTGTCAAAGCCTGTTCAAGCCAGGTACTTGGAGGTACGAATCGCCAGGAAAAAGGGCTTGTTCCAGATGATCGTAGGCGAAATCGCCGCCGTAGGGCGGATTGCCGAGCCTGGCGACCCCGGACTGACCATGTTGCCTTCATCGGCTCGCCCTGCTGTTCGCGTCAAATCATCAGGCATCCAGGAAGCCGCCATTCGTCTTGACTGGAGCGAGTTTGCCAAAGAGATCACAGGAGTCAAAGGTTGGTTTATCTACCGTTCGTCTCAACCCTTCACGCGAGTTCCCTCGCCAGGAGTTGAATTGGTGAGCAGTGTCGGGGCTGACACCACCTCGTCGGTAAAGACTGTTGTCCCTGGCGAAACCTCCTATTGGGGCGTAGTAGCCTCGTATTCCGACGGCGCATTTCCTGAGGTCGCCAGCATCAGCCACAGGGCGCCAAAGCCTTATCAACGCGATTGTTTTGGCGACATGCTGGCGATCAACCACTTCTGGGGCGGCGGCGGCGCCAGGCAACATGGACGTCCCTCTTCCGAAGCCTGGGAGCAGGTCGCGGTGGAACTGCTTGCCGAAACACCATTCAAGCAGGTACGCTGGTGGCGTTCAACGCCTTCCGTCGTCCAAATGCTCTATGAACGCGGCATCGGAGTTTGCATCTTCCCGAACAAGGAAAACTACGAGGCGTCGCAAGCCAGCGGATGCCGCTCATTCACCGCAGGGAATGAACCCGACTTGAGTGGACGTACACCGGCAGAATACTTGAAACACCTCAAGGAAATGCACACGCTCGGAAAACAATTCGATCCGCAAAACTGCATTGCAGCACCCACGTCAAGCCTTTGCAAAAGCTCAAGGGATTGGCTTGACGATCTCTACAAAGAAGGAGCCAAACCCTACTTCGATGTCCTTGATCTCCATACTTATGTCAAGATTGACAAGAATGAATACCCCGTACCGGATGGCTATCCTTGCGCAGCACCAGAATCGCTCTTCGTACTCGTGCCTAAAATCAAGGAGATCATGGCAAAGTACGGAGATCAGGACAAACCGATGATCTCAACTGAATTCGGATACTGCAACAAGGGAATCGCAAACTTCTCAGGCAATGACATGGATCAGGAACAGCAGGCCCATCATCTGGTCAGGGGGCTGATCATTCATTATATCCTCGACTTCAAACGAGTCTTCGTTTACTCGTTCTGGGATGAAGGCGAAGACCCGGACTATACAGAACACCACTTCGGAATGATTGACTACAAACTTCAGAAAAAAATATCCTACGATGCATGCGTCACACTGGGAGAAGTCCTGGGAAAATGCACAACATTCCAAAAAATTCCGGGCACCAATGACATCGACCTAGGCTGGAACTTCCATGACCCTAGTTCAAACAAAAACATCGCGGCAATGTGGAACGGTGCAAAAAACAGAATCGCAACATGCAAAACAACACCGGGAAAACTCGAAATCATTGACTTCATAGGCAATAAAAAACTCTCCACTACCGATGAAAACGGATTCTTCAAACTCCCGATCGGCGGAAGAGTGACCTACGTGCAATCCGAAAAACCAGTCGAAATCATCGAAATCAAAGACAACTGATATTTCCTCAGAAAAAGGAGCAAATGACAATGGCATCGAAGACATGGGCAGGATGGAAGCAAGGTGATTATCAAATCCACTTCATTCATACTGGCGTGGGCGAGGCAATCTTCCATATCTTCCCAGACGGAACCACCATGCTCGTGGATTGCGGCGACCATCCAGCATTGACGCGACTCGAATTCGCAGTCCCAGTCGTACCTAATCCTGGACGACTCGCAGGAGATTGGGTAGCAAGATACATCACGCGAGTCCTGCCCGAAAACAATCCGACGCTCAATGACAGACCCCTCGTTGATTATTTCATGCTCTCACACTTCCATTCAGATCACTGTGGCACCCGAAGCTGGCAATCCTCGAAGCGGGACTGCACACCGCTGGGGAATTGCTTCCGAAGCGGATTCGGATTGGCAGCGGAAGACCTCGCTTTCGCCAAGGCGATCGACAGGGGATACCCGGACTACACAGACCCAATCCCGAACTCGGCGCCAGCCGACGAATTCGAACATATGACCAGAATCTACAAGAAACTCCAGGAACGAGACCAACTCAAAATCGAAAAATTCCAACTTGGATCAAGCGACCAAATCATACCCCTCAAAAACAAGATCCAGGATTTCAAGGTCCAAAACATTGCAGCCAACGGGAAAATCCTCTGCCGGGACGGCTCTATCCATGATTTGTATGCAGAACACCTGAAGCAGACAAAGGGACTCAATGAAAATGGAATGAGCCTTGGCTTCCTCGTCACTTACGGAAAATTCAGATTCGTGTCCTGCGGCGATTACTCTGATACGCCATTGGACGGCAAAGGTGGCAAGCTATGCGTCGAATCCGAACTCGCAAAGGAAATGGACAAGGTCAACGTGGCGAAGATCAACCACCACGGACACCACGGATCCCCATTGCCGCTGGTCGCCGCCTGGGCACCACGAGTCTGGGTAGCCTGCGTCTGGGATCAATTGCATACGCTGGACGTGATGCTGAAACGCTTGAGTGACTGTAACGCATACCCGGGAGAACGTACCATATTCCCAAGCGTTTTCCCAAAAGAACGAGTCCAATCCGCTCAAAATGAGGACTTCTTCAAGGACATCGCACCAGAAACAATGGGAATGGGTGCCCACATCGTCGTAACAGTCCCACCAGGCGGACTCACATACAAAGTAACCTGCATCAAAGCCGAAGACGAATCAATGGAAATCCTCGGAGAATACAACTACGAGTCCTGATTGCAAGGTGTGACCTCCCCCTTGACGCAAAAACGCCTCGGAGAGCTTGTTGGAAAGATTCTCTCCGAGGCGCAATGATTCTCTACCTTATAATGTAGAAGGTACCAGGTCGGAATCCTGCTTCAATCGACCAAACAAATTCCCGAACTTCTTCAAATTTAGGGATTCGACGAATGAGGCGATCTTCGTAACCGTCGAACACGGGTCAATCGAAGCATCCATGCAATCGCCTTCCAAGGTCAGCAACGGCAAGCCGATGCTTTCCAAACCCTCGCGCAAACGCTTCGTAAACGGACGATCTGCCATGCTGCAACGACCAAATCCGTGCGTATAGAGAACACAGCCCGTAAACTTCGCAATCTTTGAGATCTTCGTCACGTATTGAACACGAAGCTTGGGATCCAGGAAACCCGATGCCAGCATCTTCTTCGCAAGCGAACGCAATGGCTCCATCGGATTCAAAGCTTCCCAACCGACGAAATTCGTCTCCTCGAAGATGATCGGAGCCTTGCATGTCGTCTCAAGAAATTCAAGGTAGTTGGAATTGTAGAATGGGGGCAGATGCAACCACAGAAGGCGATGGGTATCCTCGACCTTGTACCGCTTGCAAGCCCATTCCTTTTTCATCAGCAATTCTTCGTAGTATTGCTTCTGGATGTCAACCAGTTCCTTGGTGCCCCAAAGGTGGCTGAAGATGATCGAATGGAAAATCGCCTTTGCACCTTTGACGAGAGGAGGTGACGTCCAGCGCAGCCAATTGCATTTCTTCGAGTACTCCGCTGCCTGGTTTGACAGGTCGCAAGCTTCTTCCAACTTGCCATAATCAAGCTTTCGACCAAATGCCTTCTCCATCATCGAGATGGATTGGTCAAGCCCTTCGGCAATCTGCTCCACCGCCATGTCAGTACCGTCACCTAACGGAGTCTGCAACGAGTAGTACCGGTCTGCGAAATCATAGTCGTCAGCAAGATCCGCGAAGATTCGTTCGCCTTGCTGGCAGGGCTGGCTCGTCGAAACCGCAAACGCGGGTTTTTCATGTGGAATGCCTTCCAAAATACGCAGGAACGAACAGGTCTGCTGGTCAAACCCCTTGCGAGCGGCAACGTCAAATGCATGCTTGACACGCTTCGGATTGCGACCAAACAACGCGGCGTACGTCTCCAATGTCAAAATCTTCGTCCCAAAGGCATTTAAAATCTCAGTCGGAAAGAAAAGATTCCGCCAAACCGTCGGCTTCTCCTTGTCACGTGACATCGACATAATGTCACGCTTCGTGCTTGCAACACGCATCGCCTTCGACTTCTCAGGAGTAGGCTCGTACTCAATCGGCTCCATCGCCAACTTCCCTTCCAGCTGGACGAACTGACGAGCCAGAACAGCTGCGCCCAAGGCGCCCATGACCTCGTGATGCTCGGGAATAACAATCTCGCTCTTCGTGATCTCCTGGAGATAATGAGCAACCGCAGCGTTTGACGCAACACCGCCCTGGAACTGTATCTTCTGACCAGGATGATGCAACAACAATTGACCGACGCCGTTCAAAATCGAACGCGCCTGGGCACGGCAGGCGCCAGCAAGCAAATCGCCCAATGGAATACGATTCTTGAACTTGTTGACCGATGTCGCCGACAGCACAGCGCATACCGAACTGAACTCAACATCGCTGTCGTAATTGACGTTCTCAGCAATCTCCTCAACTGGAATCCCCAGTTTCACCGCAACGCTATCCAGATAGCTTCCCGTACCCGCCGCACAAACGCCGGACATCATCGAAAGCCACATGCCCATCTTTTCGTTGTAGATCATGCACTTGCTGTCCTGTCCGCCGCAATCGATGATTGCATCCACGTCAGGATGGTAATGCTTCGCGCCTGCCACATGTGCGGATACCTCGCTCACGTGAATGTCGAAGTCGATAAACCGCTTGGTATCTTCCACAATTTGGCTTCCCGTGACCGCAGTGCAACGCAGGTCAGCCTTGGTAACACCACAATCTTTCAGGAATTTCGCGACGGTCTTCCTGATGGCGCCCATGTTGCAACGCCCACAGGAATTGCACTTGCCCGTGCAAGCGACGGCACCGGATTCAATGGGCTTCGTGCGCAAATAAGTGGAATGCAGCAACTCGCCCGCCTCGCCCATCAGCACCGCCTTGAACGTGGTCGACCCTATATCAATGCCAAGATAATGACGTTTTTTATTTTCCATGGACTATACCCTAATCTTACTGCTGGGAAAAAGATTCCCATCAGTATCATATTACTTTTTTGAATTAACTTATTAATGTAGCATTGTCTCACAGTTTTACCAAAAAACGAACCAAAAATATAGTATGCGAAAATTCGTTTTTTCCCGTTGATGGTTGATAGTTTATGAAGTAGTCAGACAAAGGATCCTGTGCAAAGAATTGGAGTTTGATTAAGAATGACAATCCAGGTTGGAACATCGGATGTTCGAGACGCCTTCCGGCATTTGGGCGTAACAGCCGGCGACATAGTCTTGTTCCATGGTTCATTGAGCTCGATGGGATATGTTCTAGGCGGCGTCACAAGCGTGTTTGACGGCATCTTGGAGGCGACCTCTCCCGGCGGAACCGTCGCCATGCCAAGCCTTTGGTATAACGGCAGCGAGGAGCGACGCGATCCCGCAAAGTTTGACGTCAATTCATCGCCGTCCTACATCGGCGCCTTGTCCGAGGGCATGCGTTTGGATCCACGCCGTTGCCGGAGCAATCACTTTTCCCACGCCGTAAGCGCCATTGGCTCCCGTGCCGCCGAGTTGTGCGCGGTTCACGCCTCCGGCGCCTCACGACCCAGTCCCTGGTCGGATCAGGCATTCGGCCACGGCAGTCCCTGGCAAAAGCTTTACGACTGGGATTCCTGGTATTGTTTCATCGGAGTTACGATGCGTGTATGCACGATGAAGCATTTCATCGAGGGCGAATTGGTCGCCCGCACGCTGGCTCGCAGCCAAAATCCAACGGAAGCGCGCAATCTATTGAACCAGAACTGCACTCAAGCGCCCTACGGATGGCCCTACTTCAATTCCGAACGCCTCCAGAAAATCCTCCAAGAGTCAGGCCATTTCGTCACCACGACCCTCGGCTCCGCCACCCTGGGCGGCATTCGCACAAGGACGCTCGTGAACCAGGCGATACGGATCATCGAGGAAAACCCACTCGACTGGCTGGGAACAAAATTCATCGAATGGCAAAACAATGTAACAGCACAAAATGCATAGGTGACCGACAATGAAAACCGCATTTCTCCCCATGCTCGCAATCTCGGCAACCCTCGCCAACCCAATCCTCAAGGTCGGGCTAATCACAGATACACATGTGACGCCAAAGGAATCATCGGCAAAACTCGTACGAATGGCTTACGAATTCTTCCGAGATCAAAACGTCGACGCAATCGCAAATATCGGTGACATCGCAGACAGATACTTCCCAGAAGCATACGCACATATCAGAAAGGCTTATGATGAAACATTCCAAAACTCCGAAAAACCAAGGGAAATGTTCGTCTACGCAAACCATGACAGAATCGATCGGGACAACTGGGAAGAGGCTTTCCAAGACGTGAAGCGACTACTTGGAAACACCAACGACATCTACGATACAATCGTACTCAAAGGCTTCCCTTTCGTCATCATGCCGCAATTCGCAGATTCTGTCAAGTACGAGGAAATACTTAAAAAAACCAGCGAACAATTCCCGGGAAAACCAATCTTCCTCCTGGATCACGTGCCCGCTTTCGATACGGTTTACAATTCGCAAGTCTGGGGAAGTCGACGAAGCAGGACAATCCTGGAAAATTTCCCGCAGATCATCCAACTATCGGGACACGTTCACGGCTCGCTCAGGAACGAACTCAACATCTGGCAAGGCGGCTTCACCGTCGTCAATTGCGGAGGACTTGCCTATTGGGGCGGAATGCTATTCGGAACCGCGCCTAAAAACAAGTATTCCGACGAGGTTATCGTGATGGAAGTCCATGCCAACCAAGTCGTATTCCGCAGATTCTCCCTCTCCACCCGAGAAGAAATCAATCCCGACCAGCCTTGGACCGTCACCTATCCCTACGACCCTTCCAACCCCACCTACTCGCCTGCAATCCGCAAGGAAAAATCACAGACGCCGGCATTTGCCCAAAACGCTAAACTGACCTTGACCCCACAGGGCATCCCCTGCTCCGAACTCAGGATCCAAGCGCCGACCGCAACCCATCCACTGGGAGTTTTCAAATACGTTTTCAAAGTCGCAAAACGCGACCAGCAAGGCAATTGGATCGATTTCGCACTCAAAGAGGAATTCGGCGACTTCCACATTCCCCCATCCCAACCACGTGAAAGCACGACAATGGCTTTCAGCTCAGGTCACTTCGCCCCCGAAACTGAATACCGATTCAGCGTCACCGCTCAAGACTTCTACGGAAATGAATCAAGCACCCTCTACGAAACCTGGAAAGCACCTGAACTCGCATCAGGCAAAATGACTTTTGAAAACAAAAATCCAATGCAGGAACTCAAATTCCTTTCGGGATTGGCAGACGGAAATCCACTCCCGATCGAAGATGGATTCTACTTCCATAAAGGCGGAAACGCACGCCTCGAAATCCCAGATGAAGCTTGGGATGCACCGGCAGGAACAAAATTTAGATTTACAATCGATCTCCAATTCAAACAAAATACTAATGCAACCTGGACCATGGTGCTTAGAAACCCAACTCCGCTGACAAATGCAAATGCAAGAATCCATACGCCTCCCGGCGACCTGGGAATTCAAAGGCATGTCATCGAATTCACAAAGCGAGACAAAGACTTCAAGTACTATTTCCTGCTCAGAGAAGGCGACCCAGGATACGTGAAATTCAACTACGTCAAAGTCGAAATCTTGCCAGAATAAACCAAGCTGTCCGACCTGTCCGACCTGTCCGACACCACCCCGGGTGCTCCAAACACCACCCCGGGTGCATCCACACCACCCAGGGTGCCCCAAACACCACCCCAGGTGCCCAAAACACCACCCAAGGTGCCCAAAACACCACCCAGGGTGCCCAAAACACCACCCAAGGTGCCCAAAACACCACCCAAGGTGCCCGTACCTAATTTAGCCGATTGACGGGTGCCATGGCATCAACTGCTTTTTTAGTGTTATTTCTTGGGTGGTGGCGGGAATGGTTCTTTACCTAAGTCCTCGGTATCCGCTGGTTCTGGATAGGCATTGTGTCCCCAAGGCGCGCAGCCGTATTTGCCTAGGATTGCTGCAGGTGTCCAGTTTGGGGCGGTTGGGACGAAATTGGGTTTAAGCCAATTTGCATCTTTTGTTTCGGAAGCCAGGGTCTGGTCGTCCGAGACAATGCGAATGATTTCGTTGTCTGTTGTGGTGATGCCAACGACATACAGCATTGCGCAAGGAGGTTGTCCGCCATCTGCGGCGTGGATTTGGATTCTATGTTTTCCAGGAGCGACCTGTTTGGTGATATCAAGCACGGAGACCGTATTGTGCCCCCTGATGCCGTCTGCGTGTTCGAGGACGAGCTTACTATCGATGAAAGCCTGGAAGTGATCGTCTGCCGTGATTTGGAGTTCGACTTTCTTGGCATTCTTGGGAATTGCGATATCCCTGATAAAGAATGTTTGGTGACTTGCGACTTTGTTTTTGTCCTTGAACCAAATCCAATTTGCAAAGCTGAAGTCATCCTGCTTGAGGTATGATTGTGGTTGAGTCGCAGGAATTGGCGGCTTTTGTTGTGGTGGCGGGAGTTTGGGTGTCGTCGAATAGATCTTCACATCGTAGGGCTTGAAGTCGTCTGTGAACGCATTGTTGCTGGTTTTGATTTGAGTTCCATCCAGCGGCAGGTGGATGGCCGCTGGGAGCTTGGTGGCGCTGAACGTCGCTTTCACAACTTGGTCTGATTCGTTGATCGCGATGACATAGATGTCGTTTCCGACAAATTTTTGCAGGGTATTGATCGTATCAGCGCTTGGTTTCAGGAGTGTTTTTTCGAGTGTTCTTGCGACGAGGATTCCCGAAATGTCCCTGAGTTCCCGGATGGTACGTCCGAGTTCTTCGATGAAGGTCCAGTTTTCCGTTGTCCAGTTGAATCCCCAGTAGAAGAGTCCTGTCGCCCCATGCACGATAGAGTTGTAGGCCATGAACCGATTTTGTTCGTGCGAGGGGTAGATGATCGGCTCGCGGCTTCTTAGCCCATTCCATGAAAATCCCTGGAGGGTCATCCAGACGGGTTTCCGCGAGCGGACGACCTCGTCAGAGATATCGGTATATTTGCCGACTGACGTCATCGTTTTGTCAGGGAGGTCGGAATGTGCGTTGGGCGATGGGATCGGGTAGATATCGACCCCGTACGCATCTGATGCGGCGGCGTAGTGCCTAAGGTCTTCGAGGGTGCTTCTCGGCGCCTCGTTGAGATACATTGGATGGTACGGGTCGATGCTTTTGACGAAGTGGTAGGCTTCCTGAATAGGCTCGTATGGCCTTCCATTCCAGCAGGGTTCATCGATATTGAAATAGGCGATCACATTTGGATTCTCTGAAGCTCTTGTGATGATCCACGTCCATTTTTTCTTCCAACTTTCAAGTTTCTCCGGGGAATCTGTTGTTGGCAATGACGGCGGGACTGACGCAACTGCGTAGAGTCCTGCTTTTGCGTAGGTATCGATCAGTTGTATTGGGCATTTTCCCATATTGAATCCAGCATCTACCATACGTTTGAGCCGTTCTTCCAGCGGGATTGATCCTTGTACGGACCAGATTCCGAGCGGGAAGAAAGGTTGTCCGTCGATCAGCATGATACGATCGTCCCGGAAGGTGACTTTTCGCTTCGGCGTTGGCGGATGAACCGCGAATTCAAGGCTGGCGGTTGCGATTGTTTTTCCGCTTTGGTCGAACGCAGTCGCAGCCATAGGGTATTTGCCTGGTTTCTTGGGGCAGTCTAGCGCGAAGGGTTGTGGATTTTGCAAACCCTTGACATCGTGTTTTTTGCCAAGGAATTCGATTGTGTACTTTGCGGCAGTGACCTCACCGGCAAGGATGCCTGTGACCTGCTTGAGATTTTCGTGGTCGGGCAGGAAGATTGAATTGCCATGGGAGCAAGGTGGATCGAGCACGATCTCCAACGGCGGAATTTCAGATTTGCAGGGCTGGAACGTGATGTTGTCAAACCGGACGGTTCCTGGTGATTTGAGTTCGCCGACAATGTCGATGACCGCATCCTGGTCAAGCTTGAAGGTCAGCTTTTTCTGTTGCCAATTTGGGAACGAATCTCGCCATATCTCGGTACCCGGAATGGGTTTTCCATTGATTTGCGGAGTGATTCTGAACCAGGTTGCGCCTTGCACGTCAGTGTATTGCTTGTCTGTTCCGCCAGAGGCCTCGTAGGTGATCTTGTAGTGCTGGTTCGCCTTGACGGCAATTCCAGCTTGCCTGATCGAGGCAGGCCCGTTTAGGTTTTTGAGTTCGACGACACTTCCGTATGGTTCTGGAGCTTCGACGATGCTGGCATGGTCAAAAATCCACTTGAACTCGCCAAAATCGAAAGATCCATTTCCGAATTTCGTGTTGTCAGGCACGATCTTTGGATTTGCGAATGCGAATGTTCCAGGTTTTCTAAGCCTGACGACGGCGTACGGTTTTGTGATAACTTCAGGGAAGTAGAAATCAAGTGAGATTGGAAGCCAGGATTCGCCGTCGCAGACAACGGTTTGCGACATGCAGGTCCGTCCTGGGTTGTTGGCTTCGACATAAATCTCGACTTCCGTTCCCTTCGTGCCGAAGATTTGAGCGGTGTAGGTATAGTTTTGAATCTTCTTGATATCAAGATTGGCTTGGATGGCGTAGGCAAAGGGCTTCGGATCGTCAGCGGCGGTCTTGGTGATCTCGATGGCGAATTTTGCATTTGTCCCTGCTGGCGCCGGGATGCGCCTGACCTTTCCAATCGGCCCCTTGCCCCAGTGCGTGGGCAATGCTTCTCCAGTGCCTTCGAATTCAGGGTTTTTAAGGAGGTTTTCCTGGGCGACAAGTGGAGTTCCTGCCAGGATCATCATCGATGTCAACAAGAGGAATTTTTTCATGGTCCTTTACCTTGCTTTTTGTGCTTTTGCCATTGTCACTGAGGCGGGAGTCCCCAATCCGGGACATTGAGGGTTTCGCCGTCGAGAAGCGCTGATTTATGCGCCATGACGCCCATAGTCATGAATCGCGCCGCGATCCAGGGATTGATCGCAGATTGACGTCCTTCTGCGACTGATGACACGAATTCGTGCACCAGGTACGGATGCGAGCCTCCATGTCCCGTGGGCTTGAAATCCGTGTCTTTCAACTCCTCGATCGATTTGTTCTTGTTGAGCGCTTGCTTGAATGCGAGTTCGACTTCCGGCGGGAATGGCGTGAACATATCCTTGTCCGTCAGCCGTTGCTCGGGAAGAACCTTGGCGTCCGTGTCGTTTGTCCGGCCATTGTAGTACCATACGTTTTCGGAGAAGGTTCCTCGCGTGCCCATGATTCTGAAGATTTCGCTTTCAACGGCTGACAGTTTTCCTGCGACTTCACGTGTTTCCGCGATTCGGACAGTTGCGCCATTGGCCATTTTGAACAGTGCGATTTCGTTGGAGAAAGCCGAGGTTTTGAAGTACGGGTCGTTGGTTTTGTTTTTGTATCCGTAGCATGTGACCTTGACGGCGTAAGTATCCATGACAAAGCATGGTCCAGAGGTGGAATGGGTCGGATAGTGCATCGGACCGCCCTTAAGTCCCCGGTCGTAGTATTTTTTCCTGAGGATGATTCCTTCCTGTCCCGCCTTTGAGTTTGCCCTGGACTGCGAGACTCTTCTCAGGTTGCACGCCGCATCCACGTCATGGCAGTATTCTCCCTCTGCATATACGAAGTCGCCAAACGCATCTTCCTGGACTTTCCGAAGGCAGAATTGCGTTTGCGGGCGATAGCAGGTCGTTTCGCCAAGCATGTAGTGCTTTCCGGTTTTGAGTGACGTTTCGATGATTTTTCCGCACCAGTCGAGGATTTCGTCATCATCGGGAATCGAGATGATGGGGACGGCCGAATAGACGTCTTTTCCCGCGTTCATCGCCTGGACCGCCTGTGGGGCGTGGAGCCAGGGCTGGGTCATGATGACGATCGCGTCAACATCGGATTCACAAAGTTCCTCCAACGAATAGTAGCAGTCCTTGGGATTGAATTTCTTGGCGAGAAACGGATCGTCCGCCCAACGCTTGACACGGTCAACCTCACGGTCGCAAAAGGCAATGCGATCCACCAAGGGATGTGACTTGAAAAGATCGACAAAACAGGAGGCGAATGAACCAAGACCTAACATTCCAATGCTGATACCCATGATTACACTCCTTATTTTTCTTCCTTGACAGGCGGTACGTGAGCAATGTAAACCGATGTTTGCTTTCCGGAACCCGAGTAGAATGAGACGTAGTGGTCGTCGCCGATGAACGTGGCGTTGCAGTTGCCGGATTCCCAAGGGACTTCGCTGCCCAGGGCGACGGCTTCCGCGTCAGGCCATGCCATCGGGTCCTCGAAGACGTCTTCGGGCTTGACACGCCGCCGGAAAATGACCCCGCGACCACGCTCGTAGTAGTAGTTGCTGACGTAACCCGTCTTGGCGTCCAGAATCAGGCTCGGGGAGGAAGACATGATGTTCCTGATGTTGGTCCGTTGCTTCGTCCAGGTCTTCCCGTAATCCGTGGACGTAAGCTGGAATTGGCTGAATTGAGAATCACCAACGTGGGACTCGGTTCGAGCCATGCCAAGAATTTTGCCGTCGCCCAAATAGACCATCGATTGCTCCGTCGGCAAATCCGCTGATTTGAGCTTGTCCTCGACGATATTTTGCGTCCAGGTGGCTCCGTTGTCCGTGCTGACCATGGTTCCCCAGGCGCAACTACCATCCTTGTATCCGGAAAACCAAAACGAGACCAATCCGACTGTCGGGATGTGGACCACGTCCATGATTTGCATGGGAAGCGGATCGACCGGCGGCGTCGAGATGAGTTCGAAGGATGTTCCATCGACGGTTCGATAGAGGGAATGGTGCGGCTTGGGACCGCCGTAGCATCGTACCCAAAGGAGCATGGCGCCGTTTTCGTCAAGTCCTTTGCCGATCGTGACCTCGCCGTAGTCGGGCTGGTTGGTGACGCAGACTTCAGGTTCCCAGGTTTTGCCGCCGTCCTTTGAGGTCCTGGCATAGACGCCTCGGACGCCTTCGACGATATTATGCGCTGTCCCGCTGCTGTAGGCACAGACGAGCTTGTCCCCGAGGGCCTGCATCATCGGCCAGGAGTTGTATCCTGGGCGATCCTGCACGAGGCGTATGGGCGGCGGTGACGGAAGCGGAGTGACGGTGACGGAGACGAGTCCAGCAGGACGGGGATAGGTGTCACCGGAATCGCCTGGCTCACGCTGGATCCTGACAACCAGCGGAAGACCTGGTTCAACAATCCGGTAAGGCTCAACGGTAATCGTGCGCAGCGAAGGCGCCCCGTCAGCCAAGGGCGTCCTGACTGGCTTCCCGATGATCCCGCGGATCTCCGCTCCAACTCCAGGCTGAAGTTGGGAAAGATGCGCCCTGTAAACATCGGAAAACGTTGATTTGGCACTCGATTCCTCCGATGCAACGAGGAGCTCGACTTTGACTCCGGCGCAGTTTTTCGGGAGCGGTGGCGTTATGGCGGAAACGGATTGCCCTACTGTGCCTCCTGAGAGCGACCATACTGGGACATATGAGTTCTTGAGCTTCCAGGTCAGGAGCGATGGCTGTCCTGTTGCGATGATAAAATCGGTTGCCTTGAGATGGATGGGCTGGAAGGCGTCCTGGGCCGTTGCGGTCATGCTTGAAGCCGCCAGGGCGACAAGTGTGATCGAAGTCGTGAGTTTCATGCTTGTTGCTCCGTGATAAATCGATTTACAGTTCAGCGAAATCCCATTTCATCAATTTTGCGAAGTTTTTAAGCACATTGATGTTGGCATTGTAAACCATGGCGGAATGATGCGTTCCCGCAAGTTCGCTGTAGGCTTCAAGGAATGCAGGAAGGCTTTTCTTGGGCTTGAACCAACCTTTCATGCATGAGACGGGTTCCGGCTTTGGTGGTGCGTTGACTTGTCCGGGGCAAGCGATCAGTCGATAGTTTCCTCTTTGGATTGGCGCAAGGTTGACAAGTATGGCGTTGCCGGATCTCATGATGCCGTATGCGACTGCGGGAGCGCCCGTGTCGCTGTAGATGTAGGGCTTCGAGAGGAGATTCGGCTTTGGAATCATCAGGTCGATATTGGATTCGCCCATGTGCGACAGGAAAACCTGGTCGTTTTGCCAGTCGGGGCAGAACATTTCCGTGAATGTGGTTGAAGGATAGATCTCCATCAGGGCAGCGACCAGGTTCGCCGTCAGGACGTCCCCTTCTCCAGCGTAACCCGTTCCCCGTGCCATTGCCTTTGAGGCCTCAAGGAATGGAACGGTATCCCAACCGTCCTTACGGTTCACGTCGAGGAAGCAGAAGGAGAACGCATCCAAGTTCTTGTCCGAAATCCATTTCCTGAGCTTGAGCCCCGCAATGACGGACGTCTTGTGGATTTCAGGATCGACTTCGTCCGTGATGAAACGCACCTTGTCCGCAGCGATTTCGGCGTCAACGTCAGCCTTGGAAGGTTCCAAGCCCTCATCGACGAAGGAGACGACTTCCATCCCGAAGTCATCGCTGAGCTTCTGGAAAGGAACCTGGAAATCACCCATGCTGGGGAAGGATTTTCCAACGAGTCCGACCCGTGCGTTACGGAACTTGGATGCCACCCGTGCAGCCTCGATCGCTTGCTTGAGTTTTTCGTCGATGACATTGGAGTGCTGCCAGTGCCCTGCGACGATGATAAAGGGCTTTTCATTCCTGACCATCAGGTTTGCCAGATCCTGGACGCCATGGATGCCGTGGTTGCCCATGATCTTCTTGGAGGTATCGGCGCCGAAGTTGAAGTCGTAATCCGGGGTTGTATCCAGCAGGATCAGGGGGATGTTCGAGCTGGCGAGGAATTCGGCGGATTCCAAAGACGGCGAATAGGCGAGATGAAGGGTGACAATCGCTTCGACCTTGGAGCTTTGGAAAAGATCCATCGCTTGCTGGACTTCGGCCTTGAGCCTGCAAATCGGCGCCTGGACGACATTGCATCCAATGCGATCCATTTCACGGGCGATGCGATCCGCGTTTTCCTGCATTTGCGGCTTGCGCTGCGGAACGACCTTGTCGTAAAGTTCGATGTAAAGTGGGAGCAATCCGATAGTTGGTTTTGTCATGATGGCGTGCCTCCTCAATTAAAGAATAAACTTGGCTTTCGTGTACTTTTCGATAACCGGCCAGAATTCCAGGGCTTCCTCGAGCCTGTTTTCCTCAAAGAGCCTGAGGTATGTCGTCAGGAGTTCATTATGCGCTTCGCATGTGAAGATGTTTCTAAGCGGCATCAGTTTTTTGAGGTTTTCTGGCCTTCTGTCCTTGAAGTCTTCCTTTTTCCAACTTGGGTTGGTGATTATGTTTGAGTAGGACGATCTGGCCGCCCAACATTCGTGTGCCTTGATGATGGCTTCCCAGTCGTTCAAAAAGTCCGAGATTTCTTGCAGGTAGGCAAAGAATCCTGTTTTTTGTTTTCCTTCAAGAGGCTTGACGTAGGACGAATCGACTGCGAACGTCGTCGGGATGATTTCAAGTGACGCGCATCCCTTGCAGTCCATGTTTAATGCGACTGAATATCCTGTGAACCAGAAGTTGTCCGGCTCGCAATGTTTCATGAACCCGCTTGCAGGGAAGAAGAAGTTGCCAAGCGAGTAGATGATTGGGGTCTTTTTCCAGATTTCAATGCCTTGCGGACAATGGGTATGGATGTTGATGACGGCATCTGCGCCGGCTTCGGCGAATGCACGTGACATCAGGACAACTCGCGGTGAAGGAATCGGGTTGTACTCGTTGCCGCCATGTACGACGACGATGCAGACGTTCGCCTTGCGCTTGATCTCCGCGATTTGGGTGATGTTGTACATCGGAACCAATGGCGCCGATCCTGCCTTGTCCAAGGCCGCAGTCCCGAATTCGTTTTCTGCGACATTGAGGATTCCGATTGAGATATCATTGGTTTCGAAGTAGAGCGGTTGGCTTGCATCTTCCAGGTTCGCGCCGGCTCCAACGGTTTTAAAGCCTTCTGCATGAAGCATTTCCATTGTTTGCATCAGCGGTTCCGGCCCGAAGTCGCCGGTATGGTTGTTTGCAAGGAGTGCGATATCTCCTCCCCATGCATGGAAGAAGTCAATGGTTTCCGGATGCGATTTGAGGTTGGGTCCTGATTTGATGATCGGCGTGTCGTCTTCAGTGAGTACGGTTTCGAATTGAATCATCGAGACGTCAGCCGCTTGAAATGTATTGAACATCGGTTCGAGGATATCGAAGGATTCGCCATCAAGCACACGCTCTTCGCCAGTTCCCCTGATGCAGCAATCCCCCGAAATGAGGATCCGCGCCCGACTTTTCCCGTTGTGCGGGCGTACTGTGATGGATCCTGTCTTCGTATTGATCTTCATGGTTCTACTCCTGTGCTTGTTTTTGTTGCGCCCCTATTTGAAAAAAGAGATCATCGACGTAGACGGTCAAGTCGCGTGGCTGGTTTTCGGCTTTGACTGTAAAGTCGATCACCAATTCCACTGGAGGTGCATTTTGGATGCGGTTTCCGTCTCCACCGTGAAATGTTGTTGGCGGATCCTTCTTCAGGTCCCAGGAGATCGTTTTCCAGCCAGTCCAGTCAATCGTTCCTCCAGGGCCGTAATGTTGTTCGCCAGAGCTGTCCCTGACCCGAATGCGGTACGCCGCTCCGCAACTATTGCCGTAAAGCTTGAAGGACCAGAAGGCTACAGGCAAATCAACATCGTCGAACTTGACGCTGAAAAGCTTCAGTAGCCAAGAGGGTTGCCTGGAATCTGCCGGGAATACGGCGTGGACCTTCGCCGAACGCTTGCCGGATGCAGCCTGCTCATCCGAAAGTACCGAGGAATGGGTGACGTTCTTGGATTTTGATTCAGGCTCGATGTAGGTCCTGCACCATGGATTCTCAGACTCGAAGTCAAAGGAAAACGATTGCCCGGATGAAGAGGAACGAGTGTACTCGACAGGCACAGAGAACTCACTTAAGTACGGAATGACGCTAAAATCGAATTTCGCCCCCGCTGTGATCCGCCTGTCCTTGGTCAGAAGCCTGGGCCTGATTGCAGCGAAATCTGCGGAGAAAACAGGACGCTCCGTGGAATTGCCTTCCAACGGGCAGAATGTCCCGATTGCCTCCAAGCTGGATTCCTTGCCTGCCAAAAGGATGCTTTCCGGATGGAACACGGAGTTGCTGGCGGCGAATTGTGCCGGTTTCCCCGCCATGTCGAGCTGGGACTTGGCGTTGAATGCGACGATTGTCTGGATCAGATGCGTCGTCGAGGCGTCTTCAAGCTTCAAGCCGGTTTCCGTGTTGAGGAAGGTGCAATTGGCGACAGTCGCCCTGGTATTTGGCCCCGCTCTCAGCGCCCATCCGTTTCCCCCAGTAACAAGTACGTTCTTGAGGAAAAAGGTCCCTGTGAGCATCGGATTGTCATCCCTGTAACCCAAGTGCCTGGCGGAATTTTGCGATAGGTTGATTTGCCCATAGCCGTTGTTGCGGACGATGGAATCCTCGACGGATCGAGTTCCGCCATGGAGGTCGATGCCGACCCGGCGGTTGTCCTCCGCAACGATGCCGAAGAACAGGGTCCGGGAGGCGTTGATGTCCTGGACACCGTAGTCGTTGTGGTGGAGATGGGCGGAATGCACAACGGCTTCAACGTCTTCGTGAACCGAAAATCCATCGTCTCCATTCCAGCGCCCGACGATGTTCTGGAAGCGCAGCCCCCTGCAGTATCCATGCACATTGAAGCCATCATTGCCGAAATGCTGGCAAATCAGGTCGTTGACGATGATGTAGCTTTGTCCTGTGAAGATGACTCCGGATACCTTGTAGGTCCCATGGAGATTGTAGTCGTTGGAATGCTTTCCGTCCTCGCATTTGAAGAAGATTCCGTCCTTGTCCCAGGTGGCGAATCCCGTCTTGAGGTTTTGTGGCTGGGTCGGCTGCGAGATCAGTTCGAGTTTTTCGTTGAAGACCAGCGGGTTCAGCGAGCCTCTTTTCAGTTGGTTTTGATTATGCCAGATTCCATTTTGGAGTTGTTTCCAGCCATCTTTTGGCACGGGTTCCAGTCCAGACAGGATCGCGTTTTGCCCTTCGACGACGATTGGTTTTGCAGGAGTTCCATCTGTGGTAAACTGCAGGCTTTCGTAATAGATCTGCCCTGACGCGAGCTTGAGCGTATCTCCAGGCTTCAGGAGCTTGCTTGCCTTGCCAAGGGTCCTGAAGGCGGCTTGCGGCGATAGACCCGTCCGTGTATCGTCTCCAGAAACGGCATCGACATGATACGTAGCAGCCAGGGAAACGAAGGAAAGCAGAAGGAGGATAAACGCTATTTTCTTCATCGGACAAGATTTCCTAAACGCAAAATCTAGATGATGCATTACATTAATTAAATAATAGTCAAGGAGAACAAACTATAATAAACTTGCGTGATGGATATTTCCACTCGCCAATGAGAAAAAAATCGATGAAGCAAATACAGAAGTGCCCACATTGCCACAGGGATGCAGTTTTCACCAGGGAAATTTGCCCCAATTGCGGATATACATCCAAGTACGAAGACCGAGGGGAACCCGACTACAAGGCGGATGAGGCCAACAAGCGAATCCCCTCCTATGCGGCAATCATGGAAGAACACATGACCGTCGCCCAGCGACACGGCAGGATCCTGCTGGGGTTGGTAATGGGCTTGATCGGCTCGCCACTGCTGGCATGGGGAATTGTTAATGTGTACTTGCTGATGGATCCGAATCGCACGATGGAAATCCCGCTGTTTAAGGTTTTCCTGTGTTGCGTCGCATTGGGGTGGATGGATTGGGAAATCTGGCATAGCGGTCGAAAATGGCTTGTCCGCGGGCTGATGATGATCGCATTTTTCGGTGGATTGTTCATGCTAGGCCGAGCCTGCTTCCTGATTTTCAGCCAGAACTTCGATAACCCTGTTTTGTTGTTGGGATTCCTGATATTTGGCCTGGTTTACCTATGGTGCGCCTGGCAGCTTTTTCGCTCCAAGGACATCCCGGAATTCTTGCGCATGCAACGACAAAAGGCAAAGGACGAGGAAATCTCCTAAGACGAATTTGAGTCGAAAAAGAGCAGTTGATGCCTTATGATTGTTGTGCCTTTACAAGGCACGGTCCTAGGGCGTTTTTCCCTCTCCAGGCTAAAGTCTGGGGTTAAGCATGGTTAAGCACCTACGGTGCAATGCGTTATGAAGCTACGTCCGACCCGTCCGACCCGTCCGACCTGTCCGATCCCGTCCGACCCGTCCGACCCGTCCGACCCGTCCGACCCGTCCCAGTCCCAGAACCTCCAATGTTGAATCCGGGAGGCATGTCACATGTTTTTTGAGTACGAAATCGATGATTTTTTCGTGGATCAAGAGTTGGGTTCTAGGCAGGAAAACCGCTTGGCTATCCCAAAATTCCACCAATTCAAAACACGACTTTGAATTGGTGGAAAACTTATGGATATCAAACTAAATTTGCGACAGGTATTTTTGGAAGCCAATTGGTTTTTCGGAGCTACCAGTGACCAGTACAAGCCGCATAACAAACAAGGAGTGTTAACACCATGACTGCGCCAAAATCCTTCTTTGAAGTGACAAAATGGCTCTTTCCTGTTGGGGCAATTTCGTTGATGCTTTTGGCTTTGGCTGGTTGCAATTCACGCGAAGACGAGGTGCCTGCACAGTCGGCGGCTATGGCTGCAAATCCTTCGGAGGCGACAGAGAGCCAGCCTCCTTCAAGTAAAAAGGACGAGGCGCCTGCACAGTCGGCGGTTACGAGCGAAAAGCCTTTCGAGGTGACCTACTGCCAGCTTCTTTTAAGCGAGGCGGAAGTCGTCGAGCAAGGGATTGATCGGCAACGCCGCATGTATCCGAGAGGCTCCAAACTGCGAATCTCGGCACAGGCTGTCGAGGAAGGCTTCAATGCCGCCACCCGAAAAGAGGCGATGGCGTGTTTCAACCAAGCGTGGCGATTTAATCCCGAGAATCCAATGGCTTATTGGGGAGCAGGCATTATAAGAGGCTTGGAGGCTAAGAAATTTAGTGAAAACAACATGATCGACATCGCGAGGAAATATTGGGATGACTGCTTAAAACTATTTGAAAGTGCGGAGAAGTTAATTGACAATGTCCCACAGGAGAAAGTCTTTTTCCAAATACATCTGGCCAAGCCTATACTAGCTATGCCGTTGCCATGAAGGACGACCTGGACGACCAAGGCAAGGCCATGTTGGAAAAAGCAAAAGCTTTAGCCTTGCAATACTATGATTGCAAACTGTTCGAACCAGAGGCAAACAAGCAAGTTCAGATGCGGGCGGGTTGGCAACTATGGAGAATCTATACGGCACTCGGCAATAGCGAAGAAGCAGAAAAATATAAAAAAGATGCAGAGGAAATCGAGAAGGAACGCCGTCTTCCAGGAGACATAAAATGGGGAGAATGATCGCAAGGGGCTGAGAAGGAACCTGAAGCTCCTGAAGGCTCATAAAGACGCCAGCCCCTTCATCCCACCCCAAACTAATAGTATTTGTGAACGATTTCGATGACAGGCGCTTGTGCCATGTCAGCGGGGTTTGTTCCTGGCTCTCCATCGGGAACGGGTTTGCCCAATTTTTCGAAATGTTTTACCCAATAGCTGTCGATCTCGCCAGTTGCGGGGTCTTTGAAAGACATCGCCAAGGGTTCGAAAATCGGTTTCCCTAGCGAATCCAAAAATGCAAAGCGGACCAGTTCGCTGCAATAAAACTCATCGTTTGTTTCGCTGTAGGCGCAATCGTATCCTTTTCCCAAATGCTTTTCAGCGTTCTTTATCGCACCTTCGATAGTATATTCAAATTCTTTTTTCACTCTTCCCACGGCGATAACATGCCCATTGTTCAACGTCGCTGTTTTCTTGAAAAAATCTTCCAGCGGTATTTTTATCACGCCTTCGGGGTCTGTAGCTTCTATCACGTATTCCTTTCCATTTTCGATGCTGACAATGGCAACATGTGAAAAAGGAATTTCCTTGTCCTGCCCTGTTGTATTTTGAATGGCGCCAAGCAGTTCCGAGTTATCGTTTCCTACTGAAAACAGCAAATCGCCCGATTGAAGCTCGAACTGGTTTTTCATTTTTTTACAAGCTTGGGAAAATACAACAAGGATGATGCAAAATAGAAAACGAAACTTATGCATGCTTAAACCCTTTTTTAGGAGTTGTTCGAAAAAGATGTACTCTACCTTTCATCAAGCAATTATCAAGTTCATTCCGAGATAGTTTTATCGATCATTTTACCATGAAGCAATAGACCTAGGCCGTTCGCCGTTTTCCAGCGATTCCGCCTTGGAACGCTTGACAACTTCCCATAAGTAGCGAAATTAACCAGAAGAGACAGCGCAACAATCGCCAAAATCAGAGAACGACTGCCCGAACTTCGCTCGTCTCATATGCATTGGAACGCGATTCAAGAAGCTATTGCTATTAAAACCGACTTTTGCCCATTAACCATTTACAGGAGATCAATATGATATCGTATTACCCGAAGTATCCGACCCGCCCCGTAATCTCATTGGATGGTGCTTGGCAGTTCAGCCTGTATGAAGGAAAGTTTCTTGAGGAAATCACACCTGATTTTCCAGCTGAAGATCGGATGTGCGTCCCTGGCGCATTTGATGCGACTCCGGCCTATTTTTGCAAGCGCGGCACTGCAGTCTATCGGAAGGAATTCAGCTTGGAGCAGTCTTCTTCTCGCTTGCTTGTCCGGATTGGCGGATTAGGTCTTCGGGCGCGTTTTTATCTTGATGGAACGCCTGTTTTCTACACTGCCTTACCCTACTCCGCTGAATCTTTTGAACTTGCGGATGTCAGTGCGGGAAACCACACTCTTACCGTTTTGGTCGATAACATGTTCAGCCCGGAACACCAGAAACTATTCCTTCCTGGCTATGATTTCTTTGGCTTTGGCGGTTTCTATCGAAGCATGGAACTGCGTCCCCTTCCATTGCGAAATGCCTTGGAACGTGCCCAAGTACGCACGCTGTGCCTGAAAACTGGAAAAATTTCTGTAACCCTGATTTTCCGTGGCGAAACGGATCAGGAAATCACATGCACTGCCAGCTTTGACAATCGACAGGAAACTACGGAGTACCGACTGAAGCCCGTCAACGGGCGGGCGACATTTGAAACAACGGTTTCCGACTTTAAGATTTGGTCCCCGCAGCAGCCCGCCTTGCATACCCTGACCGTCCAAACGGGCGAGGATTGCCTGGTCGAACGCTTCGGCATTCGTACCATCAAGGCCAAAAATCGCAAGTTATATTTGAATGGCAAGGAGCTGTATCTCAAAGGAGTCAACCGACATGAAACCCATCCCGACACGGGCCCTGCAACATCGCTTATAACCCAAGTCAGCGATCTTCAGCTTCTGAAGAGCATCAATGTCAATTTTATCAGGGGCAGCCATTATTCCCAGGATCAGCGTTTCCTGGATCTCTGCGACGAACTCGGCTTTTTGGTCTGGGAAGAAAGCCTGGGCTGGGGAAATTCGCCGGAGGAATTAGCGGATCCGGTTTTCATGGATCTCCAGGAGCAACAGACAAGGCTGATGGTGCAAAACAGCATCAATCACCCAAGTGTCATTTTTTGGGCTTTCCTTAACGAATTTGCCTCTGATTCCCAGGCGGGCTATCAAAGCTGCGAACGCCTAGTCAAAGCCATTCGGGAGGAAGATGATACCCGACTCGTCTCCTTTGCCTGCTGCAGGCCGATGACAGATACCTGCTTGTCGCTTTGCGATGTCCTTTGCCTCAATACGTATCCAGGCTGGATCGGCAACAATGACGACGACTTCCCCGAAAAAATTACAGAAGCGATTCCGAAGATACTGCAACGCTGGCGTGAATTCTATCCAGCCGACATGCCGATCATCGTCACGGAAATGGGATGTTGCGGTCTCTACGGGGAACGCGATCCGGCTGCGGCTCAATGGACAGAGCAGTTCCAGGCTGAGTACTTCAGCAAAGTTATCGAGGTTATTTTTGGCACTGCGGACATTTGCGGCCTGACCCTATGGCAATTCTGCGATTCAAAATCCTACTACCGATTCGGCAAGAAGACCTCCATTCGCAGCAAGCCACTGGCATTCAACCTGGCTGGAATATACGATCGCTACAGGAGACCGAAGCTGGTTGCGCAATCCGTCGCCGAATGGTTTGCGAAAAAATAACATTTGCATGAACGTGGGGCGAAAAATCTTTCGCCCTACGTATATTTCTTCTGGATATTGCGCAGAGCCGTCCTCCCGGAATTGATTCCCACTGCAACGAAGATTGCGGGAATCACCATGCCTGCCCAAGCCCACCATGGGATCTTCCGGGAAATCACCGCTTCTGAAGGCTTGTCCGGGTTCACCAAACATTCAATTTCACGACCTGGCGAATAAGATTCGAGGATTTTTTCCCTATTAGGCTCCCCAGGTCCCCTATGACGAAATCGAGACAAGTAAAAATCATAGCGATCGCCCTGAAACTTTTGGTCTTTCCAAACATAATCATATTCAACAATGATCCTTCGGCCGTCTCTTGATATGCCTGAAAATGTCACTACAGCCGAACAAGGAACCCAGGAGCTGCTTCGTATGACTTGATACAGAGGAATCAAGCCGAAAATCAGCCACAGAAAACCTCCCAAAATCGTGAAAAACACACAAAAGAAAAGCGGAGTCCCGATTGAATTCTTTCCCCAAGATGGCTGTTTTCCAGTATTTTCTGCCATATGGTTCCTCATCTATTAGATCAAAAATTACCATGTCCCGATAACAAAAAGGGGTAAAGCCAAAAAAAAGCAGTTGACACCTTATGATTGTAGTGCCTTTACAAGGCACGGTCTCCGGGCGGTTTTCTCTCCCCAGACTAAAGTCTGGGGTTAAGCATAGTTAAGCGCTTACAGTGCAATGCATTATGCAAATCCTTATGACAAGTCCGAACTATCGTCCTTGCCTGGCCCGTGTCCCACCCGCGTGGATTGCGGACGTCCAGTCCGCGCCTAAGACTTTGCGCCGTAGGCGCACGACCATGCTTAACCCCGGGCTTCAGCCCGGGGATAGGATGCCCCCATGCCGGACGCCTTGTAAAGGCGCTACGGAAGACTGTCGCACTTCAATTCACCAGCATGGTGAACAGAACGAACTTTATAACCATTTAAAATCAATCAATTAGGTACAAAATCCAGTTTCAGCTGCTTTTTTTAGGATAATATTCCAGTCCATTTCCCACATGTAGAATTGGATGAAATCGTGATTATGCCAAATCATATTCACGGCATTGTTGTCATCGCCGGTAACATAAGGGCGAAAGATTTTTCGCCCCTACATTCCGCCTCTACCAAGTGGTTAAAACATCATTTTACAACGGCACGTTGGCAGCACGCAGATCGTCCTGAAGGGCTTTGACATCGACCTTTCGCGGTGCGATACCCTTCTTGACGCACTGCGCGGCGGCGGCGCCGACGGCCTCGCCCATGGCGAAACAGGTGGCAATCACACGGGCTGATGCCATGCCACCGCTGTCGGCAGACAAGCAACGTCCCGATACCAGCAGGTTCGATGACTTGTTCGGCACAAAGCAACGATAAGGAATATCGTACCACATGTTTTCGTCCACGACCTTGAACCCGAACATATTGTCGTAGAGCTGATCGGGGTACTTGGTCTTCATGATGCAAGGAGGCTCGATCGTGCAACGCTTGTCGCAGAGATTGGTCTGACCATTGTAGCGCCCGAGAGGACAGTGAATGTCAATGAACCAGCAGCCACGGGCAACCGTATCGTCAAATCGCTGGCTATTGAGCACATCGTGACCCGTCAGGACATACTCGCCGATGATTTGCCTGGTCTCGCGAACACCCACTGCAAATGGCGTTTCCATCAGATAGCAGTTTTCGTAGCCAGGAACGTACTTCCGATAGAAATCCACGATGGCCAATGTGTCGCGACGGATTTTGAGTTCGGCGCGAGTGAGGTCATGCACGTTGGTAGCATCGCCTGCGCAACGCGTGACGGTCGGCGTCGATTCATCCGGTTGCAGCGTAATCCCTTGGTCGCTGACTTCTCCGGCAAAGGTGTGGTATGCCGGAATGCGCCCTTCGGAAATCGCCTTGGCGACAAATTCTCGGCTTGCCTTATCGTGCTCCTTTGCCTTGACCATATCGACTCCTCCAATGCGGAATTTGGTTCCCATCGGTTGCGTCTTGCCATCGGCGGGACGACCCTTTGTGTAGTCGCATCCCAGGTGATAGGCCAGATCGCCATCGCCGGTCGCGTCAATGAAGTACTTGGCGCGCACAGCCTGACGACCGGATTTGCTCTCGATGATGACGGCGTCGATGCGGTCCCCTTGGCGAACGATGTCCACGACCCATGCGTGCAAGAGCAGTTTTGCCCCTGATTCCACCACCATGTGATCTGCGACGTGCTTGACCATTTCCGGGGCGAATTGAATGGCGCTCCTTTGCTTGACATAATCCGGGAAGACGCCGCCTAGAGCCTTGAGTCGCTCCAAGATTTCAACAGGTATGCCGCCGAGGATGATGTCGGTCTTGCGATAGGCGTAACCGAAAAGCGGTCCCATCAGTCCACCGGTTGCCAGGCCACCGAGGATGCCGTAGCGTTCGATCAGCAGGACTTTCGCGCCACGTCGCGCTGCCGCCACCGCTGCGGGAAATCCGCCCGGTCCGCCGCCTGCAACGACAACATCAACATCGTCAATAACTGGTAATTCTCTCGCCGGTTCTAAAATCGTACTCATGTTGCCACCCCTTTTCTAATTTTCCTATGGAACCACCACCGCGTTGGCAAGTTCTTCGGCAACCTGCCGCGCCAACGCTAACGAATCATCAAATTTCTTGGGCGCAGTGATATGCATGCCCAAAGCAGCGACCACAACGCCGCTATGACCACACACCGGTACCGCTAGGTAGCTTACCTGTGGTTGCGATGTCGGAACGAGCGCATAACCATCTCGACGCACCTCCGCCAGCAAAACCTTCAGGTCATTCTCATCACGAATATCAGCAGGCAAACACTCCGCCGGATACAATGCAAATTGTTCCAGTGCGTACTCCCATGGCGCATTCGCCAGCAGCACCCGTCCCGTCGCCAATTGCAGACTTGGATGCGAACCGTGCGGTATCTCCAACTCATGATGACGCAGGTACTGCCGAGAATCGACAACTAGCAGCGTCGATTGCAAAGCCCCCTGCAAAACCGACAGCACGACACGGTCATTCACCTCCAGCGAAAGCCGCTCCAGAATCGGTCGAGCCAACTCCCGAAACGGATGCTGTGCACAATATGCCCGAGCGTACTTGCCACAACCTACCGACAGCTCGTAACGCTTGTCAGTACCGCGATGAATCATCCCCAATGCCTCCAGCGTCTTCACAATCTTCAAGGTGCCTGGAGCACTCAAGCCCAACGATTGACTCAGCGAACTCAGATTCGCCCCTTCAACCGACAACACATCCAGCACCCGAAATGCATGCGCAATAGATTGGACCGGCAATGATCCCATACCAATATTAACTCCTGGTTAATTACAATTAACTTATTTGACATAAACTATAACGCTCCACAGTTGCATGTCAAATGAAAATCTGAAAAAATTGAATCTTGGTTCCGTCGATTGAAATTTGCCGTCAAAGGATGATGGAGCCGCCCTCTTTCAGCAGTTTTCGGGTCTCGGCACTATCGATATTCGCTACACCATTGCCGTCACGCAGAGCCTGCCAGGCGGCGACGCCGACCGCTTCGCCGCACTGGTTGAGATTGACCATGACGCGGACGGCGCCGAATGCATCCCGGTCAGCGTCCAGCATTCGACCTGCAGCAAGGAGATTGACGGCGCCCTTGGGAATCAGGCAGCTCAACGGAATCTGGTAATAGGGCAGTACATTTCCCTCTGGCAACCAGCGCTCGGTGCGGATGCATTGGTCGGCTCTGTAGACGCGCATCGTGCCGTCCAGTTTCTTGAAGCTGATCGTTGCGTCCGTGTCATTATGAATGTCAACCGGGTAGGTGCCATTGCCGATAGCATCGGGGAAGCGGCGCCCAGCCAACAGTTCCTCGCCGATGAGCGCTCCTATCGACTCGACATGGTGCCCTTCACGGATGCCGATCGCCGAGGGCATCGCCTCCAAGCCGAACTTCTGGTCCGGAAATTCTCGACGGAGCATGTCGAGAATAGCCTTGATCTGGCGACGGGACATAATTTCCGCGCGAGTGATTTCATCCGGATCGTTGCAATCGCATTGCATGACTCGCGTACCAGCGAGCATATAGAGCTGGCTATTGGGAATGGGCATGCCCCAGAAATATCCGCAGGGCAGGTCTGGCAGCTCTTCGCGGTACTTGTCCATGCATTGCCGCAAATTAAAGCCTTTCGGGAAGGACCAGCCGCTGAATCGGGCGCAGCTAGTCGGCGGCTGCGGATGCTCGACGCGACGCATGGTCATGCCAGCACTGCGTGCCAAGACACCATCGCCGGATGCGTCGATGAACACGCTTGCACGAATGGCGAATCGACCTGACTTGTCTTCAGCGACAATCGCCTCAACCTGACCGGGACCGGACAGTACCGCCTGGGAGAACGATGTATGCAAATACAGGGTGATATTCTTCTCGGTCGTCACCATGGTGTCAAGCTCCAGGGTGAGTTCCTCGGAATTCAGCCGGATGCCATAACAATCGGTCGGCTCTCTGAAAGTACTGCATGCTCCAGTTTTTTCCAGGCGTTCGAGGGTCTCGAACGTCAGTCCACCGATAATCTGCTGTTGTTGGGTGATATCAAACAGCGAATGCCACATGCCGACCAGTCCCAGGGTGGCTACTCCGCCCAGGCGATTCGACCTTTCCAGCAGCACGACTTTCGCGCCTAGCCTCGCTGCGCGCAACGCGGCAAATACACCTGTGCAGCTTCCTCCAACCACGCAGATGTCAGCTTCAATCTTGACGGGTACCGTCTCGGGCGGCAATGTAATGGTGTTCTTGCTCATAGCTCCTCGCATCACTTCATCACTCAGTATTCAATATCCAATATCCAGCATCCATATTTTATAATTCATAATTCATAATTTACAATTCAGCATTCAGCATTCAAATTTCATCGGTTTCGTACTCAAAAACCATGTGACATGCATCCTGGGTTCAGCATTTAAGGTTTTGTTTTGGGACTGGGACATATGAGACTTTTGGGACGAATGTGACCCATAGGACTGGGACATGAGACTGGGACTATGGGACTTGAGGTTCAAGGACTTGACATTTCTTCATTCAGCATTCAGCATTCAGCATTCAGCATTTACAATTCAGCATTCAGCATTTTTCTTCGTTTCCCTCTGCCGTCCTCTGCTGGTGTGACGATGCCTAAATTTCTGATTTTGCGATAGAGGGTACTGACATTGATGCCTAGGTCTTCAGCGGCTTGGCGTCGATTTCCTCGCCTTCGGATCAACGCCTCTTCGATAGCAGACTTTTCCAGGCTATCAAGCCGCACCTGTCCTTTCTTGCCGGGGCTTCCTTCGCTTTCCTGGCGCAGCTCCGGCGGCAGGTGTTTTACTTCGATTTGCCCACCCCGACAAAGTACGAAAGCCTGTTCAATGATATTCTCCAGTTCTCGGACATTGCCCGGGAAATCATGTTCCATCAGCCTGGCCATGACCTCATCGCTGACCCCGGAAATGCTCTTGTTCTGCAGATTGTTGAATTTGTTGATCAGATGCTCGACAAGAAGCGGGATATCCTCCCTGTGCTCCGCTAGCCCGGGCAACTGCAAATAAACAACCCGAATGCGGTAAAAAAGATCTTCCCTGAACACCCCCTCCTCCACAAGACTGGCAAGATTCTTGTTGGTTGCGGCAATGACCCGAACATCAACAGGGATAGGCTTGATTCCGCCCAATGGCTCGATCACGCGTTCCTGCAATACCCGTAGCAGGCGAACCTGCATGGCCGGCGAAATATCGCCGATTTCATCGAGAAAAATCGTGCCGCCATCCGCCAAGGCAAAGCGGCCCGGCTTGTCGCGCTTCGCATCGGTGAACGCGCCGGCCTTGAAGCCGAACAATTCACTTTCAAGCAGGTTGTCCGGCAACGCGGCGCAGTTGATCGGCACAAACGGCTTCTTGCTGCGCGGCGACTGATTGTGTATCGCCCGGGCAACAAGCTCCTTGCCGGTGCCGCTGGCGCCCTCGATCAAAACCGTGGAGGAACTGGCGGCAACCTGAGGCAGAAGATCAAAAAGCTCAAGCATGACAGGACTGCGACCGATGATGTCCTCGAAGCTGTAGCGAGAGTGCAATTGCTTGCGAAGCTGCTCGATCTGGGTCATGTCCTGGAAAGTCTCAACGCCGCCAATGATTTTTCCGGAACTGTCCTTCAATAATGCAGTCGAAACACGGATGGGTATCCGCTGCCCCTCCTGGTTGACAATATGCGCCGAAGCATCAACAACCGGCAACCCGCTCTCGAACGTCCGACGCAAGGCGCAATCACGCTCGCAGACGCTCGTCCGGAAAACTTCTGAGCAACGACAGCCCAAAGCCTGCTCGCGAGAAATGCCGATGATACGCTCGGCAGCACGATTGAAACTGGTGATGCGCCAATCAAGATCAACCGTGAATACACCCTCGTTCAATGAATCCAAAATCGCAAATTCCAAAGCACCGAAACCAGGAAACAAATTCTTGGAACGCTTGCCCATCGCCAAAAAACCTCCATATTATATCGGCTTGTAATGTTGCACTTTGCAATGTTATCAGCATTTACTATATCACTTTGCACGATTATTGCTAGTTTTAAAACAAACAAAAGATTTTCCGCGCCTGTTAAAATTCGCCTGTTTTCTAGCTGACGCGCCCCGGATCCGACAGCGCCTTGCGAATCTGGCATGGATATTGCTTGTTATAAAAGTCAAGCAGCAGTTGCAATTGATTTTGGCAACATTCAAAGCTAGCTTTAAGGAATTAATTTTCAACATTAAAAAGGAGGTTGACTATGCCTAGAAGAAATGGAACAGGACCGATGGGATTGGGACCGATGACAGGTCGCGGAGCTGGTTATTGCTCTGGATACGGCTTTTCCCGCTCCATGAATCCGGTTGGCGGACGTGGTGGCTTTGGTTTCGGTTGCGGCTTCGGATGTGGTTTTGGTCGTGGTTTTGGTCGCGGCCTTGGCCGGGGCTTTTATGGTGCCGGTCGCGGACAGCCCTTCAATCCTCAGGCAGCCTGGGGTGGTGCCACGGCTGAACAGGAACAGGCCGCACTGAAAAGCCAACTGGCCAACCTGGAGCAGCTTAGCGCCGACATCCGTCAGCGGTTGACCGATCTCGAAAACACGGAAGCAAACAAGTAATCAACGCTTCGATTCAACCTTGGGGGATGGGCTGAGAATTGCCTATGCCCCAACTCTTTACGCAACACGACAACACGGATAAAAAGCAGGACAGAAACGATGATCATTACTGTAGCAAGTGGAAAAGGCGGCACTGGAAAAACGACTTTTGCCGTCAATCTGGCGTATGCCTTGGCCAAGAGGGAACAGCAGAAATCAGCGTGCAATCAAAAGAAGGTTCGCTTGCTGGACTGCGATGTCGAGGAGCCCAATGATCATCTTTTTGTTCGCCCGGACTTTTCGGAGGAGGTTTCCGTCAAGGTTCCCAAGCCTGTCTGGGATGCAAGCAAATGCCAAGCCTGCGGCAAATGTGCGGAGGTATGCAACTACAACGCCATTGCCATGGTCAAGAAGAACGTGTTGATTTTCAATGAGCTTTGCCATTCCTGCGGCGCCTGCGCATGGGTTTGCCCAAACGGGGCGTTGACCGAAGAAAAGACCGAGATTGGCAAGGTGCAGGCATCGGACAGCCCTGCTCCGTTCTTTTTTGCCCATGGTCTGCTAAATGTCGGCGAATCCCTTTCACCGACGGTTGTTCGTGCAGTCAAGCAGTACATCGACAAGGATGCCATCAACATCATCGACGCTCCGCCGGGGACTGCCTGCGCCGTCGTTACCGCAGTTCAGGATGCCGATGTTGCCCTGCTGGTCACCGAGCCGACCCCGTTCGGCCTGAACGACCTGAAACTGGCCGTCGCCCTGACCTTGAAGTTGGGCGTTCCAACAGGAATTATCGTCAATCGCTCTGATGGTGAGGATCGCCTGATTGCTGATTATGCGGAACAGGTCGGAGTCCCGATTGCGGGACGCATCCCCTTTAGCCGGGAGTATGCCGAGACCTATGCCGAAGGCGGCATCCTGGTCGATCATTTCCCGGAACTCGCCGAAAACCTACTGAATATCTATGACCGCATGGCCTGTGCGCTGCCACCGGTTCCCGAGGAAATGGAAATGAATCCGGAAGACCGGGAATTTCCGCCCTTTGAAAAGGGCATTTCAGAATCCGGATATCGGGAAGTCACGGTGATCAGCGGCAAAGGCGGCACCGGCAAAACAACCCTGACTTCCTGCCTGGCACAACTGGCAGGTCAGGAAGTGCTTGCCGACAATGACGTCGATGCCGCGGACCTGCACCTTCTCTTGGCACCTGAAGTGCGCGAAAAGCATGCCTTCACAGGAAGCATCAAGGCTGTCATCGATCCAGAAAAATGTGTTGGCTGCGGACAATGTGCAGAAGCCTGTCACTTTGATGCGATTCATCCGGAACCGTCGGCCAACCAGCCTGGCAAGACAGTTTACAAGATCGATCCCGTTGCCTGCGAGGGATGCGGGCTCTGCCCACGGGTCTGCCCGATTTCTGCGATTGACTGCGAGGACAATATCACCGGCAACTGGTTTGTTTCCAATACGCAATATGGTCCGATGGTGCATGCAAGGCTGGGAATCGCCGAAGAGAATTCCGGACGCCTAGTTACCCAAGTGCGCAATCGCGCAGCCCAGTTGGCCTCCGAACTGAAAAAGGACTATATCATTGCCGATGGTCCCCCAGGAACAGGCTGCCCAGTCATTGCCTCCGTCTCCGGAACGGATCTGGTCGTGATTGTGACTGAACCAACCGTATCCGGGGTCCATGACATGGAACGTGTCATGTCCCTGGCAAAACATTTTGCCGTGCCCACCGCCATCGTCATCAACAAAGCGAACCTGAATGATGAACAGGCTGCACGAATCGAAGAAATCGCAGCAGAACATGGTTCGAAAGTCATCGGGAAAATCCCCTTTGACCGGGTAGTCAACAGTGCCCTGATGGCCGGAAAAACTGTCCTGGACTACGACAGCAACTCCCAGGCCGCAAAAGTCATCCGCGACATTTGGCGGAAAATCCTGTTCAAGGTGAGCTGACATTTTTTAACCACAAAAAGGCACGAAGGACTTCAATGGTTCTTCGTGCCTTTCGTGGTTAAAAATAGGTTGTATAAGGCGGCAAGGACCATGGAACCGGCACCACGATTCGGAAGCCCAAAAACCTGTACCGTTCCGACGGTTTAACGATGTTGTAGTACGCCGAACGGCATTCGCGTGCGTAGTTTTCCCAGCTGCCGCCCCGGACGATGCGTTTTTCTCCGTCGGCATTGCCGGTGGGGTCGGTAACTGCCTCCGTTGGATACTTATAGACCCAGTCCAGGCACCATTCATAGACGTTGCCGTGCATGTCATACAATCCCCACTGGTTCGCCTTATAGCTGCCAACTCTGTTGGTGCCTGATGATGTATTGGCATCCCAGTCTGGCTGCTCAAGATCGCCATTCCAGTAGTACCGCCCCACTTTGTTCATATTTCTACATTCCTCTTCTGCCGCAGTTAAATTTAATCCTGAGTTCAAGGCGGTGGTGGTGTTGGCTCGGCAGGCATATTCCCATTGCGCTTCTGTGGGCAGGTCGAAGTCCAGGCCGGTTCTGGCGCGGAGGTGCCTCACGAAGGAGTTGCTATCAACTTCATTATTGGCTGGCCAGGCCGAGCCGGCTCCCCGAATGTCGTTATAGCTGATTTGCTCGACCGGGCGGAATGCCCCGTAGGTTCCATTTTTAAAAAGCTCGGATAGCCGCCCTTCACCGAGCGCCATTGCGACTGTGTCACCTCGAATATGCCGACATAGAAGTCCCGGGTCAGGGTCACTTGATGCTGGGTTTCGCGATGACCATATCGTCCAAGCTCTTCCTCTGGTGAACCCATCATAAAGGTGCCGGCCGGAATTTTGCGCAGTACCATCTTCGTGTACTTGTATTCATCTGTCCAGCCGTCTTCTGGCGGGGTGGAAAGGTAGCTGACCTGATAGCTGTCGGCATAGGAACCTGCTGACAAGTCAACAACGAGGTACGTATCCTCAGCTGGCGGCTTGACATAATCGTCCGACAAGTATATCCAATAGCCGTGCCCGGCAACCAGATTGTCGGTCTGGCGAAAGCGCTGGCCGTCCCACCCCCAGGCAACGATGCCGTCGCCACTCAATGTCCTGTCGGTCAACGGACCGGCAAAATTCCAGCCTGGCTGCAGGCTGGCGAAAAAGTCGAAGTTTTCCGGAGGGTCGCCAAAGAGCGTGAGCGTTTCCCCCTCTGCCTGGCAAAAGATCCAGCAAGCCTGGGATACGGCAACGTGCCCGCCGATTGCATAAGCCATGCTGTTTGCATCCAGTACCACTGCCCCTCTATTCTGAAGCAGCGTCTTGGAGGCCACGTCAAGTTCCAGATTGACGCTGATCAGGTTCCAGCCTGCCGCGAACTGATATGTTGTGGCATTCGCAGAAAGGGTGACTTGCGGCACCCGTGCCTTGTCGCCGCCTCGTGCCGGACTCAACACCATGAACAGAAGAAAGACAATGCGACACAGGAGGAACGAGAAATGAACGTGGACTCGCCGGAAATGCGCCTGGTACTTAGGTATCATGGTGATGCCCTTTTGTTACATGTTTGACACTATATTATCAAAAACACTTCACTGTGACATAAAGCCTTTCTCCTGAACATCAAAAGAAACCAAACAAGGCAAAAGTTAATGCTTTATCCTAAAAAAAGCAGTTGA
>DBPZ01000090.1 GCA_002305655.1 Lentisphaeria bacterium UBA1407 | reverse complement strand
GTAATGCGCGCGAGGAAGTGGAAGAAGTAGCGATGTTGGAGAGGCGGATAAGTTAGACAAGTCTGACGGACCTGACGGGTCGGACGGGTCGGACGGGTCGGACAGGTCGGACAGGTCGGACAGGTCGGACGGGTCGGACAGGTCGGACAAATCATTCATAATTCAGCATTCATAATTCATAATTCATGTGACTGGCACCTTGGGTGGTTTTGGTCGATTATCTGGGCAAACAAGAATTCCTCAAAAGCCTATTCGGGGGGCATGTCACATGGCATTTGAGTACGAAAGTGCGAAAAACCGGAGGGATTTTTTCGAGACTAGAGGGATTTTGGACCTGGGACCTATGGGGTTCCAGGCCATGTCGCACAAAAAAATCGCGTAGCCACGCGGAAGGTTGCATGGCTACGCGATTGGGTTTAGTGCAGGTGGGTTGGGTTATGCCTTGTAGTTGAGTTTCAGGTCGATGGATTGGATGTCTGGCGTGCAGGGTCTTCCTACTCCGTCGAGCCTGGAGTTTCCGGTCATTTCGCGGGTGATGCCGTTGAGGAATGAGCTTTTTTGGCCTTCGATGGTCAGTTGTCCATCGGTTGTCATGGTGATGATTGCCGAAATCGGGTCGTTGTACATCACGGTGTTTCTTGCGCAGCGGTGCTTGTTTGCGATTTCTGGCGGATACTTGTCGTGTGCCTTTGGAACCCATTCGTAGCTTGCGGAGTTGAGGTCGAAATATACGATGCCATCCAAGATTCTGATATTGTCGTGATGATGGTGCCCATTGATGACCAATCTTACTCGGCCTGGGTTCTTTTCGTTTGCGTCATTGAAGATTTTTCTGACTTGCAGGTAGTTTGAGCAGCTGGCGTTGTCGCGTTCGTAGCTTTGGTGGGAGGTCACGATGCATGGGAATGGTGAGTTTTCGATCGTATCCTTGAGCCATTCAAGTTGTTCTGGCGGGACGTGCGCGCCTCCTCCGAGCTTGAAGTAATTTCCCTTTGAGTAGTGGATGTACTTTCCTTCCTTGAAGCAGTAGTTTGGGTCGGTGATGATGATTCGGAAGCCGTTTTTATCGACGTACTTGTAGCCTTTCGGGAGGTTGTACATGTCGAAGGTTTTTTCGAAAGTGCAAGAATCGAAGTCGTGGTTTCCCGGTGTGTGCAGTGTTGGGATCTTGAAGTCATTGTATTTTTTGACGTAGTCCCACGCCGAGTCTGTCCCGTGCGTGAAGTCGCCTAGCTGGATGATTAAATCGGCGTTGTGTTTTGTTGCCCGATCGAGGATTTGCTGCAGCCAATCCCAGGAATCGTGCGGGAATGAGCCAGGATAATAGTGGATGTCCGCAAAGGCGCAAAAGACGAGTTTGTTGTTTGGCTTATCTTGTGCGATTGCCGTGTTGGGCAGGAGTGCGGATGCGGCGCCGATGAGGGCGGAGGTTCCTAGGAAATCTCTTCTGTTCATGGTGGGGTCCTCTGGTTTTTTAGTAGTTCGTTGTTAGCTGGGGCTGTTATTGACTCCCTCTTGGGTTAGAATTCGACTCCATTGGCGCGTGCTTTCCAATATGCTGCAATGACATGGACTGCACGGCATGATGCGACGATATCGACTGGCGGTTCCAGCAGTGCCTTTGCGACCAGTTCGGACTGGATTTTATCAAATGGGAAATCTGGCGTAAGGAGTTGCGTAAGGGCTAATTCTGCGCAGGAGCAGAGGTATCGTCCGTTTCCCGCATCCATTGGCGGCGCCTTTTTTGCGGCGAGTTCTGCGGGGAATTGCATGGCTTGGCGAAGTTTTGTTTTCCGCTGAGGGTCTGGATCGATTTTGAGGATCAGTTCGAGCGAAGTGTTCATTTGCAGGAAGGCGTATGGCGGCATCACCCCATTGATCAGTGAATCGGGTTGTTGCGGGAGTTGGAGTGAGGCTTCCAGTGTTTTGTCTGCCCATTTGATGTATTCGTCCCAGTATCGTTGCTTTTTTGTGACATCCCAGGTGGCGATGTAGATCATCGGGAGTCGTGAGGCCTCGTGCGGATAGACGTTCCACATTTTCGAGAGTCCTCTGGGATCCTTTGATCCGTCTGCCTGCAGGAAGTGCCAATCGTTTTCCTCGGTTACGTTTCGGATCATCAGCTCGGCGATATCAGTGAAGAGGGATTGGATTTTCGCTTTTGTGGCATCGTCTGGCAGTGGTGAGTTGAAGTAGTTCCAGAGACCATGGAAGAAGTGGGTGTGCTGATCCCTGGAGGTTAGGGCGCAGATGCTTTTGCCGTCTTCCTCGCAAAGTCCCCTGGCTAGAAAACCCTTGTAGGGGTGCGCGTTGACCAAGTTGTCCATTCCCTGGAAGATTTTGTAGGCTTCTTCCTTCAGCGATTCGTCCTTGGTGACGTTGTATTGGTCAACGAGCATGTCAAGCGCCAGCCCGCCGAGGATCGGAGTATCTTCCATTCCACGACCGTATGAGAGTCCTTCGAACCATTGGAGCAGGCCGTTGTCAAAGTGCCTGGCCTTGGTGACTTTTGAGGGGAGGCTTGTGTAGATAAGCTTGGTTTTTGGGCTATAGAACACCTCCATGACGTGTTTCCAGCCACGTTGTGCCAATTGATCCAATTGGTCTTGGCGCGTGGCGGCATGGATTGGGAGGCAGGAGAGCGCGATTGTCGGCAAGAGGATTTTCATCATTCGAGGAAAATGGACTTGATATTTTGGATGGTTTCGTCTGATATTCCGGCATCCAAGAGGAAGTTGGTCGCCTTGGTTTCGAGTGGTTCGTCTTTGCTTGCGTATTGGTCCAGGAGGTCGAGGAGTTCCGCGAAGAGCTTGAAGTTTCGTTTTCGTGCTCCGTAGATTGCGCAAGAAGTGAGTTCGTAGTCTAGAATCAGGTCCTGGTCCTTGACTCCTAAAATTGCGTTCAGGAGCAGGCAGACGGTTCCTGTTCTGTCGGCTCCTCCCCAACAGTGGCAGTAAGCTGGATAGATTTCCGGGGTAGAGAGGAATTCAAAGAGCTTTTTGTATTGGAGTTTTTCCTTGGGCTGTCCGATGTCGGCGTATGGGGCGATTGGGATATTGATCCAACCGACGCCGTCATTTTCCAGCGGCGGGACATAGTCGATTGGGATTTCCGTATCTCCCCTGATGTCGAGGTCGGTTTTGAGTTTCAGGTCGTCCTTGATTGCGATTCTTCCTAGCGGCGTGATTGCATGGTGCCTGTCCATTTCGGAGCCCCTGTAGAGGAGTCCTTGCTTGATTCGAACGCCGGAGGAGGTCATCCAGCCGCCGCAATCGCGGACATTGGTCAGTCCGCCGACGAAGAGCCAGCGGGGCACGTCGGGCTCGGTACTGAACATTCGTGTTTCCGAGACGTTCATCAAGCCTTCGGAATAGACTTTCCAGTAGTATGCCTGTCCTTGGGGCAGGTTCCATACTGCCTGTCGCGTGTTTCGGGTCTTGATTTGCCTGACTACGTCCTGGAAATCTGGATCTGTGGCGATTTCCAGGACGTAGTTGAGGCTCGTGGCTGGGATTTTGTTCCAGGTAAAGATGATTGGTCTGGGGATGCTGTTGTCTCCAGTGTCATCTTGTTTCAATCCGAGCCAATCGACCAGTTCATCGTCGCTGGCGCGAAGGTTGGAGAAGTCCCTGTTGTCAAGGAAATCCCTTTGCTTCGGCGCCAGGACGGAAATGGTGATGTCGTTTTGAGGTTGTATGAGTTCGATAATCGGCATTGAGCTTAGTCGATTTGGAGCGTTGGATCGAGAGGATATCTTCCGAACTGGCTGCCATAGATGGCAAGGCCATTGGCTTCGGTACGGAGCGTGATGACGACTTTGCCATTGGCGCTCTTGAGGATATCCTCGGGAATCTCGGTTTTGACCAGGAATCCGTAGGAACCTGCCTCTGACAGGTTGCGGTCCTGCTTTTGGGCGAACCATGAGAGGATGCCGCGATGGTCTGCGGGATCGTCCGGAAGCTTGATGGTAGCCACCAACTTGTCGTTGGCGAGAATCTCGAGCGTGGATTCCCAGGTGTAGGTGTCTGTCATCGGGTAGGAGTTGGCGTTCTTGGATGGATCGTGAGAACCGCCTCCAAGCATGCAACTGAGGTCGACGACCTTCGCGTCCACGTTGTCCATGTCCTTCCCGTTGAGGCGCTTGGCTGAGACTTCAGCGTAGAACGTCGCCTTTTTGGCATTTTGAGGAATCTCAAATTTGTATTGGAACTGACCTTTTCCTGCGCCGTTGACCTTGAGGCCGTCAAAGATGTTCCATTGCTTTTGCGACCAGGTCGCATCGATGAAATCTGCGGGCTTTTTCACGATGCAGTTTGGTTTGGGCTGATTGGTTTTTGTGACGAAGCAGGTGAAATTCCGTGCGATCGGGGTGCCGTCGCAGCTGACCGTGAAGCAGACGACGCCGGTTGCGTCCGTGCTGGGCAATTTGACGGGATAGGTACCCAGGTCCTTGTGCAGCCAGGAGGTGGCTTGGACTTGGACAGGCTTGTTGGGCACGGCGGTCTCGGTCAGCTGACCTGTGGAATCCCAGGAGCGGACGGTCGCGGTGACCTCGAGTTTCTTGCCTGCGAAACGGTCGGTGATCAGTGAGAGGTACATGGGGATTGCATAGGTGTCACCTGCGTTGAACGCCTTGCAGAGGGCTGTGTCAAGTGCCAAGTAGGCGTCTGAATGGAGGTCGCGCAAGGACATTCCCGGGAAGAGCTCCTCGATCCCGGTGAACTTTTCGGTTCTGTCGTATTTGACATATCCATTCCATTCGTTGCATACGTCATGGTGTTCTGTGTAGAGCCAGCCAGCGCATTTTGGGTGTCTCCTGAAGGCGTTCAACATCATGTGGTAGTCCCAGGACCAGTCCACGTCACCCGTTGAGCCGTTGTATCCCCAGACGTTGCCGCACTCCGAGTTGAACATCGGTGCGTTGCCCTGGCAGTGCCCGCCGATGTAGTTCCAGGTTGAGCCGGGATAGGTTTTCGCAACGGCTTCTTCGAGAATGCCTTGCCATTCGTAACCAGGAGCGTACTTATGCCAGGTGAACAGGTCAGTGACGACGTGGTCGAGGTTGCAGACCGAGTTGTCTTCGATAAGTCGCGAGGGATCCAGGGCTTTGGCGACATCAACCATTTCGGCGACTTTGCGCTGTGTTGTGGGGAGATATACCCGTTTTTTCTGGTCGCCTTCCATGTAGTTGGTGAAGAGTCCCCAGGTTTCGTTGTAGATGACCCAGCTGAAGATCGACGGGTGGTTCATGTCACGCTTGATCATTTCGCGCATGGTGAATTCCGATGCTGCGAACATATCATTGTCAGGCTGTCCCCATGAGTTTGGCACGTCAGCCATGATCAGCAGTCCGAGTTTGTCCGCCCAATAGAGTTTTCTCGGGATTTCAACCTTGATGTGGATTCTGTTTCCGTTGAGGCCCAAGCGCTTGGAGATAAGGATTTCCTCCTTCATGAATTCGTCCGACGGGAAGGTGTAGTATCCTTCAGGGTGGTAGGATTGATCCAGGCAGAGCTGGAGGTAGATCGGCTTGTTGTTGAGGGCGACGTACGGGTAGTCGGATCCAGGCATTGGGGCGACTGAGATTTTCCTCATGCCGAAATACTGCTGGACTTCGTCTTTGATTCCGTCTCCGGCAAGCGTCGATGTCACTTCGTAGAGGTATGGGTTGTCCAAGTCCCATAGTTTTACGTTTTTCAGCGGGATTTTGATTTCCGCGGTTCGCTGAGTCGGTTCGAATTTGACGGTTGCCGGTTCGCTTCTGTCTTCCGGCTTGAAGTTGATGGCGGCGGTCAGCGCGGTTTTTGCCGGTGCGCTGAGCGTGATTTTCGCGGTGACGAGGTCGTTGTCGATATCCGGGAAGAAATGAACGGTATCGAGATAGATGTCGGGTCTGACTTCGAGATAGGTTGTTTGCCAGATTCCGTTGACGTTTCCGTAGCCTTGCTTGCCGAAGAGCTGGTAGGGTTGGTGGGTGTCTTCTGCACGGATTGTGATGGTTTGTTCCTTGCCCCAGACGATGAAAGGCGTCAGTTCAAACTCAATCGGCGTATAGCCGCCTTCGTGCCTGCCGATCGGTTTGCCGTCCAGCCAGCCTTCGGTAATCCAGTCAGAAGCGCCGATGATCAAGAAGATACGTTGTCCCTTCATCTGTTCAGGGAAAAGGTAAGTGCGCTTGTACCAGCCAATGTCAGCTTCGTCAGCGACTCCCGACAAGGGCGATCCCCAACCGAAAGGTACCTGGATGTTCAATGGAAATGATTCAGCAGATTCGTTTTGCCAAGCTTCCTTGAGCCCAGAATTTTCAGGATCGAAACGGAATTTCCATTGGCCATTGAGGTTGACCCAATTTGGACGCTGGAAATCTGGTCTGGGATGTTCAGGGAGAGGGTAGTTACACGTCATTGATTTTTTCCTTTTGTTTGAGTTTGTACTATGTTTAAGCGAGTTCGGTTCTTGCGATGATCATTTCCTGCCATTTTTTGTCAAGGGTGGTGAAGCGCGCCGACCATCCCGAGATTCTGACGGACAGGTTGGGGTAACGTTCCGGATGGAGTTGTGCGTCACGAAGGATTCGGATGTCCGCGACGTCGATTTGCAGATAGGATCCGCCTTGCTCCACGAAGGTCTTCATGAATGCGACGAGTGAATCCAGCCCTGCTTCTCCTTGGATTGCGGATGGGTGGAGCTTCATGTCCAGCGGGGTTCCGTTGCTGAGCTTGGTGAAGTCGTGTTTGCAGAACGAGTTGATGACGGCTGTCGGCCCGTGCTTTTCGGTTCCTGGCGTTGGGGACAGGTTTGGCGCGAGGAGGATTTCGTGCTTGGTACCGAAGGCGGTTGCCAGGCGTTTCGGAGCGAAGTCGAGTTCGCGCCCGAAGGTCGAGATGCCGACGGGGGTAAGGACTCCAGAGGGCGTCTTGGTTTGCTTTGAGTAGATTTCTACGTATGCGTCGAAGACCTGCCTTGAGAATTGATCAGCCTGGTCGTTATCGTTTCCGTAGTATTCGATTGAGGATGCGATTTGGACTCTGAGTTGTTCATTGCCTTCCCAGTTGTCCAGCATGCACTGCCTCAATTTGTCCAGGGTGATGAGTTTGTCATTGAAGACGAAGGTATCGATGGCATGGAGCGAGTTTGCGACATCTGGGAGACCGCCGGCATGGGCTGCCCGAACTGAGTAGTGTGCGCCTCGATTGGCGTAGGATTTGCCACGCTTGATGCAATCGTCAACAATGATCGAGAGGGCAAGCGCTGGGTCGTTGGGGTCGGAGAAGGCTTTGTCCTGGGCTTTCGCGAGTTGTTCAGCGTGCTTTGCCATCAGGTCTTTCCAGGCGTCAAAGAGTTGCTGGGTCGAGGTGAACTGCGGCCAAGTGCTTGGTTTGTTCCGTAGCGTTTCATCTTCGCCGAAGAGTGCGTTTTGGAAGATTTGGAGTGCGTCGAAGGGGATGTAGCCGAAGGCGGTCTTGCCTCCGATGATTGTTTCCCAGCAGCCATCGTTGGTGAAGGCGAATGCCTGCTCCCCGTAGCCGAAGTTTTGCAGTGCCTGAAGGACGATGTCCTCGTTGTAGATTGATACGATGCCGCCGCCATGACGCTGGACCGAAGCGATTTTTCGTAGAATCGAATCCGGCGTGCGCTTGTTGATGCGTACGGCAATCGGGAAATCTGAGATGTGCAACTCTTCAACGACGTCCAAAATAAGCTCGGCGACGGTGGGGTCGATGTCCTGCTTCCCGGAATCGTCAACGCCTAGAAGAATAATGTTTTGGTAGTGTTGCGCGTCGCCCGAGCCTTGCTGGATGCCTTTCCATTCGGTTCCCTTGATCCAGAAGTGCGCGATCAGTTCACGGGCTTCGTCAAGAGTGATTCGACCTTGAGCCAAGTTTTTTTTCAGGTACGGTGCCAGCAATTGGTCGATTCGTCCCAGCCCAGACCAGTTTCCGCAGAGCCGTTGGAATTCGAAGTGAAACCATAGTGCCTGCAGTGCTTCGTAGAAATTGGTTGCGGGATATTCTGGTACCTGCTTGAGTATCTTGAGGATCGATTGTGCGTAATTGGATGCATTCGGCAATGCCGCCACAAGCCGTCGATGCCAGATTCTCATGGCGTCGACGACTTCCAGACATGCATTGAGGAAGTCGTATTCCTCTTCGGTGTGCTGTGGATTGGCGAGCGATTTGCGGATTTCCGCTTCGAGTCCTGAGAGTCCGAGGGTGACAGCTTTTGTGAAGTTCGCGGTCGTGTGGCTATGTCCTCGGAATCGTCCTCCAGGCATGGCATGTTGGACGCCCTTCAAGTATGTTGCCGAGCCGACCAATCGTTCCTGGGGCAGGATGCAAAGCGGTGCGTTTTCGGCAATTTTCCTGGCATTTTCGGCATATTGCTTGGGGAGTGTCCGTCCTCCGGGTTCGTCCAACTCGAAGTTGCAGGTGGCAATTCTGTCCTTGATTTTGGATGTGTTCAGGTAAAGGTCTGCCAGTTGGAGGGTTTCCTGGGAGAGTCGATTGGGGACATCATCGCCGAGATAATGCAATGGTTTCATAACTTCGGGTTAGCGAGATTGGGACTTATTGGTAGAGGATGGATTCAATGCCGCAGAGTTCCGTGAACCTCTCAAAACGATCGTACTTGAAAGCTGCGATGCTCTTCGGATTGTGGGAGTCGGATCCGATTGAGAAGACGCAGCCGGTTTCCCGCGCCAGGGTCATCATTCTGACGTACTCGGGGGAGAAAGAATCGTCGCCGACGCCGTCTTCGACGGGCTTGACGGCGCAGGTATTGATTTCGATGGCGCAATTGGTCTGCTTGGCGGCTGTAAAGCACTCGATGTACTCGTTGTCCGTGATCATGGACTGGATGAGCCTGGGCATTTCCGGAGTCCAGCCCATTGCATGGAACGGGTGCACGACTGCGGTCGCCATGTCAAGTTCCATCACTTCCATGAATCTGCGAATCATCAATTCCTTGATGTCTTTCGGCTCGTTCAAGTCGGCAGGTACGGTGAATCCCTTCATGTGGAAGTGGTCTGGCGGGATGAGGACGAAGTCGAATAGCTTCGCCGCTTCCCTGGACAACGCAACATGTTTGCCACCAAGGAATTCTGTTTCGCAGCCGAAGAGGATCTTCATGTCGCCAACGGCTTCTTGGCATTGCTGGGAGGCCAACTGCTCCTTCAACTGAAAGACGTGATCGACGTCTTGCGGGGCGTACCACTTAGAGGAACCAGGAACCGCCTTGTCCCACAAATGATCCGAAAAACCAAGGGTCTTGATGCCCAATTCGCCGCAAACCTTCATGAAATCCCAAGGCCATGAATCCCGTGCCGCGCAACTTGACAGGTATGTATGCGTGTGAATGTCACTCGTAATCTTCATTGTGCCTAAAGTCCTACGTTAATTATAAAATGTTGAAAAATGCCAAAATTAAAATGTCAATCCTCAAACTGAAAAGTCAAGTTTCACACTGGGTATGAATGCCATTCGCCGCCAACAGCAACAAAAGCAGGCAAAATTCTGATCCCTGCCGAAGTAGCGTGCGGAATCATTTTGAGACCGTGACACCTTTAGCCCAACTTCCCCCATAGAAG
>DBPZ01000103.1:23937-25641 GCA_002305655.1 Lentisphaeria bacterium UBA1407 | reverse complement strand
GTAGGGAAGCCCGTGGCTTGCGTATTCGACGCAGCGCATGTCCACCTCCTCCTGGGGCAGCTCCTCCCTGGGCACGTAGACGACCATCAGCATCATTTCCGGGACGTAGTCCGTCTTCATGACGGTGATGTTGAAGAGGCGCTCCAGCTTATCAAGGTAGTCCCCGAACCTGGGCAGGTACTGGATTTCCCTCTCCTCCTCTTTCCCCTCCTCCCCTTTCTCCAGGGGTTCCGCCTGCTTCACGGACTCCTCCTGCTTCGTGGATTCTTCCGGCTTCGGCATCATTTCCCGCTTCAGCAAGTCCCGCATCATGGCGTTGAAGCGAAAGTTCAGCATCAGGACAGTTCCTGACGACTCGTCGTAGGTAAATTTCACACAGCCCATGGGTCCTCCCCTTCGTTTTTTGGTTGCAATTCAGTCACGAGTAATCTGATTCAAACGAATCCAATCCATAAAATACTGCTGAAAGCAAGCAGTGCAAATTTATTTTGGCACTTTTTTCGTTTGTTTTTGTCATTTTTTGTCGTTCGAAAAATGTTGCAATAATTTTCATTCATTTTATTATGACTTTTGCAAGCAAATGAAGAATCATGCAGAATACTGCAATGAAGACAATTGACAGTCAAGTTTTTTTGTGATTGCCATGCCATGCAACATCACATTAGATATTTTCAGGTATAAAAATGAGCGCCCAGGGTGCCCATTAAGAGAGCCGCTGGTACAATAAAGGCTTCTAGAATTAGAAAAATGAAATTTAAAAAAACAAAAGAGAACAAGGCAATATTTCATTTATCTTGTAAATAATGAATGCGAAAAGGAGGCCGAAGAAAGGTACACCTTGGGTGGTCTGTGGAGTGCATTCGGTTTAGGAATAGGCACCCAAGGTGGTCTCCAAAGGTCTTCGGCTTGGGAAGGCACCCAAGGTGGCCTATAGGGTACTTTGGGTTCGAGAAGGCACTCCGGGTGGTCTATGGAGTACTTTCGGTTCAGGAGGGTACCATGGGTGGTCTGTAGAACACTTTCGGTTCAGGAGGGCGCCCAAGGTGGTTCCCAAAGGTCTTCTGCTTGGGAATGCACCCCGGGTGGTCTATTGAGCGCTTTCGGTTCAGGAAGGCACCCAAGGTGGTCTGTAGAGCACTTTCAGTTCAGGAAGGCACCCAAGGTGGCCTATAGGGTACTTTGGGTTCGAGAATGCACCCTGGGTGGTCTATGGAGTGCTTTCGGCTCAGGATGGCACCTTGGGTGGTCTGTAGAGCACTTTCAGTTCAGGAAGGCACCCAAGGTGGTTCCCAAAGGTCTTCTGCTTGGAAATGCACCCCGGGTGGTCTATTGAGTGCTTTCGGTTTAGGAATAGGCACCAAGGTGGTTTCCAAAGGTCTTCGGTTTGGGAATGCACCCCGGGTGGTCTATGGAACACTTTCGGTTCAGGAATAGGCACCCAAGGTGGTCCATGTAGTGCTTTCGGAACAGGAAGGCGCCAAGGTGGTTCCCAAAGGTCTTCTGCTTGGGAATGCACCCTGGGTGGTCTTATGGAGAACCTTCGGTTCGGGAAAGGCACCCAAGGTGGACTGGGGAGGGCTTTCGCCTCGGAAAAGGCACCCAAGGTGGCCTATAGGGTACTTTGGGTTCGAGAAGGCACTCCGGGTGGTCTATGGAGTGCTTTCGGTTCAGGAGGGCACCCCGGGTGGTCTATGGAGTGCTTTC
>DBPZ01000103.1:0-23815 GCA_002305655.1 Lentisphaeria bacterium UBA1407 | reverse complement strand
TGAAGAAGCAAGTGTTTCGTTTTTGTCATTCAATGAATGAATATGCAAAGAAACATGACGGATTAACCCCAAATAAAAATTACAAAAAATTCTTTTGGATTAGAGACGAGAAGCTTGTGGAAGGGATGCTGTGAAAAAAGTTTTGAGGGGGATGATAGATTTCGGGGAATTGCATCGTATAATTAGATGAATGATGTTGATGAAATGACAATCTCACAAGGAGTATGACATGGTCAAAAAACTCGAATTGAAGGAATGCAAGCTTGAAGGGGAAAGCAAGAAGGGACTTAGGATTATCCACACGGCGGATTGGCATCTGGGAGGGAAATTCTACTCGTATTCATTGGAGGATGTGCAAAATAAGTTTTTGGAATCAATGGCGGGAATCGTAAAGTCAACGGAGACGGATGTTCTGCTGGTTGCGGGAGATGTGTTCGATACTAAAAGCCCAAGTGGGAGCGTTCAGGAGATGTATTACCAATTTCTGAATATGGTGAGGAGCGAGGCGAAGCAATGTCGGCATATCGTCATATTGGGCGGGAATCACGATCCTGCGAAGGTATTGGACGCGCCTCAGCGCCTGCTTAGGCATTTCAAGATTCATGTCATGGGGCGCATGCCGAAGAATGTCGATGACGCGATATTGGAGTTGACTGACGAGAATGGTCAAGTTCAGGCGTTGCTTGGTTGTGTTCCGTATCTTCATACTGATGATTTACCGTTGGAGGAGGTTTCAGGGGAGAGTGTGGAGGACAGCCTGGAGCGTCGCCGCAAGGCGATGCATCGTTTTTATGATCATTTGTGGGATGCGATGCTGAAACGTCAAGAGGCGTTTGGGTTGGACGTTCCGTTGATGTTGTCCGGTCATTTGCCCATTGCAGGCGCGAGTTTGTACGATGATCAGGAGTCACGTCGCGATGGATATGTTGGTAATGTCTTGGAGAATCGTGCCGAGATATTTTCATCTGACGCTAGTTACGTCGCCTTGGGACATTTGCATCGTGGTCAATCGTTGGGTGCCGGGAATCGGATCCGTTATTCTGGGTCTCCAATGCCAATGGGTTTTGGTGAGCTTGGTCAGGAGAAGAGCGTTGTTTTGCTGGAGGTCAGGGATGATTGCCTTGGGATTGAGTCGGTTGCGTTGCCCGAGTATTTGGGTTTGATCGAGGTTGAGGGGGAGTGGGATGAGATTGAGGAGGCCGTCGAGTCGGTGTTGCAGGAGACTTCGAAGCCGGTATTGTTGAAGTTGTCTTACACCGGCGAAGATGTATCGAAGGCGAATTGGCAGGTATTGCGCGACAGGCTGATCGATACTCGGCATGCCATTGTGTTTTGCGAAACGGTGAAGAGGAAAGAGGGGTTGGCGACTCGGCGGAATCAGGGGATTAGCCTCAGCGAATTGTCGCCGCAGTACATTTTTGATCAATTGCTTATGCGGAAGGGATTTAGCGAGGAGAAAAGCTCCGAATGGCAGAAGATGCTCAACGAGGCGATTGAGCTGAGGAACAAGAAGAACGACATGGAAGGGGCGCAATGAGGATTGACAAGGTCACATTTGAGAATTTGGCTTCGATGGCGGGTAAGTTTTCCATTGATTTCAACAATCCGAAGATTGTCGATCGTGGGATATTCGTGCTGAGCGGACCTACAGGTAGCGGCAAGAGCACGATTCTTGACGCAATTTGCCTGGCAATGTACAATCAAACTCCCAGGTTGGAGAAGAGGAATCAATTGCACGGCCTGATCAGCTATGGTCAAGTGAGCTATTTTGCCGAGGTTGACTTTTCGGACAAGGGCCGAAAGTTCAGGGCGCGCTGGGAAAACAACAGGGCGCATAATAGGCCGGATGGAAACTTGCAGAACGCCAATCAATTTCTTTGGGAATTGAAAGACGACGATGAGAAGGTGGAATTGGCTTCAGGTGTTTCCAATGTTCATGCGAAGATTACGGAGCTGACGGGCTTTGATTTTGAACGCTTCACTCGTGCGATGATGCTGGCTCAAGGGAAGTGCGCGGAGTTTTTGCTGGCTAAAGACGATGAAAAATCTGGACTCTTGGAGCAGATTACCGGTACGGAAGAATACTCTGAAATCGGGAAATGCGTTTATGAACTTTACAATGACAAGGTAAATGCTCATGCTGAAGCCCAGAAGGAAGTTGACAAGTTGAGCGAGAAGCTTGGAGTCCAGGATCCGGAAGCCATCAGGGCGGCAAAGTCGGAGGCGATGGAGAAGGCGAGGGAACTTGGTGTAAAAAACGCAGCTTTGGAAAAGCAGTTGGGGCATTGCAACAAGCTTGAGGAGACATTGAAGGAAAAGGAAAAGGTTGAAAGCCAGATTCAGGCGCACAAGGACCAGCAGTCGGAATTCGAGTCGGACCGCAAGTTGTTGGACGATGCCGAAAAGGCGGAGGCGCTTAAACTCAAGCATTTGGATGGACTTGACGGCAAGCAGAAGGAGCTGGGAACCCAAAGGGGCGATGCAAGTTCCTGCGAACAGCTTAAGGTCGATTTGGCAAACAAGATCAAGCTTGCGGAGAACGCCTGCGCCAAAGCCAGAAGTCAGCTTGAAGAAGCGGAGCGCGAGCAGGCGGCGTTGGGTGAACTCCTGAAAGCCGTTAGGACGCTGGATACGAGGATTGTGGAAGCGCAAAAGGTTGAAAACGAGGCAAAGGCGAACGTTGATACCGCCCAAAATGCTGTCGATACAGCCAAGCAAAACCATGCGAATTGCCTGAAACAACTGGAGCTGGCCAGGCAGGAGAGCCAAACTATCCAAAGATGGCTTGAGGAAAACAAGAAATATTCGACGTTGCCTGAGGGGCTTTCGACGATCGAAAAAAGTGCACGCGATTGGGCTGGCAGCAAGGAAGCATTGAAAGATGCCAAGAAGGAAGCCGATCAGGCTGCAGAAAAACTGGAAAAAGTCGTTCGTCCAGCGTTGAAGACGGCAAAAGACAAGCGTGATGCGGTTCTAGCTGAGTATGGCAAGGCGAAGTTGTCGGTTGAATCTTCGGTTAAGGCATTGGCTGAGGCGCTTGGGGATCGGAGTGTCGAGGGACGTCGAAATTCGATTAATGGCTTGACTGTGGAGATCAATTCTTCGGGGGCTTGCATCAAGGCACTTGATGATCAGGCGTCTGCTGTTGCCTCAAAGATTCAGGCCTCGGAGCAATTGACTGCAGCCGAGAGCTTGGTCGAGTCTTGCAAGGTGAAGTATGACAGCATTCATGCCGAGGTTGAAAAACAGGAGGAGGTCGTCAAGGTCGGCGATGCGATTGAGTCGCTCCGCAAGTATCGCGAGGAGTTGAAGCCTGGTTCGCCGTGTCCCTTGTGTGGTTCTTGCGAGCACCCCGGCATTAGCCATGATCAGGTATTGAGCGAAGATCGCAAGGTTCTCAAAGAACTTAAGCATAAGCAGGAGGTCGCGCTAAAGGCCTTTAACGAGGCAACGGCAAAAAACAATCAGGCTCAAGGGAAGGTAGATGCCGAGAGTGCGGCGTTGAAAAGGGTGTCTGAGAATGCGGAGAGGCTTTTGTCCGAGTTTGGCCAGGCACATCAGGACTTCGGAGTTGTGACCAAGGAAAGCCTGGAAAAGTATCAGCAAGTTTGCCAGGAAAAGATCGCTTCCTTGAATAAAGAAATCAAGGCAATTGACCTTGCCGATGCGTCGCTCAGGCCAGCGAACAAGGCCTTGGAGCGTGTAGACAAACAGTTGGAAGCGGCGAAGGACGCCTTGACCAAGGCGGATACAAATTGCCAAGTTGCGGAGGAGCAGGCGAAGTCGGCTACAGTAGCTTTGTCGAAGAAGCAATCTGAGAACGCCATACGAGCAAATGAGTTTCTTGAGGTTGCCAAGCCATATTTGGGCGAGATTGATGTTGAGGTTGCGTTCGCTTCTGTTGCGTCATTGAAGTCGGTATCTGGCGAATTGAAGTCGAAAGTTGAAAAGGGCAAATTGGCCAATCAGTCGATTGCGACCTATGAAGGGCGGGTTGGTCCGTTGTCCGAAGCTCTTCAGGATGCGACCATCAGTCGTGACAAGGCCTTGGAGGCGCATGGTTCGGCGGTGCAAGCGAAGGATCGGCTGGTATCGGAACGGAAAAAACTATTTGAAGACAAAGTTCCTGACGTCGAGGAGGCGAATGCCGTTAAAAAGGTTAAACGTGCCAAGGCGGCGCAGGATGAAGCCCTGAGGGAGCATAACAATCTGGTCAAGGATTCAGCCGCCCTTGATGCCAGGATCGATGTTCTTGCGAATAGGATTCGTCTATTGGAGATCGACGTTGAGGAGTTGTCAAAACTTGCTGAAGCTGCGATTGTTTCTGCTGGGTTCGAGGGTATTGAGGTTTGCAAGAATGCCTTGAAGTCCCTGGAATGGCTTGGGGAAAAGCGGAAGCTTAAAAAGTCCTTGGACGAGCAAGGGATTGGACTTGCGGCGAAATTGGAGTCGGCGAAGGCGCAGTTTGAAGCTGCCAGGCAGGTTGCGGAAGGCTTGGTCAAGGCGGAAATCGAGGCGGAATTGAATCGGGCGAAAGCCGATATCGATGCCCTGAACAAGGAGATCGGGAAACTGGACGAGCAACTTGCGAGTTTTGGCGAGGGCGAACGAGAACTGGAAAAGCTGAAGGTCGCTTGCGAGGAGGCGCGAATCCAAAAGGAGAAGTGGGATGAGCTGAACAAGGCAATCGGGGGAGCCAATGGGCAGAATTTCCGCGATTTGATTCAGATGTTTACATTGGACAATGTGATCGAGTGCGCGAATGTTCGGCTTGCGGAACTGATGCCCAGGTACGAGCTTGTTCGGGCGGAATCGGACTCGAAGGATAACTTGGGAATCAATGTGATCGATACGTATATGGATGGGAACGAGCGTCCGACGACCTGCATTTCCGGCGGCGAGACGTTTGTGGTCAGCTTGGCATTGGCGTTGGGGTTGTCGCGACTTGACAACTCGAACATGCACGTCGAATCCTTGTTTTTGGACGAGGGCTTCGGTTCCCTTGACAGTACTACGCTTGACATGGCGAGCGAGGCATTTGAGCGCTTGCGCTCGGACGGCTGCCTGATTGGCGTCATCACGCATATTGAATCGTTGCAGGAATTGGGCGAGGTCCTCAAGGTGTCGAAAATCGGCAATACCGGTCGCAGCAAGCTTGAAGGGGCTGGCTGCACATACGAATACAGCAAACCTTCAAAGCCTAAGAAGGCACCAAAGGGGAAGAAGGTTGATCTGTCGGGGCGCTGATTCTCCCCTTTTGAGATTCTGTTTTAAGGGCATATAATTTGCAGGAATGCACTTGCTCAAGTATATTATACGATGCATATGAAGTTTTTTTCTGATGATCTAATCCATGTTAGGTGTGACATTAAATTGCCATATGCACACTTTTTCAAACTGGAAACGCCGATACGGAAGGAGAGGGAAAGCTCTGAATCATAGGTGTTTACCCATAGATTCTGTAAAAGATTCTAAAAAAAGGAACCCCGTATGCCTATTCTAACTGTTTTTTCTGTTCTTGGCGGACTGGCGATATTTATTTACGGCATGAAGCTGATGAGCGAAGGTTTGCACAAGGCTGCTGGCAGCCGCATGCGCTCTGTCCTTCACTTCTTCTCCTCGAACCGTTTTGTGGCGATCATGTCTGGAACGCTCGTCACTGCCGTCATCCAGTCTTCCAGTGCTACTACGGTGATGGTAGTCGGTTTCATCAATGCCGGCCTGCTCAACCTGATGCAGGCCATCGGCATTATTTTCGGCGCCAATATCGGTACCACGATTACTGCGCAGCTGATAGCCTTCGATATCGGCTGGCTGATCATGCCGGCGATTGCCATTGGTGTGTTGTTTTGCTTTATCACGCATCCTGCCTTGCGTGGCTGGGGCGATACCATTCTGGGTTTCGGGTTTCTTTTCTTTGGCATGAGCATCATGAGTTCTGAGCTGAAAGTTTTGGCTCAGAACCAAGAGTTCATCGCCTTTTTCCAGACTTTCAATTGCGCTCCGCAGAACGGCAGTCTTCCTCCCGGGGCAGTTTTTGGCGCCATTGGCATCGGCGTTTTGGTGACGATGCTCATCCAGAGCAGTTCAGCCTGCAGCGGTATTGTCATTGCCCTGGGTGCCAGCGGTCTGATCGATTTGTACACAGCAGTGGCACTGATTTTGGGTTCTAATATCGGCACCACAATCACTGCCCAGATTGCAGCTATTCCGGCCAACCGGGTTGCCAAGCAGGCTGCCCTGGCCCACACGCTGTTCAATGTCTTTGGCGTACTGATTTGCGTAGGGACATTTTGGATCCATATTGGGGATTCGGAAATGCCGATTTTCTTTCAGCTGGTGGAGCGCCTAAGCGCTTCCGGCAGCCTGCCGCGGAAGATTGCCAATGCCCATACGATCTTCAATGTCGGTACGACCTTGATCTTGATTCCCTTTATGCCCTTGCTGGCGCATCTTTGCGAAAAGATTATTCCTGTTCGTGCTGCGGAACTCAAATATCAGTATCTCGAGCCTCATCTTTTGAACACGCCCTCGATTGCGCTGTCTCAGACCATCTCGACCTTGCGCAGGATGCTGGGTAATGCTTGGGTGATGATTGATTGCGCAATCAAGACGTATTCCAAGAACACTCCTGAAAATCAGAAAATGGCTGACAGGCTAGACGATCGCGAAGAAGAGATCGATGCATTGCAGGTAGAAATCACCGATTACCTGTCCCGCTTGATGCAGCAGAAACTGATGCCCGCCCAAGCTGATGCGATTCCGTTGCTGATTCACTGCACCAACGACACCGAGCGCATCGGTGACCATACGGCGATCATTCTTGATCAGATCAACCAGATCAAAAAGACCGGCGTGACACTTAGCGAAATGGCCGAACGCGAAATGGATGAACTGCAGGAGCTTCTGGCCAAACAGGCGGAAGTCGCCAACACCTTGCTGATCAAGTACTCCCCTGAGAAATTTGCCTTGGCCGTCGAATTGGAGGAAAAAATCAACTCCTTGACCGAATCCTTCGAAAGCAATCATCTTGAGCGCATCAAAGAAGGAACATGTCTGCCGGTCATCGGCGTTTATTACATCCAGCTGCTTGCGGAATTCCAGAAAATTTCCCGCCATCTGGCCAATATTGCCGATCGTTCCCAGGAGATTTCCGCACTGGCCTAATTTTCATGGCCAATCCAGTTTGTCGACCATGATTTTTGTCTTGCGGGACGAAGAATCCAGGAGGCGCGAAGTTTTTTGCGTGAAGATTAAAGCAAAAAAAGATTTATTTGCAAGTATCTTGGGTTGAAAGTTCATCAGTTTCAAGTACATTAGTTTCTTGCCAAGTATGGCATTGGAACGCAGGTTGCCCTAGGGGCATTTGGTTCGGCGTAGGAATCTGGTATTTGTTGGTTTAGGCTAAGCAAGACGCGTCAAGCGTCGCCTTTACATACGGGAGTGATTGCTTGTCACTGGGGGTTGAGGGTTTGCTTGGCTGAGATTGTCTTATTGTCGAAGAGGTTTCTAGTTGTCCGAGTGTTTTCCTAGTGTTGCTTTGCGTTTATAGCGGCGTGTTTTCTATGGAAGAGAAAGGTCGTCGACGGGATTCGATTTGAGTCATTCGTGTAGGTTTCAGAGATTTCGTAGTTAATGAGCTTGTCCGCTCAGCGTGGCGGCGCGATGGATAAGGCTGGATATAGGAAGGAGTCATTGGAGCGTGTCGGTCGTCTTGCCAAGGATGACCGTAGCGTCAAGGATTCTGCATTATGTATCGGGTTGCGTGGGTTTTTGGAGGGTCTAGGAGGGATTCGATATGTAGCTGGTTTCATGCCTATAGGTAGCGAGCCTGGCATCCGTCCAATTTTGGAGGGAATTACAGATGGAATTGATTTGCTTTTGCCTCGCTATGCATCGTTGAGTTCAAGCTACGAATTGGTACGGATTGACGATTTGGGGCGTGATATGCGTCCTGGTCGTTATGGGATATTGGAGCCTATCGCGGAACGAATTGGGTTTCGTCGAGAAGATTTGGACTTCAGTGGATTGTTTGTATGGCTTGTACCTGGTCTAGGCTTTGACCGCTTTGGTCATCGTCTGGGTCGCGGTGGTGGTTATTACGATCGATTGCTGGGCTTCCATCGTGGAGTTCGTGTTGGCGTTTGTTACGATTGCCAGCTGTTCGCTTCTCTTCCCCACGAGAGTCACGACTTGCCAGTTGACTGGGTCGTGACGGAAACACGCATTTTGAAATGTCAATGAAAGCGTGTCCTTGAGAAGGGCAAAGGAAGAACAGAAATGGAATTGATGATGATTGTTCCATCGGCAAGCTCGATGTTGCCGATGGTTGCGGAAATTGGGATGGGCACGGCGGCTGGAATGACGGCGATCGGATTTTTGGTAGGCGCCGCATTGTTCACGATGATTTTCCGTCGGAAAGTCAAGATTGACAGCCAGCTGGCCGAGAAGGCGATGAAAGAGGCCGAGAAGATCAAGAACGAGGCCGTCAAGGACGCCGATCTGCTTCGGGAAAAGGCGAACGTCGAGGCTGAAAAGACTCGAAACCGGGCGGCCGAACAACGGATTGCCCTGAAGGAGAAGTTCGATAACGAAGTAAGCGAACGTCGTCGGGAATTGCAGAAGGCCGAGGAGCGGCTGACGTCGAAGGAAGACAACGTTGACAAGAAGCTGGAGCAATTGGATAGTCGGACATCCGAGTTGGACGGTCGCGACAAGGAGTTGCGTTCCCGTGAAGAGCAATTGAAATCTGAGCGGGAGGCATTGGCCTTGAAGGTTCAGCAGCAGTTGTCTGAACTGGAGCGCATATCGAGCATGTCCCGTGAGGAGGCACGTGACATTTTGCTCAGTCGTTTGGAGGAGGCATTGGAAGGTGATCGCGGCGTGCTGATTCGTCGTTTCCAGGAGGAGAACAAGCAGCGTTTGCAGGAGGAAGCCCAGGAGATCATGATCAATGCGATGCAGCGTTATTCTGGAGATTGCGCGTATGAGCGTACGACTTCGACGATACCGTTGCCCAACGAGGACATGAAGGGTCGCATCATTGGTCGCGAGGGTCGCAATATTCGCACGATCGAGGCTGCGACTGGCGTCAATGTATTGATTGACGACACTCCCGAGGCCGTAGTGATTTCATGTTTTGACCCGGTTCGTCGCGAGATTGCTCGAATCACGATGGAGCGTTTGGTTGCTGACGGTCGTATTCATCCTGCCCGTGTTGAGGAGATCGTCAACAAGGTTAAGAAGGAAGTGGAGAACGAGATTCAGAAGGCAGGTCAGGAGACTGTTTCGCAGCTTGGGATTACCCGTTTGCGTCCGAACATCGTGAATTTGATTGGTCGCTTGAAGTACCGCTACAGCTTTTCTCAGAATGTATTGATGCATTCTATTGAGGTAGCGTCTATGATGGGTGTGATTGCCGCGTCTATTGGCTTGGACGAGCGCAAGGCGAAGCGTGCCGGTTTGTTGCATGACATTGGGAAGGCGGTTGACCACGAGGTCGAAGGGACCCATGCTGCGATTGGCGCTGAATTGCTGAAGCGTGCCGGAGAGGACGAAGACATATGCAATGCCGTTGCTGCTCACCACGAGGAAGTTGAGAAGACAAGCTTGATGGGAATTTTGGTACAGATTTGCGATACGCTGAGCGCGAGCCGTCCAGGTGCACGTTCCGAGACGACGGAATTGTACCTGAAGCGTCTGGAACAGCTTGAGGAGATCGGGAATGCGTTTGAAGGCGTTGAGAATTGCTTTGCGATTCAAGCGGGTCGCGAGTTGCGCGTGATCGTGCAGCCTGAACGCATTACCGAAGACCAGGCTGCGGTTTTGGCGCGTGACATGGCTGAACGCATCGAGAAGGAAATGCGCTATCCCGGTCAAATTCGCGTCTCTGTGATTCGCGAGACGAGGGCAGTCGAGTACGCAAAATAAATCTTTCATGCCCCTTTTCTCCACATAATCATCTCAAAAAGCTGCTTTAGGAGGGGTTTGCGCATGAGACGATATGATATAATCATTGTGATTTCGATGTTATTGGCATCGTTTTTGTGCGGGGATGATTTTGTGGGGAGATGTTTAGGGGTTCGCGAGCGTTTGAAGGTTCGGTTATCTGAGTATCGTCAGGCGGAATCGAAAGAAAGCAACGCGGATAAGCGTCGCGATTTGTTGCATTCGTACTTGGGATCACGTCGCGGGATTTTGGTTGAGTTGTTGAAGTCACATCCTGTTGAGACGGATTGGCTGTTGCAGGATCTTGACATTTGGGGATGGGCTGAGGATGCCAAAGGCGAGGATCGACTTAAGAATGCATTGATTCGATGCGGGAAGGAGCTTGGGGTTGAGGCCGATGTAAGCGGTGATGAGACGGCGTTGTTGCGTCGGTATCTCGAGTATTGCGCACGTCGTCGTGTTCAGCGGCTGAGTTCGATACCTGTGGAGTATCGTCGCTTGGCGTACATCAAGCGTGCTGCGGTTGTGCCGTCGTTTTTTGCATATACCGAGGGTCAATCCGATGCCCAGCACGAGCGTTTTTTCCGTCCTGGTTCTGAGTTGACTTTGCTGACGATCGGTGACGATTGCGAGGTCGCAGAAACTTCATTGCTCCGTGACGAAGGCGGGATGTTGCGTGATCCCGATGTGCATTTTGACGGTAATCGACTGTTGTTTTCATGGAAGAAATCAGATCGTCAGGATGACTACCATCTGTACGAAATGGATTTGAAGAGCCGAAAGGTTCGACAGATTACGTATGGTCTTGGGTGTGCTGATTACGAAGGGATTTATACGCCTGGGGATCAAATCGTATTTAGCTCGACTCGTTGCGTGCAAACCGTCGATTGCTGGTGGACCGAGGTATCCAACCTGTATGCGTGCGACATGCATGGGAACTACTTGCGACGGCTGGGCTTCGATCAGGTCCATACGATCTATCCGCAATTGATGAATGATGGCGGTATCGTCTATACACGCTGGGACTACAACGATCGCGGACAGATTTTTACGCAGTCGCTATTCAGGATGAATCCAGATGGAACCGGGCAAACCGAATACTACGGGAACAATTCCTGGTTTCCGACGACGTCCTGCCACGCAAGACCGATTCCCGGAAGCCAAAAGGTGCTGGCAGTCGCCATGGGGCATCATACATGGCAGGCAGGGAAGTTGATCTTGATCGATGTGACTCGCGGTCGCCAGGAGGCCGATGGGGTTGAGTTTGTGGCGCCGAGGCGTCCTGCCGAGCCTGTTCGGATTGATTCTTACGGGCAGGAGGGAGAGCTGTTCAGGCATCCGTATCCGATCTCCGAAGACATGTATTATGTCAGCTATACTCCCAAGGAGTTCAATTTGCAGCGTCGCGACTTCAACTTCGGGTTGTACTACATGGACAGTTCTGGTTGTCGCGAGCTGTTGAACTGGAATAGTTGGCGTTCATGCAATCATCCTGTTGTCGTGAAGAGTCGAGTTGAGCCGACGCAGCGTCCTTCGGTTGTAGATTATCGGCAGTCATCCGGTTTCTTTTATTTGCATGATGTTTACAAGGGACCTGGCTTGGCTGGGATTGCACGTGGCGAGGCGAAGCAGCTTCGTGTCGTGGCATTGGATTTTCGTGCCGCGGGGATTGGTTTGAACGGCAATGGCGGTCCTGCAGGCGGTGCCGGGGTATGCACTCCGGTTGCCATAGGCGATGGTTGCTGGGATGCGAAGATCGTGCTTGGAACTACGCCAATCCAGCCAGATGGATCAGCTTTCTTCAAGGTTCCGGCCAGGACACCGGTCTATTTCCAGGTCCTAGATAAACATGGACATTCCATCCAGACGATGAGAAGCTGGTCAACCTTGCAGCCAAACGAAGTGTTCTCATGCATTGGATGCCACGAACATAAAAATGAAAGCGTGCCGACGGATGTGGCGCGGACAGAGGCCTTGGTCAAGGGACCTTTGGAATTGGAGCCTTTCCTGGGAAAGAAGCCTGCTGGATTCTCGTACATCAAGCAAGTTCAACCGATTTGGGACAAGCATTGCCTGAAATGCCATGAGGAAGCGAAGCATACGTTCAAGCGTCCCACGGTGACGGTGTCGTACTGCTGTCCTGCGGATACTCCCATAGCATTGATTGACGGCGTGTTTCCGAAGCATTCCCGTGACGAGAGCATCCGTCGTTTCACCTGGTATCCCCAGATGAAGGGCAGTCGGCAGTGGGTTCAATTGACCTTTGAGCGTCCCTTGAGCCTGAATCGATCTCGTGTCTACTGGTACACCGAGGAGCCTCATTCCGGGGTTTCCCGTCCTGTGGACTGGTCATTGTCCTATCTTCCTGTTGGATCTGAAGAATGGAAGCCTGTGCCGGCGAAGGATCCATACGGATTAGATTTGGACAAGTTTGTCGAGGTTAGGTTTACGGAGGCGGTGATGTGTCGCGCCTTGCGTTTGGATGCGACGATGCGTCAGGACAAGTCTGCGGGTTTGTTGGAATGGCAGGTAGCCGAAGATGGCGGGGAGTACTCGAATCCGAACAATCAGGTTATTCTCAATGGCAAGTCGCTGTATGCCGATGTCAATTCGAAGCGTTATTGGAGCAATTCGTATTTGAGTTTGGTAGCACGCCGCTCTCCTGGTCGTCATCGTTTTATATCGTGGGTATGGCCTCAATCGACTCCCGAGGTTCAAGAGCCGTGCAAAGTCGGTGCGGTGGCGAGCAAATTGATACCGTTTTTGCGAGACGATCACCATGGTGGCGTGAAACTGAACCAGGAGGAACTCGATATCGTTGCCACGTGGATTGACCTTGGGATACCTTTCTGCGGAGACTATCGTGAGGCCAATGCATGGTCGGAAGCCGAGCATCGCAAGTACGATCACTTCGAACAAAAACGCTTCCGGCAGGAGGCTTTGGAACGACGACATCTCGAAGAACTGATTCGCGATTCCACCGGAGAAGAATTCTTTATTCCCGGTTCGACGAATTATGCGGTCAATCCCTATGCGTCAACGCGACCTGATAGCTATCCGAAAGTCACGTCCAGTGCGGGAACTGGATCGGCGGCTTGCGTGATTGACGGTCGGATCGAAAATCGAGGGGAAGGGCTATATTTTCCAGCTTGGTCGCCTGAATCCGAGGCTTCAGGATGGATAAAAATCGATTTCGGGCGTGAGGTTGAGCTAGAGGTGTTGAAGCTTTGGTTGCGCCAAGGCGAGAAGAACAAGACGAACTGGACGGGGTGCCAAGTGGAATTTTCTGGAGGCAATGGGGTTGAGTTTGTTTTGAAACCGGGGTCTTCGGATGTTCAGGAGTTGCGTTTCCCACGTCGTCGTTGTCGTTGGGTGAAATTGTCTGGGTTCAAGGGGAACTCTGAGGCGGTTGGAGTTGGCGGGATAACCGAGCTTGAGGCGTGGTGAATTTTTCCACGCATCATGCAGACTTGACATTAACCTAAAAAAAGAAGTTGACCCCATGGCAATAGTTTAGGTACGATCACCCGGGGTGCTCGTACTCAGGCGATGTCGCCGCTAAAGCGGCTAAACAAGGCAAAGCTCCAGCCAGGCCTGTCGCCCAGACTTGCCCTGTTGCGGAACACGGCTGGTTTAGGTACGATCACCCGGGGTGCTCGTACTCAAGATGTGTCGCCGCTAAAGCGGCTAAACAAGGCAAAGCTCCAGCCAGGCCTGTCGCCCAGATTTGCCCTGCAGCGGAACACGGCTGGTTTAGGTACGGTCACCCGGGGTGCTCGTACTCAAGATGTGTCGCCGCTAAAGCGGCTAAACAAGGCAAAGCGCCAGCCAGGCCTGTCGCCCAGATTTACCCTGTTGCGGAGCAAGGCGGTTTAGGTACGGTCACCCGGGGTGCTCGTACTCAGGCGTTGTCGCCGCTAAAGCGGCTAAACATGACGAAGCCCCAGCCAGGCCAGTCGCCCAGATTTGCCCTGCAGCGGAACACGGCTGGTTTAGGTATGGGCACCCGGGGTGCTCGTACTCAAGGTGTGTCGTTGGTCAAGCGGCTAAACATGGCAAAGCCCTTGCAGAAAACAAAATTGCCTGATTGGCTTGAACCAAATCAGGCAATGTGGTGGTGGGCGTATTGGCGCGGGGCTTAGTTCTGGTATCCGTTGGGGAATTTGAGTCTCCATTTCCAGGCGGATTCGACGATTGCATTTATGTCGTCGTACATGGGTTTCCAGCCGAGGACTTTTTTTGCTGCCGTTGAATCCGCGATGAGCCTTGCCGGGTCGCCTGGTCTGCGATCGGCGTATTCGACCTTAAAGTCTTTCCCTGTGACCGATTTGACGGTGTCGATGATCGATTTTACGGAGTGTCCGTTTCCGGTACCCAGGTTGTAAGCGCCTGATGTTTGGTTTTCAAGGGCGAGCAAGTGTGCTTGCGCGAGGTCGAGGACATGGATGTAGTCGCGGATGCAGGTTCCGTCCGGGGTGTCGTAATCGGTTCCGAAGACACTGATGTGCGGTCTTTTTCCTTCTGCGGCTTGAAGGACCAATGGGATCAAGTGTGTTTCGGGATTATGGTCTTCGCCGTGTTTTTCAGTTGCTCCGGCGGCATTGAAGTACCTGAGCGCAGTGTATTGGAGACCATGGATTTTCTCGTACCATACGAGGACTTTTTCGAACATCAGCTTGGATTCGCCGTAGGCATTGATGGGAATCGTGGGTTCGTCTTCGCGAATCGGGATGTTCTTGGGCATTCCATAGGTGGCTGCCGTGCTGGAAAAGACGATTTTCCTGACGGCATTGGTGGCGCAAGCTTCGGCCAGGTTCATCGCATTCGCTACGTTGTTGCGGAAGTACTTGCCTGGGAGCTTCATTGATTCGCCGACTTCGATGAAAGCCGCGAAATGGATGACGCCTTCGGGCTTGAAGTCCTTGATGGCTTTGTCAATCGCATTGTAGTCTTCCAGGTTGCCGTATACGAATTGCGCCCTCTCGTCAACCGCTTGCCTATGTCCGTTAAGCAATGCGTCGAATACGCAGATTTCGTGTCCTCTATCGAGAAGGTATTCGGTTGTGCAGCTTCCGATATAACCCGCACCGCCAGCGACTAGAATTCTCATGGTTCTCCTTAAGTTGTATAGTTAAAACGTGGTTTGGATAGACTACCAGTCCATGTCCTCGTCGTTGTCATCCTCTTGCGTCTTGTCGATTTTGAAGATTCTTCTTTTAGCGAGGATTTGTCTTAGGTCTTCGTCATCGAGCGGCGGGAGGACTTCGAGTTGTTTTCTGAGGATTTTGATGAGTTCGCCTGTATTTTCCGCCAATTCGGCGCATGTTTCCACGATGATCGCGTTGGGTTCCGCCTTTTTGAGCCTGTCGACATTATCCCTTGATTCCGGCAGGTCACATTTATTGGCGACGAGAATGTACGCCCGTTTTTCAAGTCCGGGTTCATACTTGAAGAGTTCGTCTCTGAGGGAAGCCAGGTCTGCAAGCGGGTCACGCCCGTCAACACCAGCCATGTCAAGCACAAAGCAAAACAACCGGCAGCGCTCGATATGACGCAAGAACGCATGCCCCAATCCTACGTTTTCCGACGCGCCCTCGATCAATCCAGGAATATCGGCAACCGAAAACCGGTAGTAGTCGTCCATCTCGACGATGCCGACATGGGGGTGCAACGTTGTGAACGGATATGGTGCGGTCTTTGGCTTCGCGGCCGAAATTGCCCGGAGCAGCGTGGACTTGCCGGCATTTGGATATCCGACGAGTCCAACGTCCGCGACCGTCTTCAGCTCCAACTCCAAATCGCGTATTTCCCCTTCCAGGCCCGGTTGGAATTTCCTTGGAGCCCGGTTGACAGACGAGACGAAATGGGTGTTTCCCCAGCCTCCCTTGCCTCCTTTTGCGGCGACGAAAGTGGCATTTTCCTCATTGAGATCGTAAAGGAGTTCGCCTGATTCGGCGTCGAAGACAAGGGTTCCGATCGGGACATCGATGATACAATCGGCTCCGTTTGCCCCGTGCATTTTCTGTCCTCGTCCATTGCCTCCGGGCTTGGCCTTCCAGATGGGTTGGAATCTCAAGGCGACGAGGCTCTGTTCGCCTGTGACGGCGCGGATGATCACAGAACCGCCGTTGCCGCCATCGCCACCGTCAGGTCCTCCCTTCGGGACAAATTTTTCTCTTCGGAAGCTGGCGGAACCCGATCCTCCATGTCCAGCTTCAACGTGAATCTTAGCCCTGTCGACAAACATCGTACGTACTCCGGGTGATTTTGTATAGCTTAGGCGAACTGACGCCTCAAGGCTTCCTTTTTCGCTTCTCTTTTAGCTTCGAGTGATTGGATTTCATCCGTCAGCGCGTCATCGATTTTCTTGATTTGCTCGGAATGATCGGCTTTGGCTCGTTCTGTTTTGGCCTGGAGTTTTGCCTGAGCGATTTTTGCATCGTATTCGCGATCGATTTCAGCGAATTGTTCTTTTTGTTCTGGCGTGTACTGTTTTGTAGGTTCTCCGCCAAAGCGTGCCATAGCCAATTCGTAGGCGCTTTTCATAGGTCATTCCTCCGTGCTCTTGGGTATTCCATCTGGCAAAATCCCTTACTATATACCCATAATAGAGAAATTCAGCATATTGGAGGTGGGAAATTCTTGAAAAAGGCACTATTTCATATAAGTTTATACATTTACGCAATTTAGTTATTTGTTAACGAGCATGAACTCGGATTAGGCGGTATGGGATCGGTTCAAGAGTCTAAGTTTACGGGAATGGAAATCGGGACGTCCACGATCAAAGTGGCGATATGCTCGGTTGACGTTCACTATCGCATCAGGCTGTTGGGCTGGGGCGAGGTACCTAGCATCAAGGTCGTGAAAGGCGATGTCAAGGACCAGCCGTTCGTTTCGGAGCAGATAGCTCGTGCCATAGAGAAGGCCGAGAGCCAGGCGGGCGTGCGAGTCGTCGATACCAACGTCTATCTTTTGTTGCCTGGCGGGTACGTGCATCTGGTCAATACGTCCGGTTGCGTTGAGCTTGAAAACGAGCAGGTGATCACGCCAGACCATTTGGTGCTTGCCAATCGCGAGGGTCGGTATCAGACGAAGGATTCGACCAGCATGGTCATCCAGACGTTCACCAAGGAATATCGTCTTGACGAGGATCGCGTGGTGCGGACTCCTGTCGGATTGAGGTCATCGATCCTTGAGGCTCATGTTGTTTCCATTGTGGCAAAGCAGGCTCGCATTGACAGCTTTGCGCATCCTGTGATTGAGAATTTGAATCGTTCATTGAACGATGTGATCTACACTCCGTTGTCATTGAGCTATGCATTATGGCAGGAAGAGGGGGGGATTGCGTACGATGGGTGCTTGATCATTGACATTGGTGCAGGGGTTACGTCGTATGCATTGATCATCGGCAAGGATTTGTACACGGTTGGTCATATCACGGTCGGTTGCGACCATGCAGCGAACGACTTGTCCGTCGCCTTTGCATTGCCGATAGCTTCGACCCGGAAGATTTTGCGTGATTTCCAGCGTTTGAATTGTTCTGTTGTAGCCCGCAGTGACGAGCGTTCTCGTTCTCGGTTCATTTCTGCGGATCAGGGGCTTGGTGGTGGTAGCAAGATGTTGCCTGCCTCCAGCGTCGAACAGATTGTTCATTTGCGTTTTCAGGAGTTGTTTGGGATCATCAACAAGAGGATGAATGACGAGGAAGCGTGGTCCCAGATGACTGGCGGTATTTTGCTTTGCGGTGGCGGGGCCCGCTTGCCAGGCATGTGCGAGTTGGCGGAGTTGATGTTCCGTCATCCTGTTGAAGTTGTCTGTGCGGTCGATGTCGAAGGTCCTCGAGACATTGTTGGGAATCCTGCTAACGTATCTGTATTTGGTGCGATTCGTCAAGGTCGCATGGAGCAAGACATTGACGAGCAGAACTATCCTGGTGACGCCTGCGGTCAGATCAAGAAGTTTTTCAAGAGTTTGCTTCGGTGGTAGGGGGTGGAGGGCAGGATGGAAACGATACGTGAACAAGAAGGCAGCCATGGCGACGAGCGTGTGCCGGTTGAATCGGGCTTGCTGGTAGGGATTGGCGAGGCGGGATGCCGTGCGGTCTTGGAGATTGGTCGCGAGTGCGAGCTTGGAGGCTTTCGTAAAATGCTTGCCGACACGTTTCGCGGCTTGGGGAAGCGGATGGTTCAACGCGGCGACAGGTTGATCTTGGATCAGGACTGGCAGGGCGAGTTCCAGGCTTTGCTGATTGATCGCGAGCTTGTGGTTTTGGTATCCGGCTTGGGATCGGAGCAGGAATCGTCAGCATTGCGTACGATGTCAAAGCTTGTCTTGGAGAAGGGGGTGTCCTGCTTGATATTTGTTTTGACTCCGTTTTCGGAGTTTGAGGACGAACGTGTTGTCCACCAGGCGTCATCGACGATTGACCAGCTGAAGGAGCAAGCGAATGCGGTGGTTGTGATCCCGAGTTCATTGCTGTTCTCGTCATTTCCTGAAAACGTGACGGTCATGGATGCTTATGTTCAGGCGACATCCTGGCTAGCCGAGGCGGTATCGAGCCTGTTGCGTCCATTGGTCTCCGAGAATGTATCGAATGTGAGTTTGGATCGATTGGATTGGTTGCTGAAACAAAAGCATTCCACGTGTTCCATTGGTCTCGGTTGGGGCGATGGTCCCGATGCGACGGATGTTGCGCTGGACGAACTTATGAGTTGTCCCTTGCTTCGGAGGATGCCGGGGGCGTCGCCGATTGATGCAGGATTGGTTATCCTAAGTGTGTCAACGGAGACGACGCTTCGGCAGGCGCAGCAAATACTCAAGCAGGTCAAGGGCGCGTTTGACGATCCAATGGTCATTTCGTTCTCGATTTGCCAAGATGAAACCCTTGCCGAGGGAATCAGGATCACTGCACTTCTGAGAACGCCCGATGTGCCTGAGCAGGACAAGAAGCCGGCGCAGGAAGCAAGCGAGGCAATGGTTGCGAAGACTGCCAAGAAACGTTCGAAAAAGGATAAGAACGCACAGCAGATGGATTTGCCATTTGCGAAGTTGTCGTTGGGCATATTCAGTTCCAAGGAGCCGACTCGGTACGGCGGGGAGAATCTGGACATTCCCACATATCAGCGTTTCAATACGCCTATAGACCTGGAGACCAAGTAGCACATTAACATAGTCAGGCTATCGGTTCTGGCATGAAATTGCCTTGGATCGTCAAGCTAATTTGGAGACACGGAAATGGAGAAGAAACTTGAGGCGATCGCGGCATTGTCGCGGAAGTATGGTTCGAATGCTGACTACGTCTTTTTGGGCGGTGGCAACACGTCTGTGAAGAACAAAGATTTTCTGTACATCAAGCCGAGTGGCGTTGCTCTTGCGACGATTAAGGCGGAGCAATTTGTGAAGATCGACCGTGCTTCGCTGGAGGAGATGTTTGTATCTGAGATGCCAACGGATGCTTCTGCTCGTGAAGCGAAAGCGAAGTCTTTCCTGGAGCGTTCGGTTCGTCCAATTGGCGCAGGTCGTCCTTCGGTCGAGACTCCTGTTCACGATGTGATTGACTACACGTACATCGTTCACCTGCATCCAGCGCTGGTGAACGGCATGACCTGTTCCAAAAACGGCGCCGAGGCGTGCAAGCGTCTTTTCCCCGAAGCGTTGTGGATTGGGTACATCGATCCTGGTTGCACGCTGTCCTTTGCGGTCAAGAAGCGCTTGGATGCGTACAAGGCGGAGCATGGAGTTCAGCCGAAGGTGATCTTCCTCCAGAAGCACGGCGTGTTCGTAGGTTCTGACACGGCGGAGGAAATCGAGGAAATCTACGATCGGATCATGGGTGTTTTGGATGCCGAGTACAAGGCTGCGAAGGTTGACCTTGATAGTCTTGCGCCGAAATCGGCGAACCCGGAAGCTGTTGCCAAGGTTGCTCCTGCGTTGCGTCAGATCCTGAGCAACGAGGACGGCGTTCGTCCCGTGGTTCAATGCGTTGGTGCAGGCTTGCCTTTCGGCGGTCCGTTGACTCCTGACCACGTTGTGTACGCGAAGTCGTTCGCCTATGTTGGCGATGGGACATACGATGGGATTTCGGCGTTCAAGGCTGAGCACGGATACTTGCCGAAGGTCTTGGGCATCGAAGGCATGGGTTTGTTTGTGGTTGGCGATACGCCGAAGGATGCGGATGCGGTTGCCCAGGCGCTGCAGAACGCGTTGCAGGTCCAGGCATTGACGGAGGCATTTGGCGGGCCGAACTATCTTGATGAGCGCGAGTACAAGTTCATTGAGAACTGGGAAGTCGAGTCGTACCGTCGCAGCGTGAGTTTAAAGGGTGCTGCGGGCGGTCGTTTGCAGAATCGGATTTGCGTTGTGACTGGTGGTGCTCAGGGTTTTGGCCTTGGCATTGCCGAGTATCTTGCTGCGAATGGCGGCATCATCGTAGTCGCGGACATGAATTTGGAAGGTGCCCAGCAGGCTGCGGATCAGCTTTGTGCGAAGTACGGCGCGAAGCGCGCATTTGCGGTAGCGGTCAACATCGCCAACGAGGATTCAGTCGCTGAGATGGTCTCGGAGATTGCCTTGGCGGTTGGTGGAATTGACTTGTTTGTTGCGAATGCCGGGGTGGTCAGGGCTGGTTCGGTAAAGGAAATGACGTTGAAGGATTGGGAGTTCGTGACGGACATCAACTACAACGGGTATTTCCTGTGCGTGAAGCATGCTGCCCGGCTGATGGCACGTCAGATCGTTGAGGGCAAGGGACGCTGGACCGATATCGTCCAGGTGAATTCCAAGTCGGGTTTGGAAGGAAGCAATCGGAATGGCGCGTATGCGGGATCCAAGTTCGGCACGATTGGGTTGACTCAGAGCTTTGCGCTGGAATTGGTCGGCGATTCGATCAAGGTCAACAGCGTTTGCCCGGGCAACTACTTGGATGGTCCGTTGTGGAGCCATCCCGAGAAGGGTTTGTTCGTGCAGTACCTCAATTCCGGCAAGGTTCCCGGCGCGAAGAACGTGGATGACGTACGCAAGTTCTACGAAGCCAAGGTGCCGATGCGTCGCGGATGCTTCCCCGAAGACGTTGCCAAGGCGATTATCTACTGCGTCGAGCAGGACTATGAAACTGGTCAGGCGATACCTGTTACCGGTGGTCAGGTCATGCTTCATTGATGGTTTTTGATTTGTTATTATTAGTTAGGGTAAATTTAAAGAACACAAATTATGATGACTGCTGCTGAATTACGACGTTTGTTCATTGATTTTTTCAAATCCCACGGGCACGCTGAGATCAAGAGTGCCCCTCTGGTTCCCGAGAACGATCCTACCTGCCTATTCACAACGGCTGGAATGCATCCCCTCGTTCCTTTCCTGCTTGGCGAAAAACACCCTGCGGGAAAGCGCTTGACCAATGTCCAGAAATGCTTGAGGACTGGTGACATTGACGAAGTGGGCGACCCCTTCCACATGACATTCTTCGAAATGCTTGGAAATTGGTCCCTTGGAGATTACTTCAAGCAGGAAGCAATTGCGATGAGCTTTGAGTTTTTGACGAAGAAACTCGGTTTCGATCCTCAGAACATCAAGGTCACGTGCTTTGCAGGCGATGAAAATGCACCTCGCGACACGGAAGCGGCCGGCATTTGGATGTCATTGGGCATTCCTGAAAAGAACATCTATTATTTGGGCAAGGAAGACAATTGGTGGGGACCCGCCGGGCAGACTGGTCCTTGCGGTCCCGATACCGAAATGTTCGTTCCGCTGGACAGGCCCGATTGCGGACCCGATTGCGGACCGGCTTGCGGCTGCGGAAAATGGGTTGAAATCTGGAATGACGTGTTCATGCAGTACAACAAGAATGCGGAAGGGAAGTATATTCCGCTGGAGCACCCCAATGTCGATACCGGCATGGGTGTTGAACGGGTCACGGCCTTCATGCAAGGCGTCAAGTCCGCCTATGAAACGGAATTGTTCAGAGGGATTTTCGCGAAGATCCAGGAAGTGAGCAATAATCCTGACGCGACGTTCAACAACCGCAGCGCCCGTATCGTTGCCGAGCATTTGCGCGCATCGACGTTCATCATCGGCGATGGCGTGAAGCCCTCGAACGTAGACCAGGGCTATGTACTGCGCCGTCTGATTCGCCGTGCCATTCGTGAAGCCCGCAAGCTTGGCATGACCGAGCCGTTCGCTTCGAAGATTGCGCAAGTCGTCATTGACGAATATGGCGATATCTATCCTGAACTGAAGCACAATGCCGAGTTCATTGTCGCGGAATTGAACCGTGAGGAAGAGCAGTTTGGCAAGGCGCTTGAAAACGGGATCAAGGAATTCACGAAGTTGATCGAGAAGTTCCCGGCCAACATCGAGAACAAGGTGATTAGCGGTCGCAAGGCGTTCAACCTGTACGAAACCTTTGGCTTCCCGCTGGAATTGACCCAGGAAATGGCTGCCGAAAAGGGATTTTCGGTTGATGAAAAGGGATTCCAGGAAGCCTATGCCAAGCACCAGGAACAGTCACGGGCAGGAGCGGAGCAGAAGTTCAAGGGCGGTTTGGCGGATCATTCGGACGCAACTGCGGCGCTCCATACTGCGACGCACATGCTCCACCAGGCGCTCAGGATCGTCCTTGGTGATCATGTGGAGCAGGCAGGATCAAATATCACTGCGGAACGACTTAGGTTCGACTTCTCGCACCCTGAAAAGATGACCCCCGAACAGCTGAAGCAAGTCGAGGCCATCGTCAATGAAAACATCCAGAAAAACATGGATGTTGTCTGCGAGGAAATGACGCTGGACGAAGCCAAGAAGCGCGGCGCCATCGGCCTGTTCGAATCCAAGTATGGAGAAGCGGTCAAACTGTATACAATCGGCGACTACTCAATGGAAATTTGCGGTGGTCCTCATGCGACGAACACGTCCCAGCTGGGTACGTTTAAGATCCAAAAGGAAGAGAGCTCGAGCCGCGGTGTAAGGCGCATCAAGGCAGTTCTCGTCCATTGATTCCAACCAATCAAACCACAGGAGACAAACGATGGCAGTTCCTTTCAAAATCGACTTGTCCGGAAAAGTCGCGGTCGTAACTGGCGGCGGCGGGATTCTATGCAGCGGCATGGCGTTGGCATTGGCTGAATGCGGCGCGAAGGTCGCTATTTTGGATTTGCGGAAAGAAGCGGCAGACAAAGTTGCTGACGAGATCAAGGCGGTTGGCGGCAAGGCGATCGGCGTTGCCTGCAATGTCCTTGACAGGGCAAGCTTGGAAGAGGCGAACAAAATCGTCAAGGATACCTTCGGTCCCTGCAACATCCTGATCAATGGAGCCGGTGGAAACAATCCGAAAGGCACCACGGATAACGAGGTGATGAGCAAAAACGACCTCCACCTTAAGGATGCCAAGACATTCTATACCCTGGATCCAAAGGGAATTGAATTCGTGTTCAACCTCAACTTCCTCGGTTCGTTGCTGCCCACCCAGGTCTTCACGCAGGACATGGCCGCCTCCGAGAATGGAGTCGTGGTCAACATCTCATCGATGAACGCATTCAAGCCGTTGACAAAGATTCCAGCATACAGTGCCGCCAAGGCGGCTGTCAGCAATTTTACGCAATGGCTGGCGGTCCACATGGCGCCTGTGGGAATCAGGGTCAACGCCATCGCGCCAGGATTTTTCCTGACAGACCAAAACCGGGCACTCCTTACGACCCCGGATGGCGGACTGACGCCAAGATCGCACAAGATCCTCAACCATACCCCAATGAATAAGTTCGGACAACCCTCCGATTTGATCGGGGCACTGCTCTGGCTCGTCAGCGATGAAGCAGCAGGATTTGTCACGGGTACGGTTATTCCAATCGATGGTGGATTCTCCGCATATTCAGGAGTT
>DBPZ01000033.1 GCA_002305655.1 Lentisphaeria bacterium UBA1407 | reverse complement strand
TGGTGCGGGTCACCTTGGGTGGTGTGGGTCACCCGGGGTGCTTGTACTCAGGCGGTGTCACTGGTCAAGCGGCTGAAAATGGCGTATCCTTGTCGGACAGGCCTGACTGGGTCGGACAGGGTCGGACAGGGTTGGACAGGGTCGGACAGGGTCGGACGAATCATTCATAATTCATCATTCAGTATTCATAATTCATGTGACGGCACTCGGGTGTTCGTGTTCAGGATAAGATGCGTTGCATCGTAGTTCTGAGAAGGGATCATGGTTGGTTTTCTTCGACTTGACAATTCAGGTTGTTTAGGATTCGTGCCATGAACCAGGCTTTTTTGCTTGGGTTTGGCACGTCCCTGTCGAAGGGGAGATTAAGGAAGATGATATGCCTGTCGCTGCTTTTCCAGATGGCGTCTCGTCCCCCGTTGATCGATGATGCCCATTCATTGCCCGTGATGAAGGTGAATGTTGGACTGTATGTCGAACCCCATTGGAGATCTGCCGTTGTGATCCCCTTGTAGATGTCTTGGTCATCGGTGAAGTACAGCTGCCCTTTTGGCGGTGTTGGCATGATGTCAGGTACGGAGCCTGTCAACGCCTTGGCAAGTTTTGGCAGGATGTCCTGCCTTGGGTTGAACACGATGACATTCTTGAAGCCTTCGGCTTTTTGCACGATGTGTTCCAAAGACCATTTTTGGAAGGCATCTCCTGTTACGATCAGCGTATTTGCGGGTTTGTTTCCCGTGGTCATTGGGCGTAGGTCATGGCTTGCGAAGTCATCGTCGTTTCCGCCGAGGATTTCAGCGGAGTTTTGCATTGGCAAGTGCTTGTATGCGAGGATGTTATTGAGTAGTTTGCCAGCTTGTCGGAGCTTTTTCCAGTTGTCTAGGAGGTGGAGATGGTTGACGATGATCGCGCCACTTCCGTAGCGTTGTTCCCAGAGGAGCATTTGCTGGAGGTGTGCGTCGGAATCGACAATGGGGATGATTGTTCCCCGTTGTGTTTTGATCGCGGATTGGGTGGCGACGGTCAGGTCGTCGTTCCAGTACTTGAGTTCCAGTTCGTCGATGGATTGCAGGATCGGATGATCCTTTGTTCTGAGGAAGCCCTGGCAGGTCAAGGCATCGGGGGACGTGAATGTGGCTTGCCCCGGGAGAAACGAGGATTTCCAGGTCCGTTCAAGCACGACGAGGTTGCCGCCGCCGGCGACGAATCGAGCCAGGTCGCTTGCGTGCTCCAGAAGGCGTTCTTCGGGCATGTCAGGCAGGACGATCAGCGTTGACGAGGCGGAAGCGGGCAGGGGGAAGTCGATGCGTTGGACGTTGAATCCGCAGGTGCTTGCGAAGTCATGGAATCGCTTGTCGTCGCCTAGTGCCATGATCGTTTGGTTTGATTTTGGCATCGGTGTCTCGGGCGTGATCCTCAAGGTCGTCTCGTCCTGATGAATCAGTGTCCCGGTCAGATTTCGGAGTTCGGTTTTTAGAGTCGCATTAACGGGTTTGTCCCTGTGTGGGATGGGGAGTTCCAGTGGGAAGAGCACCACGTCGCAGGGTGGGATGTTGACCTTTCGTGTGATGAGCGTGGCGCCGTCAAGCTTGACGGCAAGGGTTCCTTCAAAGGGGTATCCGCTGTCTTCGAACAGCGCAAATTGGCGGGTTTCGGTTGTGCCGGCAATGACGACAGGTTGGGGGAAGACTGGGTAGGCTCCCGCATTGGCGAATTCCTTTGTCAGGAGTTGGACGAAGATGGAGTCGAGCCCGATGTAGAAGATGTTCGGGCTGATCATGGCGATATTTTGTTCCCGTTCGGCGCGTGCATGGAATGTCCAGATTCGTGCCAGTCTTCGATATGCCTTGTCCCTTGCGCTTTCGTTGCCGTCCTTTGCTGCGTAGAAGTCGCGGAGGGCAGGTTCGCCGTAGTGGAGGCTGGTGTCTTTCAGGCCGGGGATCAGTTCTTCGCCGTAGAGGATTGGCTTTTTGCCGATTGGATTGAACGTTGTGATATTGTGCTTGTAGTTCCTTTGGAGCAGTTGTTGTGGGTTTCTTGTCCAGTACAGCCTTGTCGGGATGCCAGCACCTTCCGCTGGATAGTGTATGTTGACCAGGTCGAGTTTTCCGTTTGCGTCTCCGAAGCCGCTATGCTGGACGGGGCGGCGTGAAGGATCGTTTTCGTGGATGAGTTCCTGCATGTTGACCAGGAAATCCATGGTTGCTTGTGGTCGTGGCGAGATCCAATGCTCGAATTCGTTGGAGCCTGACCAGATGACGATCGAGGGATGGTTGCGCAAGTGGCGGACGAATTCGACGGCGTGGTCCAAGGACGCTTGCGTGGCGGGACGATGGCTGACTGCGGTTTCGGCGATAAGCAGGAAGCCGGCTTCGTCGGCGGCATCGTAGAAATCGTCCGGGAATGGCTGGCAATGCAATCGGCCGATGTTCATCCCAAAGGTCATCAAGGTCTGATACAGCTCCTTGGGAGGCAAGGACTTGCCATGAAATCGAGTCTTGTACATCCATTCGCCGCGATGCGCCCAGGGGCCTTTCAGGCGGATCGGACGACCGTTCAAATGAATGTTGCTTCCGACGATTTCAACGAACCTGTACCCGAAACGGACGCTGGACGGCGGACTTGAATCAAGCGTGGCTTGGGCAACATACAGGTTCGGCTGCCCAATATCCCATAACGCAAGCTCGTCATTGACGGCGAACTCATGCCTGATTGTCTTGATGTCTGAAACCTGGAATTGCCGCGATGCCTGGAAAATCTGCTTCCCGTTTAGGTCGTTGATATGGAAGCCTAGCTTGCCCTCGTACGGTTGTCCCATTTGGTTGACGATGGTTGCGTCTATGATAAGCCTGCCCCGCAAGGGCGAGACCGCCAGATCCGAGATTCGGAGCGCTTGGACTTGACGCAAGGTGGGTTGCTTTGTGATGCCTCCGGTGAATCGCGTCATTGCGCTGGTTGGGAACAGGGTTTTGCCATCGGGAGCCAGTGCGGAGGTCAGGTGTTCTTCGGTCTTGATCAATAGCTCGGCGGGTTGGTCGTTTTGCAGGTAATCGGTGATGTCAATCGTTTGCGGGAGGAATGTCTCCACGTACTTTTTCACGATCCTTTTATTGACGAGGATCGTTGTGACATATCCTGCTGGTGGCATTTCCAGGAGGATGCGCTGATCGTTGTTTCGCTGTGCGCTGATTTGCACCCGATAGGCGAAACCATAGGCTTGCTCGGTTGGGATTTTGCAAGGGTTGAGTCCAGGATGGTCTGCGTTCCTGTGGATGTCTGGCAATTCCACCATAGCCCAGTTGTCGTCAAAAGAGGTTTGATCCAATTCCTCTTTTGAATTGAGTTGCCTAGCGTGGAATTGATTGAGGACGATCGACTCGTTCTGGATGTTGTACTCGGGAATCGGCCCCGGCGGCGGGAGCTTGCGGGCTTCGACGGCTTGGGGCTTGGATAGGGGGATTTCGCCAATCGGTTCGTTGCCGATGGCAACTGCGGCAAGCTGCAACCTCCAGTAGTCCTTGGGCTGAATGTTGAACCTGAAGCGTAGAAATCGCTGGGGCACATCGATGTTCAAGTCGAATCGATGCATGACATAGCCGCCTTCGAAACCCTTGATGGGTTGTCCCGTTTTGGGCAGGGGTGTTAGGCGGAAGTTTTTGCCGTCCATCGAGCTTTCGACCAGAAGCTTGGTCGTGGCGTCCTCAATGGTTTTGCCGTGTGAGAAGATTAGCATGCCGACGTGCTGGAAGTTTCCAATATGCGAGTTCTTGGCGTCGAGTGTAGCGGTTCCATTATGTTCAGTGGTGACGAATCGTAGCGGGATTCCCCGTTGTCTTGAGCGGAAGTCTTCTCGCCTGACGCCCTTGAGTTGCCAGAGTCCTGGCGTCTCCAGGTCGATTCTTGCCCATTCCGCCAAGGTTGGCAAGGCGGTTAGGATTACCATGACTGCGAGCAGGAACTTTTGGATTGGTTTTGGCATTGTCGGTTACTTTTCCAGCGTAAATGTATCAAGCCAGTTGACGCCATCGCTGAATCGGATGTTATTGGCGCAACGTATGGCGTATTCGGGGATATCGATCAGTTCTGGTGCGGGATCTGGGAATGCGAGTCCCAAGTCGTATTCTCCGGCAGGCATGTCGTTGGGGAGGGCGAATGAGTTTTTAAGGATGTGGCAGGCGCCGAATCCTGCCCAATAACGGATATCAACGTCAAACTTGAATTTCAGTGTCGAGGGTTGGCGCTTGTGCTTGAGGACAAGGTATGGCGATCTTGGGTTGACGGGTGCGGAGAATCCCAGGTTCTTCAGGTTGATGGTGACTTCCAGCGGCGAGTCGGCGGTGGCGGATTCGGTGAAGTCCATGGATTCAAGCACGAATCGGTAGCCCAAGTGGTCGCGAATGTACTCGTAGTAGCTTCGCCAGACGAATTTCCCTTGCGCGTCGAGGAAGTATTCTTCTTGGTATGGGAGGTTGTTGTCTCGCAGGAAGATTGGGTCGACGGGGACTGATTTCCATACGTCGATCGAGTAGTTGGGTTCGCCTTCGAAGAGTTGGTTTGCGTGGACGATTCCGAAGGTGTCGTAGTGGAATTTTGCGAGCAGCCTTGCGGAGTCATGGGGGAGCGCCATGCCCGAGAGGTCTCTCCAGAAGAGTTCGCCGTCCATCGGGAGGAATCGTCCTTCGTCCATCAGGTATTGGAATTCTTCTTCCTTGCTGATGAAGCTGTCATGTCTTCCGAATGTTCCGCCATGGCTTGGTCCTGCGAGGAAGCCGTCGTTGAAGTGTCCGATTCGTGCCTGGGGGAGATTTGAGTAGGCTTCAGTTTCGTCCAAAGGCGTCGTCCCGAAGATTGACATCTTAAGCGCCGGGTATCGCATCATCGTTGTACGAGTAGGCGGGATGGCGTCCAGCACGGTGGCCATCAGGTCCTTTCGGAAGGAGACGTCCGCGTGCAACTTGTGGTAACTATTGTGGAATTCGCCGAATTTCCCTACGAATCCAGTCTGCAGGACATAGATGACATCGGCATATTTATGGATGAGCGGCTTGAGTTGTCCGATGTGCTTGAGGGTAGTATTTGCCGTAGGACCGCTGATTGACGGCGAAAGTTCGTAGGCGAATCTAAGGAGTGCCTTGACCTTTGTTTCCCGGAGCTTGAGGAAGAACTGCTCGATGTCGTCGAGTTTTTCTTGCGGGATTGGTCTTCCGTCGGCATAGTTCATCAGGAAGCAGTACGACTGCATGATTGTCATGCCGTCATAAGCGAAGAAATCGATTTCGTCCTGCCATTGTGCATGTGAGAATTCGATTGCATCGAGTCTATTTCCCCTGATCAGGTGCGGCACTCCTGGGATATCGATGTTTTGGAAGACCGGCTTGAGCGATCGTCCGTCCAGCTTGTTTTGCTTTGTATGGACGGAGCAAGTTCCTGCGATTTCTCCAGGGATGTTGCTGAAATAGATTTCGTTACGGAAACCTCTTTCCGGGTTTGCGATGGCTCGCCGTCCGTGGAGGTCGTCTGGTCGAATCGGGTTGAACTGGATTGTTTTCATTGTTTTTCCGGGGTTGTGGGTGGTGATTGTGGGGGAGGACTTTAGTTAGTTTAGCGTATGGAATGCGGTTTGGCAAAGGAGCATGATGGAAATTGGCGTTGTCGTCACCGATTGCCTATACAGTCAAGTTCAGGTATATTATTTTAAGTTGAGAGGGTTCCACAATTGTCGTTTCAGCAAGGATTTTCACTTCGATGGTTACTGCGGTTGTATTTTGTTTGCTCACAGGAGTGTTTTGGACGTTTTTGGCGATTGCGATCAGCCTGAGCGCGGACAAGGATTTCGACTTGCCGGCATACGGGTTGCTCCAGACTTCTTTGACTGCAGTGTTTGCGTTTGTGGCGTACGCTGAACCGAGTCGATGCGAGCTTCGCGGAACATTGATCGTATGTGCATTGGTTTTGACTGGCGCCTTCGTCAATTCCTGGACGCAGATTGTTATCAAGAAGTTGATGGTTAGCGGGAATCATGGTCCAGTATGGACGCTTGCCCAGGCGTCGCTAGCGGTTCCGTTTGTGGTTGGTGTTGTGTTTTGGCATGACAAGGGGACGGTGACGCAATGGATTGGCACTGCTTTGATTACAGCGGGTGTTTTGTCTGTTGCCCGTGGAAGCGGAACAGGAAAAGGGTTTCATTGGCTGTCCCTGGTTCCCTTCGTGTTGGTTGGATTGATCCAAAGCATGTACGCGATACCATCCCGCCTGGAGGGTGTTTTGGGCGGCGTTGCCGACGCCGGGAATTTGCGTCCTGCACTGGCGTCCTTTGGCGGCGCTTTGGGGTGGTTGTCCGTTGTTTTGCTTCGGAAGTCACGTTGTCGCTGGACTCGGCGGTTGGTGATATTGGCGGTATTGATGGGAATTTCTCAGACGATATCCTTGAAGCTCTTTTTCGTAAGTTTGGACAAGATGACGAGTTGCGGATTGGGGAATGCGAGCATTCCGCTGATTGTCGGCACAAACATCTTTTTGTTCACTGGCTACAGGTACATTCGTTGTTCCGAGCGGATGAAGCGGCTTGAGACGGTAGGGATAACATTGATACTGCTGGGGATTCTATCCATATCATTGACCTGCGCACTGTGAAATCTCCGGTGACATGGATTATATTACTGTGTTTGCAATTTCATCAACCCTATCTGATTCAGGAGGCAGCCATGTCAACCAACAATCCAGCCCAAATTGCCGCTCGCATACGCGAATTGCGCGAGATTTTAGAGATTAGCTCAGCAGAGGTGTCGTCGAAGCTTGGGATATCCGAAAGCGACTACCTTGATTACGAGAGCAATATCAAGTCGATTCCCATCAGTACATTGTATGAGTTGGCGGATCTGTTCAACGTTGATTTCACGGTCTTGTTGACCGGCGAAGATCCCAGAATGGGCGACTACTGCCTGGTGCGTGCCGGTCAGGGCGTTGACATCGACCGCTATCCAGGGTACAGCTTCCAATCCTTGGCATATAACTTCAAGAATCGCATCATGGAGCCGATGCTTGTGTGCCTTGAGCCTCGCGAGAGCGAATCGGAGGAAGCGAGCCTGGTGACCCACGGCGGTCAGGAGTTCAACTTGGTGGTGGAGGGGAAGGTCAAGGTCGTCGTTGGCAAGCACGAATTCATCTTGAATTGCGGCGATTCATTCTACTTCGACCCGCGCATTCCCCACGGTCAGCGCGCCGTAGGCGGTCCCGCAAAGTTCATCACCATCATTTCGAAGGACGAAAAGTAAGCGGTCCTTCCGGTTGCAGTTTCACTTTTTTAAGAGGCAGATGAAGCATTATGCTAGAGAAAATATTACCGCGTCAAGATTTTTCGTCATACGAGGATTTCAAGGAAAACTACCGTGTCGTGGTGCCGCCGGGATTCAACTTCGGGTACGATTGCATTGACGCATGGGCAGAGCAGCAGGATGACAAGCCCGCATTGGCATGGATGAACGACGAGTCGGAGGACGTGGCGGTCTATTCCTTCGGTGACCTCAAGAGAATGTCCAATCAGGCGGCGAATTTCTTTAAGTCCCACGGAATCCGCAAGGGCGATACGGTGATGCTTATCCTGAAGCAACGGGTGGAAGTGTGGGTGGCGATGATCGCATTGCACAAAATCGGCGCTATTGCCATTCCGGCTACGTACCTGCTTACGCCGAAGGATATCGTCTATAGGGTGGAGTTGGCGGACATCAAAATGATCGTGACCATTGATGACAAGGAAATCGTGGAACACGTCAACGATGCAATGCCTGAATGCACCACCGTCAAGGCGCTGGCGGCGGTCGGCGACAACATTCCGCAAGGATGGTTTGATTTCAGGCGCGAAGTGGCGGCGCAATCGATAGATTGGGCGAAGCCGACCGGCGACGAGTACGCAGGCGAGCGTGACATTATGTTGTTGTACTTCACATCCGGCACCGCGAGCCATCCGAAGATGGTGATTCACGACTATACATTGCCACTTGGGCATATCGTCACCGCCAAATACTGGCAGCGTGTCGAAGATGGAACTCGGCACCTCACGGCGTCGGATTCCGGTTGGGCCAAGTTCGCATGGGGAAAGATCTATGGTCAATGGATGTGCGGCGCGGTGATTGCGGCTTACGACCAGGAGATGTTCAAGCCCTCCAAGTTCCTGACCGCAATCCAGAAGCTTGAGGTCGCCACATTCTGTGCACCACCAACCATCTTCAGGTTCCTAATCAAGGAAGACCTGTCCAAGGTGGATTGGTCTAAGGTCAAGCAATGCTCCATCGCGGGTGAACCGCTCAATCCGGAAGTCTATAACCAATGGCTGAAAATGACTGGACTTCCACTCGTGGAAGGATTTGGGCAAACAGAAACATCCGTTCTCATTGCCAATTTCCAGCCATGGATTCCAGTGAAGCCAGGTTCGACGGGGAAATTCTCGCCAATCTTCGATCTTGCCTTGCTGAATGACGACGGCGTCCCCTGCGAAGACGGTGAACAAGGAGAGATCGTCATCAGAAACGCCGAACGTGATCGCCCAGTGGGACTCTTCCGGGAATACTATCGGGCGCCAGATACAATGGAAAAAACCTGGATTGGCGGAGACTACCATACGGGCGACATGGCGTGGCGCGATTCAGACGGGTACATCTGGTTCGTTGGACGCAACGATGACGTGATCAAGTGCTCGGGATACAGGATTTCGCCGTTCGAGGTTGAATCCGCCTTGATGGAGCATCCATCGGTACTGGAATGCGCGGTGACTGCGGCTGACGATCCCGTCCGCGGCCAGGTGGTAAAGGCGACCGTCGTTCTGGCACCCAATCGTGGCTATGAGCCAACCCCGGAACTTGCTAAGGAACTCCAGGATCACGTCAAACAAACGACGGCGCCATACAAATACCCGAGAATCATCGAATTCGTCGAACAACTGCCTAAATCCATATCTGGTAAGATTCAGCGCGGTCAGATTCGCAAGAATGACGGTGCCAAGTCTGAGTGAGTCTTTTGGGGAGCTTGTGAGGATATAGTTTTATTTCATGTTGGTGCGGCAGTCTGCCTCCCGGCTCAGTCTTTTCGACCGATCAAGGAGATGGAAAAGTTGACTTCCTGCCCTGGTTTGATATCGAAAGGCCGATTGCCCGGTTCGCCTGGCTGGTTGTCGTAGAGGGATCGGAATACCTCCAGGGCATAGACCTTGCCTGTACCGAGAAGATTGTCACGGGAATTCATCCAGACAAAGGCATCGTTGAGCTGTGGATCAAGCTTCCAGGTGAAGCCGGCTTGCTTTTCAGGGTTGTATACCCCGAGATAATGATCGTTCAAGGGCACCGAACGCAAAAAGTACACGGGGTTGTTCAGGTCGAATACCGTCGTTGGCAGGGTCAACGTGGTAGGCACTTCAAGGGTGTCGCCCTGCCGCCCGTCGCCGATGGAAGGCATGAGCCGCCCCCGCCAGTTAAACTGGTAATGAGTCGGATCATCCGAGACATATTCCGCAGGAAAAACATTACTGATGCTGTAGTCGATCTTCAATTCCGGCGAGCCTGGCACGATGCTCATCACCCGCGAGAGACGGAATTGCCCGCCCCGGATCAGCATCGAGGCCTCCAGCGCAATGCGGGTTTCCGAGATTTCCTTGACACTGAGATCCCAGTCCACTGCGGATTCCGGCAGGAGTTCCTGGCCGGCATCCGCGTAGCCGCCGATGTCAGGCAGATTGTGATGGGTGAAATTCTGATGCTGCTTGCTAGCCCGGATTTTTAGCGGCAGCGTCTTGGCAAGGTCGCCGCAATACAGGGTTTCCGTGCCCCTAACTTTGAAGGAGATGATCCGCCCGCCCAATTCCAATAGGGTGAATTCAATCTGGTCATTGGCTATCCTGAAACCGAATTTTCCCTCCAGGTTGACCGGTTCGATCCGCAGCGGACCGGCTGCCGCCGGCTTTGCCTGAGAAAAGGATTCCGCCATGTCCAGATAATAGGTGGCACGTCCATACAGCTGGTGCTCATACATCAACTGCGCCTGGGCTTGCACAGCAGCCTGTAGCGCGTTGTCCGTGGGAGGCGGGGTTGACAACCGGGCGGCAATCAGGCGTTTCTGCGCCTCGGCCAGCAATCGGGAGCACGCCTCCCTTTCTGCCTGGGTATAGGTACCAGAGGCGGACGCCTGCAGGAACGCCCGCTCGGCTTCGGCGGGCAGAGATGATTTTTCCAGTTTGTCAGCGAGCTCTTCGAGCTTCTGCAGGTTGGGATCGCTCTTGAGGACGAAGCGGCGGTTCAGCTTGCGGGTTCGACCCTGGTGTTCGATTTCCACCGCGATGATGTTCTCCCCCAGGCGGATAAGTTCGCAGTCGACCTGAAGGCGTCCGCCCTGGACCACTCCAGCGGGCTTGCCTTCGATGGCGACCTTGGCGCCATCAGGTGCCAGGACGGTAAACTGTACCCGTGAGATTTCAGTGGCGCTGTTTTCCGATGGATTGGTGCAGACCAGTACCACCGGTGCAACCTCGAAGTCCTCAATCTCCGTGGCGATTTTTTCCCTCAGGGCATAGAGAAGATTGCTGTCGTTGACGAAGCCGAATGGCAGTTCCGGCAGCAGTTCCTGCATCACTTCGGCAACCCGTGCCCGACCGTGTCCGGGGAAGTGCCGATCGACTTTCGCTTCCAGCAACTTCAGGTAATCAACATCGTCCAAGCCTTCACGGACTTGCGCCAGGCGCAGGGTTGGCACAAGGCCTCCTCCCGGGCTCAAGGCCGGGAAGAGCGTGGTATTGTGTCCGTTGCCATAGGTCTTTTCCAAGTCGGTCCATGGGTTGACCTCCGGTCCGGGCGTGGCAGTCATCTGCCAGGACAGTCCTCCTTCGCCGTCATTGGCATAGATCTGCCAGGCAAAGAGGCGATTTTTGATATAGTTATGATGGTCGAGCGGATGCGGCCAGTTGTAATACCAGGTTTCCCGTCCCCGTTGCAGCTCGGGATTTATCATGCCGAAACCGAAAGGCACTGCGAAAACAGTAAAGTGCGGTAGCTTCGGATCGACCGCATGGGGTGTGAAGAAACGGAATTCCGGCGCCTGGCGCTTGATTTCACCGGTTAGGCGGTTCAGTTCCTCATAGACCTTGACCGCCGGTTCGTCATAGATATAGCAGAAATAGCGCAGTTGAGGTGGGAAGGCCTCAAGCCAATGCTCATGAAACTGGCGGGCATACTGCCCAGCCAGATTACGGGCTCGCTCGGAAAGCAGGGGTTCGCCGAACAGGGTTTGTTTGCCGTCACTAAACCAGCCGCTGTTGTCACCCAGCATCCCAAGAATAGGCACGGTAAAATTGCAGATGCCGAACTTCTGCCATTGCCGGAACACAAAGGCGTCGAAATTGCTCCAATCGGTCACCCGAAGGGTCTCGCCCTCGATGACATATTTTGGCGCCGGCGGTTTGATGCACTGGTTGCCGTTGATGCGATGATCATGCAGTATCGCCGAGACATCATCAGCGATTTCCTGGACGCTGCGGCTATCCTTGTAGTCATGGATGATATGCCCGACAAGGGCATAGAAGAAGGTGCGCAGCCAAGCCGTCTCGGGCAGGGTGAAAGCGCGGACTCGCAGCTGCAACGGCACTTCGGCCAGGGCTTCTTCGCCCGAACGCAAGGTCAGGTTGCCGCGATATACCCCGGGAGCCGCAGTGGCAGGCGCATACAGCTTTATGAAAAATATCGTATTCTTTCCAGCTTTGGCATCGACAGGCTGTGCCGGTATGATCGGGTCGGCCAGCTCGCCCTTCAAAGTCGGATTGTCAGGATTTCGCATGGGCACAAACTTCAAAATGCCATAGCTCTGCAGCTCTGCCGGGATGGTACCGGCGGACCCCTTCAGGTCAGAAAAATGCAAGGTCAGCTGCGGCACATCCTGCTTCGGGGTCAGCACCAGCTGGAAGGGTTCCCGTTCATTGGCGGCAAGGCTTAGCTCGACTGCCGAACGTTCAGGCACTGCCTCCGGGATGCCAACCGCATCGACCCGCCGGAAATTGGCCTGCTTCCAGAGCGTTCCGACAGGAAGTTCCGCAAGAATGCCGGCCCCGGCGGCAAGATTGACCTCCGGAGCCTCGGTGCTGACCGTAACGCGAATGTCATCGACGTAGATCTTGTAGGGCCCATCGGTGAACCACAGCGTGGCCGACATTTTGACAGTCCCTACCGGAGGATAGAAATCGATCTTAAGCTGGTGCCACTTGCCGGGAGTGCCGTCGGCATTGGGGAATCGGTACTTATGGCTACCGTCTGCCATCGTGAAGGCGACCCGCCCCGAGACCCTGGTCCGGGGACCTGCGGCCGCGATGAAATAGCGGAAGCTGAACTGGTATTTAGCCCCTGGCACTACGGTCAGCACATCGCGTTTTGTGTTGATTTCATGCCCGGCGAGCTTGGTTTCCAACAACAAGGCCTTCTCGCCGGCAAAGACTTTCTCGCTTTGGACACGTTCGGAGTGGGCGGCCTC
>DBPZ01000124.1 GCA_002305655.1 Lentisphaeria bacterium UBA1407 | reverse complement strand
AGGACGGGTTGGACAGGGTCGGACGGGTCGGACGGGTCGGACGGGGTCGGACGGGGTCGGACGGGGTCGGACGGGGTCGGACGGGGTCGGGCGGGGCTTCATAACGCCTTGCGCCGCATTATATCATAGTGCTTCACCGGTGATAATAATTTTTGACGATTGTTTGTTGCCTAATGTCCTTGTTAATTCTAAATAAATAGTATGTTGAAATTGTCCTTTCAGAGCATGGGGTCTAATTTCAATTTGCACATTCAGCGTGCCATCGGAACCAAACTTTGAGGAAGGGAAAACTGCTTTTATGCCGTCACAACTTGTTTTTGCCTAATCAATAGTATCGCTCTTCCATGGGCTATAAAAACCAATATTAGTGTCAAACAACTTTTCTGACGCAAAGGAACCTAAAGGAATAACCAGGTCATCACAGTAATCAATATGGTAAAAATAATCTATGCCGGTTACTGTTCCCTCTTTTAGATTTATCCGCATCATTTTTTTATATTCATTTCCGAAGCGTGACACTCTTACATGTGCGCATGGGTCGCCCAGCGGCACCCATAATGTTCCCGTAAAAAAGTACCTCCCTGAAGTCGAATCAAATTTGGGGACTTTTAGGCCATCCGTATTTATTCTATACAAGCGCGACCTTGGATCTTCAATGTCCATTTTTCTTGCAAGGGCTTCAAGTTCAAGCAAGTATAACTTACTGTCCTCTATTTTCCAAGAACAGCGAAAACCACGCCTAAGCGCCGTTGGTGAGCCGGCCAGATTCAGGTTTTCCTTTTCCCTCCTACGGCTAATTTCATTATGTAGATCCAACCAGCGCTCTGTGCCAATTTCATGAAAAAAAAAGCTCAGTGTGCAGTGGATGCTTTTCGCCATTTATATAAATTATATCTGGGACTTGTGGTGTAGCAAAAAGAATGCTGGGAAGTACAAAAAATGATAAAAGAACCGCTACCTTGAATATTGGATTAATCATGAAAATTTTTTTGTCAAAATTCCAACAAGCACCAATTTTCATGCTTTAACGGCTCCTTAGGATCATCAGTTGGTTTCAGCGAGTTGCTTTCTGAAATCCGTATTTTCCCTTCTGAGTTCTTCTATCCAGCGCTTTTGCCTTGCGGCATGGTCTTCCAGGAGCTTGATTTTGAATTTGAGCGCCTGGAGTTCCGATTCACGTCCACGGGTTGCGAGTTCCTTTAGGAATTGGTCTTCGCATCGCGTGGCTGCACTTCTGATATCTTTCAGGTCTTGGTCGTCTTTGTTGGAGTACTTGAGCGCCTGGTTGAAATGCCATAGCGCCAAGAGCGCGTTTCCATCCTGTCGCTCGTACAGGTATCCCAATTGCAGGTATGAATCCTTGACGCGTTCGCCCTTGCGGATCGATTGGCGGAATGCGTCTTCCGCTGCGTAGATATCGTTATCGGCGAGGGCTTCCTGCCCCTTTTGGAAATCAAGTCCCTCCGAGCCACAACCAACCAAGAATGTCAAAGCCAAGATGGAGAAAAAAATCCTCATGATCGACATAAACTCCCTTTTGTTCAGGTCTTTTCAACAGGCATGATTTCATTTAAGGTTTCGAGCGCCTTTGGGCGTGCGATACGAACGGTATCTGCCAATCCCCAGAATTCCTTCGACTTCGGGTCAAGATCGAAGGCTCCCCCTAAGACATTGCAGGTCATTGGAGTCCCATTATCCAAGATGGCAAGGATGCCCAAGCGTTCCATCATCGGGAGAATTCCCGCCACGTCCCAGATCTTCATATGTCCGATGTAGGCTTGCGCCTTGTTGCAGATGACGCTGGCCAGCGCCTGGACAGCGCTGCCGCTGGAAAGAACCGGATTGGGGAGCGGAACCCTTCCGTATCGGGTGTACCGTTGCCCGAGCATGATCATCCCGCCTGGCGACCATGCATCTGGCGGCGGGGCAAGTACGGTCCAGTCGATGTCCGACACCGGAATGTCCAGGCTTGGTATTCTTGCGTAGATGACTTGGTCGTTTCTGGTAGCGAGGATTTCGCCACTGTCCGGCAGGATGACCGCTCCGTGCTTGTGGCGATAGTTTTCCAGGTATCCTATGGAGATTCCCCAGGTCAGGAAGCCATGTGCGTAAGGGGCTGTGCCGTCGATGGGATCCACGATCCAGCATCGTCCTTGCAAGGTTTTGCGGACAATCGCTTCATTGCAATCCCTGATGGTTTCCTCGCCGATGAAGCAACAGTCGTCAGTTTCCAGGTTCTGCTTGAGGAAGACTTCGTTTTGCCTGTCGATATCCGTAACGAGCGAGCCGTCTTCCTTGAGTTCGAAGCCGAGTTTTTCCCTGTGCCCTATGGCATTTTTGCCGCACTTAAGAAGCAATTCGACGATCTTGTCGCCATTCCAGTGAGTTTCCATAGCCATTCAGTTATTCGTAGAAATCCATATCGTAGACCAGCTTGACGGGCCCATGCTGGACTACGTTCCAGTCATCGTCGATTTTGACCTCCAAATTGCCTCCCGGCATTTTGACGAGCACGGATTGGCCGCATAGTCCGAGCTTATGCGCGACGCATGCCGCTGCCGAGGCGCTACTGCCGCTTGCCAAGGTATATCCTGCGCCTCGCTCCCATATCTCAATGAAGATCGATTGATCCGAAAGCACCTTCATGAACTGGACGTTGGTCTTGTTCGTAAAGCGTGCTTCGCATTCGAAAAGCGGACCGAACTCCAGAGCCAAGGATTTGGAAACCTCGTCGCACAATACAATGCAATGGGGATTTCCAATCGATGCCGCTGAGTAGGTGAAGTCCCTGCCTCCCAGCTCAATCGATTCGGCAAGGACTTCACGGCGTTCGCCTTTCACCGGGATCAGCGAACTGTCAAAAGTCACTTTCCCCATTTGGACCATGATGTCCTCGTAGGGTTCGTTGACTACGGAGGTGACGATGCCGCCCATCGTGGCGATTTTGAACGGTTCGTTGCCGACCAGTCCCGAATCGAACAGGAACTGGGTGAAGATCCTAAGTCCGTTTCCGCTTTTTTCGGCTTCCGATCCGTCCGGATTGTAGATTCTCAATGCGAATTTCGGCTTTTCGTTGGTGTTCGAGCGTTGCGCGATTCGCTTGAATTCCGGGGAATCCGGCAGGAAGGGTCCAAGCAGGATGCCATCCGAACCAGCCCCCATATGGCGATCGCAAATTGCCTGGATGCGTTGTTCAAGGTTGCTTGGCGAACCGAATTCTTCGGGTGTGGCGACCAGATAGTCGTTTCCCAGTCCGTGGTATTTCCTCAATTTCATAGGCTTTCAGCTTGCTCAGCGTTTCTTTCGTCTGAATTCCCAGGGCGGCATTGGATTGTCCTGTACCCAGATTCCAAGCCTTAGTTTCCTGGCCTGTTCTTCGGCCTCTGCCAGGTCGTGCTCGTTTTCGGCATATCTGACATAATGCCAGGCATAGCCGGCCTTGACCATGACAAGGTTGACGTACGTCCCGTTGACATAGAGTTTGCCGACGATTCGCCCGTACTGATCCTTTTCTTCGTAATCGACGACTACGTTTTTGGAAAAAACCAGTTTCGAGAGTGCATTCCTGGCTATCCTTCCGAACTCCTGATCGATTTCCGGCGTGTCGATCCCGTAAAGCCGGACGCGATGTTGTTTCCGGTTGACGTCCATGACCCGTACCGTATCTCCATCGGCGACCGAGACCACGACACCCATCAACCTGCCTGCAAACAGGGAATAGGCGGCAATCAGGAAAATCGCTAGTAGTTTGTGCATGGTCTCGATAGCCATTTGGATTTAGGAGTCGTTCAAAAATTAAGGCAACAGTTCCGGAATTGTTTTGAGTTGTTTTTCCCCTGTCCTGTCAGTCGCGTATGCATATACGCTCTTTCCAGGACAGGGGAAAGGCGGCCAAAAGAAACCGGAAATGGTAACTTAATTTTTTAATGGCTCCTTAGACTCGCTTTGCCTTTGCCTTGGCGATTTCAATGTAGCTGTTGAGTTTGTTCAGGAGCTTGAGCCGTTCGGCAGTTCGTTCTGATCCCGTGGCTCCGGCGATCCGCCCGACAATCGACCTGAATGTGCGTGCCGTCGTGAGTTTTTCACTGACGGTCAACATGGCATCCAGTGCTTCCTGGTAGACCCTTGAGCGCGACTTGGCATTGTATTGAACCATGATGACCCCTTGGACTTCGAGGCAATTGATCAAGTCAACGTGAACATTGGCGGTATCCTTTGCCCCACCACCAAGGAAATCGCACACTGCCTGCTTCAGCTCCCTGCTGAATTTATCTGCTTCTGATTCGGCCATTGGAATGCGCCTATGCCTGTCTGAAGTCCGGTACCAGCTTGCGATCCATCATCTTTTCATAGAGCTTGATGTAGGATTGTGCAGTGACGGAGTGGTTGAAGCTTTTCTTTGCCTCGTTCATGATCCTGGAGATTTGAACGCTCTTGACGTTGCCTGGGAGCGAATGGAAAATCATCGCCTGGTCGATGGCCCATTTGAGCCCTTGCGAATCGTGGTTATTGAAGACGAATCCATTTCCTGTGCCGGCGGCCGTGTTGATGTGCGTCACGGTGTCGTGGAGTCCTCCAGTATTGTGTACGATAGGCAGGCTTCCATACAAGGGGCCGATCATTTGCGGCAAGCCGCAAGGCTCGAATTTCGACGGCATGAGGATGTAGTCGCTTGCGGCGTATCCCAGATGTGAGAGCTCTTCGCTGAAGGGATGGATCGCGATACGATCGTCGAATCCATGTTGCCTGATGATATCCTGGATGTAGGCTCTAAACGATCCGTCCGCGACGAATGCGACTTGCAGTCCCGTATCCCAGTATTCATGGATGATCTGGTACAGGATTTCTGTGAGCAGTTGCGGTCCTTTCTGTATGGGATCGAGCCTGGACGGCCAGAAGAGCAGCGGCGCATCGGGATTTTCCTTCAGTCCCATGACCTTCTGGAACTCAACCTTGTTGAGGCGCTTGCTCTTGACATGCGTTCTGGCGGTGTATGTTTTCACGAGCGCGGTGTCTTTCTGGGGATTGTATTCCGGGTCCGGGGCATTGAGGATGCCTTCCGCGCAGCCATGGTAGTACTTGTTCTTGATTTCCTCACGAACGTGGTATGGGATGAAATCATGGTAGCCCTGGACGATTTCCTGCAGGAACGTCGGGCTGACCGTGTTGATGAAGTGGGATCCGAAAATCCCCGATGCCAAGAGATCGACGCGATTGTTGGAGCGGGATTCCCAATAGTCCCATGGCTGGCGAGTGAAAAATAGGTTTGCCCAGAACGGAGACGTGTCGATTTCGTAGTCCTCGATGCGCTCCAGGGTCGTTTCCACGGTATGGATGTTGTGGAGCGTGAAGAGGCTTCGTATGCCCAGGATTCTTGCAAAGGAGGGGATGAGTCCCGTCATCCAGTCGTTGCAATGGATAAGGTCGGGATTGACTTCCTGGATGATGCTATTGATCACTTCCCTCTGGAATGCCAGGCTCTTTATCAGGCATTCCTCGGTCGAATGGCCATAGACTCGATTGCTCAGGTTGAAGAGCCTGCTTTCAGCCAAGTGAACCCGCTTGACATTGTCGGATTCGCCTCCTTGGAGGACTTCACGGAGCATTTTCTGGTTGGATTCCTCACGGTTCGTATAGCTTGTGTCGTACATTTGCCGATAGTGGGGAACTGCGACGTGCACGTCTGCACCAAGTTCGAACAGCGCCTTGACCAGGGACGCTGACACATCAGCCATGCCTCCGGCTTTCGCGCTTACGTGAGGCGCGATGTTGCCCATCCCGGCAGGTATGTAAGTGATTTCCGGGGTGACGACAAGGACTTTGATCCTTCTTTCAGGTTCAACTTTCGTTTTTCTAGTTCTTTTTGCCATGGTGGCTCACCTCCTGTTAGTGGGTTTTCATTTGATTAATATTATACTAATCATCAATTTATGCATTCTTCATCGTCTGTCAAGCCTGGTTTCTCGCCATCCTGTGAAGGCTTTTGTTCCAGGAGCAGTGTTGCGACCCTGTATGCTTCGCAGACGCTCCAGGCTTGCGAGAGGCAACCGCGTTCCGTATGCGGCCAGTCGCCATCGACGATTTCCGGCAGGTGTCCAATGCTTCCTTGTTCGAGGATATCGATTGCCGAGCAAAGGAGTGCGGTGGCCGCAATTCTTGCCTGCTGCCCGCAGTTTTTGACGAGCGCCTCGCAGTAGAGCGGCATTTGCCATCCCCAAGCTGTACCATTGTGGTATGCTGGCTTTCGTCTTGTGTCTTCGTCCCCCTCGTAACGTCCCCAGTACGGATGCCAGGGATCGTTGAGCAGTTGTCCTCGGTGTTCGATTCGGATTGGGACATTGACCGGAGTCGGTGCGAGCGAGCGGATGCCCCCGGGGACAAGCAATCTTGAGCAGTCTTCAAGGATCGCCGTGGCGGTTGGCGTTTTGTGGAAGACATCTGTGAGCGTGAGCATCAGGAGCTGGTTTGGCCGGATCGCGTCGTCCTGGACGGCCTGCATGGCGCTTGTCCCGGGGTCTGCGAGCAGGCAGTCGCTGAGGCTTAGTCCTTCGCCTCTGGTGTAGAGTGCCTTGACGCTGTTTCGGGCTGTATTTGCCCATGTCGCATAGGGTTCTTCGGCGATATTTGCATTGACGATGAATTCGAGTACGTGGATCCAGAGCGCCTGGATTTCAATCGGGTATCCTTGCCTTGGGGTTCCCGCCGGGTGGTTGGTGTCCATCCAGGTGAAATGCGAGGGGCTGAAGACAAGGCAGCTTTCCTGATCAACCTTGATTCCGTTGTCGGTTCCCTTGTAGTAGTTGTCCGCGATGGAAACGAGGATTTCCGCCAGCGGCCTGCCATCGCAATCCATGTTGAGCAGGTCGTATGACTTTGGCGCCTGCTGTACGAAATCCGACACTGCGGCGAAGAGCCAAAGCGGTGCGTCCGAGGTTGACCGATTCCCGCTGTCCTTTCCCCGTATCATGTTCGGTATGGTTCCGTTGTGCTCGAAGGAAGCGAATTGGCGGATGATGTCCCTTGATTCGTCAAAGAGTTTTGCCGCGATCAGTCCCTTGAGGCAGATAAGCGTATCGCGTCCCCAGTCGAGGAACCACGGGAAGCCCGCGATGATGGTCTTGTTGCCTTCGCGATCGGCGATATACCGCTTCATCGCCTTGAGCAGAGCCTGGTCGAAGGGAAGTTGCGTTGGGGCATCCAATGCAATCCAAGGCGCAATTTCCAGCGGTTGCACCTTGCGCTCCAGTATTTCACCTGTTGCTTCCAGGCGGAATTCATCGCCTCCTTTGAGGTCAAGGTTAAATGCACCTGGCGAGAACTGGTCGTTGGCGGCGTCCAATCCACGTGCGGCGTCTTCGGGCATCTGCACGCCATACTGCCATTTCGGATTTTTTGTGAAGGGCGCGTTGGCTGCCACCCTGAGTCCCCAAGGACCGCTTGGCGTGAACGTGAATCCGTTGTCCGATGCTTCCAATGCCTTGGGGAATTGCGTTTCCGGTCCGTTGTAGGCCTTTGTATTCTCGTGGTTGACCCTGAAGTCGATTTCAGGTCTCACGGTCAATGTGACAGGCGTTTCGGGGGGCAGGCCATTCGGGTCGCTTTCCGGTGAAATGAGTCTGCTTATCCTCATTTGGCAGCGGTTTCCGGGACCTGGATCCATTCGGTATTCAATTCTTAGGTAGACGTTCTGTCCCATTCCCGAGTGGACGGCGAAGTCCCATTGCAGTTCGTTTTCAAGTGTATTTGTGAAAGCGACCTGGCAATTGGAGTCCAACTCCACGTTATGGTCTCTGTAGTTGAGCCAAACCCTGAACCTTGAAAGGAGGACGATCCTGTCGTCCGGATAGTCTTGCGCCGGGCATGCCGCGAGGAAAGCGTCGTATTTCGAAAGCAGATTTCCCCAAAGTGCCCGTGCCTGGACATATCCTCCCGTGGCATTCGAGCACAACCCAAGAGCCGTGTCGTCCAGTTTTGCGACAGGCTGCCTCAGGCGGACCGGCCTGCCTTTGGGAATGGGAAGCTGAAGGAGCTTGCCGACGACGCGTCGGGCTGTTTCGCCGTCAAACGCCTCGACGTGCAACTCCAGTTTCCAGGTGATTCTCCCGAATGGAGCCGGCATGAAAAGCGTGTAGTAGAGTCCATTGGATGCCTTGAAAGACGACTGCCTGCTCAGGCATTTCCCCTTGCTCATCAGCGATGCCCTGAAACGACTGGTATGAGTGACGAGAATCAAATGGTTTGGTGGTACGAGCAAGGCTTTGCGCGAGTCTGTTTCCACGTCCCATTCCATGAACGGCAGGTATTCCTGTCCCATCGGGTCTTCGCACTCGCCATGCGGGAAGAGGGTTTTTGCGTCAAAGAGCCTGCCCATGAATTTCTTGGGATCGTCTCGGAGGATTTTCGCCAATTCGTCAATATCGACTCCAGTGACGTCGAGGTAATCGTAGTAGTGGACGATTGACTTCAGGACATAGTATCTTAGCGTTTGCCATTCGTTTGCATGGACAGGATCCAGGTCGTTTTCCGAGAGTGGTTTTCTGGCAAGGCATTTGATTTGTCCTGGCAGAAGGTCCAGATGAAGTCTTCCCTCTGTTCTGATGGCATCAACACGTTGTCCGCTGAGCAAGTCGTAGGCCTCGTCTCCAAGGTCGAGTTCAAAGGATTCCCACTCGAACCAGGCGTGGGTCCGTTCGTTTACGTTGAAGACGACCAATACGGAATCGTGCCTGTTTCGGCAGATCCTCAGGATTCCGACTGCATCTCCTGAGCCGCTGGAGGGCAGCCTGACGTCCACATCCGAGCGGAATGCGGGGTGGCATCCGAGGATTTGGTTGAGCCTCTTGAGATGCGCGACCAGGTTTGGCGTCGCACCCCAGTTGAGGGACGCCGAGCCGTGCACGTTGATCTTTTCAGTGGCAAGCCATTCGACTCCGTTTGCGATTCCGAAAGCACCGTTCACGCTGGTGAGCGCCGCCAATCCCGTTCTCATCGCTGCCCACCTGGGGGATCTTGCGGCGAGCCGGTCGTTGTCGTGTGTTTCGGCGAAATTGACAAGGCAGCCATTCCGTTTGCTGAACCCGTATGAGTAGGCTAGGTAGTCCCTGACTTGCTGTGGCTCGTAGCATTGGAACAATTCGGAGTAGGCCCAGTTGAGCCGTCCTTCCTGCAGGAGTTCTTCCGTTGCGTATGGAGGTCCTCCGAGGCCTTCGAGGAAGAAGATGGTTTCCGGGTATTCTTCCCTGACCTTGGCCGCGATGTATTCCCAAACTCTCATCGGGACCATGTATCCTGCGTCGCAACGGAATCCGTCAACGCCCAGCCTGGTCCAATGGAGGAAAATATCGGCCATTTGGATCCAGAGCTTCTGGTCCTCGAAGTTGAGTTTGCACAAGTCTTCCCAGACGACACCCCACGCCCCTGGGCTTTCGAACGAGCCGTCCGGGTTTCTGCTGAACCATTCCGGGTGATGCACTTGCAATGTCGAAGCCCAGCCTGTATGATTGGCAGGCAAGTCGATCAGGACCAGTCCTCCACGTGCGTGGATCGCGTCAACCAGTTCGCAGAATTGTTCCAGTGGCGTTGTTCTCCTGTCAAACGTCGCCATCGACGTATCCACGGAGTAGAAATCGGTTGGTGCGAACGGGCTTCCGAAGCGTCCCATTCTGGCGAAGCTGACTGGGGTTGGATGGATCGGCAGGAGCTGTATGATGCGGAATCCCAGCTCGTCCATGATAAATGCCAATTCAGTCTTGAGGTCGCGGAATGTTCCCGATGGCGGAACGACGGTATAGTCGGAAGCATCTAAAAACTTTTCCGCCGAACGATGTTCTTCTTGCCATGCGCCGCCGCTTCGGTTCTTGCCGAATTGCCTGACGAAGGCATTGTAGATCGTGTTGTTGCTTGATGTGTTGCTGGGTTCGACCTTGACACGGCTGTTTTCGCCGCGGGGCCATTGCGGGACGCCGCCGCCCTCAGGCAAAAAGAAACATTTGAATTCGAAGAGTCCGATTTCGTTGAGGGGGAGGGTGATCGAGTAGACCCCAGGGGCGGTCATCGGCATTTTGATGTCATGCCAATCACGTCCCATTCGTGCCTTTTTGTGTTCGACTTGCGCGATGACCTCGCGTCTCCGAATGCTTCCGCGGCAAAGGTTCGTCCTGACGAAAGCTTCGCCGGGAATGTTTTCGTTGAGCCTGAAGGTCAGTTTAAGGCAATCCCCGCTAAAACGAACGATCCTATCTCCGTTTCCGGGTATTTGAGTCAGCAATAGCATTGAAAAATCTCCGCATGTATATCCAAAGGTGGAAACTTATTAATATACACCGTCAGGAGCGTTATTTCCAGAAATGCGCCGACTCAGTCTTTGTCTTCTTTCGCGGTCGCCATGATGGCATTTTTAAGTTCATCAGGCTTGCAGTTGGCCTGGACATAGGAGATGGTCCCGTCGTAATCGAATGCATTCGGGATTGTGTTTCCGTAGATGTCTGAGCAAGTTGCCGCCTTGTGGTTGACATTGATCGTTGCCTTGAGCATTCCTTCCGAGGAGATTGCAGCGACGGATCTTGTCCCGTCAGAAAAGATCATTGCGTAAACATTTGTATCGCCCAGCTTATGGTATTGGATGAATTTCATGTCTTCGAGCCTGTATGCGAGGGCGGCGTGCGCGACGAGTACCGGGTGCGGCGAGCCATCTGCGGAGAGGATGATCTGCAGGTCGGTTCCCCTGCTGAAGTCCGTGTATCCGTGGGCGGTATAGAGGTAGATTTTCTTGATTCCCGAAGCCAGGTATGAGAGGATGTATCTCATGTTTGAATTTGCGATGGTCGTCGGCCTTTCGATTGATTGCCAGGTGATTGTGTTCTTGTACATGCCCGCCCTGGGTTCGGTCTCTCTTGTCGAAGCGCTTCCTGCCTGTCCTTCCGACATGATGATCGGCTTGGTGTCGCGTCCCTTCTCGGCAAAGATCTTTTCGAATATGGTCTCGACTCCCTTGGCAAGGGGGTCGCCAGGGAAGCCGGCGTGGTTCGAGTTGTAGTAGCAATGGAAATCCATTTCTTCGCAGAAATCGTAGGCTCCGCCATCATAGACTGCGTTTGCCCATGGCGCGCCTGCCGTTCCGAACCCTGTGATCCTGCAATTTGGATTTCCCGCCTTGGCTCCCTTGTACGCCAATTTTGAGTAATGCGCGAATGCCTTGCCTGTTTCCTCCAGGGAGTCCCATGCGATGTACTTCCCCGTGTTCGGCTCCTGGTCCTTGTGGAAGAAGAGTGACGAGTAGGGTTCGTTCCAGATGAACCAGTCGTCGATGATTCCGCGATACCGCTTTGCCATCGTCTCGCAATAGTTGACGAAATCATCTTCGTATTCTGGTAGAGGCGCGAAGAAGACGCTGGGATAGCTGCGGTGGTATTTCTCCGGAAGGTTTTTGAGGTTGGACGCCCAGATCGGGGCGCCCGCCAATTGCCCGTAAAGCATGATGTTGTTGTTCCTGTACGCCATGACCTGGTCGTCCTGGAAATCCCATTTTCCCTTTTCCGGCTCCATGTAGTACCAGCAGGTGATGAACCTGGCGCCGTCGTGGCAACGCGCCCAATTGAAGCCGCCTGCTTTCAAGGCGCGCAGGTTGGATTCCAGCTGGTTGGTGTGCATGCCAAAGGGCGAATCGGGAGCATCCTTGCCCCAATGCCGGGGACGAGGAATGCGAGTCACCACAAACTCGCTGATCGGAGATGCGGGAACGTCGCCGCGGAAAGCCTGGCACTCGATTCGATATTGACCAAGGGGAGCCAAGCCCAGGTCGCTGTGGTAGTCGAAAACGTTTTCCTTGTCGCGCAAATCCGGCAACGATACGGTTTTCCCGTACAGGTCGGTGACCGTGCACTTGATGGTCGCGCCAGCCGACTCCCCGGTGAGATAGATCCCGATTCTCGATGGTTCGTCCTGGAATTGGATCCGTGCGACATCGGCGTCGGATTTCGGCAGGAAGAATGAGATTTCATGCTGCCCCGCCGGCTTGTAGTCGCCCTGACCTTCGTCAGCGACCCTGAAAGCATCCACATGGAGTTTTCCTTGACCCTCGATCCTGAACGTCGCACCCATTCTCCTGACGGGGAGTTTTGCGGTCAAGGTAGCACGTTTCCATTCTGTTTCAGACGGTTCGAGCTTTGCGCGAACAAGTCCCCAATTGGCGGAAATCAGGGTGGAAAAAGTCCCGTTGCCTCGATAGGAAAAGGAAACGGTGACGGATTCATGCGGAACCGAGGCGACGAATGGAGGAGACGCAATGCCGACATTTCGGTCGCTGGTCGAATCCAGGCACAAGGCAAACTCGCCCGATGGTCCGCGCACGCTTTCGTCGACGAAGACCTTGGATCTGCAATAATTGTTGCCCCCGAGTTGCGCCCAGCCGCTTTGGAGACCTTTTGGCAAGGAGCTGTTCGCCAGGAAGTTGTCCGTGCCCGGCTCTTTCCTGATGATCCTCTTGACGAATTGGAGTTCCAGGAGTTCATATTCCTTTTCGGAGATTTCTTCGATCTTGATCAGTTTCAGGTCGAGCTTGCCGACTTGGCTGAATGTGAAGTAGAGCCCTGTATTGTCCTTTTCGCTATGGAATGCATTGATCATGAAAGGATAGACGAAGGTCTTGAAGTCGTCGGACCGTTCGATTTTGAACTGCACGTTGTAGTCTTTGTAGGGTTCACCGCCTTGCCTGAGGTACCCGGTTGCGTCCAAGCTGAGCCTGTTGCGGATGATGAAGGTGGCCTTGTACCGTGTCTTTGCCTTGGGATTGTTAAGAGGTATGGCGAATTGCGTTCCCGCCTTGACCATGTTCAAGCTGACGTAGGGATCGCCCAAAGTGTCGGTCTTGGCTTCGCCGACGCATTCGCCGGTCATCCAATGGCTGAAATTCTCAGACATGCCGACCGGAAGCACACCGCTGAACTTGCCCGTCGTCCCGACGCTATCGACGGGTTCTCTCAAGTTTCCCGCGTTCACCTCGCAGATGGTTTGGTTTTGCGCATTGGCGACCAGTGTTGCGCACAGGAAAGCAGTGGCGAGGACGGATTTTTTCATTGGCGTCGTTCCCTTTGGTATAATGATTGTTGGCTTATTTTTTCGCTTCTTGCTTATCGGCCGGCATGGTGATTTCCGTGTGGAGTGGTTTTCCTGCCGTACCGAATGACTCGCAGGGTTTCATTTCGAATCTGTATGTTGTTGACGGCTGGAAATCAAATCCCTGGAATTCCTTGGTTCTTGGCTGTAGCGGAATCTTGCATTCGAATGTCGGCTTCATGAAGTTGAGGCCCCTGTAGAAATCGGAATGGAAGATGATTGGTGACGTTGTTTTCTTGTCCCAGCCGCCATCTGCGTTCTTGGCGAAGATGTCAATCTTGTAGTGGTGGACGAAATCGACATGCTTGGCGGCAGTTCCCGTGATGACGACTCCGTTGAAGGGCTTGCCTTCGGGGAATGGCTTGGCGGCAATGGTAGCACCTTCGGGGAATTGGGGGGCGACAGGCGGGTTGTCCTTGACGCGACGGCTCGGCTCATAGACGAAGTTTTCCTTGTTGAGGGGCAGCGGAAGCGTCCAGGGTTTTCCGTTGTCCAGGATTTCGGAGTTGTCGCGGAGCTGATACCTTCTGATGACGACCTGCTTGTCGTCGGCCACCATGTAGAGCATGTTCTTGCCTTCATGCCTTCCGGGATACTCGATGCAGGGCTCGTCAACCCAGAGGTAGTTGAGCGTGGAGGTTCCGACGGATGTGAAGTCCTGTTGATGGATGGTCCTGGGGTCTTCGTTGGGGTAGTGGGTATGCCCCGAGAAGTGGATGACCTGCTGGTATGGTGCAAAAAGGCGGGTGATCGCCCTGTTGCCCCAGGGGACTGAACCATAGACGGTGTCGTATCCGTGGTTGTGTCCGCAAACGATGATCGGCTTGACGGGATCCCGTTCGATCGCCTTGGCAAGTTCGGCCTTGAACCAGGCATCGTCGTCAGCATTGCATCCCGCGCCATTGCCGCCTTCGAAGGAGCGTCCGATGACGTCAAAGCCATTGATGACCAGATGGGGATGGAGCGTGTCGACCTTCAGCCCTTCCATGAAGCGCTTTTCACGCTCTTCCTTGGTACGTGCGGGATTGTCCTTGGGGAGTCCCCCCGAACGGTCGTGGTTGCCCATCACGGGCATGAAATGCGGCTTTTGGGCATCGTTGCCGAAAACCTCGTCGTAGATCTTCCTGATTTCGACATAGACCGATGGATCGTTTACGTTGGACAAGTCGCCGGCGATCAGGATGCCGTCGACGCCAAGTTCGCGCATCAGCTTGAATGCCTTCTCCACGTAGAACAATGGGGTTCCCGCCTTGCGAGAGTTGTTGCCGGGCTGGCAGTCCGAAATGAAGCCCAAGCGCAATACCTGCGCAAACATGCTGACGCACGCCAGAGTCAACAGCAAGACTAGAATCCTTTTCATCAACTCACACTCCTTATTGGTTTGCATAACTTCGAGACAAAATGCCCAAGAAAGCAGTATATAGGAATATACCCTCGTAACTTGTTCAGGCAAGGGAAAACCTGAAAGAAGCAGTTGGTTAAGCGGCTTAAAATGAGGCATCCCTCAGTCGGACGGGTCGGACGGGTCGGACGGGTCTGACGGGTCTGACGGGTCGGACAGGTGGGTTCTGAGACGTTGATTTTTCTGCCTAAAACCCAACTCTTGATCCACGCAAAAAATCATCGATTTCGTACTCGAAAACCATGTGGCATGCCTTTTTGTGGCGGGTTTGGGGGAATTGGTGTTTGCAGGTGTTTTGGCTGGGACTGGGACCTATGGGACAAATGGGACGAATGAGACCCATGGGAATGGGACTATGGGACATGACGTCGGGTTTTGTGGGCGTGGAGGTTCTGAGACTGGGACAGGTCAGACGGGTCCGACAGTTTTTGCCCAACAACTGAGCAAAACGGGTTTGAGTAGGAACACCCGGGGTGCTCGTACTTGAACAAGTGTAATAAATAATGAAGAAAAATTGGGACTTTTGTCGGGAGGCTATTCCTTTGTTGGGCCAAATGGGGGCAAAGGAGTTCCAAGCCAAAATTTGATTACTTTCATTTCATACTCAAATAGGTATGGGAAAATGGTCTTCTAATCGCTTGAAATCATCAAGAATCAT
>DBPZ01000023.1 GCA_002305655.1 Lentisphaeria bacterium UBA1407 | reverse complement strand
GATTTCAACTGCTTTTTTTAGATTTAGAGCTTCGCGGCTTCGGCTTGGATTTGCTTGAGATGACCTGATCCGACAAAGCTCTCTGCATAGAGTTTGCAGATGTTTTCTGTTCCGGAAGGTCGCAATGCACACCATCCATTCTTGGTGACGATCTTGAGACCTCCGATTGAAGCGTTATTTCCAGGCGCTTTGGTAAATGCCGCTTCGATTGGATCGCCGGCCAAGGAATCAATGCCAATTGTCTCGGGACTCAAGGATGAAATGTGCTCTTTCTGCTCTGGCGTAGCTGGGGTGTCGATTCTGGCATAGTGGTATTCGCCGAATTCAGCCACGAGCTTCTTGTAGTGCTGCCCTGGATCCTCCCCAGTCTTGGCGGTGATTTCCGCTGCGAGCAAGGCGAGGATCATGCCATCCTTGTCAGTCGTCCAGGAATCGGCATTGAATCTGAGGAATGATGCTCCAGCACTTTCCTCGCCGCCAAATCCGAGCCGCTTGTTGGAAAGTCCCGGAACAAACCACTTGAATCCAACTGGAACCTCGTAAACTTGACGACCCAACTTTTCGGCGACTCGGTCAATCATGGAACTGGAAACCAGAGTCTTGCCGATTTTGGCATCGGCAGGCCATTGCAATCGAGTTGTGTACAAGTACTGGATCGCGACCGCGAGATAATGATTCGGATTCATCAATCCGACAGACGGGGTGACAATCCCATGACGATCGAAATCCGGATCGTTGCCAAAGGCAATGTCGAATTGATCCTTAAGTGCAATCAACCCCGCCATGGCGTATTGCGAGGAACAATCCATCCGGATTTTGCCATCGTGGTCAACGGACATGAAACTGAAAGTCGGATCCGGAAAATCGTTTTTTGGAGTGATATCCAAGTTGTATCGTTGTGCGATTTTTGCCCAGAATGCGAGTCCCGCCCCGCCGAGCGCATCAGCGCCGATACGGAGCTTTGCGTTGGCGATCGCCTCCATGTCGATGATGTTCTTGAGGTCTTCGATGTATGGGGTAGCATAGTCGTACTGGGCGACATACGGCGACTTGTCAGCTCTGGTCCTTGTGATCCTCTTTACATTTCGATTGTTGCTTTTGAGATACTTGTTAGCCTGATCAGCAATCCACTTTGTTGCGTCGGTATCAGCTGGTCCTCCGTGGGTTGGGTTGTACTTGAAGCCACCATCTTGGGGAGGATTGTGCGAGGGTGTCACGACAATGCCGTCGGCTTGTCCTCTTGCACGATTTCGATTATATGCGATGATTGCATGTGATATCACCGGCGTCGGGGTATAGCCTCCATCAGCGGCGATTCTCGTAAAGACTCCATTTGCCGCCAGGACTTCGACGGCGGTATTGTGTGCAGGTTCCGACAGCGCGTGCGTATCCATTCCGATAAAGAGCGGACCATCGACGCCTTCTTTTTTTCGATAATCGCAGATAGCCTGTGTGGTCGCTGCGATATGCGCATCGGTGAAGCTTGCGTTTATTGAGGTCCCACGATGTCCCGAGGTTCCAAACACGACTTTTTGGTTAGGGTCGTCCAGATTTGGGAATTCGGAATAGTACTTGGTTATCAGTTTAGGGATATTGGGCAATAGCGTTCTTGGGACTGGTTTTCCCGCCAATTCTGAGTGCATAGTGGTCACTCCTGAGAAATGAATTACGATCCGAGGATGGCTTTGATGTCATCCATGTTATCTTGCTCTTTCGTGAAGTAGAAATCCGGTGTAGCTGGAATCGTCTTGCCGTCAGCCTTTGCACGCAATGCGCCGCCACCTGTCAGGTTGACGAGGATGTTGTCCTTCGGGTTGATGGTTTTCTCAGCTACTGCATTAAAGAGCGAGGCCAGGCAGACTTCCGCAGCCTTGTCCAGATCAATTCCCTCGAGATCCTGGAAGAGTTCCCCAGCCCGTTTGGCCTGCTCATCTGTCGGGACATAGAAGAGTCCAAGTGATTCAGCAAGTGCGTCGAACAAGCCACCTGTGGGACCATATGGTGGTTTTCTGTTGCTGAGGACTGGCGAATAGGCTTTCCTGGCTGCGGCGCGTGCTTCTTCCTCTGGGATTTCAGGTAGTGTGCGCGACTGTTTCGCCCAAGCGTCAGCCATAATCGTAAATGATTCTGCTTGCGAGAGATGCAATCTTGGCAGGTGTTGTCCGAACTGCCCATCCGTAATCAATCTCCAGGCCATTTCCCAGGCGGCGATAGCGCCCGTGCCGGAACCGACCGCTTGGAAGTAGTGATCAGGAATGGCGTTGATCGCTTCCGTTCCGGCGAGCATCACGGTGCCCATTCCGTCACGGCGAGCGACGTTCTTGGCGCCGCCTTCGGGAAAGAAAGGCTCCAGTTCGCAAATATGGTTCGCCAGCTGAATGGCATCGAAATAATCTGCATCCTTCAGCACGACAAGCTTGACGCAATCGGCTTTGGGGATTGTGGTCCACATTTGCGGAAGTGCGAATTCGGGTACGACGACCATCGTGTTGATCTTGAACTGCGATCCGTATTCGAGGAAAGCGCGTCCTGTATTGCCCGCCGACGAGATGACGATTGACCTTTCTTCGGTTTCCGGGAGTCTTGCAAGGACCGAAGCGGCTTCGAGTTCCTTGAACGAGGCGGTCGGCATGCCGGCATTGCGTTCCGGCCAATATCCATTGAATGCGAAGTAGAGGTTTTCCAGTCCGAGCTTTTCGGAGATAGTTTCGTTTTGGAAGACGATAGTTTCCGGCGAGCGCTCGAATGTCTTTCGGATCGGGAGCCAATTTTGGTATCTGTAGATTCCCTTGACAGATGTGACCGGTTCGAACCCGTCCACGGAATAATCGGCTTGCAGCATTGCCGAGCAGTGTTTTTCATCGCAATCCAAGAGGAATCCTTTATCGATGTCATCGAAAACCTTTCCGCATTCGACGCATCGCAAGGTGTAGCTGAGTGCCATAGTTCTCCTAATCCTTACTGATTTTGCCTCAAGAGTTTAGATTCACCCTTCGGCGGAATCGTCGATCTCCAGAGCTGCCAATTATTTGGGAAGACCTTTTCCAGGAAGAGCCAATCCCTTCCGTTTTCATGGATATCCGCCAAAGTTGACCGATGTGTCGGGAAGAATCGTCCATCCGGGGGCGGAATCAGAATATGGAGCTGTTCCTCTTGGGCTTGGCGAATGAATTCCTCTTCGGAGAAGAAAAGTTTTGCGACGAATCGTTTTTCTTCAGGATCGGGATAGAGAGCGGGAAGCCTTGAACCGCAGACAAGAATCCTGGAATTCGGCCAGTACTTGTCGATGAACTCGATCAGTTCTTCTTGGCTTGGTGCGTCCATCGTCTGGCCTTCCGAAATCGGCATCGTGGTGAAATGCTTGATTTCACGTGAATCGATTGGATACGTGGAGTTGACGTTGCCATGGACGCAAGCGATGGCCAAGGCGATCAGAAATGCGATTCTGACTGCGATCATCACACTCTTGGAACTTGAGTCAGCCAAGTACACCAAAGTTCCGGCAGTGATGAAGAGGATAACCCCGAAGGGACCCAGACCTGCAGGTCCAAGGCCCAACCGAGCCGAAAAATAGGCAGTCAATGGAATGACGAAGACGGCGGGCAGCAGGCAACGCGCCGTCGAACGGTGCGTCGTCTTCATCGCCAAGATCAAATACGTGGCGACCAGGGCGATGATCGCGTGGAAATCGTAGGGCATCGTCGGATGCTTGATCGTGGCTTGGGAACGATTGAACAATTCATGCAAGCCGAAAAACATATCGTTGAAGATCAATGAATTCCAAAGGAACCAAAGGGCGATGCAATAGAGGATCGGCATCCAAATCAACGTACGCAAGCCCCGATGCTCAGACCAATCGCCGCCGGCCTTCTCTTTTTTCTGATACGTGAGCACAATTAGGAATGCAATGGTCAGCACCAAGGGCCCCGGTCCCGCAAAGGCAAGCAATCCACTGGAAACCGCAACAACGAGCAAATCGCGCATATTGCCGGTCTCCTGCCAATCTTTTAAATGGCAGATGGCGACGGCTGCAGGAATGGCGGAAAACCAGTTGGGATCCAGATTAAGACCAAGGTTGCGAATCAGCGGAATCGCGGGAGGCACGACCACAATCAAAGCCGCCAAGATCCACTTGCGACGATCAATGGCAAGCTTGACAAAGCAGACGACCAGAATCGCTTGGGATATCGAGCACAAAAGCAAGGCAGGATTGCCTCCGAGGAATTTCGAGACCAGATTGGCGGCAAGAAGCCCCAGCGTTGGCAGCAGAGGACTATCAAGATTTCCGATGAACGCCTGACGTCCCCAATCGTTTCCTGCCAAAATTGAGTCAACGATGCTCTGGTGAATCGTCAGCGGGACATTCGAGACGCCGCCGAATTTGGCTCTAACGATAGCCAGGACGAGAACGAAGAATATCCAGAAAAATGGCGGTGTCCGCAGCGGGGCAACTGCTTGCCTTGTTGTATCAAGTGATTGTGACATATGATTACTCGTTGGCGAAATGCTTGGTTTTTTCCCAGTGATGGGGATTGGTGAACAGTTGGAGGAAACCTTTCCAAGCGGCGATGGAAATCATCAGCCAGTAGAATGGCATGATGATGCCGATTTTCGCCAAATGCCCCGCTCCGCGACGCACGCAGGCAATTGATGACGTGTACGCGAAGACGAAGTTTCCAACAAACAGGCAAAACGCACCCATGGCAAAGACGGGAGCCGGGAAGAACTGGGCAACGCCAGCCGGCCGGAAAACCAGCCAAATCAAGGTCATCAGCCAGTAGAATGGATTGATCAGCTGTGAAAAGAATGAGCCACCAATCAGCAAATGGAACTGAATGCTGTTCCAAAAGCCAAGGCTACGGTGCAATTTGAAGAATTGCCTGGTATGGACGAGGTAGGTTTGGATGTACCCCTTGACCCACCTGGAGCGTTGCCTGATCCAGAATCCCAGATCCGGGCAGGCTTGTTCCCAGGTCGAGGAATCCAGGACCCTGGTACGATATCCGTCAGCGAACAACCTCAATCCCAAGTCGCAATCTTCCGTTACATTGTATTCGTCCCAACCGCCGACTTTTCTAAGGACGTCAAGCCTGAAGTGATTGGAGGTACCTCCGAGCGGGATTGGCGCCTGCAGGCAGTCGAGTCCGGGGAGACAAAGCCCGAACCAAGTCGCATAGTCCGCGGTAAAGCACTTGGTGAGCAGGTTTTGGTTGGGATTGTAGAACCCTAGCTTTCCCTGGATGCATGCGATGTTGTCAGGGCATCTCGCGAACGCATGGGCGGCTTTTTTCAGTTGGTCCGGATCGGGCTTGTCTTCGGCATCGTAGATGACGAGATAGTCTGCATCTCCGTCTTCAATGCCGACGTTGCACGCCTTTGGCTTGGTTCTTGGATAGGATTTAGGGATTGGTATGATGACGAAAGGCGGCTTGAGGTTGAGGCTTTTGGCGACTTCCATTGTTTCGTCGTCATCCTCCTCGATCAGCAATCTGATATCGAGCCTATCCTTTGGGTAGTCGAGATTCGAGAGTCCCTCAACGAGATGCGGGAGGATATCTCCTTCGTGGTACATCGGCAGGATGACCATGTACTTTGGCCACTCCTTGCCGTTCGGCGGATGCTCAAGCTCGCTCGGTTCGATTTGAATCTCCCTTGGCTTCTGAAGCGCCAGCTCGATAATCAGCATCCTGTAGAGCGTCGAGGCCAAGTAGAAAAGGGTAAGAACGACATTGATGACAAAGATTTCTGTTTTCCAGTCAAATATCCCCCATACAATCAATCCGATCACCAGAAGTATCAGGAAGACTTTCTGCCATGGGCAAAGCACTAACGTAGCCTGTTGGAACCCTCTTGGTGCATAGGGTTGGTTAGTATCGTGAGTTGTCAGATCATACAATTTTGGCATAATGTGTTGGCTTATCTGTAAATGGATTCGAGATTTTCGGCGATGTTCTTGGTGAGCCAGAGACGTGCCGCGTTATTCGGAGTAGCCAACCCGATGGCATCCGACTTGTACCAATCCTGGGTGTTGACGTTTTCCTTGAGTCCCTGTGCGTGAAGATCGATGACAGGTATTGCAAGCCTGACCGCAAGCTCCTTGGTGTAGAGGGCGGCAAGTCGTGCAGTTTCGCTGTCGGTTTTTGGATGCGCAGGCAAGGTGACCAGGATCGGCTCGATGCCGTTGGCGAGGCACGCCTGGGCCGCAAACTGAAGCTGGCAAACCATTTCCAACGGCGTCAAGCCAGCAATCAAGCCAAGTTGACCAACGGCAAGAACGACTGTCTTCGGCTTCAATTGGATGGCCGTTCCCAAGTTGGCCAGGATGGCGAGCTGAGAATCGGTTCCAGAGGAATTTGAGACGCTGACGTGGAACAGGGTATGCAATCCCTTGCCTGCCAGCAATTCCGCCAAAACACTTTCCGGGCGAAGGGTGGCGCCAGGCGCATTTCTGGCTGCGATGAAGTCGTCAAGCATGACGATCGAGCTCTTGAAGCCCGTGCTTGACCTCTTGCCCGGCAGCTCTTCCGGCAATGGATCGGCGATGCAGACGACCCTTGCGGCATCCAGGTCAGCTCCGTCAAACAGGGACTTGCCTTGTGCGGTGATTGGGAATCGCGCGTCTTTCGGCCTGAAGAATTTGATTTCGCCTGCCTGGCAAGGGATCGCCATCTCATAGAGTCTCACCGCGATGTTGACATTGGCGGCATTTTGCGGCAGGTTGAATTCGAGTTCGTAGATGTCGTCCTTGGCTTGTTTTGGCTTTACTGCGCTTGTGCTAATCTGTTGCCCTTGTTCGTCTTCGAAGGTCAGCATGAAATCGAGTTCCGCTGGTTTTGGGAATGATCCTGGCCAATTGAACTGGATTTTGGCGTTGATCGGTTCTGCCGGGTTGACGAGCGGCTCCAGTTCCTCGATTCTTGCGGTAGCTGGAATACTCCGTCCTTTCACCCAGTGCTGTTGACCTTTGAAGAGATGCCCTTGGATGCTGATGTCCGGATAGGCGTGACCAGTCAGGAAGATTCTGGTTGCTTCTTTTTCATCCGTAACTGGAGTTGCTGGCTCGCCGGTTGTTTTCAGCACTTGAACCTTGGTCGCATCTCCGATGAAGCGATAGCTTGAGAGGGTTTCGTATGGCGGATCTCCCACAGTAGCGAAGGTGGCGGCGCCAAATGGCAGGAGCGTAGAGAAGGCGGTCAGCTCCTTGTCAGCTTTCCGTTCAGGTTTCAACGTAAAGGGACGCGCAGACGGAATCAGCCCAGCAGGCGGATTCCCATGTCCCTTTTCGCCCTCTGTCTTGATCAGAAGTTGCGGAATATTTTGCCCTTGCCCCTGTACGGCGAGGAACTGCAGGGTATGCAATCCAGGAGCGACCTTGACAGGTTGGCAGAAGCGCCCTGCCCCTTCCGGACGAAGCTCGATGTCCGCTTCCTTTTCCTTACCTAAATCAGGTTGCCAATTTGCGACTGGAAACCCGTCCAACAACACGGTCCATGCCACATGCGTCTGATCCGCTCCAAAACGGATAATTTTTTCGGCATCGACGTTCCACAGCGCTTCCCAATGCATAATTGCACAGACAAAGGTCTGTTCCCGCGGATGGGACCATCCTGGCTTATCAGGCACGCCACCCAGTGAGCTGACGGCGATCGGCGGCAGCTGTTCACGTCTTGACTGCCTCAGGTTTCCGAACAGCCGCATCATTTCGGCGGCGGAATGACCGCGTGTGGTCAGGCTTTGGACACGTCGATCCAAAACTACGGGTTGTCCTGCGTACGGAACGGCTTTCGGATCAGGCTTCGCAAGCAAGTACAGGCTCGCCACAGGAGATGGTTTTGCATAGGTGCTCAAGGCGACGCTGAGCTTCGTGGCGTCAACGGATGCGCCAACCAGGCGACCGCCGACCAACACCGGGGATGCTGCAAGCACAACCCCCTTGTCGTCAAACGCAACGACATGGTTGACCCCCTCGGACAAGCTTTCAGGGATCGGCACGAACAAGCTGGGCGCTCGCTTGTTTGCGACGCTGAAGCGAATTCTCGCCTCGGCATCAGCCGCATGCCAGGGAACCGAATCCTGCCCAAAAGCGAGGCAGAACGGAATCAATATTGCAAACAATGCGCTTTTTGCGTTTTGAAACAACATAATCCTTACTTTTTAGCTTATCTTGAGTTTTCCCTTGTGGCGATTGCGCAGCCATTGGGCTATTGCCAAGAGAGAAAACTAGTTTACATTAGGGGAATTCGACATTGAGCAACGAACTAGGGTAAAAATTAGTAATTTAAGGGTAAAGCAGTATGCGTCAATTATTTTTAGGAATTATTATTTTATTTGCGTTTGTTATCTTTGGTTGTTCCCGTCGCTCTGGCGAAGGAGGTTCGCAGTCTTCCCAGACCACATTGAAATTTTGGCATATTATGAACTACAGCGGACCGAAGGAGGTATTGGAGCGTGCGGTGAAGCGTTTCGAATCCAATCATCCTGATGTAAAAGTCCAGATACAGACTTTTGAGAATGACTCCTACAAGGTCAAGCTCGCCAACGAGATGGCTTCCGGCAATTCACCCGATGTTTTCTTCACGTGGGGCGCCGGAGGGCAGACCTCGGAATACATTCGTCAAGGCAAGGTCGAATGCCTGGACAATTACTCAAAAGAGAACGATTGGGAAGGGAAGTTTATTGACTCCGCTCTGTCAATCTGCCGTTTGGAGGGGAAATTGTACTGCCTTCCCCTGGATCTGTCAGCCGTGACCTTGTGGTGCAACAAGGATCTGTTCGAATCTCATGGCCAGTCCTATCCGTCAACGTTGGACGATCTGAACCGCTTGGTTTCCGTGTTTCGCGACAAATCGATTACTCCCTTGGCCTTGGGCAACATGAAGAAGTGGCCTGGCGCATTTTACTTTTGCTACTTGGCGAATCGTTGCGGCGGGACGCAATTGTTTTTGGACGCGGCTTCCGGATCCGCTTCGTTTGCTGACGAATCGTTCATCTTGGCAGGTCGTTATCTTCGCGACTTGATTGACTTGAATGCGTTTTCGATTGGATTCAACGGATTGGAGGACGATGTCGCCCGGGTCTCGTTTGTGAACGGGAAATCCGCGATGTACTTGACCGGCACGTGGCTCGTCGCTCGTGTCAAGGACGAAAATCCTGATTTCATGGCATCGATGGTGCCAGTTCCCTTTCCGTCAGTTCCGTCAGGCAAGGGGGATTTGCGCACGGTTTTGGGCGGTGTGAACTGCGGTTTTGCCGTATCGTCCCAGAGTGCCCATAAGGATTTGGCGGTTGAGTTGTTGAATGCCTTGACGGACGAGCAAGTGATTGGCGAATGGTGCGAGATCGGTCGCATCCCTGCCGCCAAGCCGACGCCTGAGCAAGTCGCGAAACTTCCGAAGCCGACCCAGTTGGTGCTGAAACTGCTGGACAATGCAGACACGATCCAACCATATTACGACCAATTCCTGCCAGCAAAGCTGGGAGTCCAACACGCCAATACGACGCAAAACATCTTCGCAGGCACGATGACTCCGGAAGAAGCCGCCAAGGCAATGGCAGCAGCAGCAGAAAAATAACCCTTCAACCCAAAAAGGTACGCAACCGGTGAATAGCAGATTGACCCAACTTCTCGACACGTTCATCCCGATGGGAGTCCCCTGGTACAATTGCGCCGTCACGAGAAACGGAATCCGCGAATACCAGAAAATGGATGGCTTCCTTGACCCGGAAAAAACGCAACCCGTCCAGGGAAATGAACGAGTCAATATCTACTCCTGCTCAAAAGTGATCACCTGCGCAGCTGCACTGCAACTGCTGGAAAAGAAGCTGTACAAGCTGAATGACGAATTGAAAGACTACATGCCTGAATTCGCCTCGATGAATGTCCGCAACATCGATGGAACAGTACGCCCGGCACGTACACAAATCACGATCGAAAACCTCTTTACGATGACGGCGGGATTCTCCTACAACCTGAACACGCCAAACCTGAAGGCGGCAAGAAGCGAAACCAATGGACGCTGCCAAACCCGAGAAAGCATGAAATACCTGGCACAAGATCCGTTGCTCTTCGACCCGGGACAACGCTGGGAATACAGCCTCTGCCACGATGTCCTCGCAGCATTCGTCGAAGTGATCACCAACCAAAAATTCGAGGACTACGTGGAACAGAACATCTTCAAGCCATTGGGCATGAACGACTCCACATTCCTTCTGGATGACAGCCAGCTGGATACCGTCGCGCCACAATACGCCTTCGATGCAAACGCAAAGCTGGCACGGGAACGATCCAAGACCATCGATTTCAAGCTAGGCACACAATACGCTTCGGGCGGAGCCGGTTGCATCTCCACCATGGATGACATGGCAATCTTCCTGGAAGCCCTGAGGATTGGAGACACAATCCTGAAACGGGAGACGATCGACCTGATGACGCAACCAAGATTGAACGAGGAGCTGAAGAGGTCGTACTGGATCAATGTCGAATACAACTACGGCCTTGGAGTCCGATGCCCCGAACCCGACAACGGGATAGTCTCGGATTTCGGCTGGGGCGGCGCTGCCGGTTCGTTCCTGGCTATTGACAGGGTGCGAAACATCACGTTAGTCCACATCCAACACCTGCTGTCGTCCCCAAACCAAGATAAGAGAATCGTGCTTTTGAGACACGTCGATTAATAAATTAAGGAGAAAACAATGAGACATTGTCTAGCGGCTCTGATGCTATTGGCCACGGGTGTTATCCATGCGGATTTCAAGCCCGAAGTTGTATCGGTGAACCTGTCCCACAAACGATTTCGTCCCGGTGACATGGCAACGATAACCATCACGTACAAGAATGCCGGAACCAAAGCGGCAAGTGCTCAATTCCGAGGATTTATGCACATTGAAAGTACAGAACTTCAATGCGAAAAGATCATCGCCCATCTGGACCATGAACTTGGCGACCCCCCGACAACGCTCTGGGAACCCGGCGACACCGTCGTCGTCGGACCTATCATGGTCTATGTTCCCCCCAAAACCCCGGATGGCGAATACAGGCTGCACTTTGGGATCTTCGACTACCAGGGAACAGAAGGACGATATGTGGACTACGATGCAGGAACTGTCACCATTGACAAGAACGCGCCGAAAATCACCCTGGAACCACCACCGCCGCTCCCGAATAACATCGCTTCCGAAAGGCTGAACACGCTGAAACAAAAGCTCGATAATGCAAAACTCAAGATTGAAACCGATGAACTAACCTTCAGATTGGCGGATGACGCCAGCGCCTTCGACCTCCTTGACAAGCGGGGAGGCGCATTCTGGACCTCAAACCCAGAGGCCAAGGCGTTCGGATACATCAATTGGAGCGAAGGCGACAAGAACAACCTAACGCAACTGCTCCCCTTCACGTCAATCGCACAAACGTCGCCGACGCAAATCACGCTGGCCAAGCTCGTCAAACCAGACCTGATCGTCAACGTCACGATACGCACGGTTGACGAGGCTCCAAAGGGGTTGGCGTTTGACGTGGAATGCATCGGCAATCACAAGCAAGTCAAGCGTGTATTGCTATTTCACAAGGCATTTCAGACGACGAACAACGAGTCCGGCGCATCGACGGTCGGCTTCCGTACGGGCGAGCGCTTTGATACGCTTCGCTCAAAATCTCCCGGCACCCGTTCTTGGCCAACGTACAACGGTGGCTCAACGATGGCGATGATCGGCCAGGAAAAGGAAGGCTGCGGCCTGCTTCTCTCCTGGGATCATCCGCATACTCAAACGGAATTTGCGCGTAATTGGAAATTGGATTCCCGCATCCTGCCCGGCACCGTGGTTCATTCGTTTTCGTTCACCTCTCTCCAAGCCGACAAGACCACGTGCTACGTGCGCCCGTTGGGCAAGGCAAATTATGTCGATATCGCCAAGGCATACAGAAGCATCGTCCGCAAATCAGGCTTGGCGATGACCTGGGCTGAAAAGAAGGCGAAGCTCGGCATCGATGTGGAGAAGATGCACGGCGCGGCCGATTTCAAGCCCTTCGTCTTCAGCCGTACGGTACCTGAATCCGTCTATAACAGATCTGGAAAGCTCGAACAATGGGTCGCTTACTCGATGCCCGAGATTGCCCAATGCGCCGAACACCTGCACAATGACCTGAAGATCGACCGTGCGATGATGGTTTTGGCGGGCTGGATCCATCGTGGCTATGACAATCAGCATCCTGATCCGCTCCCCGTCGCCCCCGAGCTTGGCGGCAACGAAGCACTGATCAAGGCGTCGAAGCGGATCAAGGACACGGGATTCCTGTTCGGTCTCCACGACAACTATCAGGACATGTACAAGGACGCACCATCCTGGAATCCGGATATGATCGCCAAAAACGCCAATGGCACGCTGCGCCTAGGCGGTAATTGGGCCGGTGGCCAATGCTGGCTGGTCTGCGCCGAAAAGCAAGTCGAACTGGCAAGAAGACCGGAAACCAATCTGCCGATGATCCAAAAGCTCTTCGGACCAACCATCTACTTCATCGACACAATCTTCGCGGCGCCACTCTACGATTGCCATGACCCAAACCATCCCCAAACACGCTACGATGACATGATATGGAAAAGCAAGCTCTGCGAGCTGGCGAGGAAGCACTTCGGACTCTTCGGCTCCGAGGAAGGACGCGAATGGGCAGTCCCCTACGCCGACTACTTCGAGGGAGTCTTCTCACATCGCGCCAATATCCGCAATCGGGAAAGCAAATTCTTCTCGCATATGGGTGGCGACCTGGTGCCGATCATGGAAATGGTCTATGGCGATTGCGTCAATCTCTACACGCATCAAAGCGACCGGGCAACGCCAGGACGGGACGACTACATCCTCGCTTGCATCTCAAACGCCGAAACACCACTCTATCACTTCGGACCGCATATCTATTTCAGCCAACAAAGCCTTGAAGGAGAATACGCATTCCAACTCCTCAAGCCGACGGTCAAATCCCTCGGAAACAGGAAATTCTCCGTCACTTTCCAATGGAAGGTTCTGGAACCCGTATCGTTCAACGTTAATTCTTTCGTCCACTTCGTACACGGCACAGCCACAGACAAACCTGATAAAATCGCCTTCCAAGACGACCATCCCATCACAAGAGAACCCGTCAAGCCTGGACAAATCATTACATCCACTCGTGAAATCACCGTCCCGGAAGGATATGACAACGACATCATATGGAAAGTCGGACTCTTCGATGCAAAGACAGGACGGCGACTCACCTTCACTGGCTTTAACAACCAGGCCTCTTCAAACTTCAAAGTGGCTGACCTCGCAGTCAACAAAGACCAAACGATAAAGGTCGATTTTGTCAAGGAAAATCCGCAGGAATCCAATTTCGCACGTGCCGACAATGGTTGGGCAAAACACCTCAATCTCACCGATCGATTCATCAAAAACACCTATGAAGTTACCTCTTGGATCGCCAGGCTTTCTGCCAATTCACCGATGACCAACCATCGGTTCCTCGATGATGACAAGGATGTTGAATTCACCGAATTTGGAACGATGTCCATCTATGTGAATCAATCCACAAAGCCCTTTGCCCTGGAGCTCCCGCAGCTTTCCAAGGACACGATCATCCTTCCCCCGGCAGGAGGCTTCCTAGCCTACTCACCAACTTTCCTGGCTTTCCATGCCAGCTCCTTCAATGGACACAAATACGACAGCCCAGTCCTCTTTACTTTCCGATCGCTTGACGGTCAACCCCTCCAAACAAGCAAGCAACTTAGGGTCTTCCATGGCTTCGGAGACGAAAACACAACGCTCTTCAACAAGCCAATCGCCGTCGAAACAGAGGCAATTCTAAACTTCTAGTTTTTACCACAAAAATGCTCGCAAACAATGTGGCTGGTTTAGGTACGAGCACCCCGGGTGCTCGTACCTAAACCTGTCTTGCTCCGAAGCAGGGCAAAACCGCCCGGCCCGCCCAACTGGGGCTTTGTCATGTTTAGCCGCTTTAGCGGCGACATCGCTTTGAGTACGAGCACCCCGGGTGCCCGTACCTGCGATTTGTGCAATATGGGTTAAAACAAAAGCGGCTGGAATCATCTCGACTCCAGCCGCTTGTTTTGTTTTTTCGGGTAAAAAGTTTTTTTACTTCACCAAATAGAATCCAAGATTGTTTCCATTTGCACGTTCTGCTCCGCCGGCTTGGTGATTTAGAATTTTCACATTGTCCTTGGCATTGCCCTTGTCTTCCTGCCAGATTGCCAGCGTCGTCGAACCGCCTCCATCCATATTCAGTCCGTCATAGGCACCGAATTCCTTTAGCAACGCAGCCAATTCGCCAGTTGTCGCACCCATTGAATAATCCTTTTGCCGACCATCTACTGTTATGAAATAGATATATCGACGGTTTTTGGACAAGCCATAACCCGTACGAGGATGGCAGGACTTGTCACCGGCCGCACCAGCAGTCACCTCGCCCTTGTCCAGGATCACCGCAAAGCCAGGAACCGAAATGAAGATCTTGTCATTGGGAATCTTGCTTCCGGGATAGCGGAAATCAACGCTTCCGTCCTTCAGCACAATAAACGAGGGGCGTCCGCGATCGTTGTCATCCAGGACTTCGCCTTGTGAAATGAACAATCCCATCCTTCCTGCGTACTTGCTAGCCCCGCAACCCCAAGGTCCCCAAGGCGATGCATTGACGCCAAGCACCATCTTCTTGCCGGCGACCCGGTTTTCCTTCAGGAAGTTCCTGGTCGTCTGCCGCTTCGTCACCACCAGCGGGGGCGTCTTGCAGCGTTTGCACGCAGGATCATGGTCAGGCATCGGCTGATTCCACAACTCGTCCTTCGTCGAGGTGCATACTCCATACAGCCCCGTTTGCAAATCGATCCTGACCACGTTGATCTTCATCAAACGCGGCTCTGTCCGCTCAAGGAACACATGGTGGATCCCAGGAAACAATTCCTTGCTGCCATCCCATGGGGATTTCGATTCCTGACCGAAAACACCCTGAACAAACAGGACAAAACTGACAAACGCAAACAACCGAATCGAACGCTTCATGCTCTTGCCCCTTGGCTTAAATTAAACCTAAAAAAAAACAGTTGGCACCTTATGATTGTAGTGCCTTTACAAGGCACGGTCTTCGGGTGGTTTTCCCGCCCCAGGCTAAAAGCCTGGGGATAGGATGCCCCCCATGCCGAGCGCCTTGTAAAGGCGCAACAGAAGACTGCTGCATTTCAATTCACCAGCATGGCGAAATGAATAAACTTTTTAACTATTTGATAATCAGTCAATTAGGAATTAAATCCAGCTTCAACTGTTTTTTTAAATTAAAAGCCCGATATCAATGACTTTACTGTTTCGTATTCCTCAGCAACAGGAAATTGCGGAAACTCGCGCTTCACATTCTCAGATGGACGGAACAAGATCCCCAAGCCTGCTTCCTCGAGCATCGAGGTGTCATTGTATGAATCGCCCATCGCAATCACATCGAAATTCAAATTTTTCAATGATAGGACGGCATGGCGCTTTCCGTCCAGGATTCTCATCTTGTAGTCGATTACATTATTTTGCTCATCGGTGACCAATGAGTTGCAGAACAGTGTTGGCCATCCGAGCTTTCGCATAAACGGTGATGCGAATTCGTAGAATGTATCGGAAAGGATGATTGCCTGGTATCGTTCTCTCAGCCAATCCATGTACTCAAGCGCGCCGGGGAGCGGCTCCATCGTCTCAATCACGGCCTGGATGTCACGCAGCTTCAGGCCATTTTCCTTGAGAATCTCAAGGCGGCGCTTCATCAGCACGCTGTAATCCGATATGTCGCGAGTCGTCAAACGCAATTCGGGTATTCCGGTCTTTTCGGCAACCGATATCCAGACTTCAGGAACCAACACACCTTCCAAATCCATCGCAACAATCACAGGTCTCTTCGCCATTTTCTTCCGTTTCCTAGATAAGTTCACATAACATTTCCGACCATCATCGTCAAACGTCAATAGGCGACAATGATGCCGAAATCCGATGCCAATCGCTTGAACTCACGCTCCATCGCCGCCTTTTTCGCGGCATCCGTGCACAAGATGATCGCAGCACGCAAATGGAGAATCTTCTGAGCAGCCCACGATTGAGCTATTTCACGACCACCCTCGGGGCATTCGTCGTACTTGCGACGGAATACCAGGTCACGACGCTGGTTTTTGGCGTCGTATCCAGACAAGGTCAGCACCAGCTCCGTATCATCCGAGTCAAATTGCCCATATAGTTCCAGGGTTTCTCGCCGGTACAAGTGAGGCAAATCCCTCGGATAGATAGTCCTGCTCACCTTTCCTTCCGCCAGGTACTTCATGTCACGTACGATCAATGAGGTGTAGTTGCTGATGTATCGAACAAGATTCTCGCGGAAATCCTTCAAGTCATCCACGTGATAGTTGTGCCCTCGGTTCAAATATCCCATGAAATCCAGCAAGGTTCGATTCGCATTCCTGCCCGCGCTGAAAGGATAGATCGATACGTTTCCCGGATTCACGCCAACCATAGCACGCAAAAATTCGTCGTTCTCGGTATTCTTGACCTTTGTCGTGCCCATCATGTGCACATCTATCGTGGATTGGCCATCCGTCAACACAAATATGTTCATCGGACGATTCAAATCGCCGTTGCCTGCCTGCACAAAGGGACCGATCCCGCCAAATACATCCGTCAAACCCCGGCGCATCAGCCGCTTGATGTATTCCGCCGCCTCCTTCCGATTCTCGTCATTCGCCTCGACAAATCTCGGAAACGCGCTTTTCGCATGGCTTGTGAACGATACGACATTGAAGCGATCATTTGGATTCAAGTATGTCAACGCCTCGATTGACGCGGACTTGAACTGAGATAGCTTGCTCGTCGAAATACTGTTCGAATGGTCGATGATGATCATCGTATCCTTCGCTATGTCGCCCATCGCGTCACTTCGGCTATTTGCCTTGATCGATGCCCTGAAGAACCCTGATCCGCGGCGATCGCGATATACGGTAACATTAACGTCAACAAAATTATCCAACGCAATGACCTTTGGCAACATCGGGTCCGTATCTGCTTTCAACGTCTTGTCCGCCGTCGTTGTCAAGGGCGGCAACGCGCCCTTCCCCGGCAACGGAGCCAACCCCGTCAGCAAATCGTCATCAGCGCCTTCGCTTAATTCCTTCAGGATATCTTTTCCCAATTCACCCGGAACTCCAAACTTAGGACGAGTCCCCAAGCTCAAGCCAACATTGTAGGACACGCCCGTCTCCGAGGTCAATTCTCCATGGGGCAGCAAGCTCGGAAGGCTCTTGAACGATACGTCAACACGCTCCATCGCAGGAACCGTCGCCCTGGGCAAAGCTTGACGAGACAATGGAAGACTCTCCATCTTGATCTCGATGACCTGTGGACGAGGCGCCGTCGCCAATACCTTGGACGGAACCGTTTGCGGAAGCTGCGGCTGCAACACCGCCTTGTCAACGCTTACGCCTTCAAAGCGCAATTCAGGAGTTGGCGGAGGCTTGATCAAATCCTCGCTCTTGAACATCTCGCGCATCATCTCGGTCACATTGCTATATAAACCCTGAGGGTCTCCAGTTCCAGTTCCACCCTCAACCCCAGCTTGTCCTTCATTCTCATTGCTCTCTTTGCGCTCATCATCCTGCTTGCGCTCAATTTCACGCTTCGTCAATTCTTCCAATGGAATCAACTTCGTCGAGACCTTAACAATTCGATGCGGTACATTCTCCTCAAGAGGCAAACTCTTGAATACGTAATTGCCAAAAAAATACAATATCAAGGCATGAAGCAGCAATGACAATATCAACGAAATAAATAAGTAGAAAGGTAATTTTTTCATTCCGTCATCACGGTCTTTAGCATTTTCGAAGGTTTTTTCCATAATGTAACCCCGCTCTCGCTCTTTTTACAGTATATTAATGAATTGACCTGTTTTCCAATATTACCTATTATAACGAACGAGCAAGCATTTTTAGTTATGAAGTCGCTGTCGCGGAATGTATTTGTCAACACGGCCTGCATCATGGCAAGCCGCGTCTTTGGTTTGGCACGAGACATCGTCCTAGGTTGGTACTGGGGCAGCACTGAAGCCGCACAGGCCGCCTTCAATGTCGCCTTCGCGATCCCCAACATGCTCAGGGCATTGTTCGCGGAAGGCGCTTTCAATGCTGCGTTCGTCCCGATGGTCGCAAGCAAGCTCAAGGAAGGCAACCACAAAGAAGCAGAAGACCTTGCCTCGAAAACCATCACGCTACAATGCATCATACTCGCTGCTGTCGTTGCCATTGGAATCATCGCATCGTGCATTGTCGCGGCTTATCTCCCCTCGACAACCGAAAAGCACGTCACGCTCATCTTCAAAATCCTCCCCATCCTGCTCCCATATGCGATTTTCATCTGCATGGCGGGCGCCTTCGCCTCCATCCTCACCTGCCTGGAGCGATTTGCGGCTCCATCACTCAATCCCGTCATCTTCAACATCATCCAAATCGGCGCCGTCGCAATCCTCTGGGCCGTCGGCTCAACCAGGCACGAATTCAAGTCGCTCCTGATCTTCTGCGGCAGCGTATTCTTCGCTGGAGTTGTCCAAATGACATTCCTCTTCTGGATGTGCCGGCGCAACGGATTCAATGTCAGGTTCGTTTCTTTCTGGAAAAAGGAAAACGCTTTGATTTGGAGGGACAGTGAAGTTAGAACCCTGGTAACAAGAATTGTTCCTGGGCTAATCGGTTCGGGCGTCTTTCAACTCAACGCCCTTTTGGACAAGGCATTGGCGGTCTATCTTGGCTCCGCCGCAGTAGGTTCATTGGGATATAGCCAGCATCTGGTCTATCTTCCCATCGGCATCTTCGGCGTGGCAATGAGCATGGTCTGCCTCCCGCAAATGGCAAAGGCAACCCAGGATGAAATGTCCGACTGCTTGGATTACGCCTTGCGTCAAGTCCTGTTCATGACGCTTCCTTGCGCGACATTGCTGGCGGTGCTCGCCGAACCGGTCATTGTGATGCTCTTCCAACGAGGCGCCTTCAATGCCGAAGCCGTCCGGGAAACTGTCTGGGCGCTTTGGTTCCTTGTACCTGGGCTACCGGCATTCTGCTGCGCAAAAGTCGCCGTCACTACCCATCACGGGAGAAAAGACACCAAGACTCCCGTCAAAATCTCCATGTACTGCATCGCGCTCAACCTTGTACTCAACCTAACACTTATGCAGTTCCTCAGGCAAGGAGGACTCGCTTTGGCTACGGCAATCTGCTCTTGGGTCAATGTCATCACACTTCTTACAATCGATACGAAAAAACTCCCCCATTGGAACTGGAAAAGCACACTCAAGGCAGTCGTCAAACTCACTGTCGCAGCAATCATCGCCGCCCTCATTGCCGTGGCACTCGACCGCGCCTTCCTCCCAGCCAGCCAAAACCTTGGGCGATTCTTCGGGGCGTTCGCACGAGTTGCAATCGGGGGATTCCCAGGACTCGCAACCTATCTCGTTATAGCTAAACTCCTTAAATGCAATGAACTCAATGAGTTGCTCGATGGCATCAGAAGACGAAAAATGAAAAAAGCGTAAGAGAAAGGCGATCTTCGAGTGAATTTTCCCTAGGAATTGATAAAGGCAATTGCCAAACTACATTACCTTAGTACCTTTACGTTCCAATCCATATGATACATTAGGATCAAAACATGCCAATTTACGAATATTCCTGCAACGAATGCAATCACAAGTTCAGCCATTTGCACAAACGACTTGGCGAACCACCGCCACCATGCCCAAAGTGCAATTCGGATAATATCAAAAAGGCATTCTCTACCTTCTCCGCCAGTTCGAAAAGCTCGGCCTCTTCCTGTCAGCAAGCAGCACGATGCCCAATCGCTCAAGGCTCATCAGGTCATCCATCTTGCGCAGGATGCTGCCCCCATAAACACTAAGAAAACAGGTGTACTATGGCATCTTCCATCACAAAAATTCTCCCAAACAAGCCACATTGGCTTGACCAAAGACTTCTCAATGTCAGGCATAACGACTTCGCATGGAGAGCAACACCAGCAAAATCCATCGAAGAGTGGGAAGAACGAAGAGACTTCACAAGAGCTCAAATCCTGCTTGCGGCGGGATTGGCGCCAATGCCCGAAAAGACACCACTCGAACCGGAAGTCTGGGGAAAGGCAAACTACTGGGGAATACAAATCCGCAAAGTCAAATTCCAGTCAATGCCAGGACTGATCTGCACAGGCAACCTCTACCTGCCTGGAAAACTTAAAAACCCAGCGCCAGGAATCCTTTGCCCCCATGGACATTGGTCCGAAGGGCGTATCCACCACGATGAACTCGGCTCGGTCCCGCTACGTTGCATCATGCTCGCCAGATTGGGATTCGTCGTCTTCAGCTATGATATGATCGGCAAGTGCGATAATAACCAAATCCTGCACAGCTGGCCCATCGAACTCCAAAAACTCGCATCGCTTAGCGGTGTCTCGCTCTTCGGACTCCAAACCTGGAACTCCCTTAGGGCACTCGATTTCCTTTGCGCACTGGAAGAAGTCGACAAGGAACGAATCGGATGTACAGGCACCTCCGGCGGAGCATCCCAAACATGGACCGTCGCAGTCCTTGACGAACGAATCAAGGTCATCGCTCCAGTCTGCATGCTCTCCTCCCATTTCCAAGGCGGATGCCCTTGTGAAGAAGGACCATTGCTCAGAATCAATGGAGTCACCTCTTTCGACGTCCTCTCGGCTTGCGCGCCAAGACCCGTATTCCTACCATCAGTCGACCAAGACTGGACAAACCTGAATCCTACCTACGAAATCGAGGCGCTCAAACAAGTCTATGCCCTCTTCGACGCCGAAGACGCAATCCTGAACTACCACAAAAACGAACCCCATAACTACAATCTCGACACTAGGGAGCACGTCTATCCGTGGTTCGCGCATTGGCTCCTCAACCAATCGCTGCGGGAAACAATCGCAGAAGATCCAATCCCAATGCCAGCAATCAACCTTCTCTTGCATAACGAACAAAAAATCGAACCTACGCTCGATTCTACAAAGACGGCTATCGAGGAAGCGAAAAAATTCCTCCTTCAAGATGCAATTCCGGAATTCTCCGACCAGGAAAATATCTCCGAATACGCCGCCGAACGCATTCCGCTGCTCGGTGAAATCATCAACAACGACCTGGAACTCGCAGATATCGCAGTCAGAGTCACATGCCCACAATGGAAACTCAATAACGCAACCGCTTACGGCAGACTGATCTCAAGGCGAGAAGAAGGTGACGTCATACCTGCAGTTTGGGTTGTCCCAGATAAACAAGTCCCCAAACCCGTCACATGCCTCCTCATCTCGGACAAGGGGAAAGCCGATTACTTCAAGGGCGGCGACCAAAGCATCCTCCTCGATATCCTTATCAACAACAATTGCGAATGCCTCGCCATCGACTTGCTCGGTTCAGGAGAAACCGCAGGAGCCCCAGAAAAATCGCCACGAGACGAAAACGATCCGCTCTTCTTCGCGTTCAATCAATCACTCTTTTCAATGAGAGTCCAGGATATCCTTACGTCTCTTTCCCTGCTCAAAGAACAGGGAAAGGAAAAAATCGTGCTCATCGCCTCGGGAGAAGCCGCAAGGGCAGCCGCAGTCGCAGTCGCACTCGCAGAACCATTGAAGGCAATCGTGCTGAATCTCGATGGCATTGACGACTCAGAAAAAGGATGGTCAACCCCACTCTCGTTCCAGCCGATGATCCTTAAGGTCGGTGGAATCAAGGGCACCCTCTCGATCATCGCACCAAGACGACTGATCATCTATCGACCGCAAAAAGATCTTGCTCAGCACCTGACGTCAATCTATGGAGCCGCCAAAAAAACAACAGCGCTTACCATTGATAACGATAACTTCATCCGTTCAGTAGAAAAGGCAATCCGATAACAAACAGGCACAAAAAACATGGCTACAATCGCAGAACTCAACAAACTGTTCGCAGTCGAAAATCACGCCAAAATCGTGAGCGGCAAAGGTCGCCTCCCAACCGTGAAGGTCAAAAACCAAGCCGCAGAGGCCACGATTTCATTCCTCGGCGCACAACTTATCTCCTTCATTCCAAATGGATTCACCGAAACAATCTGGCTTAGCAAAGCCTCGAAATTCGTTGACGGCAATCCAATCCGAGGCGGAATCCCAATCTGCTGGCCTTGGTTCGGCAAAAACCAGGACGACCCAAACCTCCCAATGCATGGGTTCGCCAGGCATACTCTCTGGGATCTCGAAAACATTTCGCCGATCGACGACAAGACCACGATGGTCATATTCGTTCTTAAACCTAACAAAGAATCATGCAAACTTTGGAACTACGACTTCACGCTCAGGGCTATTTTCACCATCTCGGATACCCTCGAAGTCGAACTCGTTACAACAAACAAGGACTCGAAGCCTTTCACGATCTCGCAAGGTATCCATACCTACTTCAAAGTCGATAATATCGCAAATATCTCAATCGATGGATTCCAAAAACTTAAGTATTTCGACAAGGTCGGCGGCGCAAACGACATCAAGAAGCAAAAGGACGAACCTATTGTGGTCAACCAGGAAATCGACGCCGTATTCCTCAATGCCAAAGGTCCTTTCACCGTCAGCGACCCGATCGCAAAACGAACCATCACCATTACAAACAAAGGCTCCAACTCGGCCGTCGTCTGGAACCCATGGAAGGAAAGGTCTAAAAAGCTCTCCGAATATACCCCGCACTCTTACAAAACCATGATCTGCGTAGAAACATGCAATGCACTCGACGACGCACGGGGCGTCAAGCCCGGGCAATCTCATTCCATCAAGGCGTCCTACTCGTTCGATAAGCTAAACTAAACACAGGAAACCAACATGAAAGCCGCAATCTCCCAACTCGTGCTCCCTAATCTCTCCATGCCTGAATTCTTTGCGCAAGTCAAGGAAGCAGGGTACGAATCAGTCGAACTGAGCCTTAGGCCAAACGAAGGATCCCCGTTCAATTTCAATGTGACTGACGCGGACCTCGACGGTTTCGTCCAACTCTCAAAAAAATACAACCTCCCCGTCGATTCCATTACCATCTCAAACTCAAAGGGCAATCTCTTGCTCCCGACCCTTGAGGCCATCCCCTGCATTCAGGAAACCGTCTGGGGACTCGAATGCGCCGCCAAACTGGGCGCCACTGCCGCCCTCCATACCCTGGGACGCTTCACCCCGGAACTCTACTACGAAGACGCCTACAAGAACGCCGTCCAAAACCTCAAGATCATCGCTCCTGTCGCCGAAAAGCTCAATGTCGCCCTTTCAGTTGAATTCGTCTGGTCCGGCTTCTTGTTCAGCCCGGTTGAAATGAGGCGCTTCCTGGACGAAGTCGGCAGCACCCATGTCGGGTTCTACTTCGACCCCGGCAACATGGCTGTTTTCCAATATCCTCAGCACTGGGTACGCGCGATTGGCAAGCACGTCAAGAGAGTCCACCTCAAGGACTTCAAGGGCGGTCCGCTCAACGGCGTTTGGATGAGGCTCGGCGAAGGCGCCTGCGATTTCAAGGCAATCTTCGCAGAATTGAAGAAGATCGGCTATGACGGACCGCTCGTCTCAGAAGTCGCAACCTCGCTCGCCTCGCTTAAGGATACGGCAGACGATATCAAGAAGCTGATCAAACAATACTGCTGATAAGGTTGGTTGATTCACACTCTACCCTCCCGCAGCCAATGCCAAATTGGTTGCGGGAGTCTTCAAGCACAAAAGGAAATAATTACCGCCATGATTGACAAGCCACTGACGTTCCTTTTCGACTTCGACCACACCAATAACACGACGAGACCTTACGTGATGAAGGAATTCGCCGAAAACGGAGCCGAAGCACTCGTCCTGACAGATACTCTGATCAGCCAAGTCATTCAAAACCCAAGATTCGCACCAGTCCTCGAAAAAAACATCAGCGACGCAGGACTCACATTCGTCGACTCGCATGCGCCATTCGGAGTAACTGAAGACCTGGATGTGCCAGACCCGAAACTCAGACCACTTATGCTCGATAGACTCAAGGTCGCCATGAGAGTCGTAGCCGACTTCGGCGTCGATACAATATGCATCCATACCGGCAACACATCAAAGCAATTTGAGCAATACTCGCTGCAGGATCTCGACGAAGCAATTATCCACTCCCTCGAAGAACTCCTCCCAATCGCCCATGATCTTAATTTGGTCATCTGCATTGAAAATATCTGGTTTCCGACAAATACTCCAGAAAAACTCCTTGATATCATCAACTACTTCAATTCAGAATCCCTCGGAATATGCTACGACTCGGGACACGCCAACCTAATGGCAAAGGACAGGGGCTTCCAGGACAGCCATCCTATCCAAGCGTGGCAAAACGTCGGACCAATCCCATATGATGACAAAATCCTCGAAAAACTCCTTCCACATGTCGTCATTTGCCACCTCCATGACAACAATGGCCAATACGACAGCCATCTTACACCAGGAGATGGAAATATTGACTGGAGGCACATCATGCCACTCCTTGCCAAAGCGCCTAGGCTTAGATCAATCCAATCAGAGGTCATACCCGTGATGGTCGGAGCGCCAATCGCAAAAATTTGCCGGACATTCGAAGAACTCATTGAAATCGCATAACCTCGCAGTAACGAAAATTGATAAATTAAACAAAATATGGGGAAACTTAGTTTTTTTCTAAAAAATCTTTTTTCCTCTCTTGTTTTTTTCTCGAAATTTATTATCCTATATATAATGGATTAACAATTTTTGGGTCCATGCATGCAAGTTCAATATAAGGAGAAACACAATGAAGCACGCCTTAAGGTTCACGTTGATCGAATTGTTGGTCGTCATTGCCATCATCGCCATCCTGGCGGCCATGCTCTTGCCTGCATTGGCCAAGGCACGGGAAAAAGCACGAGCGATATCCTGCGTCTCAAACATGAAACAAATCAACCTGGGGCTGAAACATGTACCTGGGTGACAGCAACGATGTCTTCCCGAGATCTATCAACAACTGGCCAAGATCGGATGCCACTCTTGCAGGCACATGGCACCAGGCAATCCATAGCTATGTCGGCGACAAGAAATTGTTCAAGTGCCCAAGCAACTCCTCCGGACTTGTAGTCCAATACGAAGACACGACCAAAGAACACAAATTCCCGCAATCCTATACCGCACATACAGGTGGCGGAACTGTCGCGAACATGACAGCCGCAGCAGGAGCTAAATTCCCAATTACCCACAATGGTACGATGTGCGCACTCCCAGACATCAAAGCAGCTTCATCGCTGATCCTCTTCGGGGAAACAAGCCATCGACAAGACCCCTACTTCTGGGCATCAACTGGCGGCGCGGCGCCAAATAATATCCACTGGTCAATGATCAATCACGGCGGCACCACCAACTTCGCATTCTGCGACGGACACGTCCAGCCAATGAGACCACAAAATACATATGGCAGCATAAACATGTGGTGCACAAAGGCATCAGACTCAGCTCCTGATACCCTCAGAGCCATGATGCAAGAAGCATACAACTACATGGTGGCAAACTAATCTTCCCACACTCTCTCAAAAAAATCTCCGCGTCCCTGAGCAAAGAGATGCGGAGATTTTTTTTGACTTGATTCTGTACGCGTTACTTCAAAGCTTGAAGCACCCGCTTGTCCATTCCTTGATGGTCTTACGACCGATTTCGCGGCATCCCAATGCCGTGTATCGAGACAAGATCCCCTCGTACTGCTCGGTCAAGATTCCTGACAAAATCAGATGCCCGGGACGCTCGACATATGTTATGACCGCTTCGGCGTAGGCATCCAAGACGACGGCAAGGATATTCGCCACCACGAGCTTGCGAGGCTTGCCCTCATACGATGCCAAATCCGCTATGGACAGATTCACGCCTTCGACCCCTGCAATCTCCATGTTCTCGCGAGAGGTCGTGATGCATTGCGGATCGTTATCGAAAGCATCGCAGGGATCATAGCCCAGCAATCGTGCGCCAATGGAAAGGATTCCAGAACCGCATCCCGCATCAAGGAATGAGCAGGTACCGTGTTCCATCGCCAATTCATCCATAAACTGCAGGCAGGCCATCGTCGTTCCGTGATATCCCGTACCGAAGCACATTCCGGGATCCAGCGCCAGCACCAATTCGCCATCCTTGGCATCGTAGGTCTCCCAGCTTGGCTTGACGACCAGACGCTCGGACGCCTTGAATACGTGGAAATGACGCTTCCAGCTTTGAGACCAATCCTCCTCAGCCATTTCAACGGATCGACAAATGACGGAATCCGAAAAAATCTCCTCCCAATCCGCAAGACCAGACTGGATTTCAGCGCAGATTCGCTTCGCATCCTGCTCGTCAGCCCCCAAAACATACGTTGTCCCCCTGCCCGTCTCCTTGTTGGAATAGGAAGATGGGTCGAAACCCAATGCCAACAGCGCCTCTTCTACCAGCGGCACGTCGTCCAGATTGCTCTCCAATTCAACTACATGTATCGTCGATGACATTCTATATCACCCACTCTTCAATCAATGGCCAAATGGAGACATTTCACGCAACGCCTTGATGATCGGCGGCGTCTTCTCCAAAATCACATCAACGTCCTGTTCTGTGTTGTATCGACTGAAACTGAAGCGGATAGACCCATGCAACATGCGATAGTCAAGGCCCATCGCACGCAATACATGGGAAGGCTCCAGCGAACCAGACGTGCAAGCAGAACCAGAAGACGCGCAAATCCCGCCAGCTTGATACAAACGAAGCAATATCGCCTCGCCTTCAATGTATTTGAAGCAAATGCTCGACGTGTTGGGCAAGCGATGCTCGACATCGCCATTGACCGCGGGATCGGGACAGGTCGCCAGCAAACCGGCCTCCATGCGGTCGCGCAACCCCTTGACGTAAGTCTGCTCAACCTCCATATTCTCCCGAGCCAAAAGAGCCGCCATGCCAAGACCGGCGATGCTCGCGACGTTTTCCGTCCCGGCACGCTGGCCACGCTCCTGATGACCACCAGTCAAAAATGACCAGTAGGGAGTGAAACGACGAACGTACAGCGCACCAACACCCTTCGGAGCATGCAACTTGTGACCGCTCAAGGACAAAAAGTCAATCGCCGTCGACGACAAGTCAATCTTCACCTTCCCCACTGCCTGGACTGCGTCCGTATGAAACAATGCGCCGCGAGCATGGGCGATTTCAGCTATCATCTCGACAGGGTAAACATTTCCGATTTCATTGTTCGCCCACATCACCGAGACCAGCGCCGTCTCATCGTCGATCGCATTGTCAACATCGGCGAGATTAAGCCGCCCATGCTTGTCAACCGGCAGATACTCCACTCTGTAGCCTTGTTGTTGGAGCCGCTTGCACACTTTCAAGACTGCAGGATGTTCCACGGCAGTAGTGACGATCTTGCGTCGGTTCTGCTGTGTCGCCAAAGCGCTTAGGATTGCGGTGCTATCGCTTTCCGTTCCGCAGCTGGTAAAAATCAGTTCATCTGCGTCACATCCCAGGAGTTCCGCCAGGTTTTCCCTGGACGAAACGATGATCTTCGAGGCAGACCCGCCGAATGGATGGGCGCTGGAGGGATTGCCGTACTGATCGGTCAAAAACGGAACCATCGCCTCGAATACTTCGCGTGCGACACAGGTCGTCGCATTGTTGTCAACATAAACTAGCATGGCTTGCCCCTCCCCTTACTTGACTTCGACCACGTTGATGGCGGCAGAGACCTTTTCCCTCAATTTGGCTTCCACCCAATGCTTCAGGGTTTGTAGCGCCGATGCGCATCCCGCGCATTTTCCCGTCAACCTCACCATCACGGTATCGCCTGCGATATCGACGAGTTCGGCGTCACCGCCATCCGCCTTCAAGCCATCTCGGATAATGGAATCGAAAACATCCTGGATCAACGCGATTTTCTGGAGGTTGGTCAAGGGAACTGTCGTTCCGTCTGCACCGCTTTTGGGAGATGCCTTGCCCAGGATATCATCGAGAATCAGCTGGATTTCATCTTTGCATCCACCGCAGCCGCCGCCTGCCTTTGTATAATATGTAACCTGCTCAACCGTTGTCAGATGGTTGGATCTGATCACATTGCGGATTTCGGCCTCGGTAACATCGAAGCAGTGGCAGACTATCCTGTCCTCGCCTTCCTCAACAACCTCGATGACAGGTACATTCCAATCAGGACGCGACTTGGCCAAATTCTTCATGGCCGCCTGGAACGCCTCCGAACCCATGACTGAACAATGCATCTTCTCCTCGGGAAGCTCGCCCAAAAAATTCGCAATGTCCTGATTCGTCAGCCTCGAAGCTTCTTCCAGCGTCTTGCCCTTCAACAATTCCGTCAATGCCGATGCGCTGGCGATCGCGGACGCGCAACCAAATGTCTGGAACTTCGCATCCTGGATGGTTTTCGTCTTGGGATCGACCTTCAGGTACAACTTCATCGCATCGCCGCAGACGATGTTGCCTACCTCGCCAACGGCGTCAGGATTGGCAATCGCGCCAACATTCCTCGGATTCAAAAAATGATCCATCACTTTTTCAGTGTAATCCCACATAGTTCACCTCAATGTCATTGAACGTTTGCCAGTCTTTCGGAATTTTGTGTAATCTAATCAACCTAAAAAAAGCAGCTGAAGCTGGATTTTGTTCCTAGTTGGTGAATTGAAATGCGTCGGTCTTCTGTAGCGCCTTTACAAGGCGCCCGGCTTGGGGGCATCCTACCCCCGGGCTAAAGCCCGGGGTTAAGCATGGTCAGGCACCGACGGCGCAAAGTCTTTGGCGCGGACCGCCGTCCGCAATCCACACGGGCGAAACCACGGATCGGACAAGGACGATAGTTCGGACTTGATGTCAGGGCTTGTAATACATTGCGCTGTAAGCGCTTAACGATGCTTAACCCCAGGCTTCAGCCTGGAGACCGTGCCTTGTAAAGGCACTACAATCATAAGGCGTCAACTGCTTTTTCTAGGATTAATATAAGCCACCTTGCACCGGTGTACAACAAATTCACTTGAAATCAGCGGGCATTGCAAGCATCTGGTACATCATCGCCCTGGCAATCCGATAGTGACCCTGTGCGTTGGGATGCAACAAATCCGTCTCGCGATTGTTGAAAAAACCACCATGGGAAGACGTCAACGGATGCAAGCCGCTGACACGATACAGATCAATCAAGTTGACAGCCCAAATGTCAGCAGCCTGACGCAACATCTCAACGTAGGATTCGAGGTAGATTCCGATGTCATTCGGAAAGCTCTCCTCCGGCTGGATGTTGTCGCCGCCAAACGTGGCAAATCCACGATGGATTGGGGTCATCAACACAATCTGCTGCAACGGAAATTCCTGCCTGAGATACTCCATGACAGCATTGATGCGACCGCAAAACGTGCCCATGTCCTTGTTCAGCTTGCGACGCTCCTTCGTCATGATTCGACCATGGGAATTCACCTCTTCCTTGCCCAGAGTCCACCACGAACCCAATGGAATGCCACCATTGAAATCGTTGGTCCCGGCAAACACGAAGATCGCGTCAACATCATCGGGATGCTCAGCCTTCAATCGCTTCGCTTGAGCCAAAATCCCGCTCATCTGCTCGCCGTTGATGCCATATACCAACGACTCGATACCCAAAAATTCAGGCAGGTAATTCCAGTAGTTTTTCGTTGTTCCGATGTGGTTCTTGTCCGTGATCGAATCGCCGAGGAACGCGACTTTCTTGCCTTTCCATTGCGATTGAACCGGCTCGGCTTGAATGCCAACGCAAGCCAACGTCATTCCAATGCATAACATCCCTGACATAATTGACTTCATCTTCCTTTTCCCGTTTGCCCAGATTACATATCAATGCCCAACTCTGCGAACAGCCTTCGATTGGCGTCAATCGCACGAATCTGACCAATCAATTCATCCATGTTCCCTTCAAGAATATTAGTCAAATCGTACAAGGTCAACTCGAACCGATGATCCGAAACGCGATTCTGAGGATAGTTGTATGTCCGTATCCGCTCGCTGCGATCGCCGGTGCCGACCTGGGATCGACGTTCGTCCGCATTCTTCTTGTCCTCTTCTTCCTGCTTGATCTGCAACAACCGAGAACGCAAGATACGCATCGCGATTTCCTTGTTGCGATGCTGTGACTTCTCCTGCTGGGACGCCACGAACATGCCCGTCGGCAAGTGGGTCACACGTACCGCCGAGTCCGTCGTATTGACGCTTTGGCCACCGTGGCCGGATGAACGGAAAACATCGACCCGCAACTCCTCGGGGTTCAACTCGAAGTCAACTTCCTGAGCCTCGGCCAAGACCGCGACCGTGACTGTTGATGTGTGAATCCGCCCCTGAGCCTCGGTCGCAGGAATCCGCTGGACACGATGAACTCCGCTCTCAAAGCGAAGCCGTGACCAAGCTCCGTCACCACGCACGGTAAAGGACACTGACTTGATCCCGCCCAAAGGCGTTTCGCTCAAGTCCATGACCTCGATCTTCCACCCCTGGTTCTCGGCGTACTTGCTGTACATCCTGTACAAATCCGCCGCAAACAACGCGGCTTCGTCACCGCCTGCGGCAGGACGGATCTCAACAATCACGTCCTTGCCCTCGTTCGGATGCGTAGGCAAGATCAACGCCTTGATTTCACCATCCAAGCGCTGCTCTTCGTGCTCAAGCTGCTCCATGTCAGCCTTGACCAACTCCTTCAAGTCGTCGTCGGCTTCTTCAAGCAATTCACGATTGCCAATCAAATCATCCTGGACTTTCTGATAATCAGCCCAGGATTGAACCAAGGTCTTCAACTTCTGGTACTCGCGGTTCAAGGACTGGTATTGGTTCTGGTCCCCCTTCTCAAAATCAAATGCCGATATGGCACGCTCGACTTCCTGCAACCGCGAACTCGAACTGACGATATAGCTCTCTAAATCCACTGGAAATCTCCCCTGTTCATAACATACCATCAAGATACAAAAGGACTAAAAGGCTCAAGCAGCCCTTTAGTCCTTTCTCCAACCAATCCTAATGGAATGCTATTTCTGGGCAAACTTCGCGTATTTGCGGTTGAAAGCGTCAACGCGACCTTCCGTGTCAACCAGCTTCTGCTTGCCAGTGAAGTACGGATGGCACTTGGAGCAAATGCCTACCGCTGTCTTGTCAGTCGTCGAATAAACTTCAAACGTATTTCCGCAAGCGCAGCTTACGACGCACTTGACGTAGCCGGCTTGCTTGTTGCCGCCTTTCTTCGGTGCTGCTTCTTCTGCACCTTTTGCCTTGGATTCTTTTTCTTTAGCCATTGTTCTGTTCCTCTTGTCCTTTTTTGATGTCCAGCGGGCTTGCGTTACCGCTGGACCTTGTGTTAATGGTGGGACACCTATAATTAGTTCAACGCAACCTTGCGCCAAATTACATTTCCGCCAAGGCGGCCTTGCGAGACAGGCGGATGCGACCGCGATCGTCAATGTCAAGTACCTTGACAGAAATCTGATCGCCTACCTTGCAAATCTCTTCTACATTCTTGACACGATAATCGGCAAGCTCGGAAATGTGAACCATTCCCTCGGTCGCAGGCATGAACTCGACAAAGCAACCGAAATCCTTGATCGTCTTCACAATGCCCCTGTAAATCTTGCCAATCTCAACTTCGCCAGTCGATCCCTCGACACGATACTTGGCCTCATCCAAGGCCTCCTTGTCAACCGCGAAGATCTTGACGGTTCCGTCGTCCTCGACGTCGATCTTCGCACCAGTCTCATCCGTGATGCTGCGGATGTTCTTGCCGCCAGGACCAATCAACGCGCCAATCTTGTCAGGATTGATCTTCAAGACAAGCATCTGAGGCGCGTAAGGCGACAGCTCGGGGCGGGCCTTGGGCAGGCAATCGGCCATAATCGCCCGGATCTTCTCACGAGCGGTCTTGTTGATCAACAACGCTTCGTACATGCCGTCCAAATCCAATCCGGCAATCTTCAGATCCAGCTGGAATCCCGTGATGCCCTTGCTAGTCCCGGCAACCTTGAAGTCCATGTCGCCGTAATGATCCTCGGAACCCAAAATATCAGTCAGGAACATACGCTTGCCAGCTCCAGTGACCAAACCAACGGAAATGCCGACAACCGCGTCGGAAACCGGGACGCCTGCATCCATCAATGCCAACGAAGACCCGCAAACAGTAGCCATCGAAGAAGAACCGTTCGACCCCAAAATCTCAGAGGTCACGCGAACCGTGTAGGGAAACTCCTTGGGCATCGCACCGAGAACCGAACGCTCGGCCAAAGCACCATGACCAATCTCGCGACGACCCGCAGAACCATAGCGACCGACTTCGCCAGTCGAAAACGCAGGGAAGTTGTAGTGCAAGATGAATGACTTCTTATCAGCGCCGCCTGTCACAACGTCGTAGTCCTGAGCATCGCCGGACGAACCCAGCGTGGTGGTGACCAATGCCTGCGTGTCACCGCGCTTGAACAATGCAGAACCATGGACACGCGGCAAAACGCCGACTTCGCAAGAAATCGGACGAACCTCGTCAAGCTTGCGACCATCCTGCCGAACGCCTTCGTTCAAAACCAAACCGCGAATCGCCTTCTCCATCAGGATTTCCCAGACCAAACCAAAATCCGGTTCCGTCCCGTCTTCCTTAGTGAACTTCTCGGTCAGCGCATCCTTCAGCTCTTGCTTCAACGCATCCTGGGTCGCCTGGCGCTCCAACTTCGAAGCACCCGTGACAGCAGCCGACAAGCGACCGCCGAGAACGGCTTCCGCAGCAGCCAGAAATTCAGGTTCAGGCAAGTACGGTGTGTAAGCCTGCTTTTCCCTGTTGATGCGAGCAGCAAAAGCCTCGACCGCATCGCACTGCTTCCGAACGATGCCGTCAGCAAAGACCATCGCGTCGCGCAAGTCTTCTTCGGAAACCTCTGAAGCACTACCTTCAATCATGATAGCCTTTCCAGGAACACCAGCGTAAACCAAGTCGATGTCACTGGATGCTATCTCGCTATTCGTCGGATTCGCAATGAATTCACCGTTGATGCGGCCGACGCGGCAGGCGCCAACGCAACCATGGAACGGAATGTCGGAAACCATCAATGCGACTGAAGCACCGAAGATCGACAAGACATCCGCCTCGTTCTCGCCATCCGCGCTCAACAGCGTGGAAACAACCTGAACTTCGTTGATGAAGCCTTCAGGGAACAACGGACGAATCGGACGATCTGTCATGCGAGCCGTCAAAACCTCCTTCTCGGTCGGACGACCTTCACGCTTCAAATAGCCGCCAGGAATCTTTCCGGCAGCCGCGAAACGCTCGCGATATTCAACTTGAAGCGGGAAAAAGTCAATCCCGGGACGGGGATCCGCAGAACATACCGCGACCAATACAATCGTGTCCCCTTGGCGTACCGTAACGGAACCATTCGCCAACAAGGCCATCTTGCCGGTCTCAATGTCGATGAAACGACCGCCGCCTAAATCAATCCTACATGTTTCAATACTCATCTGTTCACCTCTTCTCTTCGCTGAAAACACGCCATAAAATCCTTGAACGTGCCACCTTTGAAACACTGCGGAATTGCGGATTGGATCGCCAACGCTCAATGCCAAAATGATTTTGGCGATCCAAGCCGACGAATTCCACAGCTTTGCCTTCTGTGCAAAAGCACCGCGCCTGGTCAAATAGGTTTTAACCCATTCGCCAGGCGCACACATCGCGTCAATTATCGACGCAGCTTCAAACTCGAAATCAACGCCGTGTAACGGTCGTGATCCTCACGCTGGAGGTAGTTCAGTAGCTTGCGACGATTGTTAACCATCGCAATCAACCCGCGACGGCTGCTGTGATCCTTCTTGTTGGCCTTCATGTGCTCGGTCAACTCGATGATACGGTGCGTCAAAATCGCTACCTGAACCTCAACGGAACCAACATCATTCGCCGAACGCTGATACTGCTTGATAATCTCTTGCTTCTTTTCCTTGTCCATAATGCCTCAATTCTACTCTGTCTTCGCTACCAAACCATACGGGATTGTTAATCCGCCTTACAGTGATGATCCAGTCAAACACCGCGAATAACGAAACTATTAATGTAATTCATTATCGCGCCTTGTCAAAAGATTATGAGATTTTTTATCCCGCCCGACCCGAGCCTGAATGATGAATGATGAATGCAGAATGATGAATGATCTGTCAGACCCGCCTGGCTGGGGCTTTGTCATGTTTAGCCACTTTAGCGGCGGTCCCAGTCCCCATGGTCCGACCAGCCTGGCTGGGGCCTTGTCATGTTTAGCCGCTTTAGCGGCGAATGGTCCGACCCGCCTGGCTGGGGTTTTGTCATGTTTAGCCGCTTTAGCGGCGACTTCGCTTGAGTACAAGCACCCTGGAGTGCCCGTACCTGTTACAGAGGCTCGATTTGGGTATTTGCCAACAGCTCCTCGGCAACGCCAAAATCAAACACCGAAGGCGTATCGGTCAAACATGACGCCGACGCGCAAGCCAAAGCCTCCGCAAAAATCCCAGGCATTCCCATGTGGTCCACTTGGGGATTTTCCGCCAGTCGACGGGAAACGATCGCCGTGGCGCAATCACCGCCGCCGATGGGACTGACGATTCGCTCCAAAGCCGGAATCGTCAACCTCCACGCCTGCCCGTCGGCCGAGACCAAGGTCGCCGGTCGCGGTCCGTCCGTCACGGCCAACCAAGACAGCCTGGGATGAGAAGCCAACAAGGCGCGTGACTTGCCGAGGACATCCGTGCCCTCAGGCGACAAGCCAGACAATTCGTCCGCATTGATCTTCAGGACGGACACGCCCGCGTCTAGAACGCAACCAATCTCCTTCGCAACATCCAGCACAACGGGAATCCCGTTCTCGGATGCGCAACGGGCAATCTCAGCATAAAACTCAATCCCGACTCCAGGCGGAAGACTACCGCAAATCGATACAACCCCATGACGGGGAATCTCCGCAGATAGCAACTCCCGCATCCGCGACAACTCGTCCCCGGATATCGTCGCCGAAGGCTCGATCAGCTCAGTCGCAACACCACCCGAATGGTCGATGACCGTGTAGCAACAACGAGTCTTGCCGACGCAATCGACCGTCAACCCGCGAACCCCAGTCTGGGCAAACTCACGCTTCAAACACTCACCTGTATCGCCGCCGACAAATGCAGCCACAGATACAGGACGACCCAATAGGCGCATCACGCGAGCGACATTGACACCCTTGCCACCACCCGTCTCGTGACACTCGTAGGCGCGGTTGACAGAACCAAGGCGCAAACTACGAAAATTCAATGTCTTTTGCCAGGCAGAATTAAGGCTCACAGACAAGACAGGTTTAGGCTCCATCGACAATTGCATCGCTAGTATTCCTCTCGATTTCAATCTACTTTATTACGTATGGTAATCCGCGTTGATCTTGACATAATCATACGTCAAGTCGCATGTCCATACTGTATAGCTTCCCGTGCCTGCCCCCAAATCCAAATCCATCTTCCAGCACCGCTTCTTCAGGACTTCAACCAAATCCGCCTCGGGCGTACCGGCTTCCATCCCGCCACGCACAACGGGAACACCGTCGTAGTCCAAATTGACCCGATAGGGATCAAACGAAATCCCACAATAACCAGCCGCGCATAAGATCCGACCCCAATTGGGATCCGCACCAAACCAAGCCGTCTTGCACAATGCGGAATTCGCAATCGATTCCGCGCAGATCTTCGCGTCAAGATCAGATGCCGCGCCACGAACGTTGACTTCAACAAACTTCGTAACGCCTTCGCCATCCAAGACCATTCGACGCGCAAGGTCGCCCAAAACCTCAATCAATGCCTCCCCAAATAGATCGCATTCAACCGTCCCCAATCGAATGCACTCGTTGCCGGCAGCGCCATTCGCAAGCACCAGGACCGTGTCGTTGGTGCTGGTATCCCCGTCAACCGTAATCCGATTGAAGGACATCCCAATAGCCTTTGCAAGGCACGCATTCAACGCATCGCGTTCAATGCATGCATCTGTCGTCACGTAGCACAACATCGTCGCCTGAGGCGGCTGAAGCTTCAATTTCGGGGCAATCATCCCGGCGCCCTTCGTCATGCCCCCGAGACGAATCGTCGCTCCGCCGACTTCCAGCGCCGCGGCAACGCTCTTCGGCACCGTATCCGTCGTCATGATCGCCTTTGATGCATCCAATCCACCCTCTGGAGACAGGGCTTTGACGCACATCCCGACCCCCGCCTCTATGATGTCCATCGGCATTGGAACCCCAATCCGCCCAGTTGACGAGACCAGCACCTGGGATTTATGCACCATCATCATGCTTCCTGCCAGTTCCGCTGTCCGTTCTGCATCGCGCAACCCCTGCTCTCCCGTGCACGCATTTGCATTCCCGCTGTTTACAACAACCAAATGAACGGGATTCCCAGACGATACTATCTCGCGATCGTATTCCACAGGAGCCGCGGCAAACAGGTTCGACGTGAATGCGCCTGCGACAACGCAAGGACGGGGACTGTAGATCATCGCCATGTCCGCCGCACCGCTGCGCTTCAAGCCACATGCTATCCCAGATGCCTGAAAACAAGACGGAGTTGTTACACTCCCATGCTCAATCCATTCCATTTTCATAAACTCCTATGATGATGCATTTCACCAAAAGACAACATGGCAAAAAAAGCCGCACCCGACATGACTCGGACGCGACTTCATTCCCCCCTGCCCTACTTTACGCCGAGGTTTAACTGAGCACAATCCCGTACTTCTCAGCACTCTCGCGCAACTTGGCCAACAACAACGCACATGAAGGCATCCGCTTGTCACGACGCATGATCGTGCAACTCCTGATGGCTTCCGTGATAAGAGGCATCTCGGACAACGCCGGGATATCCGCCACCGCTGGCGTTTCCGTGTGCTCCAAGTGATATCGGGCTTCATCGCGGCAATGCTTCGTCACCAGTTCATCCTGAGGCTGAGTCAATGGACGCCCGCCTAAGAATACGCTGAACGCAATGCCCAATGCAAACAAGTCCGAACGCTCATCAACCATTTCTTTGCACACCTGTTCCGGTGACAAGTAACCACCTGTGCCTGTGATCGCACGAGGATGGTGGCCGGCCAATACCGATACGCCAAAGTCAATCAACTTGACCTTCCCGCTGACCAACATGAAGTTCGAAGGCTTGATGTCCAAGTGGATAACCCTCTTCTTGTGCATGAACGACAACGCCTGGACAGCCTGGTAGATGACGCGGATCTTGTCCTCTATCGGCAAGACCTTGCCCAATATCTTGTCACCAAAATCGTGTCCGCTCAGATACTCCATCAACAAGTCGTAGCCTAGCTCAATGCCAAACCTACGGACGCGACGCAATGAGTAAATACGAACAATCGGCATCGCATTGTCTTCATTCAAAATCTGAGATATCGCATACTCGTTCTGAATGTGACGAGTCTTGGTCTTGTACGAGACATTGTCCAATTTCTCCTCAACACCCTTGGAGGCAGAACTCCCAAGCCACTTGTTCCATCCATTGCGGATCGACTTGGAACAGAACGTGAACGCACCGCAAACAGCACGGTACAATACCGCCTCTGCACCGCGTGCCATCACTTCCTTGATTTCGTAATCGTCAGCCTGAGCAGCCTCAAAAGAAGCACGTATTGAACGAATATCGTCACGACGATCCATATACCGGCGCTTTGACAAATTCGTGGTCGAGGTGCGATTGGTACTGCTTTCGTTCCTGGTGGTATTGGACTCCAGGGATATCTCCCCGCCTACGCCAAGAGCATCCAAATCCAATACACGCGTCTTGATCTTGCTAGTCAGAACAACCTGCTCCGGCTCGACACGCTCTTTCTCCTGCTTGCCACTATCATTCGGATCAGTCATCGGCTTACGCAATCCTTAATATTCTCGGTTTCTCTCACTTTCCGGTCCTGGCTACAACCACGCGCCCTCAGACTCAGAGCTTGCCAATACGTTTCAACGTCGCAAGTACGTCGTCACCTACTCCCTTCTGCTTCCCGGCGCGCTTGGCTTCCTTGTCAAAATTAACTTCAAGCTTTTCAAGGACAACGTGCTGCTCCAGTGACTTCTGGACCTTCGCGTCAGCCAATTCCAAATTCTTCTTGTTGAAATCGTCCAATAGCTCGTAAGGCTTCCGAGAATACAAACGAGATACCGTAACAAACGGCTTCGTCAAATCAGGATTCTCGACAACACTGTAAACCGGAGGAATCTTGCAGTCGACAAAGTACTTGACAATGTCGTAGAATATCGTGTGATCCTGACCTGATGGAACCTCAAGTAAGAACATCGCCTCAATCGGCTCCTCGGCCTCAAGCAATAAAGGATTGGAATTCGCCTTCAACTGATTGCCAAAGGATTTCGATGGGTCGTAATCAAAATAGTTGAAGTGGTTGAAAAATGGCTTCGCAATGAACGCAGTAAAGTCCTCGTGGTCAATGTGACTCTCCAATAACTTCATGTTCTCGTTCTTGTCGGGAATCGACATGAATACCTTTAATGAATTCACTATCATTTCATTGTATTGCTCCTCGGCAATCTTTTCAGTGAATTTCGTTTTGTTGCTGAAAAGGACAATGTTCCCAGTGCAACCCTTGTCAATCACATCGGCCAAGGGACCGGTCATGAAGTCAATGCTGTTGTTGACATACTCGGCAGACTCCATCCCGTCGTAAGGAAGGATCAGACAAAAGAAAGTCCGATCCTGGACAGGTATCGTGCTGCCCTGATTCCCCAACTCGTCGTCAATGTTCGATATCCCTTGCAATATCCCCGTCGTGATGCCATTGCCAGTGCCACCGCCGGTGGAACTGAAAACCATGCCCCCGACAACAATGTCCTGAAGACGACGGCGAATCGTCAAATAAGCGTCGTGACCAATCTCGGGATCCTTGCGGGACCCGCGAAACTGACCCAGGGTCGATTGAACAGGGGCGATGATGCGCTCACCCCCACCCTCGACCTTCTCCAACTCAATCCTCGAGACATTAACCAAGATGGCTGAATCGTCCATCTTCGCGGCTATCTTGCCGCCAGCACCGCCAATCCCGATTACATTCATGCCTGATTACCCTCCAAAAAAGACGAGGATTTTACGCTGAAACCACCCAGGACAACCAACTGCTGCAAGGCACGAGCACCATGCTTCGTGATGTAGATGTTCTTACGATTGCGCTCCTCGCGTATGTCGATGAAACATAACGACCATAAAGCCTCAACCATGCTGACAGCAGTCTGCTTCGTACGAGTAATGCCAACGTGCTTTAAATCGTCAAAACAATTCGTGATGTTGTACTTGATACCCTTGTCCTCACCCTGAGCACACCAGTACAATATCAGAAAATGAGACTCGCCAAGACGACCTAGCTGGTCCTTGAATAAATCTACACTGTCATCATTGATACGTGCCATCAAGTAAACCCTAATAATTTAGGTACAGGTAAGAACAAAACTAAAGAAGAAAATCAACCAACAATAATTATACTACACTTTTATGAAAAAACAACCCTAAATAACCACATAATAAATCACTTCGATAAAAAATTTAATTTATGTAGTGTAGTATAGTGCAGTTTAGTGGAGTATAGTTAAGTTAAGTATAGTGTAGTTTGAATTGGGCGGGAAAAAGACAGGGAAAAGTAACGACGGAAACAATGCGAAGAACAAGGGCGAAAGAGTCGCAAAACAAAGCGGTCAGTGTTGGTTGCTTCCGTACGACTCTACACAAAGCAATATGATGGTTTCAAGGGATTTGCTACATGCCTCGCCCTGCTCCTAGGCAGGTCGAATGACCTTGAATCAGGCCACCAATGGCTTATATTAATAATGTTTTAGAGGAATCTTAGAACAGCACAAAAGTGCTGTCTTTAACCGTGAAATTACATCCCCTCAAAAGTCCCCCTGGAGCGTACCAAACCTCTGTCCGGAGCCTTCCAGGCCACCTTTTGGAGACTTGTCAAAACCCACATTTTAAAGGCCTTCGTATGTCATCACGCTATTGTATTGGGATCGACCTTGGAACCACCAACACTGTCCTTTCCTATGTCGATACGGAACAAGAGAATCCCCTACCCCAACATTTCGCCATACCCCAGCTAATCACTCCAGGCGAAATCGGCAACCTCAACCACTTGCCATCCTTTATATATCTGCCTGAAAAAGATGAAATTGATCCAAAACTCCTGAAGCTACCCTGGTCCAAAACCAGACATGATCTTGCTATCGGAGAATTTGCCAGGGACATGGCTTCGACCTCGCCGTCAAAGGTGGTCAGCTCTTCGAAATCCTGGCTCTGCAGCGACAGAATCGACCGCCATTCAAACTGCCTTCCAGCCATATTTGACGGCTCGGCAACACGCCAAATCTCTCCTGTAGAAGCTGCAAGGCTAATCCTTGAACATCTGAAGGACGCCTGGAACCATACGATGGCGGCCAAGGATTCAAGCCTCCTGCTGGAAAAACAGGAAGTTGTGATTACCGTGCCTGCTTCCTTCGATGCCGTCGCTCGGGAGCTAACCGTTGAAGCCGCCACTCAAGTCGGACTTGACTTCACTCTGCTTGAAGAACCTCAAGCAGCCTTCTATGCATGGCTTGCTGAACATAACGAGGATTGGCGAAAACATGTTTCCGATGGCGACGTCGTGCTTGTCTGCGACCTTGGAGGAGGTACTTCCGACTTCTCGCTCATCGCCGTCGTGGATATCGATGGCGATTTGACATTGCAACGACTTGCCGTCGGAGAACATACCCTACTGGGCGGTGACAATATGGATCTTACCCTTGCTGTAGCAGTAAGCGCTAAATTGAAAGCAGAGAAGGGGATCCAGCTAAACCAGCGCCAGTTCATAGCCTTGACCCATGCCTGCCGCAAAGCAAAGGAAGCACTGGCATCAGGCAATACGAACGACCAAGAACTTGTGATCCTAGGTACAGGATCAGGCATCGTGGGAGGTACGATCACCACCAAGTTCTCATACCAAGAACTTAATGATGTGCTCATAGAAGGGTTCTTCCCGGAAACAAGCATCCACGACAAACCTGTTGAAGGGCGAAAAACCGGGCTCCGTACCATTACACTCGAGTACGCAGCAGACCCTGCATTTACAAGACACCTCGCAGCATTCCTGGACAAGCATTCATTCAAGGATGCCGATGGAAACCCCATGCTCCCTGGAGTCGTGCTCTTTAACGGTGGAGTCACAAAACCGGATCTCTTCAGAAACAAGATCATCGACACGCTCAAAACCTGGAACTCAGCCACACAACAAGATATACAGGTGCTGAGTTCAGACAACGCCGATCAATCGGTTGCGACCGGAGCCGCCTGGTTGGCATATGTCAAGAGAGCAGGGGGGATCAGGATCAAGGCAGGTTCGCCACGATCCTACTACATTGGAATCGAATCGCCAATGCCTGCGGTACCCGGCTTCCAACCGCCGGTCGACGCACTTTGCGTAGTCAATTTTGGTCTCGAGGAAGGCTCGTCGGTCAAAATCGACGAGCAGGGCTTGGCGCTCGTTGTAGGGGAACCAACCGAGTTCAGATTCTTCTCCTCCACGACCAGGAACCAAGATCAAATCGGCGATCGATTTGATGCCGCAAACTGCGATGACATTACCGAAATGCCGCCGCTTCAAGTAACGCTGCCAGCTGACGAAGACCAAAAGCATCCGACGATGGTCCCAGTGACCCTGAGGGCAGACCTGACAGATATCGGTACACTGCAAATATGGTGCGATTCAAAGCAGGACAATAACTCCTGGAAACTCGAATTCGATATCCGATGACAAGACAAACCAGCTTTCATTATTGAAAACCACACTTGCAGAAAAAGACACCTGCGATATTCATTAAAATGAGTTTTGAAATCCTTAAAAAAGACCCTTCCAGCTTCGCGCGTCGAGGCATCCTTACGACCCATCACGGCACGATTCAGACCCCTGTTTTCATGCCCGTGGGAACCGTTGGAACCGTCAAGGCAATGACTCCAAAAGAGCTGGAGGAAATGGGTGCCGAAATCATCCTGGGAAACACCTATCACCTGAATTTGCGCCCGGGAATGGACATCGTCAGAGGCGCAGGAGGACTCCATAAATTCATGGGATGGAACCACCCAATCCTCACTGACAGCGGCGGATTCCAAGTCTTTTCACTTGCTAAGCTCGGCAAGAAAACCCCGGACGGAATCCACTTCCAATCCCATATCGACGGATCGCCGCTCTTCATGGGACCCGTCGAATCCATGGCAATCCAAAAGATCCTAGGATCGGATATCGCCATGGCTTTTGACGAATGTACCAAGTACCCGGCAACCTGGGAACAGGCCAACGATTCGCTCAATACGACCCTCACGTGGGAGCGCACATCGCGAGAACAGCCACGTGCAGAGGGCCAGCTGGTCTTTGGCATCGTCCAGGGTAGCGTCTATGAAGACCTGAGGGAAAAGTCGATCCTGGAGCTGGAAAAGCTGGATTTCGACGGCATGGCGATTGGCGGGGTCTCCGTTGGGGAATCCGAAGCCGAAATGAAGAAAGTGATGGAAATGTGTGCACCAAGATTGCCAGTCAAGATGCCGCACTACCTGATGGGAGTCGGAACGCCAAGACAATTGATCCTGGGCGTACTCAATGGCATCGACATGTTCGATTGCGTGCTACCAACAAGAATGGGAAGAAACGGCTCAGCGTACACGTTTGAAGGCACAATTCCAGTAAAGGCAGGGCGATACAAGGACGATTTTACACCAATTATGAAAAACTGCACCTGTTATACATGCAGAAATTTTACAAAGGCCTATATTAGACACTTATTGAATGCTGATGAAATCCTTGGCTCCAGGCTGATGACGATACACAACCTCCATTTCTTCCTTGATTTGATGAGGCAGGTCAGAATATCCTTGGAGCAGGGCACATTCCATATCCTGGCAATGGATGTCCTGGAAAAATACCCCGAGGCAATGGGAAAACCCATCGACCCCGAAACAAACAAAATCATTACACAACATCAATTTCCATAAGGAATCGTTCAAGCTCTTACCAGAAGGAAACAACTTATGAAAAACTTGACGCGACGGGATTTCCTCAAGATATCCGCTGCAACCGCAGCGGCGGCACCATTGATCTCAGCACCAAGCCTCTACGGCAAATCCGCCAATGACAAGATCAATGTCGGAGTGATCGGAACAGGAGGAATGGCGACCGGGCACCTCAGAAGCATGCTCAACATGAACCAACTGAAGGTCATCGCAGTCTGCGACGTTGACGCCAGAAACATGGAGCGCGCCTACAATATTACCAACGAAAGATATGCCGAAGACATGAAATCCGGCGTTTACAAGGGATGTACGAAATACAAGGACTTCCGCGACATGCTGGAGCGCAGAGACCTTGACGCAGTACTCATCGGCACACCCGACCATTGGCACGCAGTCCAATGCGTCATGGCAGCCAATGCAGGCAAGGACATCTACTGCGAAAAGCCGCTGACCCTGACGATCGGTGAATCCAGGGATATCATCCACAAAATCCGCCGGACAGGAGTCGTCTTCCAAACTGGCATGCAGCAGCGAACAAGCTACGATGGCAAGTTCATCACAGCCGTCGAACTCGTCAGAAATGGAATGATCGGCAAACTGATTTCCGCCCATGTAAGTGTCGGTGGTCCTTCAACGGTATGCAATCTCCCTGCGGAACCGACTCCCGAATGGTTGGATTGGGACATGTGGCTTGGTCCGGCACCATACAGACCCTACAACAAACTACTGCATCCAGGGCGCTGGAGATCGTATATCGACTATTCCGGAGGAGTGCTCACCGACTGGGGAGCCCACCACTTCGATATCGTGCAATGGGCTTTGGACGCAGACCAAAGCGGACCGGTCAAAGTCTGCCCACCAGGACACGAAGGATGCAAAACCCTGACATATTGGTACAAGAACGGGGTTAGGGTAGAGCACGGCGGATTCGAAGGAAAGGGATATGGAATAACCTTTGTTGGAACTCACGGAAAAGTCCACGTCTGCAGAGATTGGATCCGTACCGAACCTGAAGACCTACTGCTAAATCCTTCCTCAATGCCAGGTGACCTGCAGCTCCCGGATTGTTCAGGACACATCGGAAATTGGGTCGATTGCATCAGAACACGCAGAAGACCTGCCGCAGACGTCGAAGTCGGCGCAAGATCTGTAACCGTCTGCCAGCTTGGCTGTGTCGCCTACTGGCTCGACAGACCGCTTAAATGGAACCCGCAAACCTGGCTCTTCGAAGGCGATGCCGAAGCCAACAAGTGGATCGACAGACCAAAACGAGCCCCCTGGACGCTCTAAGTCCACCCTAGCCTAACTAAAAACAGGCCGTTGGAAACACACAACCAAAGGCCTTTTTTATTGAAAAATACAATGAGGGAGATTAAAATAACGACAATTAAAGAATTCAACTATAAACCTAAAAAAAGCAGTTGACCCCATGATAACAATTTAAGTACGGGCACCCGGGGTGCTCGTACTCGGAAGAATGTCGCCGTCAAGTGGCTAAAATTGACGAATCCCTAGTCGACAGGTCGAACGTGTTGGATAAAACACAATAACGCATTCGCGCCGTAGGCGCCTGACCATGCTTAACCCCAGGCTTTAGCCTGGGGGCGGGAAACCCATCCGAAGACCGTGCCTTGTAAAGGCACTACAATCATAAGTTGTCAACTGCTTTTTTAGGTTAACCCCTTGAACCAGCCAAACAGAATGACTCTAAACAGTTTTAACTTATTTCATTTCAACATCAACGACAAAAGGATATAGAACATGGCAGCACAAGGGTATATGATCATAATTGCCATTAGCATAGCAGTAATTATTCTCTACCTACTCGTGTCGGCAGCCTTCCTGCTCTGGGGAGCAAGCCTTGCCAAAATCGAGAATGCAACTTTTGGCAGGGCAATAGGTACCACTATACTGGGTGGCATAGCCTCATCGATCTTCTCGCTTATTCTCAACTTGTGGATACCCGGTTTCGGAAGAGTACTCGGGTTTATCGTTGGCTTCCTGATCTCCGCTCTTATCATGATGGGGATTTTTGACACAAGCTTTGGAAAGGCGCTTGGGGCAACTATCATCGCATGGGTTCTTTCACTGATAGTCGTAGGTGGAACAGTCATCCTGCTTGTCGTTTTGCTGGGTGTTAGCCTCCAGAGCTTCCAGCCCTGATGAGATAACTGCTTTTTGGCAAGTCAAGCTCCTTACTGCGCACCCTAACGAATATTCCGCGCCCGTTCAATGTAGGCATCCTGCTCTTTCTTCGCCAATGAGTTGAAGAGCACGTTCCACCCACAGACCCGTACTTGAAGATTGGCATACTTCTCGGGATTGTTTTGGGCGTCAATAAGCATATCAGCATCGAAGATATTGAAATGGATCGCAAGCCCCTTGCTGTCCATGTAGGTCAACAGGATGCCCCGCATCACATCAAGCCCATCGTCCCCCTGGACAGCCGAAGGATGAAGCATGACGTCGAGAGGATAATCACCAGGCATACTGGCAGAATTGATGGCGGATAGCGACTTGAGAAGCGCAGTGACGCCGCTGCGGTCAACGCCCATGGTCGGAGATAGGTTCTTCGACATCTCATCGCCGCGACGACGCCCATCCGGGGTCGCACCGGTCTTCTCCCCAAGAACGATGAATTGACGCGCATTATGCCCAGACGCACTGTGTACCCCGCCGCGAGCATTGGGACGCAAATTCAACTTGGTCCCGTAGAAGTGCCCAAGCGCCGCGGCATACAAGTCAACTTCCTTGTTTCCATTCCCGTATTTCAGCTTGGATTTCAAGATCTTCAACCGAAGTTTTTCATGACCCTCCCAATTGTTGTTGAGGATCTCGCCAAATTCCTCCAGTGTCAATTCTTTCTTATCGAACACGAATTCCTTCACGGCCATCAACCCATCCACCGCAGTCCCAAAGCCAGATATGCCAAAGTGGGAATTATTGTACACGCTGCCATTGGAAAACGCATCCCTGCCGACTTTAAGGCTGTTCTCGATCGTAATCGAAAACATCGACGATGGATTGATCACGTGCAAGTACTTCTCAAACTCGTCAGCGTTGCTGCGCATAGTGTCAACAATCTCGCCAAAGTACGCCAAGTACGCACGGTAAAACTCGCCAAAAGATTTGATTTCCGACAGTTTCAGCGTCTCAACCGGCGATTTGAAGCCCGTCACAGGATCCTTGCCGTCATTGAAGATCAATTCAAAGGGCTTGAGCGCATTGGGATGTCCCACACCTGTGTTATTGCACAGGGCGCGTGCCGCAAACTCGTAGCAGCCTGTAATATCGCATGTCCTGATCGTCTCCTCGTCGAATCCAAGGGGCATCTGTGAATGCTTCAGCCCTTCCTCGCAAACGAACACGAAGCTGCTGTGGCCATGACGAATCAAATCCAGAACCTTGTTCACAAATTCAACAGGCGTATTGCGAGCAAGCTTGATCTGGATCTTGGGAGTCGTAATGTCAAGCTTGTCGTACACATCAACAATCAGGTACGAAAGATCGTTGATCTCGCTCGTCCCGTCCGCCTTCGTCCCGCCCAAGTACAACGGATGACCCCAATAGTTGTTGATCGACGCAAATTGCATGAAAAAACATGCGAAAAATTCACGAATCTCAGAAAGGCTAAACAAACCCGAAGACAAATCAGACTGGACATAGGGATTCAACATGCGATCGAGATTCGACAGCGACCGCACCTGCATACGGTCAATGTGCTCGCAAAACATAAAGTGCAGGTATATCATCTGAAGAACATCGTACGTATTTTGCGGAGGCCCCACACGCAACCGATCCAGGCATTCCACCTCGCGAATCACCCGGGGATGATCGGGATGGTGCTTGCGACCAAAATCGATGAAACGACCAAGTCCCTCCAATACGGCGCTCATCGTAATCTCCAAACCCTCGAAGTAGGCGTCAACCTCAGCCGTCAACGTCCCGTTCTCCCGATGGATCGAACGGTATTTCCGCGCACGCTCAAGCAAGCCAGGAAAGCCAAGGCTCAACATCGCCTCGTAATCAGGCACAGAATGGTCAAAGTCAATCCATTGATTCTGAAATCCCGCCTTGTTCCGTTCCGCCATCACACGGGATACCTCGGGAAATGCCTTCGAAGCTATCTCTCCATGCCAACGACTCGTCAACGGCGCCAACGGAAGGCGATATCGATCGTAACACCCAAACCCAGGATAGCAATCGCAAGGATTGACGTCAATCTGAATCGAACGGACGACATGCTCAAAACAACGGGCCTTTACAATCGGATGAGGCAAATCGCCGACACCGTCCGCAAAGGACAATATCCCGTCGCGCAACGTCTCGTTGTCAATGCCGGCATCAGGCAAAAATACCGGATTCCGGAACTTCGACAACAAGTATTCTCGATCTTGCTGAAAAGTAGGGTAGGGCATGGAATTTTCCTTAATCGGGTTCGCTAATGCAGATACAGTTGGACATGATGATCGTATTGTCGCGGATACCTTCGCACAAGCCACGAATCGATACATTGCGCTTGGCCTCGATCAGCTTGTCAACTTCCTCCAGGTCGGCAGTCGAAAATCCTGGAACCATATAGCAACGGATCGCCGTCGTGTAGTTGAGTATCACCGCACCGTATCGATCCTTCATCTTCCCGGTCACCTGACCAGTCAACGAAATCATTTTCCGACCATACATCGGTACGAATTCCTGTCGTTTCGCCTGACTGGCGAAATCCGCTGCCGTCAACGAGTACTGCGATTTGGTACTTGGTCCGCTTTCACCAGGCCGTTTCGTCTCCGCCCGTTGACGCACGTACTCTGCGATATCGCTATCCTCAAGCTTCTCAAGCTTCGAAATCTGCGGCTTGAAAACCTGTTCCGGCTTCTGGTATTCCCTGGTGACGACCACGTCTCCGTTTTCGCCTTCCTTCAACAGCATCACTTCCTGGGCCTCGCCAGTCACCTTCGTCAATCGATGCGTCGGCAACCAAATGGCCACTTGGGTTGACAGCATTTCGCCCTTTTTGATCTGAATTAATGACGCATCATACTTCCCAGATGAATGCAAGACCTTCAAGTAAGCCCAGCCTGGATTCAAATTCTCAACCAAGAACGGCTCCGAAATATGGGCATTATCGCTACTCACAACAGACGTACCCATATACGCGCCGTCAACGAATATCTTGCAGCTAGCAGGAGTCGTCTGCAGCTTCAATGAACCCAAGATGCTCGGCAAATCCTTCTCGATATGCTCGCCTTTAGCCTCGGTAAGGGTTAACGGTACAACGACTTTCTCGCAACCACCGCTAGCCAAAGTGAACTCGTAGTTGCCAGCGGCAAAATTCTCCAACAGCAACGGAGTCGTACCCAAAAGCTTCCGTCCCAACCAAACTTCTGCCGCAGCTGGACGAGTAACGATCTCAATCGTTCCAGGCTTCAAGACCAACTTGTACGTCTTGTCGTACTCACGCTCGGGAATCTGCAGCTGACGGGTCATCTTCTCATACCCACGAGACGATAACTCCAGCGTATGACGGCCTTCCTTCAAATCCTTCAAGACCAAGGGAGTCGCACCAACCGCTTCGCCATCCAACAAAACCTCGGCGTCCGATGGAACGCTCCGTACAACCAGCAAATTCGGAGCCTGAGCCACAACCGGCTGTGCAGTCACAGGTACTTCACCCTCTGGCTCTGGTTCAACGTCAGCTCCAGCCTTGACCTCATCGACCTTCGCAGGCTCCTCCGCAGATTTCTCATCAGCCTCGGCTTTCTTCTCCTCCACAATCTTAACTTCCTCAACCGGTGGAGCAACAGATTCCGATGGCTTCAAGGAACTCAATTCCTTCTCGTCAATCAAATTCTCCTCGGTCACTCCAACTGAACTATCAACCTCAGACGCCTTGCCACCGTCAGCCTTCCGCAAAAAGACAACGACAACCACGCCAATCGCGCACAGCAAGACCAACAAGGCAATCAACTTCAGCATAAGCCCGTTGCTGATCTTCTTGCCTGACTCAGGTCCAGCTTCCTCAACCGGCGATTCAGCCTCGGGAAATGCACTGTTGACGACATCATTCGAAACAGCCGCGAGCGCCGGCTTTACCTCAGGTGTCGCAGCATCGCCCTCAAGACGAAATTGATGCGAAAACACGGTGATCTCGTCGCCGACCTTCACCATCATCCCGCCATCGACCTTGACACCGTTGACCAAGACACCATTGACACTATGCAAATCCTCGACAAGCCAATCGCCATCAATACGTGAAAACCGACAATGATGGCGCGACACACCGGCCTCAGGTATCACAAACTGATTGTCTTCCTCGCGGCCAATCGTAAACGTATCCCCATCCATCGCAAGCAATTCGCCTGGATTGGATCCCTTGATGACTCGTAGTTTCATAAATCCTCAGCCTTGTCAGATGATTATAAGTGACAGCGTATGATTAACTAATGCCTTCGACTCTCAAGCTTCATATTCATAACGAACATTCTGTTGAAAAGAATGACAAAAACTATAAATTACCTCGGTTTTCCAAAACTTTCAATACATGATACCAAGAAACAATATGATTGATCTTCATTGCCATAGCTCAGCTTCTGACGGTACCGTCCCACCCGAGGACCTGCCAAACCTCGCGGCTCAAAACAACCTGACGGCAATAGCGCTGACCGACCACGATACTGCCGATGGATTGCAACGATTCCTGGAAGCAGGCAAGAAAATCCCAAACCTGACCTGCATCCCTGGAATCGAACTGGCAGGCGATGGAAAATATGGCAATCACCTTCACATCGTTGGTCTTTTCCTCGATCCCAACAGGGCGCAGCTGATAGAAGCCACCAATCAGTTGCTCCGATACAGGCACAAAAGAAACAAGGCAATCCTAGTTAAACTTGCCGAATTAGGAATGCACTTGGATTACGATGAAATCATCCAGAACAATCAAGGAGCAGCGATTGGAAGACCGCACATCGTAGCAGCGCTCGTCAAGCATGGATATGTTAAAAATCATAAAGTTGCATACGATAAATTCGTTGGAAGATCCAAACCAGCCTACGTGACCAGGCAAGTCTTTTCACTGCAACAGGTAATCAATCTTATGCACGACAGCAGCGGAATTGCAATTTGGGCACATCCCATGAGCAATGGATGCAGAACAGGATCAAAGACATTGGCCATCGCCACCGAACTCAAAACAATGGGACTCGACGGACTCGAAGCCTATCACACAGACCATAAAATTACCCATCAAACCCATCTAGTAGAAATTGCCAAGAAACTCGACCTGGCCATCAGCGGAGGAACCGATTTCCACGGCGAAGCCCATCCCGACACCAAGCTCGGCATCGGCACTGGAAATCTTAATATCCCCGACCATCTCGTCGATGGCCTTATCAAAGCCCACGCTCGACGCCATGGCTAACCATAGACAGGGCATTTAGCATTCATAATTCCGCCCACGAGGGACACGAATAGCCCCAACGGGGCGTGATATACAAGCCCAGGGTAAGCACACCGAAGGTGGGCGCCACCCTGGGATAAAGGCGAATTAGAAGCGGCATCCTCCCCACACTTCGCAATGCCCCCTCCAAAAGAGTTTTTTTGAAAAAAACGGTTTGCTGGAATAGAAAATCAGGCAAAAAATGCTTATCTTTTGAGAACCATGGGACAACTCCGGAAGGTTATTAATGATATGCTATGAAAAGATTTAGCATTGAGGAGATATAATGACGAATATCAAACTTACTGCAAGTCAAAAATTAGTAATAGGTTATTTTATTATTATTTTCATAGGGGCTTTGCTGCTTAATACGCCGGCGGCAACAAATAGTGGAGAAAAAGTGGGTTTTTTAAACGCATTTTTTACAGCCGCTTCCGCTGTATGTGTAACGGGACTTGTAGTCGTGGACACAGGGACTTTTTGGACAGGATTCGGACACACTGTCATCCTTACGTTGATACAAATAGGCGGACTCGGCTTTATGTCTATAGCCACTATGGGAGTGATAATTTCAGGCAAAAAGATAGATTTAAAAGAAAGAATGCTTATGCAAGAGGCTTCGGCCGCTGACAAATTGGCAGGCATAGTAAAGTTTATGAAGTCCATAGTAGTAATTGCGTTCTTGGTAGAAATTATAGGTGCGGTATTGTTATCTATTGCCTTTGTACCGGAATACGGAATTATTAAAGGAATGGGACATGGTATATTTCACTCGATATCAGCATTTTGCAATGCGGGATTCGATTTAATGGGTAATTTCAGTTCCCTTACAAAATATCGCGATAACTATATTATTAATATCACTGTGGCAATGCTCGTTATAATAGGCGGGTTCGGTTTTTCTTCTTTAAAGAATATACAACAGAATAAATGGAGGTTCAGAAAATATAATCTACATACTAAGTTAGTTGTAATAATGACAGTGTCACTTATTATCTTCCCGACTATAGTCCTCTATCTAATAGAACGTAATAATCCTGAAACTTTAGGTAGCCTACCTTTTGACAAACAGATACTTGCATCATTTTTTCAAGTAGTAAGTCCAAGAACGGCAGGATTCAATACCATAGATTTAACAGCCATGAAAAATGCAAGTAAGTTCCTACAGGTGATACTGATGATAATTGGTGGAAGCCCTGCATCAACGGCAGGAGGCCTTAAAACTGTAACAGTTGCCATAATAATACTTGCAGTAATAAACCAAATCAGGGGAAACGAAAAAATTGAGGTGTTTAACAGAACAATATCTTATAGTATATTGAATAAAGCCTTAATAATCCTGTTGTGGTGTATCTTTCTCATAACAACAGGCACCTTGATTATTGCACTGACTGACAATAGCCTTTCTTTTATGGAAGTACTGTTCGAAGTGGCATCCGCCTATGCTACAGTAGGATTAACACTTGGCATTACTACAAAACTTACAGCTGTAGCAAAGATAGTATTAATATTAATAATGTTTTCCAGTAGAGTAGGTAGTTTGACTATACTTTTTGCTCTTTTCTCAAACAGTGAACCTAAGAGATACTCATACCCAGAAGAAAATGTAAATGTGGGATAAAAAAATGAAAAAAATAAAGCATAAGAATATTGTGGTAATAGGCTGTGGCAGATACGGATCATCGTTAGCTCAAACATTATCAGGTTATGGTGTTGAAGTACTCGTGATTGACAGTGACAAGCATAAAATACAAGAAATATCACCCTTTGTTGTAAAAGCTGTAATTGCAGATGCTACTGATGAGATGGTACTAAGAGATTTAGGCATAAACAATATGGATGTCGTAGTTGTAGCCATGGGCTCAAATATAGAAGCATCCATTATGACCACACTGTTGGTCAAAGACATGGGAGCAAAATATGTAATATGTAAGGCAAGCAATAATAAACACGCCAAAGTACTTGAGAAGATCGGAGCCGACAAAATAGTATTTCCTGAAAAAGATATGGCGATAAAAACAGCTAAGACTTTGATATCACCAAACTTTATGGAGTTAATAGAATTAGAAAAAGACTACAATATAGCTGAGATTAAAATACCAGAAAGTTGGATTGGTAAAAGCATAATAGAATTAGATTTAAGAAAAAAATATTCCATAAATGTTATAGGAATTTTAAGGAACGGAAAACTCACAGTTAATATGGCCCCGAACATACCGCTTGAAGAAGATCAAAGGATGTTTGTCGTAGGTAAAATGGAAGATATATGGAATATTTCAGAAAAGTGATAAGATAAATTGAAGTATATTTCTTGAACTGGTGTCGCAAGACACAACGATAGATTAAACCTAATTCAGCATTCATGGGACATGGGACGTTCACGTTGGGTTTTGTGAGCATGGAGGTCTGGGAATGGGGCGGAGCGGGGCAGACGGATCGTGTCTGGAATGTTCGGGCTATACGCTGGGAAAATCCAACGCTGGATCAACCAAAAAATTCACGGTTTCGTACTCAAAATGCAGTTGACATGCCTATTCGTGGCGGGACTGGGTTCAGCCCTGAAAGGGCATGATATACCAGCCCAGGGTAAGCACGCCAAAGGCGTGCAACACCCTGGGGATAAAGGCAAGTCAGGATTGCACCCTGCAAGGGTGCGACATAAGCAGGCGGCAACTCGCATTTATTTCAAGACCTTTCTACTCATCCCCCACAAGGTGAGCGATGCCCGACCCGTCCGACCCTGTCCGACCCGTCAGACTTGTCCGACCCCGTCCGACTTTCAAGGCGCAATTTTATCATTCAGCATTCATAATTCAGCATTCATAATTCCGCCCACGAGGGGCGCGACCTGAAGGCACGCATCGCCGAACTTGAAAAAGCCAATCAGTTTCAATTCACGCGCCCACGAGGGGCGCGACAATAAAAATCAAAACAGGAGCAAAAAAAATGAGCAACGTTTCAATTCACGCGCCCACGAGGGGCGCGACCACGGGTACGGGAATAACGAAGCTGTCTCAAACATCGTTTCAATTCACGCGCCCACGAGGGGCGCGACGACATCAACCGCGCCGCCGCGGAAATCATAGCGGTTTCAATTCACGCGCCCACGAGGGGCGCGACAAAGCATAGGAGGACAACAAAAAAATGACTACTGTTTCAATTCACGCGCCCACGAGGGGCGCGACTGTTTCAAACACCATGTTTCAAACAACTGTTTGTTTCAATTCACGCGCCCACGAGGGGCGCGACACAGGTCATGGTGGCAAAAAGTGACCTCAGGAAGTTTCAATTCACGCGCCCACGAGGGGCGCGACGGCATACTGGCCGATTGATTGCCATCTGTCCTATGTTTCAATTCACGCGCCCACGAGGGGCGCGACAGGCTATGACCTTGGTAAACGACTTCTGACCCGTGTTTCAATTCACGCGCCCACGAGGGGCGCGACTTTCTGGATTGCCTTAGTTGCTTGCTCTCTGGCGTTTCAATTCACGCGCCCACGAGGGGCGCGACTTGACAGCCCGGTAAAGAGCCAGCAGGGTTTGCAGTTTCAATTCACGCGCCCACGAGGGGCGCGACACGGAAATCGCTGTCGATTACTCCTACACAGCATGTTTCAATTCACGCGCCCACGAGGGGCGCGACCGGGTACAATGATGAATATTGGGGCGAACCGGGCGTTTCAATTCACGCGCCCACGAGGGGCGCGACCTCGCACTCTTTCGGTGTCAGTCTGCGGACTTGTGTTTCAATTCACGCGCCCACGAGGGGCGCGACCAATTAAGACCCATTTGATTTCACTTGCCGGCCGGTTTCAATTCACGCGCCCACGAGGGGCGCGACTTCAGAAGATCAAGGAAAGGACGTATTGATGGAAGTTTCAATTCACGCGCCCACGAGGGGCGCGACGGGGCTTAACCAACAGCAAAAAAAGGAGAAACAAGTTTCAATTCACGCGCCCACGAGGGGCGCGACCATCGCCAAACTCGCCATGCGGGTATTGCTGAAGTTTCAATTCACGCGCCCACGAGGGGCGCGACTGTAACCCGTGATACCATGATGCATCGGGCTTACGTTTCAATTCACGCGCCCACGAGGGGCGCGACATAAAAAAAAGTGAAAATATTTTTATAAGCTCGGTTTCAATTCACGCGCCCACGAGGGGCGCGACAAAAGGGAAACGACAATGAAAAAACAGACAAAAGTTTCAATTCACGCGCCCACGAGGGGCGCGACTTGCCAGTGTGGAGGGGCAACAATCACCGTAATCGTTTCAATTCACGCGCCCACGAGGGGCGCGACACGCTACTAATATACCACTCGACAGCTAGTTGTCGTTTCAATTCACGCGCCCACGAGGGGCGCGACAAGGCATCAAAAGCGGCATCAGCAAAAGCAGCTGTTTCAATTCACGCGCCCACGAGGGGCGCGACCAGCCTGCAATGGAATATGTAAGTAGTGTCCTCCAGTTTCAATTCACGCGCCCACGAGGGGCGCGACTCATTTCGTTGAATGGATGCGATCTACCAGAGAGTTTCAATTCACGCGCCCACGAGGGGCGCGACGTAAAACACCTTGCCGTTATCACCGTATTTAACCGTTTCAATTCACGCGCCCACGAGGGGCGCGACGAGGCGTGACCTGTTTCTTGCTTCGTTCTTCGAGCGTTTCAATTCACGCGCCCACGAGGGGCGCGACGCAACGAGGTCAGAGCAAGGCTGTAGCAGTTGCAGTTTCAATTCACGCGCCCACGAGGGGCGCGACAATGCCATACGGAAAGGCCACCAAAGCCTATGCGGTTTCAATTCACGCGCCCACGAGGGGCGCGACTTTCCTTTCAAAACAATGTTAACTCGCGGTTGCAGTTTCAATTCACGCGCCCACGAGGGGCGCGACTTGACAGCCCGGTAAAGAGCCAGCAGGGTTTGCAGTTTCAATTCACGCGCCCACGAGGGGCGCGACCTGCTTTTTGAGGTGACCTTCTTTGATCATCATGTTTCAATTCACGCGCCCACGAGGGGCGCGACTCCAGGTATGGATCAATGGCCGTGCCCAAATCGGTTTCAATTCACGCGCCCACGAGGGGCGCGACAGGGCAATTTGCACGGCGGCTAATATCCCTTTGTTTCAATTCACGCGCCCACGAGGGGCGCGACATCATTTTCTGCCTCGCGATGGTAGCAAAGGCGATGTTTCAATTCACGCGCCCACGAGGGGCGCGACGGCATACGAGATGACTGACGAAACTAGAGCAAAGAGTTTCAATTCACGCGCCCACGAGGGGCGCGACTTTCGTGCCGTGCTTCGCCAATAATTCCTTGCAGGTTTCAATTCACGCGCCCACGAGGGGCGCGACAATCGCCGCCGCGCCGGAGATGTACAATATGCTGTTTCAATTCACGCGCCCACGAGGGGCGCGACGACGTTTATTGTAATTTGCATTGACTTACTGATGTTTCAATTCACGCGCCCACGAGGGGCGCGACCCCGGCTTTTGCAAGAAGTTCGAGCTTGTATCTGTTTCAATTCACGCGCCCACGAGGGGCGCGACAGGCCATCGAAAAACAACGGTACCTCGCCCTGGTGTTTCAATTCACGCGCCCACGAGGGGCGCGACCTCGATGAATTCCACAACACACCGAAAAAAGGGTTTCAATTCACGCGCCCACGAGGGGCGCGACGAGCTGGGGCTTCAACAAGCTCCTGCTGGGGAGGTTTCAATTCACGCGCCCACGAGGGGCGCGACTCCCAATTTTTCGAGTCGTTTTTGAGCCTTTGCGGTTTCAATTCACGCGCCCACGAGGGGCGCGACAAGCAAGCAAGGCAAGCTCATCAGGGGTATTTGTGTTTCAATTCACGCGCCCACGAGGGGCGCGACGACGGCGCTCCGTTTTCCGCCAGGTCGGCATGGTTTCAATTCACGCGCCCACGAGGGGCGCGACGGTCACGAAACGGGCGGCCACACGAAGGAAATTTGAGTTTCAATTCACGCGCCCACGAGGGGCGCGACTTGCCTTGTTTTTCCCGCCCGTGGACAGGATCGGGTTTCAATTCACGCGCCCACGAGGGGCGCGACACGGAAAGGAAGGGTATTTTTTCGGCGCGATTAAGTTTCAATTCACGCGCCCACGAGGGGCGCGACGAAATGTTTGAGTTCTACGATGGGGACTGATGTGTTTCAATTCACGCGCCCACGAGGGGCGCGACAAGCACCAGTTCGCGGACACCGACCCGATCCAGGTTTCAATTCACGCGCCCACGAGGGGCGCGACGTCAATATGGCGGTTGAGGCTTGGGCGGCATGTGTTTCAATTCACGCGCCCACGAGGGGCGCGACCAGGCGCTGACGGTACGGTTCCAGGTCAGGGCGGTTTCAATTCACGCGCCCACGAGGGGCGCGACTGCGGATATCATAAGTTGCCTGAAACAAAGCATTCAGGAGTCGATTTCCGCAAACCTTACAAAAAGGATGCAATAATGTAGGATGCCAAAGAGCATTTTCAATCTCTGAAAGCAACATAAATTATTGTCATCAGGAAGCTTCGCAAACCTCATGGCTGAGACAATGTGAGCTTATGGTATGCGTTCAGAGAATAAGAGGCTTTTCGACATCAATTGCAGGCTTGGCACCGTGGTGTTCAACCTTATGCTCATAGTTGCTTCCCAGATGGTAAAACCGCAAGCTATCGGTCGTGGGATTGTAGAGCGAAAGCAGTTTTTCTTTAAGTTTTACCCACTGTGCAGAGTCAACATTGCATTCAAACATGGAATACTGTACTCTGATGCCGTAATTGAGACAAGCCTTCGCGACTTTTCGGAGTCGGCTTTTTCCAGCAGAATCAATGGTTGATACATCATAGCTGACAAGTTTGAGCATAAAATCCTCCTATTTGAGAATGAAAGGGGGATAGGCATCCAGGTCGCCACGAAGATGCCTGGCAAGCAAGAGAGCCTGGACATAAGGAAGCAAGCCAACTTCAATGTTCTCGTCCAGAAATGGATGTTTAATCACTTCCTGCTTCCGCTTTTGCCAAGCAATCAATACTTCCTTTCGAGTATCTTCACTCATGAGGACAGCGCCTGTTTCGGAGAAGCTAAAACCATCGCGCTTGATTTGCTTTAGGTTGACCAGCGAAATCGCAAAACGATCGACAAGCGGCGCCCTGAATTCTTCCATCAGGTCAAGAGCCAAGCTTGGACGCCCTGAACGCAAGGCGTGAAGAAAGCCGATTTGAGGATCCAAACCCACGCTTTCCAAGGCGCCCTTGCAATCGTGAGCCAGCAATGTGTAAAGAAACGACAACAAGGCATTCATCGGATCAAGGGGCGGACGCCGATTTCGTTCTTGGATGCTGAAATCATCGACCTGCGCTGTCAACAAATCATTGAACACGCCAAAGTATTGGCTGGCGGCATCGCCCTCCATGCCTCGAAGTGAGGCCATGGTAACGGCATCTCGAGAATGCTTGACTATGCTGGCTAGTTCTTCGACTGCTTTTGCGCATGCAGGACAGTAGCCATGCGTCCTTAACCGACGCTGGAGCAATGTCCGGGTATTCAGAATCTTTCCCGCCACAAACGACTTGGCCAATTCAAGACAGGCGTTTTCATTGATTGATGCCTTCATTTGCGCCATTCTGAGCATGACATTTCCCGATACAGGTCCTTCAACCCGTGCCAGAAACTTGCCTTGTTCGGTAAGAAAGCTGACATGGACTCCCCGTTCGGCACAAAGCCCCAGCAGGAAAGGACTGCAAAGGACATTGCCAAAGCAAACAAGCCCAGACAAGGTATGGATGGGCAGACGCATCAATACCTGCTTGTCCATTGATGCCACAATCGTTTCACCTTCCTTGTTAAGGTATGTGCCTTGTTTTGTTACATACAGCGTATTGAGCAGTTTTTTCATGCAAGGGATTCCTTGATGGTCTTTTCAATCCAAGCCTTGGTTGAATGCCCAGAACCTACTTGCTTTGGACGGCATTCATCGATTAGCGAACATGCCTCGCAGGCTTTCGTATAAACTGCGCCTGGAGTCACACCATCGCGGACGAGTTGATGGACTCCGTCTGCTGCCTCGCGGGTCAATCTTCGCAGTTCTTCATCGAAAAACACATCAGTTCGCCGGCGAGGTGCTCCGTAGAACAAAGCTCCCGATTTGATGGTGACGCCGTGCATTTCCTCAAGACAGATTGCTTGTGCGCACAGTTGGATCTCGTCTGCCCTGTGATCCTTTGGCTTGCCTCGTTTGTATTCGACGGGAAACGGACGCCAAAAACCCTTGCGGGAAGGAAGTGATGTTGCAATCCGCAAGCCTTCATGGTCGAATTCCTGTGATTCCCCATGGTATTCGACCATGTCCGCTATTCCCGTCAAGCCCAGTTCATGCGATAGCAGACGCAACGATGTCGCCAGATGAACATCTCGCCTGGTCTCCTGCTCGACACGATCCACTCGATTGTGGAGCAGGCTTCCTGTCGCCGTCAGGTAGTTTTCAGACCAAGCCTGCTCCACGTGGATCAAGGCACATTGCCGAGGGCAGAAGACATAGTGCTGCAACGCAGATATCATAATCTGCTCATCGTCTGGATAAGGCATGCCTGTTTAGACCTGTTGCTACTTATTCAACAATTCAGCAATCAAGAGATCCATGGATGTTTCGCAATGCGATCTTGAAATCAGATGATCGTGACTCCTTGTGGAAGCTTATCCGTGTCAATATTCACTTGATAATCTGCGAACTGCCTTGGCACTGCGACATCATCTTTCTTGCGAATGTCAACGAGTTGGAACAAATCGCTGGCAGTAGCATTGCCCAAGGCTGTATCGTGCTTGAAGATAATCAGCTTCTGGGTTGACATCAATCCGCGAGCGGCTGAATGGTCATAGTCGAACATCGTCCTCAATGCAGTCCATAGAATCTCCAGATCCTCTTGCGAGAAGCCGGTCTGCGACGCTAGGGCAGGGGAGACAAAGCCGTAGGCGACATAGAGTCCGTAGGGAACTGTATTCTTGCGTCCCATCGTCCTGTTGTCGCCACTTTGCTTTTCAGCTTCTGCTTCCGTTGCGACAGCCATTCGCGTGATGGCATGCTCCAAGGTGACAATGGGATCCACTGAACGCGCAAAGGTCAACTGGACGGGACCACGAACCTGACCCGCATTGGCGCCTGTGGACATGACCGCACCAAAGGTCCTGATGTCAAAAAACTTCTCGCACATCTTGTCCCTTGCACGTGCGACTTCATTTCCCTGTCCTTGTCCTGCCTTGTTCCGCTTCTTTCCATCGGCCTGGTCTTCGGGAGCTTTCTCCAGATCAATACCGCAATCGGCGTAGGCTTTTTCGATTTCCTGATTCAAAATCGCCTTCTCCTTAACGAAAATGTCAAATCCAGCTTCGGATGACTTGGTCAGCTGAATGAAGTTCCTGACCTTTCTCTTGATGCAGACATCCGTGACCAGCCCCTGTCCTGTTTCGGCATCGACTCGTGGGAGGTTGCCCGCATCGGGATCGCCATTCGGGTTTCCGTCCTTGACATCAAAGACCAAGATGAAATCGTAACGGTTGACAATAGGTGTGCTCATAGTTCTTCAATCTCCTTTGATATTTGTAGTTTACTGATTATCGGAAACAACTTTTTTCGAGAAGAAATCTTGTTTTTGATGGTAATATCCTATGGCGAACTGCCCCTGGTCGGCAAGCGAAAGGTGGGCAGGGAAAGCGGTAATGCCAGGCTCATCCTCTGATTGGTAAATGATCTCGCCAAGGAGTTTTTCGAAGAAAATGACGCGACCCGGGTTTTCAATTTTCGACAGATGATGGTTTTTCAGGCGCATAAGGTTTCCGAAGACCGTTGCCGGAGTCGAGGAAGCTGCCGCATAAAACTTGTCCCTGATCGTTGCGTTGATACCAGGATTGGCATCCTGCTGGATTCGTTCCAGAGTTGCAAACAATCTTCCAAGTCGATATCCGATGTTGATGTTGTCCTTGTCGAGACTCATGTTTAGACTCCTTTCATTGTTTGGGTTGCGGACTCTCCATTTTCTGTTCAAGCACGCTTTGATGAGCTTGGCACGTGAATATTCATAAAAGATATTGTTGTCGATTTTTGTTCTCTGAACTGTTGCCTGGAGCAATGATTCCGGGAAGGGTAGGTTTCCCAGAATACTTCTCATGACATCGCCGGCCAGTTTTGGGGGGATATTTTCGGGCTTTCCCTGCGCCGCAACGGAAACGAGCAGTCGCCACAGCGACAAGTGGTCTTGGACGGCTGGACCATGGGCAATAGACAAGTCATCGAAGTAGGTTGCGATGCTATTTGCCATTTGCGCAATCGTTCCTACATGCCAGAAGCGAATGGAGATTCTGGCGGAATTTGGCGCCAATCCAAGGATGTAGAACCTCGTATCCTCCTTATCTTGGGTATAGGCGCCATCATGGATGGATTGGAACAGTGTGGTAACGGCTTCTGTCAACTGATCGGGGTCATCTTTGTTGTCCTGAAGAAAACTGGCAAAATCGTTTTCGAAACGATGCTTTTTTTCCGACCAAAAAACCATTGTTGCATCCCCAACGGTCATTTTCTGCTTTGAGTCCTTGCCGAGCAGGGTGTTGAGCGCCGTGGTGTACTTGAAAGCCGTCGTTTCACCTACAGGGGCATTTGCTCCCTGGCTTTTCCCAAAAGAACAGGCTGCGGGAAAGTTAAAGGAAACAATATTACCGCCTGTCGTGTTCGTTCCTTGAACCCCCTTGATAGCAGGATGCAATGTTGCGAGAACATCTTGTGTTCCCGAAACGAGGCATGCTTGTCGATCCACCCCCTTGTCATCGGGTGAATCGACAATACGCATGACTTCCTTATCCCTGAAAACAGGTTCTAGTTGCCCGACCAATTTGAATGAGACGAAGGCGTTAGCGTTAGTATCAGCGGCATCTGCCCAGGCAGGGAACGCCTCGAGTTCCTCTTGTATCGTTGGGCGCACCAGGAATGCCAACACGGAATCTATGGCTGGAATGCCCGCATGCTTTTCTAGACGTTCCTTGAATGCCTTGTGCTGTTCGGCAACACGTGATTCCTTTCCCTTGCACACCTTGCCAACGACATATTCTACATTATCCCAAAGGAAATTTGGCTTGATTCCAGAGGATCGCTTTTCCGATTGCGGAACTAAAAAACTCTTTGCCCGCTTTTTCTTGCCTTCCATTTCCTGCGTGTCTTCTACATTGACCAATTTTCCATCCCGATCAATAACGATAAGGAATGGAAGTTCCTTGCGTTCCCAACCTTGTGGCGCGATTCCCGATTCAGGATCCGCCTTTCTGTCATAGTAATCCACAAGTGCCTGAAGAATCATCTGAACACCTCCTGGGAATCTGGCGCCGGGACTAGGATTGTTCCTTTTCGCATAATGGCCCTGTAGAACATCGGTTTCACATCATTCGGGTCACCATAATCCATATCGTAGAGCATGAAGCCAAAGTCCCGATCCTCGTCAATGGGACGTTCCTGTGATTGCTCCACATTCTTGTTCAGGACAATGGTATTGCAGGCGAATTCCCGGCATCCCAAGTAGGGTTGAGTAAAGCATTGTCCCTTTGTGGCTCGCCTGTCAAACATGGCGGCGTACTTGGCTTCCTTTTCATCAGGTTTCGCTTCAGCTTGAGCAAGCAATTCCTTTTCCTCGTCAGGTGTCATCCATTCTGGCACCGGGTTGACAACGGAAAAGCGCATTTCCGGCGGAATAAAATCAAACTCGCCATAAAGCCTGTAGCCGACATCGCGAAGAATCAATCCTGCGCGTTGCTGACGGTTATCCTCAATAAGGATCCCGTCGCTTCTTGGCGAGGCTACGGAAGCCACTTCGTTTCTGCGAATGGACATCCATCGAATCGGCTTCATCACATCAATGCGCGTTATCCTCCATTTGATCGCTGGTTTCCACAAAATAGCGCTGAAAATCGCGCGGGCGGCAGATGGAGTGATCACATCGTAGCTGACGCGTTCGACCTTCATCTCCGGTCGGGTGAAACAAGCAAAATCTCCTGTAACTTCCAAGCAAAAGCCTCTCATCGTTTCATTCTCCTGTCATTTGTCTGCCTTGTCACGATATGATCATGTTTTCAGGACCGATGACAACATCGCCAATCAAACCTAGAGATGGATCATAGAACCTTTGATCGGTTTGAACATAAATACCTGGATGCATTTCCTCGACAAAACTTTTCTGCATGAGTTCGGCCAATAATCTCCTATGTATTGTCACGGCGAACCTTTGTAGTTTTCTCATGATGTTGCGATTGGGTCCTCCATACCTAAGACTTTTCAGGATATCGTCTGCATCGCCATACCTGACCAGAACAGTTGCCGAATCCTGCTCGTCAATCATCTTGAACTTGTTCGACGCTTCCCTGAAATTGATCTGTAAACTGTCCGCATTCTTTTTGAGATCATCCAGTATTTCCTTGCCATTGCTATTATGTGCGTAAAGAAACTGTTGCATAAACTCTTTATGGCTTTCTTGATTATCCAGGTCAAGCTGTGGATTTGCAGCCAAGACACTTGCCATGGCATCCTCGGCTTTCCTCAAAGTTCCAATCATGCTTGCTTTCGGCGGCATAAAGACGACAACCTTGCCGTGTTCAGGTCTTTTCCCTTCCCTGTTGCATCGTCCTGCCGCCTGGACTATTGACGCCAATCCCGTAAATGCACGATAGACGACAGGAAAATCGATATCGACACCGGCCTCCACCAATTGAGTACTAATGACCCGGATCGGTTCGTCATTGGCCAATGCCTGCTTGATTGCCGCGATGACCTTGCTTCGATGCGAACCACACATCGAAGCGGAAAGATGAATCGTTCCCGCTGGCATCAACCCATGCAATTCCCTGCAGTCCTTTCTCGAATTGACGATGCATAGCACTTGCTTGAATTGCATGAGTTCCTCGGCAACTTCCTCCCAAGACTGCCTTTCGGTCAAAGATTTAGGTAGATCATAGTCAACCCTCTTAAGTTCCTCGTACAAGTTGGCTTCCGCTGGGACAATAGGCTCTGCATAGTCAATGCCTGGCAAATCAAGCTGAGTCGCGGTCGAAAGCACAACAGTTGCCCCATAATTTTTCGACAGTTGCTTAATCGCTTCAGAGCAGGGCTCAATCAGATGCATGGGCAGCAACTGAACTTCATCGAGAATGATAACGCTCTTAGCCAAGTTATGCAATTTCCGGCATCTTGAGGAAGAAGACGCATACATCGATTCAAAGAATTGAACGCTTGTTGTCACAATGACCGGAGCATCCCAATTTTCCGAAGCAAGCTGTACCCGCAGCGTATCGTTGTCATCCGAAATATTGGAGTGGTGCTCGATGACGTTCTCCTCGCCAAACACACCCCTAAGCACAGCCGAAGTCTGCTCAATAATTGACGTGTAGGGAATGACATAGATAATTCGCTTCAAGTCATGTTTCAACGCATGCCTCAAGGCAAAAGCCATGCCCGACAATGTCTTGCCGCCACCAGTCGGAACCGCCAATGAAAAGACCCCCTGGGGCTTGTCGGCCGCACTCTCGCACATTTCCCGAATATCCTTCCTAATTCGATTGACTGGTGTCTTTTCTGCCGCTTGTTCTTTTTCATTAATCTTCGCAAAGAACCCTTCTGCCAATTCACTCATGCTTTTGAATCCCGTCCGTTCATTCGCACGTTCAGGATTCATAAAGCTCTCCGTATCAAGAAAATCAGCATCAACAAGACACGAGAAAAGCATTCGAATCCAAAAAGAAACATCCTCAAGCTTGAACCGCCATGGAACATTTAAGCCATCGAGAGAAAGACCCGATAAAATATCTTTTGCATGCTCGGGAACTGCTTGTTCGTCAAGAACTTTCTTTTCCCGTTCAAGTCGAATCTTGAGTGCCCCATTAGGCTTGTCACCACCTTGCCAATCCGGCAATCCAGCATGGTGTCCTGCAATGCAATAGGCGAAAATTGGAGCGAACATTTTTATTTCAGGCAAGTTATAGGTAACATAACAAGCTCCTGCGCCGGAATGGGAATGATCGGTGCCAACATCACGCCCATCTTCAATTCCATTGCATCGCTTTAAGTAAGCCAGAAAACTTAGCCTTGCCTTCCCCACATCATGCAATCGACCAAGGATTTCGCCCCAAAGACCAGAACGAAAGTCATCGGCAAACTCCCTAGTGATTGATCCTACATTCAAAGCGTGTTGATCAAGTGTTTGCCATTGCTGGATGGGAGTATTTTCCAGGCTATGCGCATAGAGAATCTCTCCGTTATTATCTCGTGCCGAAGAATCCTCATCGTTGTTTTCAACAGAATCAAGACAACTCATTTAAACTCCCGTCTTTTTGCTGTCAAATCTCAGAGCCATGCACTGATAGGCGTATGAAACGAAGCAAGTATATACCATTAACGGATCAATGCAAGTCGATTTGTTCTCTTAAAATTGAATTGGATACTCCTCAGAATGGCTCACTTTCAGCCACTTAATTTAAGTACAAGCACCCCAGGTGACCATCCCATGAATTATGAATGCTGAATTATGAATGATTTGTCCGACCCCGTCAGACTTTCAAGGCGCAATTTCAGCATTCAGCATTCATAATTCAGCATTCAGACCGCGTTTAGTCCTTGATGACGAAGACAGGGCAAGTTGCCTGGTCAAGGACAAGTGCGCGGGCAGCTGAGGCTTCGTCCTTATGTCGGCATGATTCTTTCCAGCCGCCGATAACGATGGCGTCGGCTCCGAACTGTTTTTGTGCTTGCAATGTTGCGAGGTTGAGTTTTCCTCGGCAGTGCAGGGCATCATCGAGTTCGATTTCCAGTTCTTCGCAGCGTCGCTTTATGTCATCGAGTATTGAATCGCCCTGGATTTCGAGGTCGTCGATAAAATCATCCATTTCTTCTTGGATCAGGACACGCATATCCAAGAGGTCTGTGATCATCGTTGTATCGATAACAAATGCCGCTATTAGGCTGCATGGGATCTGCTTTGCCAGTCCCAAGGCGAAATCTGTAGCCGCCTTCGAAGGTGAAGAGGCATCAAGAACCAACAAGAGTTTTTTGATGATTTGAACTGGCATTGGATATTTCCAAAATTTAACTTGACTAATGCGCCCCGCTAGGCGATCAGGTTTCTTCCGTCATCTGTTTCTTGGCGAGTTTCATCGTAAAGAACGAATCGAGTTCCTTGCTCTCAAGAACCTGCTCGATATACTTTAACGTTTCCTTGTAATCGGGAATGAAAATATGCTCGAGTGCATTGACTTGGCGCTGCGTCTTCTTAAGTTCCCTCGCCAAAAGCCACACCGAAGATTCCAACTCCGCCAATTTGCCTGCCACCTCCAGCAAAAGCAGGAAGTCGTTCATGGTCTGATCGACCAGGGAATCTGTTCCGGCGAATCCATATTGCAGCTTGAATTCGCCTTGTTCGATCTCGAGCGTTGGGATTCTAATTCCCGCTGCAACGCGTGTTTGGTATGACACCTTGTGGTCGTATCGGATACCACTTGCGATATTGCGCATGTGATAATAACCATTGAATGACACTGCGCGCTTCAAGGTATCGTAGGCCTTCTTGCGTCGTTCTTCCAATTCCTGATGAACGAGCTTGACCCGGTCTAGCAGGTGCATCAGTTCCATCACCAGGATTTCGCGTTTTTGCTCGAGAAGGTCAAATCCCTCTGTCGCCATCGCGAGATCTTGTTTCAGTATAAGCTGATTAGTTTTGGTTGGAGGAACATTAAGTTTCATCTTACTTCTTCGACTTGATAGTCACTGCTTCGTCGTAGTACATGGCCAATTCTTCTTCGGAGACTCTGAGCAATTCCGAACGCGGGAGGATCTTGAGGACTTCCCAACCGATTTCCAAGGTCCGTTGGATGGGGCGATCCTCGAATTCCCCTTGGGAAACGACCTTGTTCTCGAATTCAACGCCGAATTTCAAGTACAACTTGTCAACTGGACTCAATTCTTCTTCGCCGATGACCGAAGCCAACGAGCGAATGTCCTTGACCTTGGAATACGCCGCAAACAACTGGGACGCAACGTGAGGATGATCGTCACGAGTACGACCCTTCCCAATGCCGTCCTTCATCAGGCGCGACAGCGATGGCAAGCCCGCAACAGGAGGATAGATTCCGCGCTGATGCATGTCGCGCTCCAGCACGATTTGCCCTTCGGTGATGTATCCGGTCAAGTCTGGGATCGGGTGCGAGATATCGTCTGACGGCATGGTCAGGATCGGCATTTGCGTAATGGATCCTGCCCCTCCGCGCAAACGTCCCGCGCGTTCGTACATTGACGCCAGGTCGCTGTAAAGGTAGCCAGGATAGCCCTTACGAGATGGGATTTCGCCTCGTGCCGTGGCGATTTCACGCAGCGCTTCACAGTAGTTTGACATGTCCGTGATGATGACGAGCACGTGCATTCCAAGGTCGAACGCCAGGTATTCCGCCAATGTCAGAGCGGATCGTGGGGTCACCAATCGTTCTGCGGAAGGATCGTCGGCGAGGGACAAGAACATCGCCACATTGTGGAGCACGCCCGACCTTTCGAAGGAATCGATGAAGAACCTGGCGACGTCGTATTTGACACCCATCGCCGCGAACACGATTGAGAACTCCACCTCTTCGCTCAACAGCTTGGCTTGCCGTGCGATTTGCGCGGCCATTCTGTTGTGCGGCAATCCATTTCCGGAGAAGATTGGCAGCTTTTGTCCTCTGACCAGCGTATTCATCAGGTCGATTGAGGAAATTCCTGTTTGGATAAAGTCCCTTGGATATTCTCGAGAGTAGGGGTTGACAGGCATTCCATTGACGTCTCTCCTGTCGGCTGTCAATGGTTCAGGCAGTCCGTCCTTGGGTCTTCCTAGTCCATCGAAGACACGCCCGAGCATGTCCTTTGAGACTGGAATTTTCAAGGCCGACCCCAAGAATCTCGCCTTTGTTTTTTCCTGCGACAATCCTACAGTGCCTCCAAAGACCTGGATAACTGCCGCAGACGCGGTCACGTCCAGCACCTGTCCTAGGCGAACATCACCCGTTGGTGTCGTGATTTCCACCAGTTCATCATAAGCGATACCGCGGATATTGTCGATAAATACCAGCGGTCCGTCAATGGAGGATACTCCTCTATATTCCAATCCTGCGACTTTCATATCACTTCATCATCCTATGGTCTTTCTTTCGATTCATCGCAAGTTCGATTCAATGGCGTCTAGAGCCGAACTGATCTGCTGTTCCAGATTCGCCATTGCGGTCTTGTCGTCATTCCGAATTTCGGATTTCATGCGCAGCAATCGCGGCAACGCCGAAATGGCATTGATATCCGCCAACATCGCACCCCTCCTGATCAGGTTTTGCGACCTTTCGGTGAACGTCGCCAGCAACCGAAGCATCCAGGTCTGCTTGCCAGGAGAACAGTACATGTCAATTTCATCGAATGAATTCTGCTGCAGGAATGCATTTTTGACAATATCTGCAACGAGCAGCGTCAATCGCTGATGGTCAGGCAACGCATCAGGTCCAATCAACTTCGCAATTCGTTGGAGGGCGACTTCTTCCTGGAGGACTTCCATCAACAGATCGCGATGTGCTTTCCATTCGGCGTCTTGCTGACCCCACCAACCCGCAATATCAATCAAATACTCGGAATAGCTGTCATGCCAACTGATGGCAGGGTAGTGACGCGCATTTGCCAAGGCACGATTCAATGCCCAGAAACAACGGATAAAACGCGACGTGTGCTGGGTCACCGGCTCCGAAAAGTCACCGCCAGGAGGAGATACGGCGCCAATCACGGAAACCGATCCCGAAGTGCCGGACATCGTCTCAACGAAGCCAGCACGCTCGTAAAAGCTTGCCAGACGAGTGGGCAAGTACGCCGGAAAACCTTCGTCAGCAGGCATTTCCTCCAATCGACCCGACAATTCCCGGAGCGCTTCCGCCCAACGGGACGTGGAATCCGCCATGATCGCGACGTGGTATCCCATGTCGCGATAGTATTCCGCCAAGGTAATGCCAGTATAGATCGAGACTTCACGGGCTGCGACGGGCATGTTCGAGGTATTGGCGATAAGGATGGTCCGCTCCATCAGCGAACGTCCTGACCTTGGGTCGACGAGTTCGGGGAATTCCCTCAGAACTTCGGTCATTTCGTTGCCTCGTTCACCGCATCCGATGTAGACGATGATATCGGCGTCCGACCACTTTGCCAGAGCTTGCTGGGTCATGGTTTTTCCGGTACCAAATCCTCCTGGGATCGCAGCCGCGCCGCCCTTTGCAATCGGGAAGAACGCATCGATTACGCGCAATCCGGTCAAAAGCGGCGTTGTAAGCTGTTTTCTTGCAACAACTGGCCTTGGCTTCCTGACCGGCCAGTACTGATAGAATCCAAGCGTGTCGTTATTTTCGGCAACCAGCAGGGTTTCCTCGCCAGAGTAGTCGCCTTCTGGTACGATGGTTTTCACCAGCGTCGGTTTTTGGCTTGGCGGTACGATAAGCTTGAGTTTGATCGAGTCGGTTTCCTGGATCTCGCCATAGACGACACCTGGCTTCAGTTCATCGCCTGGGTTGACTGTTGGAACGAAGTGCCACTTTTTGTTCATGTCCAGGGGTTCGGTTTTTTCGCCTCGCCGAATCATCGCTCCTGAGAGTTCCGCGATTCGGTCCAAAGGCCTTTGAATGCCATCGTAGATGGTGCCGAGCAAACCAGGCCCGAGTTTGACAGACAGCTGCCTTCCCGTGCAATACACAGTTTCGCCAGGTTTCAATCCTGATGTATTTTCATAGACCTGGATGGTCGCGAGACCGCCGTGGCGGACTCGGATGACTTCACCAATCAAGCGTTCGGTGCCAACCTCAACCACCTCAAGCATTCCGGCACGCTCCATATTGCGAGCCTCAACAATCGGTCCGTTGATACGAGTGATGATACCTTCGTTCATTTTGCCAATACGCTCCGTATCACTGCAATAAAGCCTTCACGGCGATAATTCTCAAATCTTCACGCATGCGCTCCAGGCGCATCGAGTACGTGTTGTCAAATTCACACCTTCCATCCGTGGTCTCAAAGACCAACCCCCCGGAAATCCCCTCGTCAACCTTGATTTCGTAACGCAGTGCTGAACCAGGATAGATGGACGTTGCCAGGGACTGCAGCCAGGACTCCGTCACAAATCCAGCATCGTCAGGATGAATCGATACCAGGCAATCAACATTGCCAATCGCACGAAGTGCCTCGTCAGCCAATGCGCGCAATGAATTATGACGAGCCTCGCCGGCCAAACCCTTGAGTTCAGACAGCGCTTCATCCAACAAATCGTTGATGCATTGCTCTTGGCGCTTGAGCCAACGGCGATTGATTTCGATGTCGATGTCAAGCTGTATGGTCTTGCACGCCTTGTCCGCCCTGGCATTTGCATCCGCCAATCTGGCCTCGCGCTTGCGTACTGCGTCCTTGCGCGATTGCTCCATCATGGCATCCGCTTCGTTGCGAGCACGGGCGATGATCTTTTCCGCCTTTGCCTGGGCATCGGCCAAGATTTCCTGTATAAGTTTTTCTTCTTGATTCATCGTTGGCATCATCCGTCTTTTCAGTCGTCTTCCTCGGGTGTAATCCTGATTCCGACGGCTTCGTTGATCAGTTCCTGCAGGGACTTCCGCTTGCCCTTGGGCCCCCAAATATCCTGCACCACTGTGAGATACGGAGGCTGGGAGGAGATGCGATGCTGGATTACCAGATCCATAATCATATCTTCGACAGCTTCGGTAATCAGCAATATCGATATGCTACGATCTCCAGTGGCATGCAAAAACGCGGTCTTCGCCGATTCCGGATCCTCAACCACATCCCCTGAAACCCCGGCAAAACGATAGCCAAGAACCGTATCCTGGTCGCCTATGATATGATAAGCCATCCGCCGTCACCTCCGCATAAAGCATTCATAACTAGTTCAGTAGGAACAGGGCAATCAGAAAGCCGAACAACGCAATACCTTCACCCAGTCCGACGAAGGCAATCGCCCTGCCCAACAACTCGGGCTTCTCAGCGGCGGCGCCCATCGCTGCGGCACCAATCTTGCCGACGGCAAAAGCCGCGGCAGAGCTTCCAACTGCCATGATAACTGCAATCGCGATGTACTTGGTGGACTCGGCAATATATGCCTTTTCGCCTGCCACTGCAGCCACTTCCTTGGTAGCGGCCGCATCCGCAGCGCCTTCAGCCATTGCGTAGGTGCCAATAAACAAAGCCATCAGAAAAATCATGCCCTGGAAAAGCTTCGCCATCTTCGAAAACCTCATCGAAATCATTTGTCTTGTCTCCTTGTTTGTGTGTTTTTTGTGTTTGTCTAAAGGACTATATTGATTTGATAGAAAATTATTTGTCGTTTTTCAGGTCGAAAGGCTTGTATGCCACGCCGCTACCGGAGAAGAACTTGCCAAATAGTTCGTAGTACTCCAATCGCAAGCCTTGGATCATCGCCACCATTCCCTCGAAGGCGATGATGATGATATTGCCCACGATGATGACCAGTGTTTTCCACAGAAAGCCGCCGGGCAGGTTATCGAGCATGCCCACAATCAGGAATACAGCCATGGACAAGGCGGCGTGGGAAATCGCAAATGCTCCGACTCGAACGAAGGACACAGTCCCGCTCAGGTAGCCCGTCAGCGTCTCCATCGTCTCGATGATGCCTTCCAAGACCGTGGAAAACACGCTGGTGCCATGGAACAAGCGCTTTTTCTGCAGGAAATTATGCAGCGGCTCGCGGATGAACAGCAACACTAGCGGTGTTGCCAGCAACACGACATGCCAGGATTTAACTGTGTGATCTTTGGAAAGCATCAGCCAAAGACCAACCCCAAGGGCGGTCCAGTAGAACAGCAATCCCAATAATCCGTACTTGTCAAATATCCCCTCGAAATAATGCTTCGCCAAAAAATGATTGATGATGTTGATGATAATCGCCATGGACGAAAACACAATGCCAACGCCGACCGCGGAGATCAAAAGCCTCTCAATTCCGCCATGCAAGGGACTGACCCATAAATGAGGCAGGAAATCCTCGTTCTCGTAGCCAAAAATCGAACCGTATCCAAAGCCAAACAGAACCGAAGACAAGCCGCAAGCAGCCAACAACATCCCAGCGTCGCGCAAGCTGTCGTTTAGCTTGCGCTTCGTGAACTTCATGTACATGCCGGCGGCAAACAGTACCGCCCCCTGGCCAACGTCGCCAAACATGAACCCAAACAATATCACGAACGTGAGTCCGACGAAGAGGGTAGGGTCAAGCTCGTTGTAGCGGGGCATCCCGAAATTCGAAATCAACATGTGGAATGGACGCCGCAAGGGCCCGTCCGTGAACTTGACGGGCACAGTTTCCAATCCTGCCTTGACCAGCGCATCATCCTCCGCATCGATGACTTCGACGATTCCTGTTCCGTCGGTGGTTTCGTCAACGATCCTCTTGATCTCGTCAACCTGATCCTTCGGAGTCCAACCTGAAATGCAAGCCAATTGGGACAATTGACCGAAATGCTTCCGGGCTTTGTGGACAGCGACCAAGCCACGCAATTGGGTGCGCATCGCTAGCAGGACGCCACCGTAGCCCTCGCCAAGCTTAAGAACGTTCAGGCGGCATTCCTCCAGCTCTTGCTTCAAATTCAACAACGAATCCTCCAGGGCCTGACGCTCCTCGGAAACGCTGCGGTTCACGCCCTCGGGTTCCTCCACTGCCTTGAAGCCCAACTTGTTCAATTCCTCCTCAACCGCCCAACGATTCTTGCGACTCGCCATGACGAGCACGTTTCCTTCCTTGCCGTCAGCCTGAACCAACAGTCCACGGTCGCCCAAAATCGAGATCGCCGAAGGAATGACCGAGGGAGACAGGCGACCCGTCACCATGTAAAAGTGACTAAGGCTGTGAAGCACGTCCAAGGAAACCTTTTGGATCGGGAACCCCGCCAGCCTGGCACTGTCGCGCGTCAGGTTATTGGCATCATTGACGAGCTTGTTGATTGCATTGTCCTGTTCCTTGTAGCGAAAGAAAATTTTATCCAAAAGCGCGGCGATGTCTTCCTGATTCATATCGGCGACATTCGGGACTTCTGCATCCTCGTCAACACCAAGTTTTCTGATAAGGAGCTCCGCCTTGTCAAGCAATTGTCCCAAGGCATTCTGGTCTTTTTGGTCATCCAACGAGTTCAGCAGATGGGATTGCGACTGCTTTATTGCGTCCACCAAATGGACACTTCCCTTGCTACCCAGCTTGCGTGTCGTGTCCATCAGGTGCTTATTAAGCACGAGGACGTTGACCTTGCACATCTCTACAGGCTTAAACATAGTCTTCTTTTGGCTCCATCTTACTGAAAACGCCCTTACGAACGTATCATCATATCATGCATGTCAGAAGATTTAATTCCAAAATGCATCCCTTCGTACACACGCCTCAGGTTCAATGTCTCAAATCTTTTCAAAAACGGAAAGGCAATAATCGACAAGTCGCTGTGATTGTAATCCGAAAAGTGCTGCTTCGCACACTTGTACAGCATCGTCCACAACGCATTCTCGCTGACATACAACTCCGCATCGTAAAATGGCAACAGCACATTCTGAAATTCTGAAGGCAGACGGCTCACCGCCTCCAAAACACTTTCGCAGTCCGATAGCTCTGTCAACTTCCCCAGGCTCATTGCCTTGCCCCCGCCAATCCACATCTCGCTGATCCTGTCACGATCCAAATGATACGTGTGGACATTGCGCAAAAGCGTACACAAGTTGACGATATCTATCGCCATCCTGATCATTTCCTTGCATTGGCTACGGATCCCCGAGGGAACCTTGTCCGCGGCAACAAGCTTGTTCTTGTAGGCGAGCTTGTCCAATTCGCATTCCGCAATGATAATGTCACGATCCGCATCCAAGCGACGCACAATTGCGTCAATCTCTTCGCAGTAATGCAATTTGGGAAACTCACGCAAAAATTCTTCCACATCCTTAATGGAGGTTAGCTTGGGAATATCCACCGGCGGCACGCCTGGAATGTCAACCAGCAAATACGAAATGTTAGTTTCGCGCCTTGGGAAAAAATGATAGTTCAACAACACTTTGACATTCTCAAAATACGTCCGTTCGATAAATGAACGGTAGAATCCTGCCGTGCCGTCATCCAATAGCGCCGCTATGCTTGACAAAGTCTCGATATCACGCATGATCAGGTTTCGGTAGAACGCGTTGCGCTTTGAGGCATCGAGATTGAACTCCATCAGCATTCTGACTAGGCTTTCCACGTTTTCAGCGTGGATGAGCTTATCCAGACGATCGTCCTTGGCAGCATTGGCCCACATGCCATGCAACTTGGCAAAGATAAAATCGTGGCTGGCATTGAAATTGGACTTCAACATGTTGATTTAGGATTCAAGTGCTGCCAATGCACGTACGATGACAGGCAATTGGGGCTTGATTTTTGAGGAAAAATCCCTTGCTTTCTGATCCAGTTTCTTGTCGGCCGCCTGTAGCTTTTCATCACGTGATGCTTCGGCCTGGGAAATTCTGTCTTTTACGATGGCATCGTATTCGATAGCAGTCTCGTTTTGGATCCGCTCATCTTCGTCATTCGCTTGACGACGAGCCGTCGTTCTAATCTCCAATGCTGATTTTTCGGCTACTCCAATCACATCGCGAGCCGATTTCTCTACAGCAAGCAACCGTTTCAAAAGATCATCCATTATTCCTGCTCCGATATCAACGACAAAACCTGGGATGAATCAACTGCTTTAACCATTGATTCAACAAATGACGGAGACTTGATCAAATTGGAGATCCTGGACAACACCCGCAAATGGGGACCTGGATTGCCAGTTTCCGACAACACCAAGAATACAACCTTCACGGGCAAACCATCCAGGGAATCGTACTCAATTCCTTCGCGGGATATGCCCAACGCAACCAATACATCCTTGACTCCAGGGACTTTCCCGTGAGGTATGCCAACATATGGCGCAACACCCGTGGACATCTTTTCTTCGCGGGTAACTACAGCATCCAGCGCAGATGACTTGTCATCCAACAAACCATTGTCAACAAACAATGACAACAACTCGTCAAACACATCGTACTTATTGGATGAACTCAAGCCTACTTTAATCAACGACGTGTTCAATATGTCGCATATTTGCATTGCAATACCTTCAAATGATGGGGTAAATACAACAAGTGACTCAATTCCCTAAGCAGCCGTTCAAAAATTAAGGCAACAGATCCGGAATTGTTTCGAGCTGTTTTTCCCTTGTCCTGAAAGAAGCGTATTCGCATATGCGCCCGGCAGGACAAGGGAAAGGCGGCCAAAAGAAACCGGAAAGGGTAACTTGATTTTTGAAAGGTTCCTAAAGTAACCTAATATAGCTATTCAATTCAAAAGCTCAATGCTATATTAATAAAAAAGTTTTTTGCCATTAAAGTTGTTTTTTTTGTCTTGTTCTCTATGCTTGTTTCTCGCCTGACAAAACTTTCTACAGGTCTTCGTGCCCGTCAATTGGTGACAGCGACCTGTCTTCATCTTTCTTCCGTCTCGGTTTTCTGTCTGATTTTGGCCTTGTTCGAATCGATGACACGTCCATTGACAGAGAATTTCTGCCAATTTTCGCTCAATTTCGCCTTTGTTTTGTCGACCATTTCTCTGGTTATCTACGTTTTTCGCAACTGCCAACGCCGCAATCTCAAGTCTCTGGCGCTTCAGGTCGAGCAACGTTTTCCCGATTTGATGGATTCGTTTGTCTGCGCAGTTGAAATTTCCTTGCGATCCACGCCTCCCAATGCCGTTGAACGTGAACTCCTGGAGACGATTGAACATCGCGAAGCCAACGATCTGTTGATTGACAATACATTTCGAAAGCAGCTTTCCAACAAGGTACCCGCGATTTGGTTCACCGTCGCAGTCCTGGCAACCATGCTTGCATGGAACTCAATACCATGCAAAAAATGGCTCTGCGCACGATTGGGAGACGGCATCGTCATCCATACGCATCCTCTCGAAACACCAAGGGGAAGCGACTTCCGAATCGCCGCAAAGGCAACACGCTGGGAAAATGACCTGAAAGTATTGGTCAATGGACAAGTCTATCCGATGACAAAACTTAATGACGGACAAACATCAGCCTTCGTCTTCTACGATCTCCAAAAACACACGCAATTCAAAATCTTCTCGGATTCCCTTACGTCTTCCGTCAAAACCATCAAGGTCTTTGATCCACCAGAATTCACCAGTGTCAACATCACTTGCATCCCGCCAGAATACACGGGACTGGAAACCAAGCAATACGGCGATTTCCAAAACATGGAATGCATCGCGGGATCAAAACTAACGATCGAAATCACCGCGAAAAAAGCACGCCGGGCCACGCTGGAAAACCAACAGGAAAAACAGGCGATATTTACCGAAAACAATGGCATCCACACCCTCGAATGGACGCCGAAAAAAGATGATTCGTACAGAGTCGTGCTCGAAGATAGCCAAAATCACCTTAATCAATCACCCTGGTTTGATATCCAGATCAAGCCAGATTTACCACCCGTCATGGAACAAAGACTCCCGAAAGGCGATGTTAAAATAAAGTCCAAAGACAGCCTCAGACTCGATGCATCGGCGTTTGATGACTTCGGAATCCAAGAATTCGGAATTAAATTCGCAATCAATGGCAACCAGAGACAAACAAAGCTCTTCAAGAGTAGCGAAGAAAAAATAACCCTGGAAGCAGAACACAATCAACTCTGGCATATCCATGAACTCAATCTGCAAGACGGAGATATCATCGCCTGCTTCTTCTTTGCAACAGACAACTGCCAGCCAAAACCACAAACCACAAGGACGGATGTGTTCTTCATTACCATCCAACCGGATCAGGCAGACATTGAAGCCGATTCAGATGGGCAAGGGCAAGAAAAAAAAGCATCGGTCTCCGACCTCATTGCCGAAGCAAAACGATTGCTGAGGTTGACCTGGGATGCTACGCGACTCGAACTCGAAGACCAAATCAAGGCAGCGCCGGAACTTCTCAGGGGACTCAAAGATCTGGAATTGGAAATCCGTCGTCGCGAGCAGCAACTCCTCGGTACGCCACAAGTCGTTGACACCGATCCTGATGAACAGAGAAAACGCGAGGAAACCAATACCGCCAAGCTCCCTGAACCATTCGATTCCCTTTTCAAATTCAGCATTCAAGCCGAAAACCAAGCCATCACGCTTGTGGAAAAAACCCTTTTGGACGAAAGCTCGCTCCCCCAGGAACAAGGACTCACAGCTCTGGTGAAAATTGAAAACGAATTGTTGAAAAATGCAATGAAGAGCAAGAAGGGCGAATCTGAAGGGCAGGGGAAAGCCGAGAACCAAGAAGACAAGAAGAAGGATCAGGAATCCAACTCCCAGGACAGCCAGGAACAACAGCAATCCGATCAGCAGCAGGCTGAAATGCTCCAAAAGGCAATTGAGCGCCTTAAAGATGCCTTGGCCAAGCAAAGCCAAGTCAACGAACGAGCCAGTCAGCCAGACGCAATTTCATCGGCACTTGCACAGAAGGAAAGCGAAATCAATCAATTTCTGGATCAGGTCAATGACATGATCAGACCCATACCAACCGCCGCAACAGGACGAGAGCAAATCGCAAATGCACAAGCCGAAATCAGGAAAGCACAAATGCAATTCGATAATAATGACCTGAAACTAGGACAAGTCCATGGAATCCGAGCACAAATCAGTCTGCAAAATGCACTCCAGGCACTGGAGGAATCCTTGAAGGCAGTCACGCAAAACCAAGTCGCCATGCTTAGCGAACAAACCAGGCAATTGGCACAACAACAGTACAACCTGGCTCAAGAATCCAAATCACTTGCAAACCAGCAAAATGTCCCGCAAGAAACAGCTAAACAACTCAGGGAAAAACAGTTGAACCTGAAACAAAATACCGACAGGCTCAAGCAAGCCATCGTAAATACCTCGAAAAATATCCAGGAACAATACCCAGAAGCAGCCAGGGAACTCAACAATGCCTTGCAGAAACTACAGAAATCAAGGCTGGAAAGCGAACTGAAACGCGCTGAAAATGCACTCCTGTACAAGAGGTTCGATCGCGCAAATCAAGCACAGGTCAATGCGTCAAATGCACTTTACGAATTGGCGCAATCACTCGATAAAGCGGCAGAAAAAATGCCGCCGATGAATGAACAAGAACTAAGGAATGAACTCGAAAAATTGCAGCGACAATACAATGAAACCAAACAAGCTGCCGATAATCAAGAAAAAATCGATGAGATTATCAAGCAATTGGAAAAGCAGTATGACAATTTGGCTCGTACGCTTAAAGACGATAGATTAAACCAGCTTTCCGAGGCGATGCAGATGCTCAATGGTCAAAATCCTTCCGAAGCCAGCCAAGGCATTTTGAATACAATCAATGCTGCCGCTAGGGTTTTGGTGGAACATCTGGCAAAAGTTCAAAAAGAAAATAAGGACAAGCAGCAGAATAAATTTTCTGTTCCACCGAGAAAGTACCAACGCTTAGTAGAAGACTACTTCAAGGAACTCGGCGAAATCAAGCTTCAATGAAATCTCGCATGTCAAGAAAAAAATTTTGATACAATTTTTCAAAATCATTTCCGTTTATAACATAGAACAACATTTCCTATGGAGTTCAGATAACCTAAAAGGAGTCCAGCCATGCCAGATCAATTGCGTAACCCAATTGTATTAGTTTTACTTGTGTTGACCGTGCTTTGTGGAGGAGCTGCCGCCTTTTACTACATGGACAACAGTTCCCTTCGATCGCATATCTCAGAACTGGAAGCCGATAACGGAAATGCGCAAGCCGCAATCAAACAGCTGGAAGCCGAAAAGTCGGCGCTCATCGCACAAAAAAGCCGAAACACGCAAATCGTGGATGCACCTGTAAACAAAGACGAACTCTCGAAGGAAAATGAACGGTTGAGAGCAGATCTCGCAGCAATGAAAAATGAGATCAATGCGCTGAAAGATGAAAATGGACGACTCGCAAATCGGGAAGACCGTGACAATAGAGATAGAGGAGGATGGGGAAGAGACAATAATCGACGCGGCGAAAACATGCAGGATCGAATGGAAAGATTGAGAGAGGAAGATCCCGAAAGATATGAACAAATCATGACCGAAAGGGAAAATTTCCAAAAGCAAATGCAGGATAGGCAAAACAAGGTCATCGATTATTTCTCCAAGGTCAATACGTCCAAGATGACACGAGAGCAACGTGATTCCGTCAAGCGTTACAATGAGCTTTTGCAGCAACAGCAAGAATTGCAGGCAAGTGGAGATTTCCGTGCAATGATGGAAAACGGACGTGAACTCATGCAGCTCAATAGCCAGGTTCGCGATGCCCTATTGGATCAATACTCTGGGAATGCGGCCGCCGAAGCAGTCAAGGAAATCTATGACATGACGAATATGTTCGGCGGACCTGGTGGAGGATTTAGAGGTGGTCCAAGAAGAGGCGGTGGCGGACCACCACGATAAGCTAAAGACTCGCAATCATCCCGGATTTGACGTTGAATACCCTTCCTTTTCCACGAAACGCTTCGGGCAAAAATGTACCTGCGTAGATGATTTGACCTCCAGACAGAAGTTCTCGATAGAAATTATCTTGTCGAGTCGTATCCAATTCTCCGGTCACATCATCTACCAGCAGGGTAATGTCATCGGAATTAAGCGTTTGCCTAAGAACATCCAGAAAAGCGAATTTGATCGCAAGCGACGCCATTCTGCATTCGCCTTCCGAACCAAAATGCAAAAGGGAATGCAAGTTAAGCAGACAGGTCATTTCCGCACGATGTGGTCCACAATGGGTGAATCCCTTGCGACAATCACGCTCGTAATTCTTGCGCAATGCCATACGAAACTTCTCTTCCATCTGTTCGGCATCATCATAACTCACTTGCAATAAAGAACCTATGCCAGACAAGTATCGTACGCTCAAGATCAAATCCGGGGAAAATAGAAGCGAAGATTTCTCGAAGAGTGACGAATTGAGCTTTTCCATAAACTCCCGTCGTTCCATTTCCACGGCAACTCCGGATTTTACCAGTACGTGATCGTAAGCTTTAATCGTCGAATCCGTGTATTTCACCCGATCTTTGAGCATGGCATTTCGCGCCCTCAATGCCTCAGTGTAGCTTTGCAGATTCCGTAAATAACCAGTTGACATTTGCGATAGTGAAATATCCATGAACCTGCGCCTTAAAACCTCGGATCCGCGAATCAAATCCTTGTCTTGAGGAATAAATGTGACGCAGATAAACTGATTGATGAAGTCGCTCGTACGATAAATATTCGTTCCGTTGACTTGCAACCGCCGTTCATTTCCGTATGTCACGCTCAAATGACGGGAAGGCATTCCACTTTGTGTGCATTCACACTCCAATCTGAAGAAATCCTTCTTCCATTGACGTAAATCACTTATCTGATTCGTGCGAAAAGAACGCAACAAAGACAAGTAGTAAACTGCTTCCAGAAAATTCGTCTTACCATGACCATTGGATCCAACTAATACATTGACATGACTATCCAACTCCGTCTTGATACGGTCAAAATTACGAAAATTGGAAATGGTTAATGATTTCAGCATCCAAAATTTAGGGCGTAGCTGAAAATTGCCACGGAATACCAATTGATCATCCCGAGGCAATTTCCGTCTTGTAATATGTGAATTTCAATTCAGCGCACACGCGCCTGGCAGGACAGGCGAAAGGCGACCAAAAGAAACCGATTAGCCGCGCATCGGCATAATGATGTACAGGAATCCCTCGTCACCAGTCAGGCAAACAGGACTCAAATCATCAGAAAACTGCATCACCAACTGCTCGCAGTCAAGATACCTCAACGGTTCGCTTACAAATTGAGGATTAAACGAAATCTCAAACTTCTCGCCAGAGTATTCGATTTCAACTGGCTCGCTTGACTCACCAACCTCAGCGCTGTTCGCCGAAACAGTCAATGCATTTTCGGACAATGTAAGCTTAATGCTGGAACTGCTGTCACTCACAACCAACGATACTCGGCGCAATGTCTCGGCAAATGCCTGGCGAGGAATCGTGACTTGCTGCTTGCTTGCCTTGGGAATCACTTGACGATAGTTGGGATAAGTACCTTCGACAAGCTTGCTGCTAACAGTCGTCTCGCTCGTCGAAAACGAAATCGACGATTGAGAAATCAGGATTTTGACATCGCCAGAGCTTTCAAGGGAACGAGACAGCTCATTGGCAGCCTTCGCGGGAAGAATGATGTCACCATCCAAGGTCGAATCCGCTTCCAAAGGACGCTCAACCAAGGCGAGACGACGACCATCGGTCGCAGCAAATGTCAAAACCCCAGAGCGAACCGACAGCAAGACCCCATTCAAATAACGACGCGATTCGTCTTCGCTCTTCGCATACGATACCTTGGACAGGCTCTTCAGCAAATCTTGAACTGGCAACGTCAATGCCCACTCTTCCTGAACATCCTCGGGCTTCTGGAAATTCTCCGCCGCCAAGCTACGAATCTTAAAGTACGCCTTTTGGCAAGACAGTGCTACATGTTCGTCTTCGAATGACTCCAGCGTGACATCGCCAGAAGGAAGCTCTGACGCAATCTGCATGATCTTCTTCGCAGGCAACGTAGTAGCACCAGGCTCAAACACAATTGCGGGAACAATGGTACGAATGCTTAGTTCCAAGTCACTTGCCGTAAAGACCAGCGTGTCGCCTTCAGCTTCAATCAATATGTTGCTCAACGCAGGCAACGTAATCTTCGTGCTTACTGCATTCACAACGCGCTTGATACCATTGACAAAATTCTCTTTCGTTACAGTTAGTTTCATTGTTTTGATCCCTTTTGGTAACCCGATGACGAGGAGCGGCGGATTTTTCAATCCAATACCCATCGTGTTTACATATTACTGTATTATATTGTTATTTATATCTATTTCTATTAGATGTGTGAATAATTCTTGATATTTATTATAACTCATTGAAAAACAATGAATTAAGTGTTTTTCACAGCTTTGTGAGAACTTGTAGATAAGTGGATTGACAAGATTTTTGACAGCTTTGTCAACAGGTTATCGCCAGTATTGTGTAATGGATATTGACTTTGTTTTTATCCTTGAAATTGCGATGAAAGGAGTTTCAAATGCAAGAAGTGATGTCTGAATTGATTGGTCGTTATCCTGGTTTGGCTGACTGCTCGGAGTCGATTTGCCAGGCAATCAATACGATTATTTGTTGTTATGAGAATGGAGGAACGGTTTATTGTTGTGGCAACGGAGGCAGTGCGGCTGACGCCGAGCACATCGTTGGCGAACTGATGAAAGGATTTCTGCTTTCACGTCCGCTTCCTGAATCCGATGTTAAATCATTGCTTGACATTGCGGGTGAGGAAGATGGCAATTATCTGGCAAAACACCTTCAGTGCGGTCTTCCTGCCTTGTCCCTAATGGCTCAACAGGCGCTGACCACCGCAGTCGGGAACGACTTGGGAGGAGATCTGGCGCCCGCGCAACAACTCTACGGACTCGGAAAAGCCGGTGATGTGCTTATCGGTATCTCCACATCCGGCAATGCTCGTAATATAGCATTGGCTTGTAAAGTTGCCCGACTTAGGAAAATGAAAATTATCGGATTGACGGGCAAAAAAGGAGGTTTGCTTGCCAAGCTTGCGGACGTACCTATTCACGTACCTGAAAACGAGACTTTCAAGATTCAGGAATACCACCTTCCGGTCTATCACGCAATCTGCATCGCGGTCGAAAAACACTTCTTCAAAAAATAGTGTCAATCGATGCCCTCTGTTGTTTATTTCGACAAAGAAAGTTTAAGGCGGCAGAACATAGTATGGCTTAGGCGATTCATTGGTAACGAGGTAGTAGATGAATCCGCTAGCGATGATGACCAATCCTGCCAGCATGTCGCCTGCGATCATTCCAAACATCAAGGGTTTGATTCGCTGATAGCTTTTGCTTCCGCCGAATCGAGTCACCAGCACCTTGATTATGCCGCCAATGACAAATGACCAGCATGTCATGTATGCGGCGTAGTTTGGCCAAGCACAGAACAAAATCGGATGAATCGGCCAAGACGAGTAGCGAAGACGACCCGCCGAAAACAGCAAAACCCCAAGAAATGCAATACCAAATGTAATCAGGAATTGCTTGTTGGGTTTCATGTTCGCAAAGCGAGCAAAGCCGCTGACGGATTCGGCTTGTTCAAGTATCCCTTGTGCCTGAAGGCTTGTCCGTATGGACAGCATGCTGTTGATTGATCCGCGAGGAACGCTACTTGTCGCAAAGCCATCGCGCCAATTCGTGCCGCCATCATACGAAAAGTAAATTCCAGCTGGAACGGCAACCAACAAGCTTACGCACATCGCAACAAGCAAGGCTTTGGAATATCGACGGTAGTCTCGCCCGCCAAGGTCAACGAACTTGACAGCATTGACGATATACGGCATGTACGTTTCGCGTGTATCGCTGAAGAGCAAGGTCGTCAGGATAAACATGATGACCAAGGTCACTGGACCAAAGGATTGCTCGCCCATCAACGCAATCAAGATCACGCAGGGATAAACCCCAGGGGACAAGTAGAACATTCCGGTCTCGGCAATGATTCGACCCAAAACCAGGTAGCAGATGAATATGAGAATCGCAAATAGAACCGTCAATTGCCAATCCAACCCGATTGCGCACATGCTGATGATCAAGCCAATCGCGGCCAAGAAAAACAATCGCATCCCCCAGACCGCAAGCGATCCAGTCTCTTGATGAACGCCAAAACCCAATGAACTCTTTAAAACACTCCAATAGTAATGACGGCCCGTGTACATCATCGTCGCGAAAAATCCAATGTAGCCACCCAAGATCATCCCAGAATGAATCTTGGGCGAATATGCCCCTCCGGCATACGGAGATAAACCGAATTTTATCATCACGCCCATGATGTAGTAGGCGACAAAGGGACCGAGGCCAACGCCGAACGATACATCAGACGGCAGCAAGTACGCAATTGCGATAAATGAAAAGTACAGGCGAATCCAGAACATCGCCCATCCGCCACCGCGAAGCATCGTTGGAAACAAGACCCGGAATGGCGTGAAGTTGAAGACGCGTTGAACGGGAATCAGTATGTCTGAGTGATACTGGTGCAAGGTATTGTTGATATGAATCACGAAGATGATGACAAATGAAATCCAGAAAAGCTTGTTTTTGAAAATACTGTTGAGAGAGCCTTTCTCGTCCGGGAACAAGGATTGCGCAAATTGGACGACAGGGTAGGGCAGATGCTCGTTTTGAGACCATTGCCGATGGCACACAAATGCCAATCCCGTCAAGGCAAGCCACAATAGTCCAAACAAAAGAATCCAGAAAATCAGGGTTTGCCTCCATGCGGACCAGGGAATGTCACGGAAACGAACGTGATTTGCACCCTCAGGCTTGGCTAACCCCTGGACAAATCCATTCAATGCCTCGCCGTCTGCAACATCGGGATCAGCAAGCATTGCTTTTGGAATGAGTTCAGTAACGGGAAGGTAGCTTCCATCTTCTTGCTTCAGCTTCCAACTAGGAGTCGTCTTGACATAATGATGCGGAAGCATCGCGGCACGAGGCAACAAACGCATGAAACTGCAGTAGGGAATGGCGCACGTGGGCAGCACCAACGCAAATATCAAGCATAGTTCCTTGCCCGAAAACGGCCTGAACAGCCGAATCCGAGTGTGCTTGTACAAGAGCACCAAACAAGGGTTCACAAGAATCACCAACGGAATCAACATGCCGAACAAAGACATCGGCATGTGAAAGCCTATCAACAAATTCTGGTACAAAACCGCATCGTTGAAAAAGCAAAATGCACCAATGAAAATGATGGTCAGAAGACCGACGATGAAAGCTCGTAGTGTCATAATCAATCAAGTGAGCGAACCCAGATGTTCTTGTAGCGGGTCGGATTACCATGATCCTGCAAGGACAAGGGAGCCTTGCCGTGACGACTGTACTTGCCAATGCTCTTATGACCCGTGGGTCCAAGGATCTCAACATGATTGTGAACGACTACGCCGTTGTGGATGACAGTCACATAGGCGGGCTTCTTCAATGATCCGTCATCGTTGAATTCCGGAGCCAAGAAGATGATATCGTAGGATTGCCATTCGCCGGGCTTGCGGCAAACGTTTACCAATGGGGGATATTGACCGTACACTGCCGCCGCCTGTCCATCTGCGTACGTGGTGCTTTCATAGCTGTCCAAGACCTGGATCTCGTAGCGGCCCATGATGATGACGCCCGAGTTTCCACGTCCCTGGCTCGTTCCCTTCGGTGGATACGGGGAAGCCCACTCTACATGCAGCTGTATGCTGCCGAAGTTGTCCTTCGTGCGAATGGAACCCTGTTTGGGAACGGCTTCCATATAGCCGTCAACAATCCGCCAGCCAGAAGGCTTTCCGTCGCCCTTGCACCACTTGTCCATGTTCGTTCCATCAAACAAAACCACTGCGTCAGCAGGGGCGGGAACAGAAACAAATGCGCCGGGAGTGACCACCGGAGGATAGGGGCGACGATTGTCGTGAACGTGCCAATTGGTGCCAGGAATCAACGGCGTGTTTTGGTAGCCATCACCCAAAACTGGCAAATTCGCCTGGGAAAATGCCACACCAGCTACAAACAATAAAAGTGCCAGAAATTTCATCGTTGTCTCCTATGTTAGTTCTTCCAACCAGCCAAAATTGATCCATCCAATGCCTTCAGGGCAGCACAGGCTTCCCAATCGTTGGTGCCGTTCGTAACCTTAAGCAGCAAGGTGTTGCGACCGGCGTTCAACTTCACTGTCGTGACGGACGAGCCGGGTTTCAATGCCTGGTATTGTGGGTAGTCAATGACCAACTTGTCGTTGAACCACGCCTTCAACATATCGTCGGCGCCGATCTCCAAGCGGGCTTCCTGTTCCGTGGAGCATGTGATTTCAGCCCAAAGGTAGGCGGCACGATGAACACCACCCAAAAGCTTGTGAAGCTCGACCACATTCGGCTTGACGGGATTCGTACCCGTCTTGCATTTGACCCAGCCAGCCTTCTTTACGTCAAAACCAGGCGTCTCAGGTTCGAATACCGTCTTGTGAGCTTCAGGACACGAATCTTTGCCCTTGTCGTCCTTCGCAAAATAGGCTTGCGAATGCCGCCAGTTGCTGATGTATCCGTAAGGTTCGCAAACAACCTTCATTGCTGCTTGCAAATCCTCCTTCGTCGATCCCTCGGTCACATTGATCGCGGTACGCAAGGCGACCAGGATTGTCTCCAATTCCTTTTCACCAAATAGCTTGGCATTGGAAGCAAGTGCCTTCGCCGCCGTGTCGCGATAGTTGGCTACATAAATGTGAGCTTCTAATTTCTTGAATGCAGACATGTCGGCAATCTTGGCAATGCAATCAAAAACCATCTGGGTTTCGAGTGCGCGCTCGCACTTGGGAAGCAAGGCAATCAACATGTCAACCTTTTTCGAGGGGGGTTGGATATCGCTGTCGCTGGTCGCCTGAATGACGCCCGCCAAGACTTTTGCACGTGCAAAAGGATCTTTCACATCGGCAAGCATATTCAAGATAAAATCAGATTGTTCGACGTTTGGCCACCTTGAAATCGTATCCAAGGCCAAGGCATGGTTCGGATCTTTGGCATCCTTGGCCATCGCCAAAATCGTATCGAATCCGTTTTGCGACCCCAGCTTTGCAATCAAATCCAGGATTTTTCCAGTCTGTTCACCAGAAGTTTTGGTGATGCCGGGAATCAAGGCAGATGTCCATAAATCAGGATCTTCAGTACGCGAAATGTTCTTTTCGACACAGTCAAGCGCTTTGTCAAGATGAATGTAGTCCTTGCGCAGGAGACTGGCGATGTGGGATGCGTCAGCATCAACACCCAGGATTCCGAGAGCTTCCAATGCAGACAAGGCAATCGCGTTGTCGCTATTCGTCGTCTCGGCAAAAATAATGTCATTGTAGTCCCGGCAACGACGCTCCTTCAGCAGTTTGAGGCAAACGCCCTTGTACGCTGGGTTTTTGGAAAGCTGTTCGGCCAAGAATGCATCGACTTTGGGCCAGTGGTGACGACGGAGCAGGCGCAACGCCGTATTCCTCGTCGATTTGTCCTCATTGGTCGTCAAAGCCAGAATTGCCGGCAAATCGCTTGGGGCGCCGATTTCGCCCAAGGCGTCTATGGCCGCTGTGCGCAACGCGATGTTGTTGGATGCAAGACTCGTACGAGCCAATGGGGCGAACGAAGAATTGAGGGACTTGGCGAAGTTTGACATCAGCAGAGGCTGGGTCGTCGCGGAAAATGAATTGAAAGCGGACGCAAAGTATGAGTACAAACAGTACTTGTTGTGAATTTGACGACCCGATTCAAAGGTGGGTTCGTTGGGATTCACCAAGACGATTTGACCGCATTTGCAACCGACTTCCAACCACTTGACCAAAACATCGTTCAAAGCAGCCTCCTGCTCGGGCTTTGACAAGCCGGCGAGAAGTTCCAAGTCGCAATCCGAGGAAAGGCACGTATCCAGTAAAATATGCATCAACGCACCCGTCCGAACAGAAGTGTTCTTGCTGGTATTGTAAAGCAACATGTACAATTCGCGAGCTTTGGCCTGATCAGTGAGCGCTTCCGCTTCGTCAAGCAACGCAAATGCGCCGGTGTCGCTCCTGCGAGCAAGGAAATCATCGCGGATAATCTGCGTCGTCTCGGGCAAGCCAAGACCGGACAAGGCCTTGACTGAGGCATCAGCTAAAACAGGATCCTTTGGCAAGGGAAGCAAATAGCCGACAATCAGCGGCTTCTTGATCTGATCCAAGCCGCGAATCAAGGCGAGCTTCCAGGTGGCATCGTCGGAATTGATGTACGCCGCCCCGAGAATCCTGATCGCTTTCTCCGATCCAGAACGAACCAAGTCCATCCGGGCGGCCTCACGAATATGTACATCCGTATGAGACAGGTTGGCGGCGGCCTGAGATTCGTTGACCTTCTCCAACGAAATCGCATATTTCGACGAAACGCCGCTGCGACAGCCAACCACAAACAACAAGGACACGAGAATCAATAGTGAAAAGATACGCTTCATCAGACCTCCTTGATACTGCAGGATTATAGACACATTATTGCAAAATGATTTTTGACCGTAGAAATAGTATTATAGAGTTCAAGAATTATCTTTCAAGATATCACTCGGCAAAAAACGATCTTTAAATGGATTTTAAGTAAAGAACGAACGATGATTTCCGTAGATTTAAAAAAATGTCGACGATGCGGCCTTTGTGCCAAGGCATGCCCGTTCGCAGCAATCGAAATACAGGAAAAAGTTCCAGTCATCAACCAAGAGGCATGCACCAATTGCGGAGCCTGCGTGGAAGCATGCAAATTCAATGCACTCGAAAAGATTGAGCAGCAAGCAAGTATCGAAAGGACAGATGGTGACATATGGATCTTCGGTGAATGCGATGAAAACGGACTCGCACCAGTCGTCTACGAACTCGCGGCAAAGGCAAACCAACTGGCAAGACAGGCGAACGTCAATACCGCTGTCGTCATCCTCGGAAACAAAATCCCAATCCAACAGGCGCAACGGCTCGGAGTCGGAAAAATCATCGCTGTCCAACATGAAAAGCTTGCCCGATTCGATGACCGCCAGGCGGCAAATGTCCTCTGCCGGCTCGTCAAAAAGTACAATCCCTCCATTCTTCTGGGAGGAGCAACCGCCATCGGAAGGGCACTGCTGCCAAGATGCGCAGTCAAGCTACATACTGGATTGACAGCCGATTGCACGGAACTGAGTATCGATCCCGTGACAAGGATCCTCCTGCAAACAAGACCGGCATTCGGAGGAAATATACTCGCAACGATTGTGACCGAAAACCATCGGCCGCAAATGGCAACCGTTAGGCCGGGAGTGGTCAAAGCCGAAAAAACGACTCCGCAAAAAGAAGCGGACATATGCTGGGAGACAGTACCCGAGGAACTCCTGGACTACTCGTTCCAATGGATCGATTTCATCCCGAAACCAGCCGAAACAACCAATTTGAGGGATGCAGAAGTCATCGTCGCAGCAGGATATGGATGCCAAGGACCGGAGGGAGTCAAGCTTGTCGCAGAATTCGCACGTGCTATCGGGGCGACTCTTGCCGCCTCAAGGCCCGTAGTTGACGCCGGTTGGCTACAATACCATCAGCAAGTCGGACAAACTGGTACGACAATCCAGCCGAAACTATATATCGCATGCGGAATTTCAGGCGCCATTCAGCATTGGGTTGGAATGAGCAATGCCGATAAAATTATCGCAATCAACACCGATCCCGATTGCCAAATGATGCTAAATGCGGATATTGCCATAAAGGGAAACATTTTCGATATCATTCCACAAGCGATGGATTGCATCAAAAAAAATCAACCGCTAGCCAAATGACAAAGAATTAGCATGAAAACAAAGACCAAGGCCATTGGAGAAGCGGCGGAATTAGTACTCGATTCATTCTCGAATTGGACCAAGCCGGAATTTTTCATCCAATTCGGAGCGGGGTTCAACCTGGATGGACTCTTCGATGACGAACCGCAGGAAATACCACTCGCGAGCTTGCCTGGAATGCCTGACTATCCAAACCCAGATGACCTGCACCCGATGATACTGTTCGGCTTCGCAAACAAGATCCCGATCCTAGTCGCAAAGGGGCATCGACATCTGTACGAAGGACTCGGCACCTTTTCTTGCGTCCTGCTGGTTTGTGTTGCCAAGCAGCTTGGGATTGACCGCCATATCTTCATCGAGCCTGCCTTAAGCTTAAATAACGAGCTCAAGCCGGGCACATGGACATTGCTCACAGATTTCATAAATGGGCACGTGGTGTCGCCCCTTGACGGCATGCACCATATCCTCGAGTCCCCTTTCCCAGACATGACGGAAGCGCTTTCGCAATTCCAGAATTCCGAATTGGTCAATGCCTTTTCGGAGGTTGGAATTAACGTCAGGCTCGTGGTTTACATGGCTAGGCCAGGATCCCAAGTCTGCACCGTCGCAGAAGCCGAAGCAGCCAGACGGGCAGGAGCCGATACAGTCGGACACGACCTGATTATGGAAATCATAATGGCACACGCACTCAAGTGCCGCGTATCGTCGTTCGCGCTCATCGCAGACAATGCACCGTTACCAACAACAAGACCCACATCAAGACGAAAAATCCTTGAAACCTGTGCCTTCTGCTCCCGGGACTTCATCAGGGGACTGCGTCTCGCATTCAACGAAATTATACAAAATAACGAGCACAATAAAATCACAAATCACCCAATCGGCAATGCCGATGAAATCCTCGCAAACGATTTCAAAAGACCAACGGGAAAACCGATGAAGTTCAAACTGCTAAATACAACCATCCCAGATGACCATGCTTAAAAAGGATTAGCTTACAGCTTCCTGTGCAATTTGCCGCAGGAATGCCGCATCATCGTTGTCAATGATATCTGGTACAAATGTGATGCTGGATGTCGGTAGCTTGAAGAAGAAAGCGAACCAGACGCAGGCTTGCAGGTATTGTCCTCTTTGGTTCAGGTGGATCGTATCCCGTGCAATTTCAAGTTTTCCTGTGGTTGGGTTTTTGTGCCACCACATGCGTCCTACGACGGAGTTGGCTTGCCTAGGCAGGTCAGGCCATTTGAGTTGCGAAAGGAGTTCTGGATCGTATGGTACGAAGTTATCCTGCTGTTTTTGCCTGGCGAGTTGCACAGCCTTTCCTGTTGGAATGATTCTGAGTCCGCCGAGTTCACCAGCCAGGCGCTTATAGTTCTCTGTGAGCTTTGAATACATTTCATCCTGGTTGATATTCCAAATTCCACCTGGCGCGATCCTGGGATCGTCAGCGCGATATGACCACGTTTGCTGAATCACAACTTCTGCCTGAGGGGCATTTTGGTTAATGTAGTTACGGATGTTTTCTCCGTAAGGCAGGAAGGTATCCCAGATCCAGCTATTTGGGGATGACTGCTGAATGGTCACTACATCCCATGCGGTCTCACGAAGAATTTCGCCCATTGTCTTGGTGTGGTTTCTGTACATGTGGTAGACAGGGTCGCGTTCTTCGTTTTCGATGTATTCCCAATGCCTTGAGAGTTGGCAACCGCCGTGGTTGGCGTAATCGATTTCGAGTTCGACGCCTGCGCTTTCGCAAACCTGAGGAAAGTATGCCTTGAGGCTATCGGTAAAACTGTTGCCAATCGTCAGAATTTTCATAGTTTTAAGACTCCATTAGGTTGTTGATTCCTCGTCATTCCACACGATATGGGTTGGTGTTTTGGCTGCTTTATGGAATTGTGCATTGACCATTTCGGCGTATTTGCCGTTAAGACCCATCAGTTCATGATGCGTGCCTTGTTCGATGATTGCACCGTCGACCAGAACTGCGATGGAATCGGCATCCATGATCGTGCTCAATCGGTGGGCGATAACAATGGTTGTCCTGTCTTTGAGGATTTCCTTGAGGGTGTTTTGGATGGCGTTTTCCGATTCGGTATCGAGGCTCGATGTCGCTTCGTCCAGTATCAGGATTTCAGGCTTTTTGAGGATGGCCCTCGCGAGGGACACCCGTTGCTTTTGTCCGCCGGAGAGCTTGACCCCACGTTCGCCGATAATGGTCTCGTACTTGTCAGGAAATTCTTCGATAAACTGATGCGCCGCAGCAATTTTCGCAGCTTCAACGATTTCCTCGATAGTTGCGTCGGGCTTGCTGTAGGCGATATTTTCTGCGATGGTTCCATCGAACAGGAAGACATCCTGGAGCACGAGGCTGTAGAGCGAGCGGTAGGATTGGATGGTAAAGGAATCAATGGGCTTCTCATCAAGCTTGATCGATCCAGATTGAGGTTCGTAGAATCTGACAAGCAAGTTGGTGATGGTCGTCTTGCCCGCTCCTGAAGGCCCCACGAGAGCCAAAGTTTTGCCAACAGGAATCTCTAGGCTCAGTCCCTTGAGCACGGGCTTGCCTTCTTCATACTCGAAATCAACATTTTCAAAGCAAATCGACTGATCGATGGCCTTGACGGGAATGGCATCGGGTTTGTCAACCGTGGCTTGCTTTTCATCCAGCATGTCGAAGATACGTTCCGTACATGCGACGGAGTGCTGGACGTGCGAGAGAGAGTGCATGATCATAAAGACAGGGTGGAAAAACCAGTGCGTGAAACGAGTGAAAACCATCAAATCGCCGATGGAAATATGACGCTTAATTACATAATAACCCCCTACGGCCCAAATGGTTAAATCCATCGAAATATTGATGAACTGAATAATCCGACGAATCCCGATATTGAGCTTGTCAGTATGAAGCGATTTGCGGATAAGAAGGTGATGCGCACCAATGTAATCTGCAGTTTCGCGCGGTTCGCGACCAAAGATTCTGACGACCCTGATGCCGCCGAAGGTCTCGGCTAGCTTCCCGGATATCTTGGAACGGTCTTCGTGGAGGTCGCGGAAAAGTGGTCTCATGATGTTGAAAACGCAGAATGCCGCCAGCGCCAAAAGGACAATAAAGCCCGTGCAAACCAAAGTCACGGTCGGGCTGATCAAAAGCAGGGAACCCAACCCGATGGCAAACATCAAGATGCTGTTTAGTGGTGCGAGAAAACCATCGTGAAGAAGTGATGAAAACGAGTTGACATCGCCTTCGATTCTGGAGATGATGCCGCCAGTCTTGAGACGCTCCAGCACTGACAACGGCATAACCTGAAGGTGCTTGATCATCTGGCGCCTGATGCTGGCCTGCATTTTTGCGGAAAGTACTCGCGACACATAATCGGTGACCGTATTCATGAGCAATTCGCTGAGTGCAATCAGCGCAAGCACGAGGCAAGTGATCATCAGAAGCGATTGAGAATCCTTCGAAAGAAGCACTTTGTTGAGGTATGCACCGAGGTTTTGAGGGCGCTCGCCCTGGGTCAGGACATAATCCAGCATGAATTTGCTTGTCCAGGGGTTGACTGCCCTAAGCCCCATTCCAAGAAATCCCATCAGCATTAGGATGATAATATGCTTTTTATGTTGCCCAAGAGTACCTATGTAACGCTTCAGATAGTACGAAAGCGGTTGTTTTCGACTGCCGTCCCCAGGCATTGGTTCTGGAGGGGGGCCTGACGGTCCTCCACCACCACGACCCCATCGCGGCCCACCTTTGAGCCAATTCTTACGCCGTTGCCCGAAGAATCCGCTTTCCTTGCGATATTCTTTATATTTCTTTTTACTGCTTGCCATAAATAATGAATTTGTTCGATCTTACCACTGCACGGACATTGTTTGCAAGGATTTTCCGAAGATTTGGTTTAGGTCAAGTTTCCAGGCTACGGTTTTGTGGTTGATTTTCGTGCCTGTAGTATGCTTGATTGAGCTTGGGGTATGGATTTCGAGTGAGACCTTGATGTCTTTGCAGAGTTGAACGAGTTCTTTGTTTTCGCCGGCATTGGGGACATTTGGGACTGTCAGTGCCAGTTGCCTGGTTTTGTCCTCGAGACGTTCCATTTTAATGGTTCCAAAAAGACCGGATTTGAATGCCTTGTCCGCATTCAGCGCGAGGACGATGATTTGGATCGTGGTTGTATTGTCCCGTTTGATTTTCCTATAGCTTCTCAATTCTAAATCCAAGTCTTTCCGGTTGAACACTGATTTCATCGCCGCTTCGTCAAACAGCCTCACTTTTGGCATCGTTGTTTCAAGGAAGGCGTTGACAGCCGGTATTTGATCGTCCCTAATTGTGTAGAGTAGGGTAATCACGGCGGAACCGTCGCTCCCCAAAACGATTTTTTCCTCCATTTCGAAGCATCCGCACAAAAGCAGGCAAGAAATCAATATGGCAATTAACGGAACTTTCATTATAGTTATTGTGTAGAAAATAAAATTAAGACGAATCTAGGTGAAATCAATACAATAATAGAATTTTGGCGATACGCAATGCGGACTGTTGGAAATGGAAGCTTGATAGGCGTCGGATTAAGCGGCGGAACGGACAGCACATGCGCGCTTTTGGAGCTGCGAGAGGCAGGTTATGCGCCTGTGGCATACACAATGATCACCGGCGAAGACGGTGATCAACAAATCTTGAACGCCGCTAAGGCAGTCGCCAAAAAACTTGACGTCAAACACAAAATCGTGGATGTCAAAAGCTGCTTTGACGACAAGGTACTGCAGTATTTCAGAACCACATATGCCTCGGGAAAAACGCCGTCGCCGTGCGTGGCTTGCAATCGATTTGTCAAGTTCGGCGCCTTGATGGAAAGCATCCTTGCAGATGGATGCGAGTTTATGGCGACGGGGCACTACGCCCGATTGCAACGTACAGATTCGGGAATGAGTCTGCTCAGGGCATTGGATTCACGCAAGGATCAGAGCTATTTTCTGTCCCAGGTCGATCGTGCCTCCTTCAATCGTGTCTTGTTTCCGCTGGGCGAGTTATTGAAGACGGATGTAGCTCAGCGCGTGAAGGAACTCGGAATTGTCCCAAAAGCTGAAAAGGAAAGCCAGGATCTTTGCTTTTTGCCTGATGGTAGGTATGATTTGTACTTGGAAAAATTCTATCCAGATCTAAGTAAGGAAGGATGGATAGTTGACAGTTCTGGCAAACAACTTGGTCGGCACATGGGTGCCTTCCGATACACGCCTGGCCAGCGTCGAGGCCTAGGCCTTGGAGGCGGTCCTTGGTTTGTAATCCGTACGGACATCGTCAAAAACCAGGTCGTTGTAGGACATCAGGATGAATTGTCGATATCGACAATCAACCTGTCTGGGCTCAACTGGTTAACGACTCCTGTTCAAACCTTGTCTTGCAGGGTTCAAATCCGATATTTAATGAAGCCAAGGGCTGCCACACTGTTTGCAAACGAATCGGGCTGTGGACAATTGGTCTTTGACGACCCGATTGAATCCGCCCCACCAGGACAATTGGCAGTCGGATATGACGACCAACAAGTCCTCTTCAGCGCCTGGATCGAAAATTAAGGAGCTGCGGACACTAGCCCCGCAAGGGGCGTGACTGCAACTCCGTCCGATCCCGTCCGACCCCGATTAGTTTTTAGGGTTACTCCAGCCCGACAAGTTTTTTGGCCAATTCACGCAACTTGAACTTCTGGATCTTACCGGAAGCCGTCTGGGGGAATTCATCGACAATGAAAAAGTGCTTCGGTGTCTTGTAGTAGGCAATCTTGTCCGAGCAGTAGTCGCGAAGATCGTCCTCGTTCAAATTGCTCCCTTCACGCAAGATTACAAAGGCGCCGACAACTTCGCCGTACTTTTCATCCGGAATGCCGACGACGTCCACGTCCAAAACATTGGGGTTCGTGCGCAGAAATTCCTCGATTTCCCGTGGATAGATGTTTTCGCCGCCGCGGATGATCATGTCCTTGATTCGTCCGGTGATCTTGTAGTATCCGTCCTTGTCCCGCGTGGCCAGGTCGCCACTGTGGAGCCAGCCGTCGGCGTCGATGGCCTCGGCGGTTTCCTCCGGCATGTTGTAGTAGCCCTTCATCACATTGTAGCCACGGCAAAGGAGTTCTCCAGGCACGTCGTCGGGAACGTCCTCGCCGGTTTCCGGATCGACGACGCGGATTTCGACGAATGGTTGTCCGGTACCGACGGTGGTGGCCCGGCGTTCCAGCGTCTCGTGCGCGCCGCTCATGATGAACACGGGGGACGTCTCGGTCAAGCCATAGGGGATGGTGATTTCCGGCATATGCATCTTTTCCACGACTTCAATGACCAGCTCGACCGGGCAGAGCGAACCAGACATGATGCCTGTACGGAGACTGGTGAGGTCGAACATATCAAACATCGGGTGTGTCAATTCCGCGATGTACATGGTCGGGACGCCGTATAACGCGGTTGCCTTTGCCTTTTGGACTGAAGCGAGTACGATCAGCGGTTCGAATTGTTCGACCATCACTGCAGTTGCCCCATGGGTGAGGATCGCCATAATGCCCAGAACGCAGCCAAAGCAGTGGAACAGGGGGACGGGTACGCAGACCCGATCGTCCTTGGTGAGTATCTGGCGCTCCCCGATGTAGTATCCGTTGTTAAGGATGTTTCTGTGCGTGAGCATCACGCCTTTCGGGAAGCCGGTTGTGCCTGACGTGTACTGCATATTGACCACGTCGTTGTTGTTGATGCCTTCTTTTGCCTTGGCGAGCATTTCGTCGGACTGAAAGTCTCCCAATTGGAAGAGTTCCATCGAGGTATACATTCCGCGCTGCTTTTCCTGCCCCAGGTAGATGACGTTCTTGAGGCGGGGGAACCGTTCGCTCTTGAGAGTTCCCCGCGCCATAGTCTTTAGTTCGGGAACCAGTTCGTAGAGCACATCTATGTAGCTTACGTCACGGAGTCCGTCAACAATGGCGAGAGTATGCATGTCGGATTGCTTGACCAGGTATTCCAGCTCATGCTTTTTGTAGTTGGTATTAATGGTCACGAGCACGGCGCCGATTTTGGCGGTTGCGAACATCAATGTCAACCATTCAGGTACGTTTCGGGCCCATACGCCCACATGGTCGCCGCGACGGACGCCGATCGCCAGGAGACCCTTAGCCATATCGTCCGTACGCTTGTCAAAATCCTTGTAGCTCCAGACAAGATTTCTGTCCGGATACATGATGAATGGGTGGTCGGGCTGCTTTTCTACCAGATCGGCGTAGAATTCACCGATGGTCTGCTCGGTGAACAGCTCCGTATAAACCTTGTTGCCAATGCGATATTCCATACTTCTGAATGATAATTATTGAGTTGTTTGAATTAAAAGGTTTTATAAAACGTGACTAAAGACCTAGTTCGGAGTATAAATCACAGCTAGGATCTTCGTTTCAACGCCCTTGGCGGAGTGGACATGGTGAGGCACGATGGAATCGTAGTAGATCGAATCACCGGCGTTGATGACATACTTTTCCTTGCCGACCACGGCTTCCAAAGTCCCGGAAAGGACGTAGATGAATTCTTCGCCTTCATGGCTCGATAGCTCGAACTCGTCACTTTCAGGAGCGTGGACATCGATGATGAACGGCTCCATGTTGCGGTCGCTCTTGTTCGTCGCAAGAGCATGGAATTCCAATCCGGATTGACCGGCTCCGGCAAAGCGAACCGCGCTTTTCTCTTTTGTATCCGCCCTTGATACGACGGGACCCGAGGTTGTTGAATCATCCAAAAATGTGCCCAGGCGGACGCCAAGACCACGTGCTATGCTCAGCAATGGGGTCAAAGATGTGGTGACACCACCACTCTCGATCGCATGAATCTTCTCTACCGTCAGCTGGCTTCGTTCGGCCAATTCCTCGACGCTGACACGACGCATTTCGCGCAAATCGCGAATCTTCGCTCCAATTTCGTTGTTCGTAGGCATCATAACTCCTGAATCGATTTTCGTCTCAAAAAAAAAACCGCCGTTCTCCTCTTCGGAAAACCGGCGGCTCTCTAACTCGGTCGCAATGTGGCGCGACCGGCTTAAGCGGCGCCGGCCGATCGCAAAGTAAGGTAAAAGTAATTGGCGGAAATGTGTATCATTGACTTGCCTGAAAAAAAGTAAAACGCAATAATCTAACCCATTGACACAAAAAAGCAAGGAAATCACCCGATTTTGGGACAGATTATTTCGTTGATGAAGAGGGGCAAATTATAAATTGTGCTATATATTACTAAGTTCACGTAAGGTTATTTGGTCAATTTTGTAATGAACAGCACTGGGTTTTGACGAATGAAAAAGATTTTGCTAGGTGACGAGGCATTTGCGCAGGGTGCGCTTGATGCTGGACTATCGGGTTGTTATGCATATCCTGGTACTCCTTCGACTGAGATCATGGAGTACATCCAGGGTTCGGCGTTGGCGAAGGAGCGTGGCGTTCATCGCGAATGGTCATCGAACGAGAAGACCGCGATGGAGGAAGCGCTTGGTGTATCGTATGCTGGCAAGCGTGCGATTGTCTGCATGAAGCACGTTGGCTTGAACGTTGCCGGGGATGGTTTTGTCAATGCCGCGGTAACGGGCACGAATGGCGGTTTGATTGTTGCCGTTGCGGACGATCCTTCGATGCATTCGTCCCAGAACGAGCAAGATTCCCGTGCCTACGCGCAATTTGCCATGATTCCCTGCCTGGAGCCTTCATCCCAGCAGGAAGCCTACGATATGGCGGCATTCGCATTCGACCTGTCTGAAAAGCACCAGACCCCCGTGATGATGCGCTTGACCACGAGGTTGTCCCATTCCAGGGCGAACATTGAAACAAAGGATGTCCCCGCACCTCAGAATGAAAGGCGCGAACCGGAAAATCCACGCCGCTTCATCTTGCTCCCGGCGATCGCAAAGAACAATGTCAAAAAGCTCTGCGAAAAGCAAGCAGACTTCGTCAAGCTCTCCGAAAACTCGAATTTCAACAAGCTGGTTTGGGGGAACGATACGTCTTTGGGCATTGTGGCGACCGGCATTGCGTACAACTACGTGATGGAAGCATTCGGGGGAGACTGCCCCCATCCCGTCCTGAAGATTTCCCAGTATCCCGTACCGAAGGCTCAGCTTGCCAAGTTGATGGGCGCTTGTGACAAGATCATGGTTGTGGAAGAAGGCGCTCCTTTTGTGGAATCCCAATTGCGCACGCCGTTGGAAGACGCTCGCATTCTTGGTCGCCTGACTGGGGCTTTGCCCAGGACCGGCGAACTCAACCCGTACATTGTCGCCAAGGCGTTCAAATTGGATGTCCCCGAACCGCGTCCCATTCCTGAGCTGGTGAAGAATCGCCCGCCAAGATTGTGTGACGGATGCCCCCACATCAATACGTACCAGGCCTTGACCGAAGCGCTGAAGGGGTACGACTCGGCCAAGGTTTTCGGTGACATCGGCTGCTACACCCTGGGCGCACTGCCGCCGTTCAATGCGATTTCGTCCTGCGTTGACATGGGCGCTTCCATCACGATGGCAAAAGGCGCTTCGGACGCGGGTATCCATCCCGCAGTCGCCGTCATCGGAGATTCCACATTTACCCATTCCGGCATGACGGGCATCCTCGATGCCGTATGGGAAAACTCAAAGATCACCGTGATGATTCTTGACAATGGCACTACGGGAATGACCGGTGGACAGACTTCAATCGGAGCAGGTTTCTTGGAACGGATCTGCCAGGGGCTGGGAGTCGATCCTGACCACATCAAGTCAATCGTCCCCTTGCCAAAGAACCATGAAGAAAATGTGAAGACGATCAAGGCCGAACTGGATTATCCAGGACTCTCGGTCATCGTCTCAAAACGAGAATGCATCCAAACCCTCAAGAAAAAGAAGTGATTGATACCATGAGAAAAGATATTATCCTGGCAGGTGTTGGCGGACAAGGCATCTTGACGATTGCGACAATCATCGCGCAATCCGCCCTGAAGGCGGGATTCAACGTCAGGCAACCCGAGATCCATGGAATGTCGCAACGGGGAGGAGCCGTCGAAGCCCACCTCAGATTGTCTTCGGAACCGATCTTTTCCGATCTGATCGCCCACGGCACGGCGGATTTGATCATCGCCCTCGAACCGATGGAGGCATTGCGCCATCTGGATTCGTTGGCCGCAGACGGCGTTGTGATCGCCAACAAGAAGCCAATTACAAACATCGCAGACTATCCACCAGTCGAGGACATCATCGCGGAAATCAACGCGATTCCAGGCTCCAAGGTCATCGATGCCGACGGCATCGCCGCATCGCTGGGCAATGCGCGTTCCATGAACATCGTCCTCCTGGGCGCGGCAACCCCGTTCCTGGGAATCGATTCGCAAATACTCAAGGAAACCATCGTCGGCCTTTTCCAGAGAAAGGGACAGGACGTGGTGGACGCAAACATCAAGGCATTTGAAGCAGTCGCCAAATAATTGAGGAGACATTAGCATGAAACAGGCATTTTTCGACTACTTCGGTCTCAAGCCCGACGTCATTGCCAAAGCACCTGGACGCCTAGAGATCCTGGGCAACCACACGGACTACAACGAAGGCACCGTGCTTTCCGTCGCCGTCGATAGGGCGATGACCGTCGCCGCGGCTAAAGTACCGGGAAAAACCTGCGAGCTGTACGATTTGGCACTGGAGTCAAAGCGGACATTTGATTTGGACAAGTTGGACAATCCAAAGAAAGGCGATTGGGCAAACTACGTCAAGGGCGTCGTCCAGGAATTTCAAAAGCGCGGGTATGATGTGCCTGCGTTCAAGGCGATGATGAAGGGCACCGTTCCGCTGAGCGCCGGGATGTCATCATCTGCGGCATTGGAAATGGCGTTCGTGCTCGTTATCGAAAAGTTGGCTGGCCTGAATTTGGATTGGAAGACGAAGGCGAAGATTGGCCAGGCAGCTGAAAATAACTATGTCGGCGCCAAGACTGGCTTGTTGGATCAGGTTTCGTCATTGATGGGCCGCGAGAACCAGTTGGTCTATTCGGATTTCAGGACACTTGAGGTGCATAATGTCCCGATTCCCAAGGGGACTGCATTTGTGGTCGCCAATTGCATGGTCAAGCACAACCTGACCAATGAGTACAATGAACGTCGAGAAGCTTGTGAATTGGCTGCAAAACTCCTGGGTGTCAAGGCATTGCGTGACGTGACCCCGGAAATGCTGGAGAAGCAAAAGGAAAAACTCCCGGAAGTCGCCTATCTCAGGGCGAAGCACGTGGTCGGTGAAATCGACCGCGTGGAAAAGGGAGCCAAGGCCTTGAGTGATAATGACTTGACCACCTTCGGCAAACTGATGTTCCAGTCTCAGTACTCATCGACCCATTACTTTGACAATTCAATACCCGAACTTGATGCGATGGTCGAAATCGCCAAGACGATTTCCGGTCACATCGGAGCACGGCTCTCCGGTGGCGGCTTCGGAGGCATCACCGTCCATCTCGTCTATGCCGACCAAGCACAGGCGTACTGCCAGGCATTGGTGAAAAAATACAAGGAAAAGACAGGTCTCGATACCGAAGCGATGATCTGTACCGCCGCGCAAGGCGCACACCTCATGTAATAATATAGACAAAAAACCCGATCCCCCATGTTCAATAACCTAACCGATAGATTCAAGGTCGCCTTTAAAAACCTTACCGGAAAAGGACGGCTTACAGAGGCGAATATCAGAGAGGCAATGGCCGAAATCAGAACCGCATTGCTTGACGCTGACGTCAACTACAATGTGGTCAAGAAATTCGTCGCCGATGTCTCGGAGGAATGCCTGGGCGAACAAGTCCTCAATTCAATTACGCCGGGACAGCAGGCGATCAAAGTCGTCTCCGATAAGCTGACTACGCTCCTGGGCGAAAATTCAGTCGGCTTGACCTTGACTTCAAAGCCTTCGATCATCATGCTTTGCGGTTTGCACGGTTCGGGAAAGACGACCACGTCCGCCAAGTTGGCATTGTATCTGAAGGACAAGCTCAAGAGAAGGCCGATGCTCGTCGGATGCGACCTGTATAGACCGGCGGCGATCGATCAAATCGAAATCCTGGCAAAGGAATTGGACATCCCGGTTTTTACCGAAAGGGACACGAAAAATGTGACGCTCGTCGCGCAACATGCGGTAAGCTACGCAAATATCCATAATATCGATACAATCATCCTCGATACGGCTGGACGCCTTCAAATCGACAACGACTTGGTGCAGGAACTCGTCACAATCAAGAATGCCGTCAAGCCAGACGAAATCATCCTGGTTGGAGATGCCGCCTTGGGACAGGAAGCCGTGTCGGTGGCGACGCATTTTGACCAGGCGCTGGGAATCACAGGCATCATCCTGACGAAACTGGATGGCGATGCCCGAGGCGGCGCCGCGCTATCCATGCATCAGGTCACGGGAAAACCAATCAAATTCGTCACCGTTGGCGAACGGGCGATTGACCTGGAGCCATTCCACCCGGATCGCATGGCCTCGCGAATCCTCGGAATGGGCGACGTGATCTCGCTCGTCGAAAAGGCCCAAGAGCAATACGAAGACGAAGAGGCGAAAAAACTGGAGGAAAGGCTTCGCAAAAATACCTTCGGCTTTGACGATTTCCTGACGCAAATCGAGAAGATCCGAAAAATGGGCGGACTGATGTCCTTGCTCAAATTCATTCCGGGCATGGGCGATTTGCCGATGGATGGATTGGACGAGAGGGAATTCAATCGAATCGAAGGCATCATCAATTCAATGACCCCAAAGGAACGCCGCAATCCCGAAATCATCGGAGCTTCCCGAAGGCAACGTATCGCAAAGGGCGCCGGCGTCAATCAAAATGAACTCAATCAGCTGATCAAGCAGTTCAACCAAATGAGAGGCATGATGGCAAAAATGGGTTCGGGCGGATTTGGATTCGGCGACCTGATGGGAGGAGGGGGATTGGGCAATATGTTCGGCGGCGGACCTGCTGGCATGCCGCAACAGTACAATATGCCGTATCAATCAAGATCACAATCGTCATCGACGTCAAGGGCGGCCAATGCCGCCGCAAAGAAAAAACAAAAACAAGCCAGAAAGAAAAATCGAAAGAAAAAATAGCCGGTTGTGTTTGATTATTCACCCATAACTTAGGAGTTGCTTACCATGTTGTCAGGATTTCATCATGTCGCTTTGAAGTGCGCCGATTTTGACAAGTCCGTTGCCTTCTATACCGCCATTGGCGCCGCCTTGGAGAGAAGCTGGGGCGAAGGTGACGAGCGCGCTTGCATGCTCGCAATCGGAAACGGATGCTACCTGGAACTCTTCGCAGGCGGCAAGCCAGGTGACAAGGCAGGTGTCTGCCTGCACTTCGCAATCCGTTCAACCAATACACAGGAAGATTTCGACAAGGCGATCGCGGCAGGAGCCACCGTTGACAAGCCAGTCACAACCCTTACCATCCCATCGAAACCCGAACCACTGCCCGTAACACTGGCTTTCGTCAAGGGACCGGACGGCGAAACCATCGAATTCTTCCAGGTCCTCTAAGCAAGCCATTACATGTCGCAAATCTCATCCGAAAGAGATGGCGACTCCTCCAAGAGCCGTGGTTTTCCAAGCGTAATCCTTGACCAACCACGGCTTTCGATTTTTTGGAACCCCTTCGATTATCATGTTGCTAGTTATTTTTTCAATCTTGTTGGCAGTCTTGATCCTGCTTGCCCATCGCGGCATGCTGGCTCGGACGCAGCCCCGGCTGGCATGGATGATTACCATTGCTCGTTTTGTCGCGCTGCTCGCCTTGACATTGATAGTCGCAGACCTTAAACGCTCCGTGACCAAGCCCGAAAAGGATCAATGCAAAATCCTTGTCTTTGCAGATGCATCAAAATCAATGAAACTCAACGATGCAAAAATGCAAACTCGATTGCAGAAGATAGAAAGTCTGTTTCGTGATGATAAATGCATAAATGAATTGCATCAATTAGGGCGGATTGAAACCCAGGTTTTTGCCGATGACGTGCAATCGACCCAACGCTTGGATCGAATCAACATCCTTCCGGGAAACACGAATTTGGCTGCGCCATTGAGACAGGTTTTAGATGTGGATTCGTTAGGGTTGCCCGTCGCGGCTGCCGTCCTCATTTCCGATGGGCGCCACACCCACGGCGATTCCCCCATACAAGTCGCCAAATCACTTGCCGCCGCAAAAATCCCAGTGTCCACGGTATTGGTTGACGAAGCCGAAAGACCCTACGACATTTCCCTGAAAACCAATGAGGCGCATATTGTCGCTGATGCAGGACAAACCTTTGCCGTCCAAGCGTTTATGTCTTCCAACAGCTCGAAAGCCGAGACAGTAACCGTCACCCTCGAGCAGGATGGCGCGGAGCCAAGCTCGAAACAGATCCAGGTCCCGCCAGGCGCCAAAGACTTCCAGGTCGAATTCAAAACATCCTCGACACTGCCGGGAAAACACCTCCTTAAATTACAGGCGACAACCCAAAAGCAAGATGCCAATCCCGACAATGACCTGGATTGCGCGATCGTTCAAATCCAACAACCGCCGAAAATGAATATCCTATACCTCGCGGCATCCCTCGATTGGGAATGGAAATACATTCGGCTCATGGCGAAAGACGATAAGCAATTCGTGTTCTCGGCACTCGTCAAGGCAAATCGATCCGAAGATCAAGAGCATCAATTCATCCTGGAAAACATCCCCGACGAAACGATGGGCAAGTTGGCAGGGGATTTTCCGCAGGTCCCGGAGTTCTATGAACCCTATGATGTCGTGATTGTGGAGACCACTGTATTTTCACAGTTGAGCCCCGGTGCCGTCGATGCCCTGGTGGCCTTTGTCCAGAACAAGGGCGGCGGCCTGCTGCTGAGAGGACCGCTGGATCCCGTGCCCGACGCCTTCAGGAAGCTGCTCCCGTTCCAGGAAACCCAGTCCCTGCTGCTGGCAAAGCCCGCAAGGGCGACCATTGCACCCCAAGCGATTTTCACGCAGGATCGCCTGTCCCCAATGGGTGCTCCAAACGGATTCTTCCTGCCGAAACTGACGACCTTGACCATTCCAACCCAACTGAAGATCTCTGCCAGGATCGCCCTGGAAACCGTCAGGCCAATCCACAATGAACGAATCAACGCACCGCTTCTCGTCGTCCACGCATATGGTGCGGGAAAGGTCGCTTTCACAGCAATCTCGGATACGTGGAAGTGGAGACTCGAATCCGATCAAACCGCAGAAATACATCGACAATTCTGGAAAGAAGTGATATATTTCCTTGCGCAATCAGCTAAGCCCAGGCTAAATCCTCTTAACCACGGACAGAAGATCCAATTGGATACAACTACAATCCTTAAACTAGATGTCCTAGGACAAGACTTCAAACCAGCGCCTGACGCAAAGCCAATCCTTGAAATCACAGGACCCGACAATGAAAACACGACCCTGGAAATGCAGCCTTCCCTGGACGAGCCAGGACAGTACGAAGCCCTTATAAATCCACGCATGCCAGGACTCTATAAACTTAAATACAATGCAAAAATCGCCTCCGCAAAGGACGAAATCCCGCTGACCGCAAACGCAATAGTCGTCGCAACAGCATCTGGTCCGGAATCCCTTAACCTCGACCCGGATCAGGAGCTGCTAAGAGACCTGGCGCGAATCACGGAAGGACGATTCTATAACCTGGACGAATTCAAAAACAAGCCCGATTCCATACCGATTTCATCCAGGATTCCGACTACCACCAGCACCACGAACCTGATCCCCCCAACAATCCTATATGCTGTTTTCGTCGTAGCCTTCATCGCTGCAATCTCGTTCAGAAGACGTATCGGACTCAAATAGATGACAACAAGGAGGGCAAGGCCATGAAAATCCTAGTCACCGGAGCGGCAAAACGTATCGGGGCAACTGTAGTCAAATACCTCGCAGAAAAGGGGCATCGATGCGTAATTCACTGCAATAGATCACTGGAACAGGCTCAAGAACTTCGTGAATCACTCCCCAACCCAGGACAACACGAAATCATCAAGGCGGATCTGACAGACCCGGAACAACGACGGAGCTTATTCAAAAAACCTTTTGACGTACTCGTAAATAATGCTTCGCAGTACATCAAGGTTTCATTGGAAGATGCACAAAGTGATATATTATTGAATGCCTATGATGTTAATTTCTTTATGCATTTTGAAATGATGAGACTTTTTCATCAAATATGCAAAAAGGGTCAGATAATAAATATTCTCGATCATCGTGTTGACCACCCCGATCCGCGCTCAGGTCCCTACGCTTTCGCAAAAAAATCCTTGCGAGACGCAACCCTGGCCTGTGCAATCCAGTGGGCGCCCGACATCAGGACCAATGCAATCGCACCGGGATTTGTCCTTCCGCCCGATGGAGTCCCTCTCGAAAAGATGGATAGATTAGTCCAAGGCACCCCGGGCAAGATCGCACCAACCCCTGAAGACATTGCAAAAACCGTGGATTTCCTGATTGCCATGCCGGCAATCAATGGACAGGTGATCTACCTCGACTCGGGAATGCACCTCATCGCACCCTACAGCACAACACAGCTCGAGAAATTCTAATATGGAATGCTGAATGCTGAATGCTGAATGCTGAATGCCCCGTCCGACCTGTCCGACTTGTCTAAGGCTCAGAACTTCCACACCTACAAAACCCAAGCCAACGTCCCATAGTCCCAGTCCCATGTCCCAGTCCCATGGGTCTCATTTGTCTCATTTGTCTCATTCGTCCCAGTCCCAGTCCCATTCTCCACCACAACAGCAAAAATTCGCTGAATGTGTATAGCTAAAATAGTTTAGGCACTAAATGTGTGACCATCACAGAGACTAAACGCTAGACCAAGGCTTTAGTCAAAAAAAATTCAAAAAAAATACTTTTTTCAATTTGCATATTTGCTAGAATGGTGTAATTTGAACTTGTGACTAGACTTGTCTCAAGTACGAATTGAGCATAGGATTTAGCCCCCATTTGGGGATTAAAAATCATGAAAAGACCTTGAACCTGGCTTGAGGGATCGGCTGGGGGGAAAAGGGGATTTGTACTCCGATCCCTATATCTTGACCATACTTGACCATAATAGGCTCAAAATCAGCCATCAACAGGTTATCAACAAGCTTTTGACATACAAACGAACAGGTTGTTCCGGAACGGGACAAAAAAAAGATGAAAACAAACATAATTTACGATAATCAACAAACCCAAAAGCAGGTGAAGGAGTCGAAAATGACATCGAAAACCTCGAAATTTCTCGCCACTATCATTCTTGCAGTACTGTTCATCGTTCCCAATCTCCGTGGTCAAGTCACGGCAGACGAAGCGAAGCAGGCATTGAAAAATGCCGAGAAGAACCTGAAGGTCGCCACGAAATCGGCTAGCAAGGCGGAGAGCGCTGTCAAGGATGCATCCAGCGCCTTGAAGTCGGTTGACAAGGAATTGACGAAGATCAACAAGGAGTTGTCGAGCTTGCAGGAAAAGCTCCAAGCCGCGACGGAAAAGAACAAGCCGACCGTTCAGAAGAAGATTGCCACCGCGAACAACAAGTTGGCGGCCGCGAATGGAAAGAAGGAAGAAGCGACAAAGGCGCTGGCTGATGCAAAAGCCAATGCAGCGCAGGCCCAGGCAACCGCAGCAAATGCTGAAAAGGCAGTAGCCGATGCAAAGGCGACCTTGGCAGCTGCGAAGTCCGCCGCAAAGAACACCGAAGCAAAAGACCAGGCCGCCGCGAAAGCCGAAAAGGAAGCCAAGAAGAACGAACCCGTAGTGCTTCCCTGGACTCCTGAACCACAGCACAAGCTGCCGATGCTCCAGGGCGACCAGAAGCTGACAGTTCCCGAAGCGAAGGTCGCCGACATCGTCGCGGCAGATACCCCGCTGCCACAGTTTGACATCGCAATGGTTTCCGGTGACAAGAAGATAGTCGAGAAGCTCCCGGTTTGGAATGCCTGGAAAGAATACGTCGAGTTCAACAAGGTCACACCGAAGGATATCAACGAGTTCCACGGAAAACTGATCAAGGCCCTGCAGGAAGAAGGATACGTTTTTGCGCAGGTCGAATTCCCCACGAAGATTTGGTCAACGGGAATCTTCCTTGCGAAGGTGGACTGCGGCCAATTGGGCGATATCACGGTCAAGAACCAGAAGCACTACTCCGCTAAGCAAATCGTCCGCGCCTTGGAGAACAAGGAAGGTCGTTTCAACTACGCCAACGTCCATTCGGATCTCTTTGACCTGAATGCAAAGCCGGACCTGAAGCTGCAGACCTCCCTGAAGCCGATACAGCAGGGTGGACGCAGAATCATCAATGCGGAAATCGAAGTCGATGACAAGCTCCCAATCCACGGCGCCATCGAAGTCAGCAACACCGCAGGACAGGATGCCAGGAACGACTGGAGAATCAGGACGACACTACAGCACTTGAACATCACGAAGAACAACGACTCTTTGACCTTCGACTGGTTGACAACGGGAAGAGTCGGCGAAGACATGAATTCGCTATCGCTTTCATACTTCCTCCCAATCACGGAAGACCTTTCCTTTAATATATATGGAGGTTGGAACTCCAACTTCACGGATGACGTGCTGCCGGAGATTTCAGTCCGCGGTCGCGGCGCCTTCGGTGGACTCCAGTTCACCTACACATTCTACGAAACGATGCGCGACCGCTTGCAGTTGTCCGCAGGCTGGTTCTACCAGAGGATAACCAACTACCAGGATGTCGAGACGGACGACGGCACGGTTCGCTTTGACAATGGCGACATCACCATTTCGATGCCGACCATCACCTTGGGCTACACCCAGAAGATATTCGACTCGCTGCACGGCCGCAACTTCGCAAGCATCACCTTGCAGCAGAACCGCGCAGGTACGTTCGGTTCAACATCCAGCAGGGGCTTCGTCGCCGCCTCCGGAACGGATGGCGACTTCACGATCGCGAAGATCCAGCTCGCACGTTTCCAGAGATTGTTCGAGGGCAAGGACGCTCCTGGAAAGTGGACGTTGTTCGCCAAGTTTGACGCACAGCTGGCTTCAGACAGGATGCCGACGGTCACCCGCGAATACCTGGGAGGCCGCAATTCCGTCAGGGGCTACGAGGAATCCGAAGTCAACGGCGACCATGCATTCGTAGGCACGCTCGAACTCAGGACGCCGTTGATCGAAAACTTCATCCCGGGACTCAAGAAAGATACGCAATACGTAAAGGACAATCCGGAATACTGGCAGCAGCACAGGCTTCAATTCATCCTCTTCTCGGATTTCGGATATGTCGCATATGACGACAAGACCACCGGCTCCGACGACACGGGCCTCCTCTCGGTCGGAGCAGGGTTCAGGCTTGGACTTACCAAATACTCGCAGATGTCGCTCGACTATGGCTATCCCATTTTCGAGGCGACGGATGATACGCCGGACGGCGGTCGCGTCCACGTCAGCTTGCAACTTCAGTTCTAATAGGGAGGGATAGAACATATGACACAGCTTATAACTAAAAATCAATATAAGACAAACACTAACACCGCGAACAGCGGAAAGGGGAAGCACATGAACTTGCTCACTCACAGCCGTAAGCGCAAGTCCGCATTGAAGATCTTCTCGATCTTGATGACGGCAATTCTGATTTTCTCACCAGGTGGACTTTTGGCAGGTTCACTCCCCTCAGGACAAAGCGTGGTCAAAGGTAAAGTTACCATTACAACAAATGGTAATGTGATGGATATTGACCAGGCGTCACAAAAAGCGATCGTCAACTGGCAGAAGTTCAACATCGGCGAAGGCTATACCGTCAATGTGAACCAAATCAACAAGACTGCCGCCATGTTGGCACGCGTAATCGGAAACGATCCATCAAAGATTCTTGGTAACTTGAATGCAACAGGGCATTTCTACCTGATCAACCAAAACGGAATCTTCTTCGGGCAGAATGCAAGGATCAATGTCGGTGCGTTGATTGCATCGACGATGGACATCAAGGATGACGACTTCATGGCGGGTCAGCTGAACTTCTTCGGCGAATCGACTGCCAGCGTCATCAATGCCGGTCAGATCAATGCAGACGCCGTCGCGCTGCTCGGCAAGGACGTCCAGAACCTCGGGACGATTAACGCAAACCAGGTCGGACTCGTCGCCGCCCAAAAGGCAGTGACCCTGGGCGACTTTGGCGGCGGAGCCAAGCTGATCGTCGATTTCTCGGACTTCGACAAGGCGACAGACGCGGCTGTAGAAACCTCTATTGTTAATAAAGGTATAGTAAATGCGGGCGAGGACGGCGACGTCGTCCTGTTCGCGGAAGCCGGTACCGCTTCCAACGAGGAAGGCTATGTCAAGGCGGATTCCCTGGAAATCTCAGGCGACTTCGTCGATCTCAACAAGCTCGGCAACTTTGATGTCAACAACCTATTGATCGTTCCTACTGGAACGCTGACCATCCTCGACTTCATCATGCCGATAATTGATAATGGCAACGTTGACTGGAATGACGGATACACTGGCAACGATGGAGACCAAACCATCTCCGAGAACCACCTGAACGATTTGGCAACAGGAACAAACCTCACCTTGATGTTTGACAACTTCGTTCTGAATACCATCCTGGACATCACTGCCAGTCCTGGCCGAACCTTGACTTTCTCCACGAACAACTATGCCGCAGGTGATGGCACGTTCGACTTCAATAATAAGAGAATCAACTCTGTCCAGAACGTCGTCATCAATGCAGGTTCCATTGGAGGGAACGCCATCATCAAGACACCTGACAACAATCGCCAAGACGTGACCCTCAATGTGTACAACGGATTCACAGTAGGGGCTGATGGAAAGGTCATTACCCTGACATCCACGACGGGGTTCATCAACAGCCTTGATGGAGCTGACTGGCTCAATGCTTCCGAAGAATTGAGGCTCAACGCCAAAACCGGGATGAAAATTGTCTCCGTTTCACCCATCATCAGCGTCGGTGATTCCGATGGCGATATTACAATCGATAACAACATTCTCACGAACAACACTTCATACTTAAGACTTAGGGCATTGGATGGGAATGATATCAACGCTGCCAGCTTTTCACTTCGAAACTACAATGACGTGCTGATTGAAAATGCCATCGATATTACAGGGGCGTTGTCCATAGAAGCCCGATCCTCCAATATCGCGGGCGACATTGTTTCCAGCAACCCAAGTGCTGTTGCGGGTCAGAACAACTCTGTCGGCGACATCGGCATCATGGCAACCATTAGAGCCGGTTCCATCACTTTGGATGCAGACGGCATCGTCATCACCTCCTCCCTTCCAGCAGAAGCAGCGACGCTTACCGCCACCACCGGCGACCTTAACATTATCGCTAGGAATGTGTGGAGCAAGACGAATGCCATCGACCTAAACAATGCCTTGACCGCCGCAGAAAGGATCATACTTAGAAAGCTAACTATTGCTAATAATGACATTGGCGCCATCGTTGGTTCTGCAGCCGCAACGATGACCGCAGGAACAGGAATCGATATAGCCAACCAGGCCAGCGACGGAGCCGGTGACATCAATCTGGCTGGTGCGATGGAATCGACATCAGGCGACATCGAAATCTATGCGCAAAGGGGCAATATCGACCTTGCTGATACCGCCACGATAAACGCAGAGGCAGGCAGCATTGCCATCCTGAACAACTTCGGCAACATCGACGTCAAATCCGATGAAATCACCGCCGGGTACAATGTTATTGTCACTGCGGCAAACGGGGAGATCAATGGACTCGGCAACGAGTTTACTGACGTCGTCACCGCCGAAAACGGGTACATCGACATCCAGGCGGCAGGGAATACGCACACGAACGCGCAGATGCTCGCCGCGAATGGAATCGACATCACCGCAGGCGACTCCGTCTTCATAACGGGCGACGGCACAACCACAACGGCCCAAACGACCTCCGGCAACATCGTCGTCGATTCAGTGGCAGGCAACATCAATATTACTAGTGCAAGCCTCTCGGCTAACAATGACAACGGCATCGTTGATCTCCGCGCCAACACCAACATCGTGGCAGCCAATACGGTCATCACGGCCGAGCAAATCTTGGCGCAAACCGTCTATGGCGCTATTGACATTGCCGGCAGCTTTACCGCACAGAACGAGCTGGTATTCGACGCAAGAACAACATTCGTGCTCAACGGCGAGGATTCCGTCATGGAATCCATTGAAAACGATGCCTACCTGAAGGCGAAGGACATGGATTTCTACGGCAAGCTCAAAACCTTGGCCGGCAACATCTACATCATCGATCGCGCGAACGACAATGTCGGCATTAACATCGGCGGCGAACGTCCCGCGCTCAATGCAGCAGGTCCCCTGACCATTGATGCGGCCGACTTCGCCAACTTTGAGACGGGCGACAACGCGATTATCATCGGCCGAGGAAAGGAATATGTCGGCAATGCACAAACAAACTACACAGTGTGGAATTCGGCCGTCACAAGGAACGCTTCGGCAGAAATCAATGATTTCGCAACAACCAACGACGTGATCACGCAAGTCGGCGATGCAACGACCGATGCGCTCAATCTCGACATCATCACGACGAATGCCATCACGCGTAACGATGGATACCTCACCTTCAGCCGCGACGGCGTCAACCTGGCGCTGGTCGCGAACAAGGGAATAGAATTTGGCGCGACCGCGAACACAAACCTTAACCTGGCGGCCCAAAACCAGCCTGGAAGCATGTTCGCGGAAGGCAATGACCAAGGCGACGCCCTCAACGACATCAAGTTGCATTTGGGCGGCGACGGCAAGACCTACAATATCACCGGGTTCACAGCAGGTATCGATCTGGTCGCTGGCGTCATCGCGCAAGACATCACTGGCATCATCAACTCCGCCAACGGACGGGACATCCTCGTCCTGATGACAGGCACAGACAATACGCTTAATATCCTCCAGACCATCGTCGGCACGGCAGGTCCTAGCACCAACGCACCTGCCACGGACAGACTTGCTGACATCCTTTTCCACATGCCTGGAAACGATATCGTCCAAGAACACTTGGCTGACGTGATTGCACAGGACGGCGATGTCGTCGCAGTCCTCCGCAACTGGGACATCGCAAGGGTGCAGGCACTGGCCGGCACAGTTGCCATCATCAATTCAGGCTCCATCCGTGACAACAACGATATCGCGGGCGAGAACGACAATATCATCGCCGATGCGCTGTTCATCTCCGCGATGGAAACTGTCGGCCAGGGCAACCCACTCGAGACTGACGTCAACCGCATCCAGATGAAGGTCAACGAGGACGTCTCGATCGTCAACGCCAAGGATCTGATTATCGGCGGCGTTCGCGTCAACTTCGACGGCGAAGTCCTCCGCACGCTCGGCGATCCCGATATCGAAGATACCCCCACCAGGGAAGCGTTTGAAGACAAGTACGACATCGGCAAATACGGCATCTGGCAGACCGCCGGCGACACCCATGTCTCCGTTGGCGTCAACCGCTTGACCGTCGAGGATATCGTCGCGCAGGTCGCCGATTCCGCCAGCGGAAAGTGGGCAGACGTCGATTTGACAGCCACCTATGGCGGCAACGTCACCTTCGTCGGAGCTGAAGTCAACCTCAATGCTGACATCGTCACCGGCGCAGTTGATGGCGAAGGCGGCAACATTTCCCTGATCCCCGCCTACGAATACACCAACATCACGGTCATGGGCTACAACAATGACCAGGTTGACGCAGCAGAAACCGAACTTGGACGCTCATGGATCATCGACTCCAACTACCTCGCGCACCTGATCACCGACGGTGGAGTTACCTTCGGTGGCAAGGATCACACGGGAACCCTGACCTTCAAGGTCGGAGCTGAAGATCATGTCAATATGCAGTCCGACGTCTCGTCCTGGACCTTCAACGCTGGTAATACGGTGATTGACGCGGCAGTCATGTTCGACGAAGCCGACACCCTGAACATCCTCGCCAACGGCAACATCACCTCCAACTGGAACGAGGGGAATGTCGTCACCGTCGGCACGGCAAACCTGACCGCCATGGGCGGCATCGACCTGTTCAGCAGCATCGGCAACCTCAACCTGGTTAACAAGCTGAACGCAGCAGGCGCCAACAACGGCATCTTTGTCCTCAACGCATTTGACGGCGCACAAGTCACCGTCATCAACAGCGACCTCGCGGTTGTTGACATCACGAACCTCGGTGGCATGGTCGTTTACGAAGCCAGCAACCTCGGCGGCGAGCTGTGGATGCAGGTGGACGACGGCAACCTGGTCGCCGAATACGCACTTGTTCAGGCCTTGGACATCAACCTCGCAAGCACGGGAAGCGTGGAGATTCTCTCTGCATCCCTCCTCGCCAACTCGATTACCGTCAATGCGGATGAAGGCGTGATCATCACCGATTCGTTCCTCCAGGCGGATGGCTCGGTCACACTGGCGGGAGCAAACTTTGGCGTCATCGTTGATCCATCGACGATTTCGGCCGGCACTGGCGACGTCGTCGTCAATAGTGACTTCATCGTCGCAGGCGATACCAAGGTCATTTCCAGCCAGGGCAATGTCCAGTTCACCGGAGCGGTCACGATCGGCGGCGGCGACCTTGAAGCCATCGCCAACGTTGGCGACGTGATCTTCGGCAGCACGATTGACGGTACCGTCGGCAGCCTCGACGTCATTGCGGGCAGGGTTGCCCAATTCAGCGACACGGTCAACGTCGCCGGCTCGATCGATATCGACGCGGCCACCACGTTCCTGATGGCCGATACCACCGCCGGCAGGGACATCACGATCAGCGGCGACCACCTCCAGATCGGCGGCGACGCCGATATGGTCACCGTCCTCTCGGGCGCAAGTGCTGGCATCGACTTCTCGACCATCGACCTCTCCGGCGTCGCGGACACCCTGATCACAAGGAACGTCACGATCGACACCAACGAGCTCGGCGTCGTCAAGCTGGGCCGGATCAACTCCGATGCGGACCTTGAAACCGAGAAGCTCACCGTCGGATCGGCGACAACGGATCATTTGATGCGCACGGGCATCCAGCTGTCCGGCGACATCCGCGGAACAGGCGGAATCGAACTGTTCGGAAACACGACCATCAAGCACAACATCCTCCTAAGCGGCGGCGAAGCCGGCAACGTCGTCATCGGCGACAAGGACTACAAGGTGACCGTTGATGGACACGAATACATCTCGAACATGCTCCTCGGCACCTATGACCTGACAATCAGGGCGGCCAACATCGAACTATACGGAACGGCCGAACTCAAGTCCCTCGACGCCTATGCGACGGGCGTACTCCAGGATCTCGACGGCGACGGCGACTGGGAACCGGTGGATCCCACTACAGGGGACTTCACGTTCGACGGCGTCAAGATCAGGACCTACGAGGACCTGAACATCGCCGCAAACGGAAGCATCACCCTTAACAATTACCAGAACGTCGATCCTTCCAACAACTCCATCGAAGTCGGCGGAGACGCCTTGATCAAGGCGGGACAGAGCATCTTTGTCGCGAACGACCTCCGCACCATCGGGGACCTCGACCTCTTCGGCGGAAACGCAGTCGACCTTGGCGGATTGACAAAGGCAGAAACCGGCGACATCGACATCCAGGTCAGGAACGGCGGATTCACCGCAGTCAACGACATCATCGCCACTGAGGGTTCCATCGACATCACGGCCAGCCAGGCAGTCAACCTTGGTGCGATTGGCGTTGGCGGCACCGAACCAGCTCCTGCCAACATCTTCGCAGGCGACAAGATCGCCATCCGCGGCTCCGAAGTCACCGATGCAGCGGGTACCACGATCACCGCAGGCGAGGAGGGCATCCAGATCAAAGCCGTCACCGGATCGATCATCCTGGACGAAGCGGCCATCACGACCACAGGCGTCGTCGAACTCCAGGCTGCCGCAGACATCATCGCAACGGGATTTACCGGCGATGTCACCAACGCCATCGTCAACGCAGGCGAAAAGGCAACCATCACTGTTGCAGAAGACCTGATCAACGCGACCATCAAGGCGGTCGAAGCCGACGCTATCGCAGCCAATATCATATCTGGCACGATCACAACCTCTGGCAATACCACCGCCATGGCACAGAAGACCGCATTCAATGATGCAGGCGAAGAAGTCACCGTCCTCGGCGACATCGTTGACCTGGTCATCGACGCCGGCTCTGTCGTCTCCGCTGACGGCGTCGGCGCAGGCATCGTCGCCGCCAACCTCCTCGGTTCGAGGATCTTCGCCAATGACGGAAACATCATTGCCGATATCGAACAAAAGATTGACGGCACGATAATTGAAGCCAGCGCGAACGCAACCATCACTGCGGCATCACTGGTAGCTTCTGATCTCATCACCGAACTCGGCGACATCACGGCAACGATCACGGATCTCATCTCCGATGGAAGCATGACCGCTAGAGCCGGCTCCGTCAACGTCACCGCCGACATCGTCGACGGTC
>DBPZ01000008.1 GCA_002305655.1 Lentisphaeria bacterium UBA1407 | reverse complement strand
CCTTGTCCGCATCGCGCTCGAGAACCGGCGCAATGGCGTAGGACGTATCGGCGGGTTCCAAGGTGCCTTCGCCGAAATTACCTTCAAGCTTGGTCAAAGGCGTGATGTCAACCGTCAAAACATTGTCAGCCCTGGTCAAGTCGGCCCCCGCCAAACCACGGTCGCCAATCTTGATTTTGCCCAAGTCCTCGGCAGCGATGTCGCGGATGAACGTCACCGTCACGATGTTGCCAACGCGAGTGATGCTCTGCACAATGTCGGCAGGATAGGTCAGGAAGCCGGCAGCCAAGGCAATCGGCTTGCTCAGCTTGGTGATCTTGCTCACATTGATGATGGCCTGGTTCGAGCCTTCCATCGCATAGTCAAGAATAGAGCCGGCCAAGGCAACCGTTCCGATGGAGACCTTGGTGGGATCCAGTTCAATCGTGCTGAAGTTGCGGTTGAAGGTCAATACGAGCCTGGTGTTGTTGTCCTCAAGTGCCCAGCTTGCCGGCTGAAGTTCGTCATAGACCAAAAAGTCGTCATTGCCCAGGTTGTTAGCTCCGTCGTTTAGCCATGCTTCAGTCACCTTGAGGGGCAAAATGTCAGAGTACGGGAAATTGGCGTGGATGGACGCACCAGCAACCGAATTGAGTTCCTTGACCGTGCCCAAGGCCTTTGCGTACTTGAGGAAAATCAAGCTGGTGTCGGCATCCTTGTCAAACTTGGCGGCATTGGCAGCCCAACCATCTGCGTCAACCTGGATATCAGCGTTGCCGGAGTGGAAACCAACGGTCAAGGCAATGTCACTCTGCAGGAACCAGATGTTCTTCAAGGTGATGCTTGTGCCGGCCACTGCGGTCGTGTCCGATGCATCGGCAGTATAGCGCAAAGTAACGCCATTGTACTCGACCTTCGTGGGATCAACCGTCAATTCGTCAAAATCCTTATTAAAGGTAAGGGTAATCGTGTCGCCCGAAATATTAAAGGTATCAACGGCCAGCCCCTCGACGGCCGCCCCACCCTTCGTCGCAGTGAACGCACCAGCCGAAGAGGTGACCTTCTTGTCTTCCTTGAAGGCAACCGACTTCAAATCGACAATCACATAGTCGCAAAGCGGACTGGAGAAAACGATGCCGGCTCCAGCTAAATCGTTATATACGCCTTCCGCAGTCTTGATGCAGAAACGGGCAAAGTTGAAAACACCTTCGCCGGGAATCTGGTTGAACTTGATAACCGCATAGGTCCCGACTTCTGCAAGGTTCTCCACATACGCCGGAGCATGGTCAACCAAACCACCTGCCGCAATCGTGGCGTCGCCAGCCAAATTCGTCAATGCGGACGTATCGATGTCAATGGTCTTCCCGAACGGAACCGTTGATGTCACCGTCGCCCCCGTCAATGCGCGTTCGTCAAAGGTGACCTTGGACAAGTCAACCTGCTCAACATAGCCTAAGTTTCCTGCAAAGGTCAAGGTGACCTTGCCTTCCGCTTCCGTCCAATCGCTCTCTTCTTCGGACAAGGCGGGAACATCTGCCAAGATGAACGACCCCTTGTCTGCATCGGCGATTGTCGCCTGGTCATCGGTAAACTCGACCAGGGACTTCACATTGAGGATCACATAGTCGCTGTAGGGTTGCCTGTGCAATTCCACTGCGCCTTCCAGCGTGCGGTTGCTCAGCACGACCTTGGAGTAGTCAATGCCAGCATAGCCCAGGTTCTTGTCAAAGTCAAGCCAGCCGAATTCCTTGGATGAGAGGAATGATACAGGCATGGACAACCCGGTTCCAGTATAGGCAAACGTATCTGCCGCATGGGTGGTTTCCGTCGCCACCGCACCCGTGTTGGGGCAGTTGCTGATGTCAATCACCACCAGCTTGGAACCCAACTCATACTCGTCAACCGCCGGAGAATATCTGACGGCACGAGCATTGGACAAGTCAACACCGTTGATGGTCAAGCCCGTAAATGCCCTGAAGTCACTGGCATCCCAAGCAGCTGCCAACTCGCTGGAAATCACATCCGTAAACTCAACCATCAAGGTCTTGCCATCACCCCAGAACCAATTCAAAATGTTGGGATAAACAGGTGTCAGGAAACCATCGTTCACAACAAGATCGCCACCCGTGCCATCGGCGGGAAGCGAAGCCTGGATGACAATCAAGTTGCTCGCGGAACTCATTGACACCACCGCGCCGTATTGCCCAAGGGTCTTGCCGTTGATGCTGATCTTGTTCAAGTCCAGATCAACGTTGCCAACCGCACGGTTGAATTGGAAGTAGTACAAGTCACCCTCGTTCCACCACTTCGTCAACGCCAGGTTGTCCTCCGTCGAAGCAACAAAGTTGATGCCCCAGATATTCCTGGAAACATTGACAACCTTCTTGCCCGAGAACTGAAGCCCATCTTTCTCCAATACAATCTCATAGTCGCCAGCCTCGACCTTGTCAATCGCCCAAATACCCCATGAATCCGTCGTGTTCCTGTACTTGTCTGCGCCAGGAAGCTCTGACGCTTCCCAAATCCCGTTGAAGTTGCCGGCCTTGTCCCAGTCCTGATAGATCGGAGTGGCGACCGGATCGATCGGATCATACCATGCCAACATCGTCTGCCAAGTCTCACTCTCACCAGCCTTGCGAATGCTGACCTTGACGCCGGCAACAGGATTTCCGTTCGCATCCGTGACACGACCGGAAATGATATGGCCCTGCATGTGCTCATTCGCCTGCAATTTCTGACGATAGATGTTGCCAACACCAAACGAAAACCCAGTTAAATAGATTGAAGACCCAGGAGTGAAGTTCTCTTCCCAGGAATACCATAGATCTTGACTGCCGGCCCAGCCGAAATTCATGTGGTAATACCAACGACCGTCCAAACGACCGTAGCCATCGCAAACGATGGCATGGTTTTCCTCAACCCCCCTGATGCTAACGCCCAAGGGACGACGGGCGTCCAGGTTGGCGCGAGCCGAATTGTAGTCGGCGCCTAATGGCTTCGCATACGCATACTTGAAAGCATTGCGCAATGCCCCGGAAACCCGCGATGTAACTGCTCCAGACCCACTATTTGAATATCCCATGTTGACACTCAAGCCTGCGTCCAGCAACAAGGCGCCAATCTGCTCATACGTCGCAGGATCTTCGTTCGCAGTGGGAACGGGCTTCATCAAGTCCCACTTGTAGGCACCGCCCTGGCGGTCCCCGCCATAGAGGTACATCTGTACGGGCTTCGCGTCTGGATGAACGATCTCGTCAGCAAACGTAATTTCGCAACTGCCCAGGACTTTGCCAATCGGCTTCTGCGGCCACTGGAAGTAGTACATCAGCTGACCGGCCATCGTGGCAACACATCCGCAAACAGCGTTCTCGGGGTTGCCATACTCGTACATCGTGTAGTCATTGGCATTGATCTTCGGAGTGTAGTAGTTGTAGATGCCATTACCTTGAGACCACTTCGACTTCATCAAGGGACCAACCCAAACTTCCGAAACAACGTCAGTGCCGGAACCGCGGGTCTTGCCGCCCAGGAACTTCCCCCATGCAGACTTGTTCGCGGCAATCCCGGCAGGAACTGAAGAACCACCACGGGTCTGACCCTCGGGAGCAACGACCTCGACTTCCAAAAGACGCTTGCCCAAATCGGCAAGCACCATCGAACGAAGTGGATTCCCCGCAGCATTGTCAAATGAACCGCTCCGGGACATCGCGACCACAGGACTGATCCGGTCGTCAGTGGACAAAACCAAGTAGCCCGCGGGACGCAAGCCGACGACATACGCCACGACCTTCCCGTCAGCATCCAGCAACGAATCAATGTCGCCGACCTCGCGAACGCCGGACCATAGCCCGTCGCCAGCGGCGCTAAGCCAGTTCGTTGCAAACTCCCGCGCCGAGTCGGAATCAACTACGGCACCTCGGACAGATCCTACAATGAACAAAAACAAACTCAGCAAAATGGCAGATACCCTACCACATGCACAACGGCTTCCGTCAGTCTTCTTTCTTGACATGGATTCTTCCTCGTTGGTTGGGATTGCTAACATCGTTCGTTATTTTAATTTTTTATTTTGTTGACGCAAAAAAAACACTAAATCACAGTGCATAAAAACACATTTACCCATAGGGATTATCAGCAATTTATATGCCAACACCCTGAGCTTAAACTGTACATGACTGCTTGCCAAAATCACGGAATCTTTTCGCAATTTCGTGATTTTTAAACAATCTACACCATAATTGCTTCGTTATCAAGCTAAAAATCCATCGTTTTAAGAAAAAAACAAACGCTTTTCATATCTGACAAGACAATCAAATCTGAGTACTGCCTTGACGCATAATCCTAAAAAAAAGCAGTCAAGGCCAGTCTGTCATTCCTAATAGATTGATTTTCATGGGGTTGGGAATTCCTTTCCATTCACAACAGTGGTACCCCACACCACCCAAGGTGCCAATCGCATGAATGCTGAATGCTGAATGCTGAATGCTGAATGATTTCTCCGACCCGTCCGACCCGCCCGACTGGGGCTCTGTCATGTTTAGCCGCTTTAGCGGCGACATTGCCTGAGTACGAGCACCCCGGGTGCCCGTACCTAAACCTGTCTTGTTTCGAAGCAGGGCAAACCCGTCCGACCTGTCCGACCTGTCCGCCCCGTCCGACCCGTCCCAGTCCCAAAACCACAAAGTTCAAAACGTAAAAAAGCCCGCCGAAACTTACGCTTCGACGGGCTTTTCAGCATTCAGCTAATCAGGCTAGGCTTAGTGCCTGAAGTCCGGCAGACCACGGAGGTCGTTGGCGCGGATTGGCAAGCCGGCAGGTGTGACCAGACGTGCGTTGACGAACATCAACAGGTTGGTCTTAACGCTGCGTTCGCCCTTCATCGTGAACAGGCGACCCAGGACAGGCAAGCGTCCCAAGAACGGAATCCTGTCTTCAAACTTCGTCAACTTCTCCTGAATCATACCACCGAGGACGATGGTTTCGCCGTCCCAGATGACCAGCTTCGTCTTTGCTCTGCGCTCAGTCAAAATCGGCATCATACCATTCTTGGTATCCAATGCCTGCCCCTGCAGAATCATCGTGGTATTGAAGCTATTGTCATAGCCTAGGAATTCAATGACCTGAGGTTCGAGTTCAACGTCAATGGCATATCCGTCAGAGTCAACCACAGGGGTCACGTCCAGGATAACACCGATGTCAGTGCCATCGCCAAAGGTCGGCATGGCAGGCGTATAGCTGATTGCACCACTGTCGCCGTCAGTATCGTATTCTGGTGGTTCCCAGTCTTCAGGGAAATAACGAACCGTGACGACCTTAATCTGTGCGGTCTGTCCGCTGATGGTAGTGACCTTCGGTGCGCTCAGCACGTCAGAGTGCTTTTCCTGCTCAATGGCATGAATCGTGGTCTGGAAGGCGTAGTTGCCCAAGACAGAGTAAACCGAGAAGAGGTCGTCAGCCTCAGCAGTACCGAACACGTCGGAAGCCAAACGCAAACCCTTAGTGAAGTCAGTGACATCTTTGCTGATGCCCAACTGGAACTGTGATCCTGCTGGACCGCCAATACCCTTGTTGTGGGTCGAATCCGAACCATCGGGATCCGTCAAGTTTGGACCAGCGCTGTTGAGCCCAACTCCACCAGCCATCAAGGTCCAACGGAAACCCAATGTGTCAAGGTTCGTCTGCTCGATTTCAACAAATTTGGACTCAATCGTAACCTGAGTCGGAGTCGTGTTCAATTCTTGCAAGATCTTCTCAACCTTGTTGTGGTTCTCAGGGGTATTGTAAACAACCAACTTGCCGACCTTGGGATAGTGCATGGCACGACCGCCATTGGTGAAATCAACACCCATGCCGCTGAAAATGGTCGCGACATCCTTGAAGTACTTGTTGTCGCTGTCGTCATCGTCGTCATCGTCATCGTCGTCATCGTCGTCATCGTCATCGTCGTCATCGCTACTGGAACCAGTATCCAATTGCAGCCTGCTCATGCGCTTCTTGCTACGCGGGGTATCCAGGAAACCTGCTTCCACATTGTAGAAACGGAGTTCCATCTGATCCATCACGTTATCAGGATGGTTGATGACAACTGCGGTGCTGTCAATCTTCATCTTGACGCCAGTGGTAAGAACGATGTACTGCAAAATCTTTGAGAGCGACTCGTTGGTAAGCTCCATGTTGACAGGCTGGTCGGAATAGTCTTCCTTGCGTCCGGATGCGACAGGCGCACCGCCCATGCCCATGCCGCCTTCCATGCCCATCCCCATGCCCATGGCTGGATCCATGCCCATGCCCATACCGCCTTCCATGCCCATGCCCATGCCGCCAGGCATTCCAGGTGCACCCATGCCCATGCCCATGCCGCCGCCTTCCATACCCCCTCCCATGCCCATGCCATCACCTGCAGGCATGCCACCGCCAGGAAGGCCCATGTCGCCCATCGTTGGCATCCCTTCGCCGCCAGCTGCAAAACCGGCATTGCCGACGGCAGCCTGAGCGGCGCTGATGCGCTTCAGCTGAATCACGAAGTTCACACCTTCGTTGCCATCCGTGTCATATTGCTTGCTCTTCTGGCGCAACTTGTTCAACACGTCAATCAATGGCTCGTCATGGATTTTGATTTCGGGGAAGATGATGTTGTCAAGCTTGTTCTGCAAACTTGTGACTTCAGCTCCCTTGCGGATTGCCTTCGAACCCAAATCGCCGCTGGGACCTGCAAGCAAGGGGGTAACTGGTTCAGCCCATTTCCAACGAACTTCAGCAAGACGCTCACGGAAAATCTGCTCGCGACGCTCATCAGCAATCTTCTTCAATTCGTCGTTGATGCGGGAAAGGTAACGGATTGCCGTCAGGTTGTAGGGATCGGAAATCAAGACAGTTTCAAAACTGTCACGGGCATCCGAATAACGACCGTTCTTCATCAGCACGATACCAGCTTCGATCTTGACCTTGATGTCAAAGTCGTGCTGGGTCGTATCGGGCATGATGATGTCAACTTTCGTCTCTTCCTTGAATTCCAGGTCGCGCTTCTCGGCACGGAACGCATTTGCCATGCTGTCAATCATTTCGGCGCGGCTAGGATCAATTTCCTTCGCGATGTTCAACTTGGCCAAGGCATCGTCAACGTCCTGAGCAGCAACGCTCTTCTTCGCTTCATTAATAAGGTAGCGTGCCCACTCCATATGAAGGTCAGCACGCATGTTTTCAATGGCGTCAAGACGACGCTTCACTTCAACAGCCGTGCTGCCAGCCTGGCCAAACAACTCACGAGCTTCTTCCAACTTTGCCTTGATTTCCTCAAACAACTGGTCAGCGGCATTGTACTGGCTCTTGCGGAACAATTCGCGGCTCTTCAGGAACATTTCGTCAGCCTGGCGGAACAGTTCTGCACGCTGGGTCTTCTCACGGGCGGTCAATGACTTGCCGTCATAGATAATGCGGGACTTCTCCAAACCCTCGAGAATTCCAGTGACTTCCGTACGGTCGTCATCGCGCAAAAGCACTTTCGCCTTTGACAGCTTCTCGATGGCTGCATTGATCTTTTCCAAGATCTTCGCTGCTGCCTGGGCATCTTCAACATCCGTGGTCTTCTTCGAAACCAGCTTGCCCTCGTCATCCGTCAAAACCTTGTTGTCCTCGTCAATCGCCGCCTGGGCATCGGCAGCCAATTCCTTGCCCCATGCCTTCAAAATGTCGCCTTCCAAGTCGCGCTGTGCCTTCGTAATCTCGCGAACCTTGTCAGACTTAGGATCGTTGTCCTGCAATTTGGCGATAATCGCCTTGATCTCGTCATTCGCACTGCCGCAACGCTGGTAAGCGTTCTCGTACTCCTTGGCCTGCAACTGCTTCATCGCAGCTTCCTGCTCGGCGTACACCTTCACCAAGGCTTCGTCAGATACACCTGACGCCCCGTCGGCACAATACCCGCTTGACACAAGCAAACTACTCAATACGAAAAACGCCAGAGCAATTCCCTTAACTAGCCTCATCTTTCCAATACCTTCTTGTTTCTTTCTCATCGAGAGTTCTCCGTCCGAATTTCCGTCCAATACCCGCAAATGCACAGCATTGGCGAATATTCGGACTTTAGTATGGTTGTTTATTTCAATTTTTATAAGTTAGTCGTAAGTTCTCTCTTGTCAATGATATTTTTCGCCGTTCAACAAGACACAAGGCAATTTTTTTTACAGCGCGATCATCTTATGCCAGGATTTTGCATCATGGGACCACCCCCTCCAGGCCCCATCATGCCGCCCTCGCCGCCCATCATCGTATTCTGCATCGGAACATAGAAGTCCTTATGAGCCTCAAACTTGGGTACTTCCAACCGCTTGTCCTTCTCAGTCGGCTCTGTACGCGGAGTTTCAATGCGAACTAGAACCACCTTGCCGCCATCATCCATGGTTGCACTTTCAAGCTTGTAGTGCTCGGTATATCTGGGATTGTCAAATTTCGGACGCGACAGCGGTGGCAAAACCTGACCAACCCCGCATCTGAAGCGGAAACGAGCCCACACATTCTGAGCATAGTTGAAATTCCTGTTGGCCAGATAGATAAACTCGACGTTCACCGTCTTTTCCTTGAGAGTCTGCTCGGGATACAACTTGTATGTCTCCTCCGGCTTCGACAAATTCTCAAGCACGATGAACGGGGTTTCCTTTCCATCCACATTCTCAAACCCTGCCTGGCTCACGCGATAAGAGGTCTTCGTCTCAATCGTACGAATCGTCGCACCAAGCTGAACAGTCCTGTTCATGGAACGCTTGGGATCGGGAAAACCCATGGGATCCTGAGCCCTCTCAACGCGAATGCCCAAATTCCAACGGGACGAATCCTCAAGGCCATTGCGGTCAATGTCACGCAACTGAATCTTCAAATCATACTGGAATACCCTCACAAACCTCAACAACGTCCCCAAGTCAGGATAATCGTAAGGATTGTCCATCGCTGTGCCAGCCCTGTACTCCTCGACATTCAAAAAGCCATCGTTGTCATAGTCCTGACGGGCATCCTGAGAATTGTCAATGCTAAGGAAAAGAGGATACTTCTTCTCAACAGCGTCTGGAATGCCATCGCCATCAGTGTCTTCGCCGACATCCTCGTCAGCAGTCAATGGCGGTTGCTCAGTCTTGCAAAATGGACACGTCGCCTCGGTCATCAGAATGATTGCACGGCAATCGTCTTCCTTGCAACAAATGTACTCGCTCGGAGACAACAAGGAACCCTGGGGACGAGCAGGACGATTGCCAGATGCCAAGCCTAAAATGTCAAAGGCACGACGGCGATCGCCCAACGCCGCAGGAGCTATCGCAAATGCCTTCTCGTCCAGAGGCTCGACAAAAGAACCCTCGTCAAGACGACGCTCAGACTTGCGCATGTCTCCCTTCAGGGTCTCCTGAGTCTTCTCGTAGTTGTCAGCAATCAACAACAAACCAAGAATCAAAAACACCAGGCACGCGCCCAATATCATTTTTTCATAATGTCGTGATAGGAAATCCACCGTGCCACCTCAATTGTTCTCTGCCAGATGGTTAAATTCGATCAGGTCGAAACGAATCGTCATCGTGACGTCTTTCTTGTTGTCGAACACACGAAGATCCTTGCGGGTCATCGGTATCAAATCATAGGGATTCATCATCGAAAGCCCACCATCCTCCATGGTCCCGGCACCCGGCATCATGCCAGGCACCCCAGGACGCATGCCAGGCATGACGGCGGCTTCTTGGGCTGCGGTGCGGCGACTGCGACGAGAACGACGACCGCCCGTACGACCACCCATCATCATCCCCTCCTCCATCATGCCAGTGCCAACGCCCATCATCCCACCATCAACTTGCCCATAACCAAACCCAGCAGAACGGGATCTCGATGCCGATTGAATCGCCTGCATTTCCTTCGCCAGCGACTCCTTCAATTCAGCAATCTGATCCAGCAATACATCAGGCGCGTCAAACTCCAAACTCCTGATGAAGAAGAAATACTTGTCATTGGAGGACAAAATGTTCAACAAGCGCTGAATGTTGACCTCCTGGCCAACGACCGTCATCGTCATCGGAGTCCACTCGTAGTCGCCTTCCTCCATCTTCTCAATGCCCTTCGGCAAACTAAACTCAGACAACTCGTCAACCTCGGATTCGCGAACCAAGCCGATGACAAGCTCGACGACCTTCAGCTGCTTGTAGATCCGCTCCATGTCATCCTTGTTCAAACCATTCTTCATCGCAGCATATCTGTCAAAGGTCAAATATGGGCTGACTTTTTGTCCCATCTTGAGTAGATGGCGCTTGGGTTCTTCCACTTCCTTCGTCTCGGTAATGGTCACCGCATTTTCATCTGCCTTCTCACCCTTAGCCTCGGCTTCCTGCTTGGCTTTTACAGCTGCAATCATGGCAGCGTGTTGCTGAGGAGTCATGTTGGCCATCATGCCAGGCTGGCGCATGCCGCCTCCCATCATGCCGCCTCCCATCATGCCGCCTCCCATCATGCCGCCTCCCATCATGCCGCCTCCCATCATGCCGCCGCCCATCAAGCCGCCGCCCATCAAGCCGCCTTCCATGCCTTCCATCGCCATGCCGTCACGAGTCGTGGCACTTGTCTCCTCGAAGTTGTCCCTGATGATCTTTTCGATCATGCGAAGCATTTCACTTTGTGCAGGAGATTCGGCCAGCCTCATAAATGCGCGGCTGCCCCTGTCATCCTTGTCAATCAAACGATGCTCGGCAAGACGGGCACGGAAATCCGTGTACTTCTTCTCGGCCTGCTTCTTCTTGGTCTCCGCCCTTTCACGGTTTTCGCTATCAAGACGCGGATTCGCCTTCTTGATCTTGTCGAAAAACTCAACGTGTTCGGCTTCCTTGGCCACGGCCGCCTGCTTGGTCTTGCTTACGCCCATGATCTGTATCAAAAGATACACGATTCCGCCAAGACAAAGTAGCAGAAATAATAGCAATCCAATGTTTTTCTTTATGAAATCCATAGCTTATCCTGGTGTTTTGTTTCCAGCTTGTTTCAACCTTTCAGATCCGCCACCGTCACGTATCAGTGTTCTCCTGGCTCCATCATCCCACCAGGACTGCCGCCATCCATACCCATGCCGGCACGAACAAGTCCTGGAGGCGGTATGTTGTAGACTTCCAAGCTCGCCAGGAATTTCACCTGAAGCTTGAATGCGCGAGCACGGCTGCTCTTCCTGCCAACCATGCCAAAACGCTCCAGAGGATACGAGTAAATCTCGCTGTTTATCGTGATCGCAGTCATCGTCGGATCAGCATCAAACAATGGAGACTGACGCAACGCCGCCTCAAATGCCAACTCGGGACTTTGAGAACTAAGGATTGACTTGCGCAATCGCGCGTACGCTTCCCTCTCCTCCTTCGCTTTCTGCTGGGCAGGCGTCAACTCAACTGGTGCTTCTGAGGGCTTGGCTTCGGCATCGGCAGTCTCGCCCTCGCCCTCGGCTGCTGCAGGCGCTTCCTCGGAAGCAGGGGCGGCCTTTGGCTCAAGCTGGAAGATCCCGTCAAACTCAATCCGGTCGCCCATCGTGGCGGACCATGCCATTGACTTCGCATCGGGATAAGGCATCACGCATGTGCCGATAATTTCAAGACCGGCAATCGGGACAGCACCTTCGGCAGCCATCGGATCTGCGTTGCCCATCATCATGCCACCACCGGATCCACCGTCAAACATGCCGCCACCCATCATGCCGCCACCCATCATGCCGCCTTCGGCCATCGCTGATGGCAAATCAACCGTCTCCGGCTCGTATGGCGTCACTTCGGAGTAAATAGGCTTGATTGAATTGATCCAAAGATTGTTCGGCTTCAAGCGGTAAATCTCGTTGTAAACCGATGCCCAACGTGCACGCTGCAACATCAAGTCACCCAAGGCATTGAACTGGGAAAGCTGGGAACTGGCGGCACCCTCAGGTCCCGTAATCGTCTTCCACTTCGTGTCCAGCTCCAGGTGAATCGGCTCCATCTTCGCATTCGCGGCATCGTACAACTTCCGGGTCTCGTCAACGCTGAACCAAAATGCACCCAAGGTCAACAATATAGTCAAACCGGAAATCACGAAAAACGGCTTCTTCTTGCTCAAATTCTGCTGCCGCTGAATCGCAGCAGGAACAAGGCTGAACTCAATCGGGCACTGGGATCCGTAACGCAACCCCAAGCCAATCGTCTCGCTGAACATGTGGGCAACTTCGCCCAAGCGAGCACGGTCAACGGAAGGAAGCAAATTCACAACCGTAAATGGATTGAAGTACTCAACCGGAATCCCCAGCTTCTCCTCGAAGAACTTATCGCAGTAGTTCAAGGTGGAAGAACCACCCGTCAAGTACATCTTAACAGGCTTGCCGCCCTTCTGCTGGGCACGATACACATTGATCGAACGGGAAATTTCACCGTGCAAACGAGCCATCACCGTGCGGATGATCTTCGAAACCGAAGCCGCAGTCTCAGACTCCGGTTCCGCATAGGCGCCGCCCAAGGCCACGAAGCCATGACGACGCTTCAATTCCTCAGCCTCAGGCAACCCAATCCCAAACTCCTTCGCGATCTGCTGCGTGATCGAATTGCCAGCAGTGGGAATGTTACGGGCAAAGAAACGATCGCCCTCGGCAAACAGAAGATTCGTCGCGCGACCGCCGATGTTGACAATGATCACGCACTCGTCAGTGCCAAGACCGTTGGCGCGAGCCGCGTTGAAACACGCCGCAGGAGCAACGTCAACCAATATCGGCTCCAAGCCAACCTGCATAACAGCTCTCGTGAACTGCTCAACAATCTCATTCTTGATCACTACAGACAAAACGTCGATGGTCTCGGCCTCGGGAGATACAATCAACTGATAGTCCCAAATAACCTCGTTGATCGGGAATGGAATGTTGTTCGTAGCCTCAAACTCAGCCAATTGACGAATCGCCTTCTTGTCGTAACTCACGACGGGAAGACGGCTGAAACGCATCAATGCAGTCTGACCCGACAGCGAAATCAATGCCTTCCTGGCACGAAATCCGCCTTCCGCAAGCATCTGGCGCAATAAGCCAGAAACCACGTTCATACGAGTCCCCTCGGACAATTCTTCCTCGTACTCGCGATAAGCGAACAAGGCAAGGTTGATCGAACTGCCCTTGTCAAATTCAAACTCGCACAGCTTAATGCTGGCCGCTCCTATGTCAATCGCCAGAATTCGTTCGTCTCTTGCCATTGCTATCTTCCGATATGTTTACCTTAATTATATTATAAGGAAATAAATGTTCATCAAATCGACCGCCATGCGCGCCTAAACGCAATCATTCGATCTTCTCGTGCTCGTAAAAATCGTAGTCCAATGGAGCAAAGGGAGTCTTGCTCTTCGGAAGCAGCTGCCCCGGCAAAGTACGAGCATTGTCGGCTTGGCGATACCAGTTCCTCGGCAAACTCCCATGCTTCTTATCCTCATGAGACGCTACACGAGTACCGTTTACGAGAAGCTCAATGTAAACGCTGTAGCTCGTCGTGTCCAAGCTGGCCTTCCCCTGGTAACGTTTCGAAAAACTCGGCTTCAAATAAACACATCCAAAATGATTGCGACCCTCCTCAACGTCCTCGTATATCACTGACTGCTGAAGGACAATCGGCTTCTTGCTCTCATCCAGCGTCAATACAGTCCACTTGATCTCAAGCTCGTTAACCCAACTCACCCCAGTAATGTCGTAGCGAACAGTGAACCTGGCCCAGTTGCGCTTGGAACTCTCCTTGGAATCTGCGTACTTCGGAGTCCTTTCCAGTTTGACCTGAAACTGGGTGATCCGAGCGTCAAGACGACGTTGACCGAAAAGCGAACCACCGCTAAATAACAATATGCCAATCGCTGCCGCCAAAATACAATCAAGCATTTGACGGGATTTCCCAAGTCTCTTCATCTCGTTGTCCCTATTTTTATGGTTTCGAGTCTCGACCAATTGCTAAATCATACTGAAGATTCAACGACACTGATACACGTTGACTTTGTGTGCAATTTCATACCATATGAGGTACTGCAACGCAATTCAAGCCAAAACAGTGAGTTTTTTTAATCTTTTTCTTAAAAAAAACCTTTTTTTTGCCAATATTTTCGCTTTTGCCCCTTAAAACACAGCGAATTCTGTCACGGAGACGCCATCGCCGACAAAACCATTGCGCAAAATCTTCATGACTTCACAAACCTCGGAAACGGAAGCAAGGCGGTTGACGCAGAATTCAATCTCGCGACAATCGCCTTGCTATGATCGCCCATGATTTCAAGGCGCAAGTATTTATTTATTATTGTTCGACCTTGCGAATGGTCAGCATCTTGCAGTTGTTCTCGTCTGCTTCCGCATCGCTTTCGGTCTCAACCTCGGGATCGTTTCTCAAAGTAATATGGATGATCCTGCGTTCACCAGGCTTGTAGGGGCCGATGCGCTTGGGCTCGCCCCACATCTTCACTTCCTTCGCCGCATCCTTCGCAATGTGCTCCAGACGCTCGATATCGGACTTGGAAACCCGACCGTGACGCTCGGCGGCAGACTTGCGCGGAACGCTGTACCCATCGACTTCAAGGACGACCCAAGGCGTGTTCTCGTCTTCGGAAGTTTGTTTTCGCAAAATGCGGTTGACGATCAACTCCAGACCTTCCAGGCTTTGGCCCTTGCGCCCGATCAGACGACCCGCTTCAGGAGACTTCAAGTCAAGCTTGCGCTCGCCATCGTCATCGACAATAGTCACTTCAGCCACTATGCCCAATTTCGAAATCATCTCGTCCAGGACGGCCTTTGCCGTTTCCATCAGATTGAAGCTCATGTTTGCTCCTTGTAAGTTCGGTCGGTTCTATGTCACGAAATCCGGGATGTTCTCCCGCACCGTACGTCAATGCTATGCAGCCACCTTCTTATCGTCGAATTTCTTGGTCAAATAGGTTTGGAGGACACTCAGGAGTTGGTTGACGGTCATGTAGAGCGTCAGCGCAGCGGGCATGCTGTAGAAGATCCAGATAAAGACCAGTGACATCATCATCATCATCCTGCCTTGTTGCGGATCCGCGTTAGGTGTCATCTTCTGTTGCAAAACCATCGTAAGTCCCATCAGGATGGCGAGGGGATTGAGACCAATGCCGCCAATCATCAGGACCGTATCGGGAAGCGACAAGTCAACAGCCCAAAGGAATCCAGCCTGTCGAAGCTCAATCGCGCTTCGGAACGTATTGAACAGCGCGAAGAAAACAGGAATCTGCAACAGCATCGGCAGGCAGCCGCCCAATTGGCTTACGTTGTTTTCCTTGAACAGCTCCTGCTGCTTGCGGTACATGACCTGAGGATCGTTCTTGTATTGCTCCTTCAAGGCGTCAAGCTGGGGTTTCAGTTCCTGCATCTTGCGCATCGACTTGGTTGACTTGTGAGTCAAAGGCCAAAACAAAAGCTTGACCAGGACTGTCAGGAAAATCACAGCCCAGCCATAACCAGAATTGCCGGGAATAAGCTGGCTGAACCAAACCAGGCACTTGAGCAACATCCGGGAAATAAACCCCATCCAAGCGGGATTGCCCCAGAAAAAGCGATCCATGCCCATGATCCCGTCCATGCCATTCCCCATCGCGTGAAGCAACTCGGAAGCCTTGGGACCAGCATAACCGCGAAAACTCCACTCCAATGTGCCGCCAGCAGGCAAGACCGATGCGTCAAGCAAGTACTTCGCACGAGAACGACTCAGCTTCTTGCCGCCCGCGTCAACCTCTGGACAGCTAAAACTGTCAAAACGAGCAAAACCCTTGCCATCTTGATCCCAAATGGACATCAGGAAGTATTTGGAATGCAAGGCACCCCACTTGGCAATCCCGTTCAATTTGCCGGCAATCTTCTCGCTGGCCTTGACTCGGTCACCTTCCAACGAAAGCGGATTCTGAATCGTCGAATGCCATTCGCCTATTTTCTCCAAGGTCTTCGGATCAAGAAGCTTGCAGTGACTCTTGTCGAAAGGCATGTATGCAGCACCACCAGCTTCATCACGCCGACCAGAGGTAGACTGGTGAGATATCACGCCGCCATCAATCACCATCCCAGTCAAATCATAAGCCTGACTGCCAGTGCTTGTCATCGTAATCGAGTAGTCAATCTCGTAACTCCGTTCCGATACAACAGACCAACGCTCAACAACACGCAAGTCACCAGAACCATTGACACGAGTCAACTCGACAAAACCGTCGCCAACCTTCAAGTCCTTGGAAGGATCCGCGTCAACCAAACCCAGGGACTCAACAATCCCGCGACCAAGTGTCATGTACGGATAGTCAGCACTGCCCAACTCGACGTTCCCAGAAGACTCCCCATCCCGAGACTTCTCGTTGAGGTACTTCGACAATGTCACGGACACGATTCCGCCTTTGACAGGATCGATCTTGCAAGTCAACTCGCCATCGCGAACCAAAGTCGCATGCAATACATCCGAAGAAGACTCCCTGGCTAGATCGGGACCTAACGGATACTTCGAAACCACCCCCGTCGCCGCAACCGGCGCCACGGGATCAGCGACTGGCTGCTGCTCGACAGACTTTTGCTCCGCAGGCTGCTGCTCGGCAGACGCCGCTTCCTTTGCAGGGGCAGTCGATTCAGGAGCAGTTTGCGCCGCCACAGGAGCAGTCCTCGCCGCGGCAATACGGGCGGCAGCAATCTGACGCTGCTGGAACCACATGATTCCAAAAAAACTCAATACGCAAACCGCAACGCCAATTATAGTAACTTTATCGTATTTCACGGCTAATCCTTATCTGTCTTCGTGTTTCTCAGGAACAGGATCGTAGCACGACCCACGGTACAAAGGACTGCAACGCAACAAGCGCCAAAGCGACATCGCACCGCCACGAAGAAATCCATAACGCTCAATCGCAACGCGAGCATACTCCGAACATGACGGAGTAAATCGACAACATCCACCACCCTTCAACGGAGACAAGCAACGCTGGTAAAACCTTACCAGCAAAAGAGCCATTCGACTGGGAACATCCACTATTTTCATAGTGAAGGCGACAAATCAGCTCCCCCACCAACTGCTCCAGATATGACCAAACCAGCGCGACCACACAACAACAAGACCTCAGCGTAAATGTCAGCTAGCTTCGCGCCCTTCATCCGTTGACGAGGTATGAACAACAGCCAGCAAGGCGGCAAAAAATCATACAGCAAACGATAAACCTCGCGAAACAAACGACGGGCACGGTTGCGCTCTACAGCAAGCAAACTGTATCGCCGGGATATCAAAAACGCCGCCCTGCGCTGATTGTCAGGCGGCGTCTTGTTCACTATCACAACACAATAACGCCCAGTCCCCTTCAAACCAGACGTACGCATCTCATCCATTTGATGGCGATTACGCAAACGAGACTCGCGACCAAAAGCCCTCCCGCTCCCACCCGCATGTCCTGAAGTCCCTGATCCCATCGCAAAACAAATGAACCTAAAGTGATGATTATGCGGACAATCTCTTGCGACCGACGCGACGGCGATTCGCCAATACCCTGCGACCGCCCTTGGTCGCCATACGAGCCCGGAAACCAAGCTTGCGCTTGCGACGAAGTACATGAGGCTGATAAGTGCGTTTCTGTGCCATGATTACTCTTCCTTAATATATTTATTAACTGCACACAGTGACAGAAACATGCCAAAAATGACACGTCTCAATCACATTTTACGATAATTTTTCGAGTAGACTACTATAACACACATTCATTCCATGGCAAATTTTCCGCCGCGAAAATTCCTGGCTTTCATCACTTTTCATACCAATCAAACCTGGCTTGCTGGCTTGAAATCCAAGGCACTTTCTGTACGCCCCGATGACCCGAAGCCACCCAAGGTGCCCCCCCACCCGAGGTGCCTTCCAACCATACTAGAAAATCGCTTGCCACATGCATCTTATGTACGAAACTGTGAAAAAATGGGGCTGTTTTTCATCCCCTACCCCTGCAAGCGACATAAAGCACGTTTCTGCGCATCTCTGCGCCAAGGGATAAGGTAACAATGGTATTGAACCACTCGAAATCAGGCTTCTGCCTAGTTGATTGTGACCATGATCGGTGTAAATTCATCTATTACAGGATAGCTGTGACAATACCTTATTTATAATTTAGGAACGACCATGAAATCCATGCTGCTCGCACTCTCCCTCGGTGCCCTGACCACCCTCGGCGCCGAATATTTCGTCTCCACATCGGGCAATGATGCGCATTCAGGCCTTGCCCAAGACCAGGCTTTCAGAACGCTAACCAAGGCAAAAGAATCCTTCAAGCCAGGCGATACCATCACGATCATGCCAGGCACATACCATGAATCACTTGAATTCGCAAATTTCCCAACAAGTGACAAAACCAGCACCATAAGGGCACTGATCCCAGGCACCGTCCTTATCCGAGGCGACATCGACCCGCCTGCCCCTTTCCAACCCTCCGAAACGTACCCAAACGTCTGGACAATCCAACTGGATAGTAAGCCAACAGCAGTCAATGAACGCGATACCCTGACCATCTACGCAACGGTCCCGACACTCCAGGAACTCGAATTCACATCAGCAGCCTGGTTCTACGACAACGACACCAAGAAGCTCCATGTCAGGACATCGGACAGCCTTCCGCCGAAAAACCACACGATCACCATCGGGCGCATCCCGGACAACGGAGTCGCCTTCTGGGGTTCGAAAGTCGCCAACATCGTCATCCGCGACCTAGTTATCACCGGTTTCAACGCACCCGAACAGGCCAAGGGATACGGATTCGGAACCCGCTGGGGAATCTACCTCAGCGGCGACCCCACCAATTGCAGAATCGAAAACATCACCGCATTCCTCAACGGAGGCGGCATCACAGTCAACAGAAACGGACGCGAAAACCATATCGTCAACTGCAAGACCTACGGCAACCACTCACCCTTCTACGCATCGGGTGGCGGCATCATCGTCCTGACCCCAAACGAGCGCGGCTCAATTCAGGACTGCATCTCCTTCGATACCGAAAAAATGGGCATCAGATACTATGGTGGAACCCCGGCAGAACACTGCAAATTCCAGCGCAACATCGCTTTCGATTGCACCGAGGGTGCCCTTTGGATCAAGTACCCGAGCGATACGACCATCGCGGAAGACTGCTATTCAGACGCGGCGCTCTACGCGCGAAAAATCGAAAACTCAATCTTCAGCCACGGCGACACAGGATACTTCGGGGCAGCCCAAAACAGCATCGTCAGGTCAAGAGACAAGGATTTCTCGGAAAACAACGACCTGGCAGACCCGATCAACTTCGACTTCAGGCCACAAGCCGACAGCGCATTCAAGGACAAACTGCCCAAATACATCCAGCAGGACATCTTCTTTGTCGCCCCAAACGGAAACGACAGCGCCCCCGGGACATCGCTGAAAACCGCCTGGAAAACCATCGGTTTCGCCATCGGGAAGCTCAAGCCCGGCGCCACACTCTACATCCTCCCCGGCACCTGGAATGAAAACCTGGTCCTGGACGGCCTCCAAGACGTCGCAATCAGGGGACGCGGACACAAACCCGTCTCAATAAATGCCAACATCAACGCCAAAAACACCAAAAACCTCCAACTCGCCAGACTGGATGTCAACGCAATTGCACTCGATAACGCCTCCGAAACAGAACTAAGGCACTGCATCGCAAGAACTAGTGCCACATTCCAAAACGCATCCAACTTGGACATCAAAAACTCAACCTTCCTGGGTGACGTCAAACTCGACCAGGCACCAAACCACATCGTCGCAAACAACGTCTTCGCCAAAAAACTCATCCGCAACTCCACCCAAGGACTCGCATTCGCAAATGCACATGCGCAAGAGCCAACCCAAGCCGAATACGAATCCTTCACAATACCACCCCCGAAACTCGCCGAAGGAAAAGGATTCGTTGATGGCTTGAAACTCCTCGGAGGACGAGGATTTGACGGACTCCCGGCAGGACACTATTGGAGGCAGGCAATCCCAACTCAAATCCAGATCCGTGACTTCAAGACGCTCTCAAGTACCGTAACAACAGCAAACTTGGAAGCATTCGCCACAATGCCAGTCGAATACACCCTGACCTACGCACCGCAAGACAATCCACAAGACAAAAAGTCAATCCAAGGCGGCATGCGCTCAAACCTGATTTCGGCAGGCATCAACGGACTCCAGCCAAATACCACGTATAACGCTCAAATCACACTCAAGGCAAAAGCAAAAAGACTCTACACAAACCAAGACGCAGCTGAAAGCCTCTTCAACGAAAACAGAGATCTCACGATAGACAACATTAGCTTCAAAACCATCGACCATGACAGACAATCGCAAACATTCCACGTCGCAAAGACTGGAAATGACCAAACAGGAGATGGAACACGGAAAAATCCCTGGAAAACCATCAGCCACGCAGCCAAAAACGCCGTCGCGGGAGACACAGTTTTCGTCCACCCAGGAACATATCTGGAAATGGTCAGGTTCAAGGCAACCGGAGAACAAGGAAAACCTATAGTCTTCAGGGGAATCAATCCGCATACAACATGTGTCGATGGAGGCAAAAGACAACTCGCTTCGGCTTTCGTCATACACGGGAAACACAATATCGTCATCGATAATTTCGGACTCAAATGGCAAGCAGATTCATCCATGGCGGCAGTTGACATCAGAAACGCAAACAACATAAGAATTACAAGGCTCTTCTATGACGGAAGGGGCGCAGGCTATGCACCGCATTTCGTCGGAGCAGTCAATGCCAAAAACCTGGAAGTTGACAATTGCTTCCTTACAAGAGGCTTCAATGGATCGATCTTCCGAGACTGCGACAATCTCCTGATCAGAAACAACGTGTTCTACATCAACAGCTTGAACCAAATCGTACTCTCAAACAACCATAACCAAAAGAGCGTCATACGAAACAATGTCTTCACCGACAACACGCTGCAGAAAGTCCCAAACCCAATCATCCACCTCAGAGAACTCAACGGAGTCAAAATACAGGACAACTGCTTCTTCCTAAGAATCCCGACAACGCTCAAAACACTCGTCGGATTCTCAAATATTAATGGTATACAACAGGATTTCTTCCCCCCAGTCGAGGAAAAGGGAATCCTCCCCGAACAATGGAAACGCCAAGGCAGATTCGCAAGGGTTAACCTAACCTACGAACAATTCCAAAAACAAGTCGACTACAACCCAAACGCAATCTTCGAAGACCCGAAACTCGATGCGCTCAAACAATTTGTAACCTTCAAGGACTGGAACGACTGGACTAACTTCGGACAACACAGCGCGACCGCAAATAAGCACGAATGGCACAACGATGGCTCCCGATTCAAATTCCCCGACGACTTCATCGCCGACAACCCAACCCTGCAAAAGGCAGATATCGGACTCCAGAAAGACTACGTCATGAAACACGGAGAACCATAACATGATCGCACCCTTCGGACATCTCGTCAACGACTACTACCTTGATATCTTCAGAAAAAACCAGGAACAACGGCGACGCGTACTCGAAAGCATTAAAACCAAGGAGGATTTCCTGAACTATCGGGAACAGCTCCGCCAAAAAGTCGCCACCGCTTTCCAATTGCCCTCTGAAAAATGCGAGCTCAATTCAACCGTCACCAAAACACTTGACAGACCAGGATTTACTGTACAAAACCTGATTTTCCAAAGCCGCCCCGGCCTGTTCGTCACAGCCAACCTATATATTCCAAACAACGCACAAAATGCACCGGCAGTCCTGTTCCTTTGCGGACACTCCGAAAACGGAAAAGCCTGCGACACGTACCAAACCGCAATCCTCAACCTGGTCAATGACGGCTACGTCGTCCTCTGCCCGGATCCCACCGGACAAGGCGAACGATCGCTCTTCGAAAACGCACCGATGGCGAAGGAAACCGGAGTCCTGTACTCACCAGTCAGGGAACATAACATGCTGTCAAAGCAGATGCTGCTTGTCGGCGAGTATTATGCTTCCTGGTGCCTTTGGGACGTGGTCAGGTCATTTGACCTTCTGGAACAAAGACCCGAAGTCAACCCAAAGCAGATCTGTGTCACAGGCAATTCAGGCGGCGGCAATATGACCGCATTCCTCGCAGCGGCGGACGACCGACCAGCCGCCATTGCACCAAGCTGCTACATCAGCACATGGGTCCACCATCTGGAAAACGAAGAGGCATGCGATGCCGAACAAGAACCGCAGTTCTTCGTCGGACTCGGATGCGAAATGCCTGACCTCCTGCTCGCTAACGCACCAAAACCAACCCTGATTCTCGGACAGAAAAACGATTTCTTCGACGCACGAGGCGCAAAAGACGCCTACAATGAACTCAAGCAAATCTACAGCGTACTTAACCAAAACGATATGCTCAATTGCTTCATCGGAGACGGAAACCATGGATTCAATAAGGACAATCGACGCGAAATGCACCGGTTCTTCAATCGAATCCTAAACAGACATCAACCGCAACCAGAACCCGATAACCCACAAATCTTCACCGACACCGAACTCCAATGCACGCCAAAGGGACAAGTCACATACCTCCCAGGATACAAAAACATCATCGAAACGATCCAGGGAAAAGCGCAAGCCCTCGCCAAGTCAAGACCAAAGCTCGACCGAACCCAATTGGCCAAAACTCTCGCGAATCACTATGACCTGAACAACCTGGACAATGTCCCCTACTACAGAGTCTTAAGACCGGCAAGGCTCTTCAACTCCAGCCCGAATACACTCGTCTCAAGATACGCACTGGAAACCGAACCCAATATCCTAGCGATACTCAAGTACGCAACAAACTCGAATAACTATTGCTTCCACTTCCCGGAAAATCTCGAGCAAGTCACGCTGTACGTACCGCATATCGATGCACAGGACGAATTCGAAAAAATCAACCGATTCAAGGAATACGACGGCTGGTTCGCCATCGATCCGAGAGGGATCGGAGAATCGACAAGCGCCGCAGAATACCCCCCAGGCTCATCGCACGGAATCAGATACGGCAAGCAAATCACAACAGACCCATTCTACTCAGCACCAGACCCCGCAGGACGAGAAATCTTCGCCGAATACTCGGCCGACTACCACCACAGCGCCTGCGCATTGATGCTCGGAAAACCGTACCTCTGCGGAAGAATCCGAGACATCGCGGCCGCATTCGCACTGCTTAGGCACAAGGGAATCAAGCAAATCGACCTGGTCGCCAGAGGACAAGGATGCATCCCAGCAGCCATCGCCGCATTGCTCGTCAACCACGACGACAGTACGACCCTCTACAGACCACCAGAATCATACCAGCAAATCCTCCAAAGGCAAATAACGCCTTATCCACAATCGATGATACTCCCAAACATACTCAAATTCACAGATATGCCGGAAATCTACGATGCGATCAATGCTAAAATCGCTGACGACCCAATACCTTAAACCATGTAGTGACAAACCAGGTTTCTGCCATTACCCCCGCAGGTAAACTTGTAAAATCACATAGATGCATCAAATTTTTAGTTTTAAGGAGTTGTTCAAAAATTAAGGCAACTGTTCTGGAATTGTTTTGAGCTGTTTTTCCCCCGTCCTGAAAGGAGCGTATGCGCATACGCGACTGACAGGACGGGGGAAGGCAGCCAAAAGAAACCGGAAGTGTAAACTTTATTTTTTAACGGCTCCTAATGCACCTGCTTCACCCCATCAATTTCAAGACTTGCGATGAAAGACGATTTACCAACCCCTGAAGAACTTGGCGAACAAATCAAGGCGGGTAAAATCACCGAAGCCGAAGCCATTGAAATCATGTCCGAACGAGCACGAAGGCAAGCCTTCGCCAACCTCTTCGGTCCCCAGCAGCCTCAACCAAAACCTGAAAGCCCAGGTCTGCAGAAAAAGCAGGTCGCCATACTTGTCCTGATCATCATCGCACTGATCATTGTCGCTAGTTTTATGCTATAGAAACCACATGCAAACAGGAATCAACATGACCATCCCAAGACCAGAATATCCAAGACCCCAGTTCGAACGCTTCGATTGGATCAACCTCAACGGCCCCTGGACATACCAATTCGACTTCGGTTGCTCGAGCAAAGAACGAGGACTGCTCAGAAGCACAGGATTTGATGACAAAATCATAGTGCCCTTCTGCCCTGAAAGCAGCCTCTCGGGAGTAGGACACAAGGACTTCATCAACTCAATGTTCTACCACCGCAAAATCACAGTCCCCGCAAACTGGGCAGGTAAAAAAGCAATCCTCCACTTCGGTGCCGTCGACTACGAATGCGAGGTCGCCGTCAACGGTAAAACCATAGGAATCCACTACGGCGGCTCATCATCCTTCGAATTCGACATCACAGACAAAGTCACATTCGGACAGGAAGCAGACCTGGTCGTCAGGGTCTTCGATGATACAAGGTCAAACACGCAAGCCAAGGGGAAGCAGTGCAGCGGATACAAATCCGTGGGATGCAGCTACACAAGAGTCACAGGAATCTGGCAAACAGTCTGGCTCGAACCAGTCGACAACAACGGACTCAAAAACTGCAGGATCATACCAGATCTCGATAACAATTCTTTCGTTTTCATCCCTAAATTCTATGCCGAACAACAAGGAAAAACAATCGAAATCACAGTCAAGGCTGAGGGAAAAATCGTCGGAACAACACTGGCAAAAGCAACCTCCGGCACACCAGTAACCGTCAAACTCGACAAAACAATCCCATGGTCCCCGGAAAATCCGTTCCTCTATGACATCACATACAATGTCAAAAACCAGGACGGAAAATCGATCGACCAGGTCAACGCATACGGAGGACTCAGAAAAATCCATATTGAAGGAGACAAGATCTTCCTCAACAACAAGAGAATCTTCCTCAGGCTCGTACTCGACCAAGGCTACTATGAAGATGGTATTTGGACTGCGCCGACAGATGCCGCACTGAAAAAAGACATAGAGCTCTCTATGGAAGCCGGATTCAACGGCGCCAGGTTGCACCAAAAGGTCTTCGAAGAACGATTCCATTATTGGGCTGACAAGCTGGGCTACCTGACCTGGGGCGAATCGGCTTCCTGGGGAGTCAGCGCCTTCTCCCACGGCTCAAACGGAATGCAAACCGTCGAATTCTGGAAGTCGATGGCCAACTTCACCCAGGAATGGAAGGAAATCCTTGAACGCGACGCATCCCATCCGTCGATCATTGCCTGGTCACCGGCCAACGAAACCTGGCCAGGAAACAACCTGCAGCTCCATCACAGGATCATGACCGAGCTCTACGACCTCACAAAGCTCATCGATCCTACAAGACCCTGCAACGAAACAAGCGGCTACCACCACGCGAAAACCGACCTCTGGACAGTACACTTCTATCGCGCAAACGCGGAAGACTTGAAAAAGGCACTCGTACCAGAAGACGGAGGCATCCCATCCCGCAATCGCGACTGGGAAATCGGATACACCGGACAACCCTACATCAACGATGAATTCGGCGGATTCATGTTCATCCCGCCAGAACGGTCGAAATTCGCTGACAATACATGGGGATACCACGGACTCGACCTCAAAAACGAAGACGAACTCTGCCAGAAAATCGAAGAGCAAGTCGACCTGATGATCTCGCTCCCAAATCTTTCTGGATACTGTTACACCCAGCTCACAGACATTGAACAAGAGCAAAACGGTATCTATAACTACGACAGAACACCCAAGATCACACCCGGCAAACTCGCCAAGATCTTTGGCAAGAAGCCCTCCTACGAACAGTAATCCAATCACACCCTAAACCCAAACAAGCTCCGCACATCTCTCTAACCCAGAGTACGCGGAGCTTTTTTTATGCCCTCCTCACACCATCCAAAGTGCCCTCCGAACCACCCAGGGTGCCCCATAGGCGCTAACTTGGTTTG
>DBPZ01000025.1 GCA_002305655.1 Lentisphaeria bacterium UBA1407 | reverse complement strand
GCCCAAAACTGCCAAACTCCAGGCAGTGCGTAGCACTGCGGAACCTGGGGTCGAGGTCACCCACAAGACCAAAGCCCCGGAGGGGCGGCACTGTTCATGTGTCGCCTTTCCAAGGCTTTGATTTCGGGCGGGGGGATGCCTTATCCCCAGGTTCCGCTTCGCTCCACCAGGGGTTACTTATGATGCCAGCTCTCCGAGCTTGCTGCAGGTGCCTGCGGCGCCTTGCCCCCCAGGTTCCGCTTCGCTTCACCCGGTTGTTTTTGCAAGGTCAGACATAGGGATTCCCAATGACTTCTATGTTTCTCTATGATACTGATATTGAGTGACTTGCAATATGTCTGAATAGGATTATCGTGGTGTGGGGACTCACTGGGTGTCACGCTTTTTGTGCATGAATAGCCCCAGCGGGGCGAAATCATAAGTAACCCCTGGTGAAGCAGTGCGTAGCACTGCGGAACCTGGGGTCGGGGCCACCCACAAGACCAAAGCCCCGGAGGGGCGGCACTGTTCATGTGTCGCCTTTCCAAGGCTTTGATTTCGGGCGGGGGGATGCCTTATCCCCTGGTTCCGCTTCGCTCCACCAGGGGTTACTTATGATGCCAGCTCTCCGAGCTTGCTGTAGGTGCCTGCGGCGCCTTGCCCCCAGGCTCCGCTTCGCTCCGGCCGGGGGTACTTATGCTGCTAGCTCTCAGCCCCCGTCCGCCCCGTCCGCCCCTTACAGAAAAACTTCCTTTCCACATTTGCATAACGTCATGTTGGCATAATCTTAATTTCACTGACCCAAAATTTATTTTTCGCAAACACAAGGCACATTGAGACAAAGTGAGGAAAGCCCATGACTTGCCAGGCATCGTTCGACATGTTTTTCCGTACGGTCTTGCGTAGTATTCTCATTCTGCCTTTTATGCTGATATGTACGGCCTTGGGCGATGAACAGGCGATGTCGCAAAAGGATATGGAGAAGCTGGATGGCATGTTCCAAGGATACTACTTGAATCCACAGCCCGACATTGTCGCTGAGATGATTCGCCTTGGAGATGGCATGGCCAAGGCTATTGGCGATGATGGCATGGTCGGGGTCGAACAACCATTCATAGGCTTCTTCAGCGAGATATTCCGAGCAAATCCCGACAGGTTGCAGGAGTGGGACAAGGCTATCAATAGCCTGTCCTCAAAGAAGTTTAAAGATTTCCTATCGGGAGCGCTGTTCATTGCGGACACCCCGCAGGCCAGAAAAATTCTGCAGGAAGATGCGAAAAAAACCGCTTACCTGAAAAAACGATACGGCAATGTCGAACAGCCACCGAAAATACTTGATAGGAAAGCACTCAGCCCGGCAGATCTTGATATGTGCTGGGGAGCCTTCTTCGGTTCGGGAAATCGAGACTATGTGAAGAAGGTCATGAAATGCGCGTTGACCATCGAAGGCGACGGGGTGATCGACTTGTCGGCTTACGCCGCCCGATGGTCGGTGATTGCCAATGCGGATAGGCATCCTATTGTGGCGGAGGTCATGAACAGCTTGCTGAAGGAGGCCTCCGATGCAGAGTTCAGGCTCTTCACCGAAGTCATGCCTGGCGAGCTTCGCGAGCAACTTCTCGAGGACGATGTCCGCAAAAGGGTGGAAGAGCTGAAGGTCCCCCTGCCGGACGCCGCCGGCCGAAAAAGGACTTCGACAACACAGCATGAACCCAAGCCATTGCCTCCCAAAGGCGCCGCAGTGGATTACAGCATGAGCAAGTCCTTCAAGAAGTTGTACGACGAAGCAAAATATACGCACAAGGAGTACCATGATGGCAATGGCAAGGTTGTCATCGGAAAACTGAAGGTGGAAGGGCAGGACGACATTGAAGGCGTGGCTTCAAAGGCGGTTTTCGCGGAGAACGGCATCTTCGTCGCTCCCCTGTATGCGGGGCGCACGCTGCGCTTCGTGAAGCATGGCTACGAACCCCTGGATGTCGAATTGCCAAAATACTCGGACGATAGCATCCCCGGCATTGACTTGGATCTTGGTGAGCAGATATTGCGTCGGCTCCCCGACGCCAAGACGGTTGACATCCAGTTTGACCTGGAACTTCCCCCTGATGTGCCACAGGCGCAGGTAGAACTCTGGACAGGGGATCTGCCCTCGACCTTTAACGACGACGGCTATGACGGGCGGGCGCCGATTCATGCATTTGCCACCAAGGCCTTGAGCGCCGGCGGCAACGTTGCCTTCAGCGGCCTCACCCCCATGAACTATCAACTGAGGATAACCGCCCCGGAGTGCATATACTTCAGCAAGGCATTTGATACCGCAAAGGATAAGGAGCTGGGGACAATTAAACTGCAGAAAACCAGGCTCGCAACATTCCAAATCGCCAAGTTTGTCCAATCATCGTCATGGAAGGAAATGAAAGTGCCGGTTGACGGAAAGACAGAGCTGACCTTTGCCGACAAGCCGGATCAATTCGGGCAATACGACGGCTTCCGCCTGACCTACAAGGATGAAACCCACCTGGGGGCTTTCTTCATCCATTGGCCGAATTTCTTTGACGACTACGGCGAGATGACCCAGGAGAAATTCCTGGAACTGGAGAAGATGAACAACCTGCCCACCCCAAGGACGACCAAGGGAGAGACGATTCTGGAAGTGGGACATCTATACCGCTTCCGCTGCAAGTCAAGAAAAACAGACCTGCTTCTGCAGTTCACCAAGATGGAGTGATACAGCGTCGGAGGTTTATTATGCCTTATCGCCAGGGATGCCTTGCTTGACCGACAATTCATCAGGCTCGACATCGCATGGCAGATAAAGGATCTTGACGCCTGCATTGACCGCTTCGTCCAAGGCTTCCCCGAACTCAGGATGCGTCGCCCTGTTCGGCAGTACTTTCATGACATCAGGCATGGCGATGACAAAAGCAATATAGCATTCGTAGCCGACATCGACCGCTTTGATCAATTCGTGAAGATGCTTGACGCCACGTGTGGTCGGAGCATCGGGGAAGTAGCCCACTTTGTCGATTTCAAGCGTGCATCCCTTGACCTCGATGAAAATCTTCCGCTTTCCGCATTCCAAGTAGAAATCCACTCTGGAGCTGCCATGGGCATATTCCGGTTTCAGGAGGGTGATGTTCGGGAAATGTTCAGGGTCTGAGTCCAGCCATTCCCGCATGACCGTATTGGGCGCCAGGCTGTCGATATTAACCCAGCCGAGATTTTCCTTGAGGACAGAAATCAAATCGTATTTTGTCTTTCGCGCAGGATTATCCGATACGGCAAGGGTCACATCTACTCCAGGGAGAAGCAACTCCTTGCATCGCCCGGTATTTTTAACGTGTACGGTTTCAATGCTTCCGTTGACATTGACATGGGCTATGAATCGGTTTGGACGGTCGATGAATTTGCCGTTTACTGTATTGTTGTATTTCATGTTACTTGCTCATAGCAAAAACAGTCCTTGGTATGCGAATTAATGACGCCAATGGCCTGCAGGAATGCATAGATCGTCGTCGATCCCACAAAGCTCATCCCACGCTTTTTCAGGTCTGCCGATAGCGCATCTGAAAGCGGACTTGTTGTTATGCTTATATCAGGCTCACGTATGACTTTTCCTTCGGTAAAGCTTTGAAGATAGGCATCGAAACTGCCATATTCCCTCGTGATTTCCCGATAGATACGGCTGTTGTTGACGCTTGCGCGAAGCTTTGCCCGGTTCCTGATGATTCCGGCATCCTGCATCAGCTCATTTAGCTTTTCATCGCCATAGTTGCAAACCTTGTCGATATCGAAGCCATCGTAGGCCTTTCGGAAATTTTCTCTTTTGTTGAGGATGCACTCCCAGGAAAGTCCCGCCTGGAAGGTCTCCAATATGAAATATTCATAGAGTTTCTGCTCATCATGGCAGGGAACACCCCATTCATGGTCGTGATAGGCTACGTAAATCGGATTTTTTAGGTTGCACCAGAAGCAACGTTTTTTTGTAAGGTCAATGGCGTTCATGATTCAAGATGGTTTTAGTTTCCTTTGAAGACTCAAATATCATACATTGTTTGTCGTTGTGCGTCAAGCAGCCGGAAGCGAGTTTGGAGGGGAAAAAGATGCCGATGGCTTGAAGTCAAGCGGGTATGAGAATAGTTTATTTGATTGATTGTCCACAATCATAAAGCCTAAAAAATCCCAAGGAGGGGTCCAATGATTCGCAAAGTTCATGTCTTGCTTCTGGTTGCCGCGTCTGCAGCCATGGCTGCGCCGTTTTCGATGAATCCATCCGATTGGTACGGACCAACCAAGTTCTTCTGGGAATTCAAGCCGAATACCATCACAAGCGGAACGCCCTGGGGAATGCTCCTGTACAAGGATGGTGTACACGCCAGCAATGCGGTGGTCGAAACAGTCGTCACGCCTTTGAAAAGAGACGGCGATGAATGGGGAGTCGCGGGCGTGAGATTGTATCGGGATTCCAAGCACTTCTGGCAATTCGCAGTCGTCGATGTCCCCGAAGAGCACAAGCCGAATCTGGCTCCGCTCTATGAACTTGGAGAGCAATACGAAAGCAAATGGCCGTGCCGGGATAACTACACCGTCGAGAAAGTAGTTGGCGAAAAGAACGTATGGCAGTACGGAACGCCGTATCGACTGCGTCTTGAGGCGAATGTTGAGAGGGTGACCGCGACGGCATCGACCCTCGATGGAACGATAGTATTCCAGAAGGTTTTGAAGCTTGGCGCCAATGCCACACGTGGGGTTCGCCCGGGACTTTTCACCGGAAAGATGATCGCCAGATTCGAACAGGCGACGGGTAGCTGGGAACAAGTCGAAGCCAATCCGCCCGAGGATGATACGGTTTTCAAAATCCGTCCTGCGTCGGATTTCCCCAAGTACTACTGCAACTCCTTTGTACCTGATATCCAGGAAGAGGCCACGGGGTTTTTCTATCCCAAGCAGCTTGACGATGGCCGTTGGTGGATGATCGATCCGTTGGGGCGGGGATTTGTCGTCTTCGGCATTGACCATTGCACCTACCACGGGCACTATTGCGAGGCATTGAAGGCGCATCCGCACAAGCTGAAGAACGACAAGAAGTTCGCGTCCCGAAAGGAATGGGCGGACGTGGCGCTCAAGTACCTGAAGGATTGGGGCTTCAATCTGGTCACGGCGGGAATCTCCTCCGAACTGATCCATCAGGGGATCCCACACACGATTTTCATGGGACTTGGCGGGCAATTTTCAGCTCTCGGACCTGAGTTTGCCATCGCTGAAAACAAAGGTGTACCCGGTTCGGCATTCCCCAATGTCTTCCATCCGAGGTTTCCCGAATTCTGCCGATTCATCATCTCCAGAAGTTGCATGTCAAGCGTCAACGATCCCTGGTTGTTCGGGGTTTTCATTGACAACGAACTTCGCTGGTGGGGAGACGGAAAAAACTCCAAGACAGGGCTCTTCAACATCGCATTCGAACTGGATCCAGAACATAGCGCCAAGCAAGCGGCAGTCGAAATCCTCAAGGAAAAGTGCAATGGCGACCTGGCGACATTCAACAAGCAGTGGAATCTCAAGCTCGATTCCTTCGACCAACTCCCGAAATTGACGATACTGCCGCAGGAAACAGAAGAGCAAATTGAAATCAAAAGGGCATTCCTTGCACTCGTCGCTGAAAAGTACTTTGGCACAGTCGGCACCATTTTCCGCGAGATCGATCCCAATCACTTGCTCTTGGGCAGTCGATTTGCAGGGATGAGCGGGCATGACGAGGTAATCTGGAAAGCTGCTGGAAAATACTGCGATATCGTGACCTGGAACCAATATGGATATGTGGATTTGAACCTGGAAGCCGCATTCTCCTCAAAGCCGCCAACGGGACAGCCGCTCGTCGAGGAATTCCACAAGGTCTATGATTGGACGCAAAAGCCGACCATGCTGACCGAATGGTCATTCCCCGCACTCGATTCGGGACTCCCGTGCACACACGGCGCCGGACAACGCTTCCATACCCAAACCCAACGTACAAAGGCAACAGAAATCTATGCGAGGGCACTCCTTGCAATACCGTCAATGGTCGGATACGACTATTTCATGTGGGTCGATGAACCGGCACTCGGAATATCGGCGAAGTTCCCTGAAAATTCGAACTACGGCTTGGTCAACGAAGACCTGGAACCCTACCCGGAAATCACCAGCATGTTCGCGAAATTGCAGAAAAATCCAGGCGAGGCAAGGCGAAGGGAGCCGCCCGTACGCAAAACATTTGAGATCGTGACAAAAGGAAAGCTCTACGACCAATACCTCGCCAAAAAACCAACTGGCGAACAAAATCCCGTGTTCACGTTCGAAATCGGGCCGAAGCAGAAGTCATTCAAGGCGTCGAATGGAAAACTCAACCTGGAACTCCTCGAAGAGAATGCGCAAGTCAAACTCTCGCTCGGCAAGCAACACTTCGGAAACTTCAATGTGATGCTTTGGCACGACAATGAAAGTGGCAAAAATACCTGGACCGATGTGAATCAATGCGATTCAGTGACCATTTCGGCGGGACAAAATGCAATGGAGATCAATGTGATTGCGCGAAAAGGAGGCAAAACCACCTCCGCAATCGAGGATCAGCTCACCCAGCGCCAGTTCAAAATCCATTACAAGCTCGTTCTGCTCCCGGAAGCGGACTGGTTCCTCTCGGAAATCATTTCCGTGCAGCCAATCGATGATCAGGCACTGGATATCAAGGGCTTCTTCTTTAGGTTGTATCCTGCATTCCAAGTCCTTCCACCGCCGACACATAAGGCGCCAAATCTTTGGAACGACAACCAAAAATGCGCCTGGCGATCCAAGGACGACAAGCGATTCCTAGGAGTCACTGCCATCCAAAACTTCGATATCACGCTCCACTATTGGATAACCGACGATACGGCGCTCCATCCCGATGCATTCAGGAGAGTCAAGGCAAGCGTTCCCGCCGGGGAATCCTACAAGCTTGAAACACCACTCTACATCATGAATTACCTGGGATTCGGCGATGTCGAGGATATCGTCAAGATCGAAAAAAGGCTCCAGCAGCTCGAGCTTCCATAAATACAGCTCTAGGCTGTCCCTGTAAATTAGGTCACTAGCAACATGAAAAATCTTCTGCTTATCCTGTTCATTTTATCTCTTGGAGTTCGCGCAATGGATGTCACCCATCGGCAAATGGTTTGGTCGCACTACGTTCCATGGCACGCTCCGTTCAATACCTCAAGCCTGGTCAACAGGCATTACAACTTCCCCACATTCCAAAGCGTGGAAGACGAAATGCCGGACTACAAGGACGAAATCAGGCAGGCGATCAGGCAGGGCATCGATGGGTTCGCCGTTGACGTGTGCATACGTGAAAACAGCACCATCTACGCTGAAAGGGTCGGGATAATGCTTGAGGCTGCCAAGGGGACTGATTTCGCCATCGTGCCTTGCCTCGACGGCAAGACCACGCCTGAAAACCAGGCCGCCCAAATCAAGTCTATGTTGGACAAGTTTGCAGGGCATCCGAACTATCCGGTTTTCAAGGGGAAACCACTTGTTTTCACCTATACTTGGCTGTCATGGACGCCGGAGGAATGGACCAGGATTAGGGAACTTCTCAAGGCCGATGGCATCACGCCGGCATTTGTCGCCAACATCGGCGGCGGGTACAAGCCGGTTGTCAAGGACGAAATGCTTAAGTACGTTGATAGCTTCGATGCCCTTTACAGTTTCGGATTGTCAGGCATCGACCGCGTCCCCGTTCAGCAAACCGTCCAACTTCTCAGGGAAATCTGTCGGCAGAACGGCAAGCTCTACGTCACCAGCCTGTCCCCCGGATACTACGGCGCTTGGTATAACGGACGCAATGACTTCTACCAGCCACACTATGGTTTCGACCAGCTGCATGGAGGCTTCCTTACTACCGATGCCTCCGACCAGTGGATGCATCTGACCACCTGGAACGACCACGACGAAACAAGCCTCCTGCCGATGGTCTTTACCTCGGCCAACCCAAGCATCACCCTCGCATACGCCAATGCCTTCAAAAAGCGCCCGCCCGCATGGAAGGATACGCGGCTTTGCTTCGCATACCACAGGGAACTTCTCCCGGGAACGCTCTTGAGAATCGAAACCCTGGCATTGCCCGGAACAAGCGACGAAAACACCACGGTCTCCGGGCACATTGAGCACAAAGGAAGAATCCTTGCGACTTTGGAGCAAAAGCAGTTCACTCCCGGCAAGTTCGCAACATCCGAGTGGCTGCTTGATACTACCAGCTGGGCAGAGGTCCCATACGCGACGCCAATCGTCCAAATCTCACGTCCGGGACAGCCGGCGCACACGATCCGATTGCCAGAAATCAGGCTGATCAGTGGCTGGCTGCAGAATGCAGTCACCCTCAAGGTCGCTGAAACCGACTTGGTTGACAACGTGCTGGCGAGTTTGGACATCACCTACAACCAGCATGGTTTCAGCGCACATTGCACATTTACGGCGCCGGAAAACATCCAGCGGATTGATCTTTACCGCAACGACCGGCCGGTGGCGGCCTTCAACGATGAAACAAACGCCAAAACCATCCTCAATCTCCAAGCCACCGGCGCAGGCACCTGCGAAATCGACCTGAAAAACGGTAAGATCCCCTACGCAGACAGGAAATTCTCCCAACGAGGCAAGCCCGACTTCCAAGTGACTTCAAACTCCGTGCGCTCGTACGGGAATCGTGGCTGGACTCCCAACACCCTTATAATCGCCACAACACCCGACGACCTGATTACCTTCAACGTCAATGGCAAGCATAAGCTGGAAATCACTTCCGCCGAACTCGCCCGGCGACAGGTCATCCAGCTGGAACGATTCGAAATCCTGGCGGGAGGAGCCAACGCAACTATCGCCAATATCCCGAAACTCAATGCCAACAAAGGCGATTTCAACCTGAACTTGCTAACTTTCGGAAAGCGAGAAAACGACATTTTCCAGCTGCGTTTCCAATTTTCGGACGAGTGCTTCGCCTGGTCGGAGCCACTGGTCATGAACCAGGAGCCGTTAGTTGACGCCTTCGTCATTCGGACAAACGTCAACCTGGAAACGCCTTCTGCCGCCACCGGACAGCCCGGGCGAAACGAATTCATCACACCCAAGGAACTCCTGCCAGTCACCAAGACAACCTCGGTTCCGGTCAAGCTCTCTCCGGCAACGGTCAGGCGTGGACTTTGGAACTTCAATGGCGACGGAGTCGATGAGGCCGGCGAAATGAACGTAAGCATCCCACAGGATGCCTTCACGACTTGGGACGAAGACGGCGTACAGCACCAGGGACTCAACTTCGACGGCAAGCGATCAGTCAAGATGCGCCTCCGTACCTGGCCAATGGGAAACACGTTATTCCAAATCCGTTTCAAACCCAACAAGCCACAGGCACAGGAACCTCAGGCGATCTTTGCCAGAAGCGGTTGGTCGGACGGTTTTGATGTCGCACTCAAGCCCGATGGGCACATTAAGGTCACACGAAACGGAAACACTCACGCATACGGAGACAAAAATGCGAATTTGGTGCCGACAACTGTCCTGGAAAGCGACAGCCCAGTCGCCTTCGATGCCTGGAATATCCTAAAGGTCACCTGCGATACACGAACCTTAAGCATCGAAATCAACGGCAAGCCCGCCGGGCAATGCCCAATCCCGCCCGCCAGAAGCTACGGAAACTGCATATGGTTCATAGGCGCCGCCGATAAACACGCCAACTTCAATGGGCTGGTAGATTGGCTCAAACTCGATGGACTGCCTTGACATAAATGCTGAATGCTGAATTATGAATGCTGAATGCCCCGTCCGCCCCGTCCGACTTGTCCAGTCCCAAATCCTCCAATGCCGTACTCAGGGGGTATGTCACATGGTTTATATGTTATTTGCATTCCCCGCAATTCCCCCCACGGCGAGAATGGGAACTAACTCGTCGGAGCTGTGGGGGGAGGAATTGCGGAATGCAAATCGGA
>DBPZ01000056.1 GCA_002305655.1 Lentisphaeria bacterium UBA1407 | reverse complement strand
TAAAAAACTAGTGAATTTCTTCTCAAGCACAGCCGAAAACACAGTTGATGAAGACATATATGATGTGCCGCATGCACGCAAAGTTGTAACAGCGCCAGGCAATCGTGAAGGCTGATGACTGCAAAGATCAGGGACGTTCAGGAGCTGGAATCGATCGCATCAGTTTTCGCTTGGAGCGTTCGGCCATCGTTTCACGAAGCAATGGGGTAGGCTCGCAGCCGACATAGTGCCCGTCGGGAAGCATGTAGTTCGGGCGTTGCTGGAATTCATCAAGCTTCCACCAGACGGAACCCAGGAACCAGGGTTCCGTGTCGAGGACATCCAGCGTCGCCGAATAGTAGTCGGCCTGTTCCTGTTCGGAGTACGTTGGCGATTGTGCGTTGAATCCTCCCGTGATGCCTGCGGCTCCGACGAGTGGTCTGGTGCCTGTTTCGGCGAAGAAGATCGGTTTGCCCAGCCAATCGGCGAATCCCTTGAGTTTGTCCCGACAGGGCTTCCAGCCTTCGCGCATTTGTTCAAGAGTCGAGGTTTTGTTATCGGGTCCGACCTTGTAGTATCCCGAGATGCCGAAGAAGTCCAGTTGCCGGAACCATGCTCTTGGCGTGCATTGCTCGAGGCTCATCGTCGTATTGAAGGTGATTGGTCCTTTGTAGGTTTGGCGTGCCAGCCTGAGCGTCTCGGTCCATTCCGACGAGTGCTGCTCCATTCCATCGAGCTCGCAGCCAAGGCACAGGCATTCGCAACCGGTTTCCTGCGCCAATTCAGCATATCGGTTCATGAATTCCTGGTAGGACTTGAACCAGGGCGTGATAGTGTCAGACTCGACGTCGGCAATAATCCTCATGCCGCGATGGTGCCTGATGCTGCCTCGCCAGACACTGTCCAGAGGTTCGATCATCGGCTTGAGCATCACGCGAATCCCCGCCTTGTGCAGGCGTTCGATATGGAGGGCGAGTTCGTAGTCGTCAGGCGTCCTGGTATTGGACGGGAAAATCCTGGTTGAAGCGAAGTTTTCCTGGTATTGGTTGACGACAAGCGCCACAAAATTGATCCCCATTTTCCTGAGGCGTTCCACGGAGTCGATTGCTTCTTGTGTGCGATAGTATCCCCTTGGAGCATAAAATCCCTGTGTCATTCCGTAGATGAATTCGATTTCCATGGTCTGTTTCCTTTGGTCAGCGACGATTTGGCTTTTACGCAAAGATAGCTCGGAATGGCGAGAATTCTATTGAAGTATGCCTGGTGAAAAGGCTTATTGGGGGGAATCTTAAGGACAATCCAGTTGTAATTGGAGCGGGAAAGTGTAAACTAGTAACGTGTTGTCTTGCCGTGTCACAAATTTCAGCTAAGCATCAATGTACGGAGCGCAAATATGGAACTGTCGATATTCACGGACGAAACGGGGCTTGATCTTGTTGAGGCATTGCCTGTTATCAAGGGTTGGGGGCTGAAGAATGTGGACTTGCGAAGCGGAATCTATCGCAAGGCATTGGAAAGCTTGAGCGACGATGAAATGCTGGCAGCGAAGGCGTTGATTGACCAGCATGGGATGAAGGTGGCATGCCTGCAGACGTCGCTGGCGAAAGTCCATTTGCCTGGCGATGAACGCTTGGCCAAGGAAATGGCGAAGCTGGAACGCATCATCCGAGCTTCTGAAATCTTCGGATGCAAGCTGGTGCGATCGTTTTTCTTCTGGCAACCGCCGAACGGACAGGAAAGGGAAGGGGTCGGAGAACTGGCGGTGCGTCCGGATGTCCTTGCGCTGGTGATGGATATGTTCCTGCCTTTTGCTGAGAAGGCGCAGGCTGCTGGCTTGGTCATGGCTTTCGAAAACTGCGGATGCACAAAGGAAGAATGCTACAAGGTTATCGATGCGCTCAATGTGCCAGGATGGGGGTTGGCATGGGATCCGAAAAATAGCTGGATGCATGACAAGGTCGAACGAGAAAAGGATCTGAAGGGATACTTGAGAAAAATTGCCGAACGAACCAACTGCGTCCACGTAAAGTCAACAGGCAGCATCTGGTTTGCTGGTGGCTTTGACCCGATTCCCTATGATGCCGTGTTCGCAGCATTGGAGGAATTCGGATTCGATGGTCCGGTATCGGTGGAAACCCACAATAGCGACCATGAAATCAGCAATGTTGTGGCGTGCGAGCGTGTGATTGAGGTCGTTCGCAAGGCGTGGCCGTCGGCGGCTGCAGGCGCCCAGCAGGAAGCCAGCTGTGTGGGAACTGATATCGTTCGCGACTATGCTGGGAATCCCGTCGGCTTTGGTGTTGTCGGATTGGGGATGGGGCACAATCGGGCCGGTGAAATGACGAAAACATCAGGAGTTCGCCTGGTCATGGTTTGCGACAAGCGCGAAGATCGTTGCGCCCGTTCCTCCGAGGCGTATGGCGTTCCTGCGACTCGTGAGTATGATGCGTTGCTTGCCAATCCAGCCGTCGAGGCCGTGATGGTTTTGAACGAGACCGGTCGGCATGGCGAACTGACACTTCAAGCACTGGAGGCGGGAAAGCATGTGCTGGTGACAAAACCGATGGAAATGAGCCTGGAGCAGTGCGATCGGATGATCAACATGGCCGCCGAAAAGGGGCTTGTGCTTGGATTGGATCATTGCCGACGCCTGCGTCCGTCGATCCAATCGCTAAAGGCGGCCCATGAGAACGAGTATTTCGGTCGTCCCTTGAGCGCTTCCGTGACGTTGAAGATCAACCGTCCGATGTCGTATTTCCATGAGAATGGCGGATGGCGCGGGACTCGGAAGTTGGATGGCGGCGTGTTGAGCAACCAGTCGATCCATCATTTGGACGAATTGCTGTTCGTATTCGGGATGCCCGAGTCGGTCCGTTGCGATGTGTGGACCCAGACCCATGACATCGAGATGGAGGATCTTGGGCTGGCGGTTTGGCAGTATGCCGACGGCATGGTCGTCAACATCTGTTCGACCACCAGCTATCCCCAGGGAGGCTGGTATTACCAGATGGAGATCCATGGGACAAAGGGGGCATACATCCACCGCGAGGGCGGGGCGGAGAAGGTTCCCATCACTCTGTATTACGTCAACAAGGCTTGGACGGACCAGGCTCCATTCCCGCGCGAATGCCCCTGGTTGAACAGCATGGACAACTTCGCCTCGGTCATCCGCCTCGGCGGTGAGTTGCTGACCACGGCTCAGGAAGGTCGGAATGCCGTGCAGATCATCGCGGCGATGTACAAGTCGGCATATGAAAATGGCGGCAATTGGGTGAGCATTTGATTGGGTTCTTCAGGCATGGCCACCCAAAGTCACTTCTTCAAGAGGCGTTTACATGCCCTTTTCAGGCAGGCAAGGTGAACCAGGAACAGTCTGATTTTCGCTGAGGCACCTAGCAGGAAGCGCATGAAAAAGCTGGCTTTGGCATACTCGCGAAAATATAGGCGCTGACCAAACAATTCACTGCGCAGCAAAAGCAAATTCGGCGCGGAAGAAGTCGTGTTCCCCACATAATGACGGATGGCTACTGACGGCTCAAAATAAACTTTTTTGCCGATTTTTTCTAGGCGGGCGCTTAAGATTTCCTCTTCCCAGTACAAAAACGTGCGTGGATCAAAACCACCGACTTGCTTGAAAGAGGAAACGCGGACCATATGAAAGCAACCGCTGACGATATGCACTGCTTCCGCAATCCGAGGGCGGTTATCTTCATACCAATATCGCTTGGAACCGAAAATGGGTTCGCCTATGTTGCGACGAATGTAATACCCGATTGCAGGGCGACGATAGCCAGGTCCCTGCAAGTTGTCCTTAAGGTCGAAGATTTTCGGGCCAATGCATCCGACTTCGGGCATCTCGTCCAGCCGCTGGCTAAGGACTTCGACTACATTGTCGCTAAGGAACTCGATGTCGTCGTTGCTAAACAGAAGATGATCAATCTCAGGATAAAGTTTCAGCAGGTAGTCCGCGCCGAGATTGTTGCCCCTGGCATAGCCTAGGTTTTCCTCGGAGTGGAGCACATGGCACAGATCGCCCAGCTCAGATTCAAGCTTGTCCGAGGATGCACGATCGCTACCGACGTTGACCACGACCGTGCGATGGGGGGCTTTGACCTTGGTCAATTCATTTCGAACATACTTAATCGTTTGCTCGAAGGACTTGTAGCTGACGATGATGATTCCTATCATGGGTCTTCTCAAAAATCCATCAAGGGTGGTTTCTGCTATAAATTAACTTGATATTGCTGGGATGCAATGCGACGGAGTCCTATTCATATGACCATTCAATCTTCAGGGGGGTGTTCAAAAAGCTCCATGACTCGACGTGCAAGCGGCGCTTTGTCCGCAGCCTCTTTCCATCCTTTCAACCACTCTTCAAAAGTCGCCTCTGGATAGTCAGTCTCGTTTCCCCAAGGGTTTCGAAGCTTTGTATCGCGTCCATATTTCTCCCTTTGTTTCAGATGTCGCGCGCAATCGGCTAGGAAAGGTTCCAGTTTTTTCTGGTCTTCCGGGGTCTTGTATGAATTTGGCTTGATATTGATCAGTGCCAAGGACCATGCATCGGCGATGCACAATTCCCCCAATGCGTCCATGCAGCCACTTGCCGCTGCCTTTTCCAGATACTCCCTCGCCAGTTCGGGATAGTTTCTGCGAGCCAACATGCCCAGTTGGTAATAGGCAAGTTGATAACCCTGTTCTGCCGCTTTTCTGTAGTACTCCTCAGCTTTTTCCAGGTTTCTTCCATCGATGAGATACTCTCCGAAGATGAAGCCCAGTTCCATGTAGGCAAACGGATCTTTTCGGCTGCCTCGTTCGTCAAGTTGTTTGACAAGATTGGCAAATTCCTCCCGTTGCGCATCGTTCATTTTATTACATGTCAAACTATCTCCCGCCTTCAGCTTGAATAATTCCATCGCTGCGTATGGGTATCCAATGTCGCTCAGCTCTTTGAGTAGGTTTGTTGTCTTTTCCATCCAATTGGGGATGGTTTCGTCATACATGTAGGACGTTGCCAAATACTCTGTTGCCGCAAGATTTCCAAGGGCATGCGCCTTTTCAAAGCAGGAGCGGGACTGCATGTCGTCTTCGGGAACACCTTCGCCAATTAAGTGCCAGACCCCGAGGTTTTTCAGGGCGACATCATCTCCCGACTCCGCCTGCGTTTGGGCAATAGCTACAGATTTCGCAAACCATTTTTCCGCTTCCTGGCGGTTTGGCTCTACGCCTTTGCCTTCCAGATAACAGCTTCCAAGCAGATGCATGGCCTCGTGGCTTCCCGCCTCGACGCCCTTGCGCAGCAAGGCAAGCGCCTTCTCGGCATCATAGGAGACACCATAGGCGTTTAAGTAGCATGAGGCAAGATTTGAATATCCTTCCGGGCATCCCAGTTCTACCGCCTTCTGATAACATGCGGCTGCTTGTTCGATATTATCTTGAACGAGGGACGTGTATTCGTAGAGTTCCCCCAGTTCGCACCAGGCTTTTCCGTTATTCAGCTCGGCAGCCTGCTTCAGGTACTTTTCGGCAAGTTTGACATCTCGGGCACATCCTTGCCCCTTTTTGTAGCGGCATCCTTGGACCAGCAGCGCTTCGGGAGAATTGTCAGCTACGGCAGCGGACTTGTTGTCAGCATTGGGCGTGCGCTCCGAGCAGGAGGTGAGTCGCAATGCAAGTGTCGCCAATTGCCAGAAGATGATGCGGCGAAATGCAGCATTAAGGTTGAATCCATGTTTCATTTTGGTTTTTGCTCCTATGATGTCCTGCCTGAATTCTGTCAAGGCGATCTTTTTACTGACATTTTCCACTTCGTGCTCCATCAGGCGATTCATAATATATCACTTCTCATGGCAATCTTCGATGAGGCCGATGGTGTGTCCGATTGATTCGGTTGCATTGGCACAGGATTACTTCGACTGTCTCTGCTTTTGCGGTGCTCCTTATGCCTGCATGGAGACATTGGCCATCCCAAGAGAAGGCGTGGAGACCCACGAAATAAGTCGTCGGCAAGTGGCAGGGGCGAATTCTGGAAATATTAAAATAAGGAGTTGTTCAACAGGTGGGACGACTTCAGGTTTTTGAAAACTTATATTTGAGAGATAATATATAACGATATCCACCAGTTCATAGATACGAAACTCAGGCAATCGATTCCAAACACTAATAATGCCTAAAAACGACCCTGTTTCCCGACTATGGCAATCATCAGCGCCAGCAGGCGCACCGACATACCGGCATTCTATTCCGACTGGCTGTTCAATCGGCTTGAAGAAGGCTATGTCCTAGTACGCAACCAGTACAATCCCCGGCAGGTCAGCAAGATACGCCTGACACCGGATGTCGTCGATTGCCTGGTCTTCTGGACCAAGAACCCATGGCCAATGCTGGAACGACATGGCGAGCAACTACGCAATCTGCCGTTCCCGTTCTATTTCCAGTTTACCATCACTCCTTACGGAAACGACATTGAGCCTGGCGTGCCAGCAATTGAGGAAACAATGGAGACGTTCGTCGCGTTGTCGAAAGAGTTTGGCAAGCGCAGGATGGTATGGCGGTACGATCCGGTTCTATTGACAGATACCATCGATATTGACTGGCATATCAGCAGATTCGCGGCAATGACAGAACGCCTGGCGCCATTCGCAGACCAATGCATCATCAGTTTCATCGACTTCTACAAGAAGATGGAAGTCGCAGTCCGAAAAGTAGGTTGCCGCAAAATATCGACAGAAGACATGCGGATGATCGCACGGGAGTTTTCGGCTATTGCCACATCGCACAATCTTCCTTTGGCGACCTGTGCAGAAGCCATCGACTTATCGGAGTTCGGCATTGGTCACGCCAGTTGCATCGATGCGAAGCGAATTGAAGGCATTTGCGGCGGTCGATGCAAGGTCGGCAAGGACAAGAGCCAGCGCAAGGAATGCGGTTGCGTGGAAAGCATCGACATCGGCGCCTACAGCACGTGCCGGCATCGCTGCCTCTACTGCTACGCAAACCACAACCCGGAAAAGCTCATCGCCAATTCGCAAGCCTATAATCTCGATTCGCCAATGCTCTGTAGTAATGTCCTTCCCGATGACAAGATTACATTGCGAGCAATGAAGCGATCCGTGGATAAGTCTTAGGGCTTGTTGCTGTGGGATGGCTGATGCCATGGAATTTTGTATTTAATGAGATTTTTTCTCTTTATTCGCTTGATTTATTAATGATAACTCCTATATTTATGTTGTTTACGAGAAAAAATGATGCAATTTATAGGAATATAAGATGATCATATCGTTTGCGGTAGAGAACTGGATGTCCTTCCGGGACAGGACTAGTCTATTGATGACGGCCAGTCGGGAACGTCAGCATGGCAATCGTGTGTCAACGATCAGCAAATATAAGACCAGAGTTCTGCCGATTGCCGCGATCTATGGTGGCAATGCCTCAGGCAAGACAAATTTCTTCAAGGCTCTTAATTTTGCTAAGGTTCTTGTTGTCAAGGGGACGCAGCCTGACAGCCTGATTAATGTGGAACCTTTTAGGCTGGATCGCGAGAGTGCTAGCCGACCTTCGAGATTTTTCTTTGAACTTTTGATCGGCGAAAACGTCTACGAATTCAGTTTCGCTGTGACCCGAAAAGCGGTGCTTGAAGAAAAGCTAGTGCTCATTTCCAGTGCCAGTGAAAAGGTTCTGTATTCACGAAAAGGGGGAGAAATAACTTTTGATGGCGCTCTTGAAGGAAAACAGAAAGACTTTTTGAATTTTGTTAGCCGTGGAACTCGGGACAATCAGCTTTTCCTGACCAATTCGATATCGCAGAATGTTGACGATTTCCGGTCTGTTTATGATTGGTTCAAAGAGAAGCTTGTGTTGATTGCGCCGGATTCCCGCTTCGAGGCATTCGAGCAGTTTATTGACGAGCAGCATCCACTTTACTCGACCATGAATACGTTGCTGCAGCAGCTTGATACCGGCATTGCCCACCTTGGTGGCGAGGAGGTGCCCTTCGACCAGATTCCGTTTCCCGAATCTTTGAAAACCATGTTGCAAGGAGAAGTCAAGGAGGGAAAAACTTTTCGGGTGCACATGCCCTTGAACGATCGCTATGTGGTGACCAGGGAAGATGGCAACCTGACAGTGAAAAAACTGGTGGCATATCACCAAGTGGGCAATGGACCGAAGGTGCGATTTGGGATCCGGCATGAGTCCGATGGCTCGCAGCGGGTTATTGATCTGCTGCCCGCTTTTCTCGAACTTTCTGATCAGCACTCGAGTCGGGTTTATGTGATTGATGAAGTGGATCGCAGCTTGCACACGATGTTGACCCGCCGGCTGCTAGAAACTTATCTGGCCAGTTGCGCGGTGGATACCAGAACACAAGTGCTGCTAACCACCCATGATGTCATGCTGATGGATCAGCAATTGCTGCGCAGGGATGAAATGTGGGTCGCTGAACGCAATGCCGATGGTGCTTCGAGCTTGCTGTCATTCAGCGACTACAAGGATGTCCGTTACGACAAGGATATCCGAAAAAGCTACTTGCAGGGAAGGCTGGGAGGCATACCCCGCATTTTGTTAAATGTTGGTTTGGGATGCCATGTCCCTCTGGACAAAAATAAGGGAGGTAACTGATGGGGAAGAAGGATTCCGGAAGACGCAAGTTTACACGTCCTCTGGGAAATCGCCGCTATCGCAAGCTGTTTGTCATTGCAACCGAAGGCAATAAGACGGAACCACAATACTTTGCCCTTTTTAACGATCAGAAATCGGTGATCTGGGTTCATTGTCTTAAAAGCAACCATGGAAGTTCTCCGAAGCAGGTTTTGAAGCGCATGGAAAATTATCTTCGCGAGAATGGGCTGAAGTTGAACTCTTCAGATGAGGCTTGGCTGGTTGTGGACAAAGATAGATGGACTGATGAACAGTTGGCTGAGTTGCATGCCTGGGCTCTCTCGAAAGAAAATTATGGTTTTGCGCTCAGCAATCCCAAGTTCGAGTATTGGCTGCTGCTCCACTTTGAAGACGGAAACAACATTACCTCCGCACTAGGTTGCAGCCGTCGCCTGAAAAAGTATCTGCCAGACTATGACAAAGGGATTCCTGCCCACCTTTTCACTCCAGAACGAATTAATCAGGCAGTGCAACGGGCAAAGAATCGAGACCAACCGCCCTGTGTTGATTGGCCGCGAAAAACAGGAAGTACCGTCTATCGTTTAATTGAACGTATTCGCGAAAGTACTCCCTAAAAAATCGCTGCCCAGCACCCCCAGCCTGAATGCAGTTTTCAAGGTTCCCAGAGAGTCGAAAATATAGAGAGAGAAATAATCCCCGACTGGGATTCCGAACAGGTTGGAAAACCAGCATCGACTACGCAATGCCCAACAGCGTTGTTTTCTGACAAGAGCCAGCGCAAGGAATGCAGCTGCGTGGAAAGCATCGACATCGGCGCCTACAGCACGTGCCGGCATCGCTGCCTCTACTGCTACGCAAACCACAACCCGGAAAAGCTCATCGCCAATTCGCAAGCCTATAATCCCGACTCGCTGAAGCTCTGTAGTAATTTCCTTCCTGATGACAAGATCACGCTGCGACCAATGAAACGATGCGTGGATAAGTTTCAGAGCTTGTTGCTATGAGATGGCTGATGCGTGGGGGGAGGTAATGAGTTTTGTAGAATTTTCTCTGTTCAAGCAGTGCTGAAGGGAGAAAATTGAGGGAAGTTTCCATGGTCTTTTGCAAGCACTTTATTGAGTCGAAACCCATTTTTGTGCCTCTAAATGATGTAAGTGTTTATAAAACAAAGCGATAGTAGCAAGCTGGCAGAGCATGTATTCGCTGGAAATGGAGCTGACAGGGTATGAATCTGGCATGATTGTGGAATGGCATTGGACTCTTTTTATGAGCTAGCAATAGACGATTTGCAGTGGTGGAACCATCTAGTTCTTCGTTCATTTTGGCTTCGATTGGCACATAGGAATGCCCTTGGTCTCGGTCTCCGCCTGCAAAATATTGCTCGGCGGTCGCCAGGCAGGGCGTCAGTGCTGGCGCGTTCTGGTTCAGCAACCAAGTGCGGCATATCGTCTTGTTCCACAAGGTTTGTTCTTCAATGAACTTGTAGATGCTGTTATGATGATGTTGTTGTATAAATCAATGATCAAATTAGCCTTCTTCTAGAGGTGGTTGTGCGGCAAATATGGTCAACAAGAGTTCTGTATCGTCAATCAGCTGATATTTCGGATACCGCCCTGATAGCTTTTTGCTTTCGGAGAGGATGATGGGCACTCCTTCGCCTCGCTTGTCCATTAGAAAGCTACGACTACCTGAGTAGTTTGCAAGCGGTATAGGACAGCGAGCAAGCAGGCTGGTGAGAAGTTCATTGCGGGTAGCTTGCCTAAGAGAGAGACTTTCAAGCGTCATTGTATTGGGGATTGTGCCAGGTGAAAAAATTTCAAAGCGATTTGAGAAGATGTGAAGTCGGATCTTGGAACTCTGAATTGCATAGTCTCTATGGGCAACAGCATTCACCAGCGCTTCAAATACCGCCTTCATGTCGTATTGCGGAATGTCATGCCTTGCAGGTTCCTTGATCGCATAGACATTCATATTTTTTTCAACAAACTTATAGGCTTCGGCGATTTGCTCATCCAAAGGTCCCGTAATATCTCTTGCGTCTTGCTGGTAAGCTGCGTTTCGCTCAGTCCCACGATAAACAACCGCCTGGATGAAGGCGTTGGCGAGAAAATCCTGAGGTTGCCTGCAAGCCATCAATATCCCGCTGACGCTTGGACAAATTTTGCCATCTTCATCTTGCGTGAGGAGCTTTAATTTGAGCAAAAACTCTTCATCGTCTTCTGGCGATAGGGGTGTTTTAAACTTCTCCCATAAAGCTTTGTCTAGACAATCCCGGGGTGCAGTAGTGACCGACTGTTCATCAAACCGGATGATTCTTGCCTGGCTTCGTTGTTGAAAAAGTCTGGCTAAAACATCGGGTGCCATCTCTCGCTTTGAACTACCGATCCTGTGATAGTAACCGCCCGGGCTTTTGTGAACATAAAGACTCTTGGGGACATCCACTCTGACAATGACCCGTTCCACATCTTCTTCGGTGATGACTGGGATTTTTCGTATCCGACAAAAAAGCCGAGGATTGATGAGATCGTTACATATCTCTCTTACCCAGGTTTCGACAACATCCAGTTTGTCCTCCGGGATGCCCACAATTGTTCTGGATTTGTCATCAACCCCCAATACAAAAACTCCATTTGCCGTATTTGCCATTGCGGCCAGCTCATCGGCCATGCTGTTTCGGTGAGGGTTGTTAACTTGATTCCCCTTGTACTCTAGATTTTTCAGTTCAAGCGATGAATCTTCGCCTAGCCGTATTTGCTTCAACAATTCGTCTGTGGTCTTGAACATGCCTAAACCTCTAATGTCATACGCTTGTAACGCTTCTCCAACGCTTGACGACCGCCTTCCATGATGGTGCAGATAGCCTCCCGGATGTTTGATTCCTCAAGACCGCCTTGTTGGTCAATTTGTACCTGGCCATTTTCAAATTTCAGGACATGCACCAATTCGGAATCGCCGTTGACAACAATATTGGGGTTGTGGGTAACAATGATAAGCTGTCGTCCATTCTTGTTCTCGTGAATCTGCTTGACAATGAGGTCATAGATCAATGCGTTATCCAGATCGTCTTCTGGTTGGTCGATAATCAACGGTTCATCGCCATGGCTCAATAAGAATGCAAGAATCGCTGCTGCTTTTTGTCCGGCAGACCCTTTTTCAAGGTCATCAAATTGGCTGGAAGAGGGGTCTTTGGAATACTTGACCCGCAACATATCTTCCGGCCACCATGCATCGAGCCGGTCGAAAATTGCCGGTTGTGATTCCAGTTGCTTTTTCAGGCGCTTGTCAAACATTCCATGATTGCCGGCAAGTTGCCCTTTAGCGATATCAAGGGTTTTGGCTTTGATTTGCGAGATGAGCTCCGGCAAATCAGATTCAGGTGTTTTAGCTTCCTCCCAATTGTTTAATTTCCAAAGAAGCCCCTGCTTGTTTTCCCGGTCACATATCGAACTTGCAAACCTGCCATCTTCAAGATTGAGTATCGAGCGATAGTCGTCTTCCAATGTACTTACATCGCCATACTGAACCAACTCCATGCGGACAAAAGCATTGTTCCCAATAACACTGTTAAGAAAATTTCTTCTTTTTCTGAGCAATTCGTTGCGTAATTCCTGGAGTTTGGCGAGGTTTTCCTCAATCTGCTTTTCTGTTGACTCAGCTTCCTTGCGGATGGAATCCAGTTTTTTCAATTGCTGCTGCAATTGATTGCGCTGGCTCACCCATTCGCCGTAAAGAGAAATACTTAGTTGACTCTTTTTTTCCTCATACTCTTTGACCAGTCCATCATATGCGGCGATGCTTGCCTGTACTGCCTGATGCCATTTGCTTGAGGAAATGTCTTTTACCATTTTGGCCTTTAGTGCGTCAACGCTGTCGGCGAGCTTGCCAAGCGCATCACTAATCTTTTTTAATTCTTGCGCTGTTTGTTCGTGAATCGCCTTGATTTCGGCCGTGGTTTCATCCTGATCGTCGAATAGATGTGCAGGAAAGTCGGACAGTCCAGTGCTTGATGCCAGCTCTCTTATGCCAGACGCTAGGTCATCAAAAACCTGGTCATCGGGAAGGCCGTTTTTTTGTTGGCTGCGCTTTTGGTACTGTTTCAGGATCTCGCCATGGCCTTTTTCTTCGTATTGCTTCAGGTCGTTCTCAACATCCCCCAGCCTCACTCGAATTTGCTGCTCGTCAGCCAGTTGCCGCAATAGCTCTCTTCTTCGCTCCCTCAATTGAAGGAACTGGCTTTTGACACTTTCCCAGCGTGAGTTCCATTCCGCCCGATTCACCTCCGGTGAGCGGTCAACGATCTCCAAAAGCCCTCGCGGATTCGAAGCAAGTTCGTTGATTTGTTTTTGGCTGAAAATGCTTGTCGGGAACCGTACACTAAGATCAGCGGCTTCGACTTCTTGCCAAGCACCGTTGACTTTTTCCTCCAGCGTCGCACCCTGGCCATCAAAACGCCAGCGCAGTTGATAATTCTTGCCACGCCTGTGAAGCTCCAGAAGGATTTCCGTTTCGTTCAGCATAACACCTTTGTTCTGCGATAGCTGCATGAACCTATCCAGTTCATTCTTCACCCTGGGAGCTTCGACTGCCAAATTCTGATCACGCCGAGAAACGATACGGATGGATTCGAGGACGGTGGATTTTCCGGTTCCACGTCCGCCGATGATGGAATTGAAATGCGGGTGTAACTTGATGACGAAAGGTTGGCCGCTGATGCGACCGCAGTGTCGCATGTCCTTTATAGTCAGTTTCGAGAGAAAGATATCAGGCAGACGATTAGGGTTTTCCGACTGGTTTTTTACGCAAAACTCGTGATCCATCAATGCCAGTCGCAAGCCTTCTATAGAAGGACGACTCATTTTGAGCCAACTGAAATACCTCCCAATCTCCTCGGGTTTATGGGCGTCAGAACCAGCCACCTTCGCAAGGCGACCAACCTCCTTTTTCAAGGTTGGTTCCCCATTGTCGAATTTATGGAGATCGCAAAATTCTGCGGCAACTATTTCATTCAGGCTTTTTTCGAGTTCAGGCGTTAGGGTAGTGATACCCTCAAGCAGCCCTTTTGAACCGTCGATGTGGGCGGCGATGGCAACCCCGCCTTCCTTAGTAATAATTTGAACCGTGTCAATAAAACTCTTCGTCGTGGATGTCTTCTGGTCATCGCCATGGTCGGAAGTGATTCCGCATGCCCCCAGAACGCCGTTCGCCTTTTGGCTGTCACAGCTTGGGTCAAAAACGGCCAACAAATGAACTCGCCTACCACTGTCTCCAACCGTAATCTCAACTCCCGGAAAAATTGTCAGTTCTTTGTACCAGACGGATCTTGTGCCACACTCTCGAAGCTCCTTGTTTTTGGCTTTTAATTCATCAATCCAGCCACCGGCGTTGTGATCAGTTACTGCCACACAATCGAGACCGGACTCCATAGCTTTCCGAAGCCATTCTTCCGGCTTGATGTTCTTGAAAGATTCATCTCCATGACCATAATCGTTCGACTTGGGAGTATGCGTGTGGAAATCAAACTTCCACCATTTGCTTCCCGGTAAATACCATTCATCTGTCATTTCATTCGCCTCTTGTTCATATTACTGCCTTGTCGTAACCCATGAGACGTTTGGAATCTTCATCTGGGACATTGTTGAGAATCTTGTCGGACACGGCGCGGAAACATTTGCAACATTTAATCTAGCATCAGATAATATAGGCTTGATATTATACCAAGTTGCTACATCGGTATTTGAAAATTCACCAGTCAAGCATCGTCCTAATTTTAAAATGGCATGGCACCGCATGAAAAACCGTCTTGCTTACGAGAAATGTAACAATTCAGAATCCCGCACCATGTGAGGTAATATCATTAAAGTAATTGCGCAACGCATTTTCACAAGATTTCTGCGAGAAAATCCGCCTGAATTATTGCCGGACGATTGTGCAGTTGCCCGAAAAGGTGGCTGGCAAGCCGTCTTTCTTCATTTCCAGGCTCAGATGTGTCTTGACATCCAGATAGACCTGTGCGTTGTCTCCCATAGTGAAAGTAACCTGACGCCTTGGTCTTTGCATTACGAACGTCCTTTTCAGTCTGGTTGTTTTCAAACAGGACAAGGAAGTTATGGCGGAACGAGCATTGCAAGCCCCCCTGAAAGGTTTTTGTTAGAGAGAAACTTTCATCCTCCTATGTATGTAGCTTCGTTGTCGCAGCGGTGCCAGCTCTCCGAGCTTGCTTTCCCCATCTCACCAATCCCGAGCCAATGAATTATGAATGCTGAATGCTGAATGCGGAATGCGGAATGCGGAATTGACGAACAAGCGATTTTCAGACTTGTTCGGCTCCTTGGCTTCTTGGTGCAACCTTAAACTCCACGTGACATTTTCTTTAGCGAAAATGAAAAATATTATTCAGTTTAATTGCACGATAGATGAATGAAAAAGTTGTAAATGCATAAGGGAAAATAAGTTGAGAAAATTGCAAAAAATTATTGGGGGCAGGACCAGTAACAAAGAATGAGAAATAG
>DBPZ01000006.1 GCA_002305655.1 Lentisphaeria bacterium UBA1407 | reverse complement strand
GGGCGTGTAGCGGTCGTAGGCGGAGTTCTCCGGGTCCTCGAACCGCTCGACCTTGCTGTGCGCGATGACGATGACAATCATCCCGCGCGTCTCGCGGAGGTCGTTCAGCAGAGCGACCACCTTGCGCCAGTGGCCGAGGGCGTGGACGTAGCCCTTGCCGTATCCGCCGTCTGCCTTCTCGATGGAGCGGACGCCGAACTCGGCGCACACCTGGTCCCAGATGAGCCGCTCAAGCCAGTCCGCGGAGTCCAGCACCACCGTCTGGAAGTCGTGCGGCTCGTCCCGCAGGGCGTTGAGAGCGGCGAGGACGTCGTTCAGGTTCTTCGCCAGCGGGAACTTTGCGGTGTCGATTTCGCCGAGGCCGTCCTCGGTCTGGACGAAAATGGGGTTGGGGGCGGCTGCGCCTATGGTGGACTTGCCGACGCCTTCCTGTCCGTAGATGAAGAGGCGGGGAGGCTTGCTCTCGCGGCCTCGCGTGATGTTCTCGAGCATTGACATGGCTGTTTTCTCCTTATAGGCTGGTGATGACCCTGACCTCCTCGTAGCCGGTCGGCCATTCGCCGGTCTGGAGGCACTTGCGGTAGCGGACGAGGGCGGCCTCGTTGACCTTCTCGGCCTGGTCGAGGACGTCCCCCGGCAGCTCCCACACGCCCGTGCTGAACGGCTCGTTCTTCTCCACCGCGATGAGATGGACGGGTGCGGTCTCGCCCGTGGCCTCGCGCAATACGGCGCGGTAGAACGCCATCTGGAACACATAGCCGAAGCGCTTGCAGTCGCCCTCGAACCACTTGAGGCTGTCGCAGGTCTTGAGGTCCACGATGCCGTATTCGCGGGAGAACCAGTCCATGCGTATCTGGCAGGGGACGTGGCAGTACTCCGCCCGGACGGTCGCCTCGGACACGCCGTCGTCCAGTAGGGCGGAGGCCGCGTCGTGCAGCCAGACCGACTTCTGGAGCTTCACGATGAAGCCGAAGTCCTTGGGGCTGACGATTTCGCGCGTCTGCGCCGCAATCCACTCGGCGTATGCCTTGGTGGTCTTGCCGTAGGGTTCGCCCGTCTTCGGGTTCACCGGGCCGTCCGCCACGAGGAACTGCTCGTCGAAGGCGGCCCGGCCTTCCAGGATGAGGCAGTGGGCGGCGCGTCCGAGCGCCAGCGCCGGGCTTTCGCTCTCGGCGATTTCGCCGCTGGTCTTGCGGCGATAGAGTTCGGGTGATTCGCGGAAGGCGGCCAGGTTGTGGCTCGACATGTACCTGCCGCACCTGCTGGCGGCGTGGTACTCTTCCGCGGGGATGGTGAGGAATCTGTCTGTGTTCATTGGGGGGTGTCCTTTTGGTTTTCCCGACGTCCACCCTTTGTGGGCGTCTATCTCTTTCACTCAGGGTTTTTCTCAAAACGGCAGGACGATTCCACGAAAATTCTTGAATTTTGGGCAAAAAAAATCCCGCCAGGGCGGGAAAATGGGGGATGAGGTGGAAAGGACGTAGATACAGATTTATATTACATGACAGTGCGAGAGTGCAAATAAAGGACAAAAGATGACAATTACCCCCCCAGAAACGACATTATATGACAATTCCAGACAAAGGAACTGCGATAATCAGTATATTGAGGGAAGAGGAAACCCCAGACTGCTTTCTCGATTATTGGGAAAGATTGACATTCGTCTTTATTGGTTCCTCGTTTTAATACTATGTGCAATTGCAGACTTGTGGTCTGTATATAACTTTGGCTCTATACGCGGCCATCGTGTAATCTTTGCACAAAATACGCTGATAATGGCAGGACTAATCGGTGGGATTGTATATTCACTTGGACGGAGGGGGTGGCTTGCATTCGCAATAATATCCTTGACGAGCAGCTTCTTTTTGCTGGGAGAGGTTGTCTCCATTCGATATTTCGAGATGAAACTGACAGGTGATATGCTTATGATGGTTCTTGGTAGTTCACCAGGAGAAATGAGAGGCTTTGGCGGCCAGATGCTTGTCAAGCCAATGTTCTGGTTTTGTGTAATCGCCTTTGTCGCCATCCTGTCAGTAATCATATCAATGTGCCGTTTTTCAAAGAGAAGGCTCGCCGAAAGTCATCTATCCCATATCTTGGGTCTTCTGTTACTGGCGGTTTTTATTCTGATTAGCATTTTTGTTAGAAATCCCCTTGCTAAGACAACCCACTGGCAATTCTACCAGCAGTGTTTTCAGAGATATGGTGATTATTCAATACTTGCTCGCTTTATAAAAACAGACAAAAGAATGCAAACAGACAATGTCATAAGGACATATAAACAGGATTCTTCCCCATTTGTCTGCATTGTCATCGGGGAATCAGCCACGCGAGAGGCATGGTCATTATATGGGTATCAACGCGAGACAACCCCTGAAATGGAAATGATTAAAGGCGAGCTGATTATCTATAGAAATGTGACTGCCTGTGCCTCACAAACAACCGAAGTGATGCGCTATTTTCTGACATGTGCAACCCCTGAAAAGCCTTCTGATTTTAGGTTCACACTACCAAACCTTCTTGCCTGTGGCGGCTATTCAGTCGCCCTGTATTCCAATCAGGAGCATTGGGGTAAATTTGATGGTCCAATCTCAATGCTATTCCATGCCTGTTCACCCAAAGTATACATAAAGCATGACGTCCCAAAACAAGAGTTAAAGCGAAAGTGGGCGTATGATGATGACCTACTAACCTATCTTTCTCGTGAGATTGAAAATCAAAACGGACCAACGGTTGTTTTCCTTCATTTGAATGGAAGCCATATCGCCTGGCGTGATTGTGCTCCCAAAGAATACCAGAGATTTCCTCAGGCTGAATTGGCAATTCATGAAAATGCGGAAACTCTACGCAACTCATATGACAATTCCATCATTTTCACGGATGCGATATTGGGACAGGCTGTAACACTCCTCAAGAACATAAATCGTCCAACATGCCTTTTCTACTTTTCAGACCACGGAGACACGCCATCATCTGGCAAAACGAGAGTTGCGACATCCAAGGAAACATGGAATATTCCCGCCATACTCTGGTGTTCTCCAGAGTATATGTTCAACAATACGTCATTGTGGCAATCCGAAAAAGAGAATGAAGCCCTGCCTATGCGCTCAGAGGTTTTCTTTGACCTTGTCCAGCGGCTTTGCGGTGTGCAATATAAGTATGAATAACAGTAGACCGTTCAGTTCCGCCTCGGCGTTGTTTGTTTCCAGATGTCCGAGTCATTGTCAGCGGTTGCTTCATTGCGTTACGAGAAGGATAGAGTGCAGAAGGGACAAGCGTGTGTAGAGAATACCCTGATGCCGCCATCGCGGGAAAACGCCATTCTCCACCACCGAAAATAGCGGGGGGAGGAGTTTGCACGGGAAAATAACTCCCGTCCTTTGCTCATAGTTGATTTTCTGCTCAAAGTCGGCTCGGGCGGATTCTCCGCGATGCCTCGCCACCCCTTGAAAACGGTTAAGGACGCGAGTTTGTATGACAGTAATGGACTCGTCCTCACCCCGGCGGAGAATCTGGGGAGAAAATGGGAGATTTTCGGGCGGATTGGAAGGCGGTTTTAGCCAGCCGTGGATTCTCCGTCCGCTTGTGCCGTCGGTTTTCAAGGCGGCTAAACGCCCTTGTTTGAGGTGGTTAGGCAGAAACGAAACACGCCCGACGGCAGTTGCCGTCGGGCGTGTGATTTAGTTGGGTGGTGGAGCAGAAGAGATTCGAACTCTCGACCCCCACGTTGCGAACGTGGTGCTCTAGCCAACTGAGCTACTGCCCCGATTTTTTCGAAAACAAGCTTAAGATACGACATAATTCCGATTCTTCAAGCAATTGAAGGAAATTTTCACGGATTTTCGGCGAAATCTCCCAGCCGGATTTTCGTCGCATCAAGTATCACGTTGTCGTCTGCATCGAAAGATTCATTTGCCCTAGCGCGGATTTACCTGGATGACGTTGCTCATAACCACATTCCGTACGTATTCCTTGCCGGATTCATAGGTTACTGGGTCGCATTCGCTATTGTGGTTCATGACGTTTTGGATAATCGAATCCGAAAGCGAGCCGGCAAGAAGTATGCAGTGGCGAGAGTAGGAATGAACGTTTGAAATGATGAAACCCGATGTATCGCCGACGGGATTCACTCCACCCCAATTGGGATTCTTGTCGCCAATCCGTATCGTCGCATGGGCACGGGCGTTTTCCGGCGAATTGTCGATAAGTCCATCGAGGATGATGTGATGGATTCGAATGCCGCCCGAGTTCAGGAAACGGATGATCTGGCATCTGCCGGCCGAATGTCCGACAACGTTTCGGATCGTTACGTAGGCAATATCGTCGTCATCGGTCTTCTTCGACCCTGCGACCATCGTCGAATTGATTGCCCCGGCTGGTTTTCCGTATGTGAACGTCCCGATTGCCGTCAAGGCGATCAGGTCGTCCCCTGTGAAACCGGTTATGTTCTCGATAAGGATGTTCTGGCAACCCTGTCGCAAATCGATTCCATCCTGGTTCAAGAATGTCCTCTGCTCGCCATCGATCAGCTTTTTCGAGGTTGATTCGAAGTGGATTCCGGAGATTGTCCCGTTCTTGCAATGCTCGAATGATATTCCCCAGCAATGGGAATCGAACATCGCGATATTGCGTACAGAAAACCGATTGACGTACGCCATCAAGATTCCGATATTCTGCCAGTTTCCGTACTGGTAGCGATCTTCCTTGCCCCCATCCGTCCCGTACGACCTGACGTTCAGCTGCTTGTTGCCGTCGCCCGTGGAGCGGGGATTGTCGGCTCCCACGAACCTTGCATTTCCAACTCCGACTATATGTATGTTCTGCAGCGGCTTCACCTCCTCGATTCCGAGTCCGCAGTTGTTGCTTCTAACGAAGTTGTCCCTTGCCTGGTTTGAGAGTTTGACGGTACAATCGTCAACCAGGAGCGTCATTTCGGAGCCGAGCAGGATCGCCCTATCGATAAGCCAGAATGTCCGTCCATCTGGGTCTTCTCTTTTAGTCAGTACGATTGTTCCTCCGCCCGCCGCCGCCACGGCAGCCGTGGCCTGGTCGATCCTGTCGGAATCGCTACCTTTGAATTGGTTTGGGTTGACTCTCATTGTTGATTGATCTCCTTGCTTGGTTGATTTTGAAACCAGGGCATCTTGGCCCTGATCGGCATGAACAGGAAAAAGAGACAATGCCGCCAATAGTATCGCCGAAATCGTGGTGGTTTTCATCATTGGTAAATCTCTTGCTTGTGCCTGGATTGGAAAATCAATAAATTTAGCATATCCTCCCCATGATTCATTGTCAACCAGCCAGGCATCAACTCGAGTAATTTCGGTTGTTTTTACAGTAAATCTGCAATGAAGCAACGGCTTTTTGACTTCAAGGTCTATATTAACTTAGGTTTGGCTAAACGAAAACACAAGGAGCACTTGCGAGATGAAAACAGAGAAGAACAGCAAGGTCATCACGAAACGCGAATTGACGGGCGACGTGATCGTCGTCGGAGGCGGCTTGTCAGGCGTATGCGCCGCCGTATCTGCCGCCCGCCACGGAGCCAAGGTCATTCTGGTTCAGGATCGTCCGATGCTAGGCGGCAATGCCTCCTCGGAATGCCGGATGGGCATCATGGGCGCCCATGGGGACGAAAACAAGGAAACCGGCCTGCTGGAAGAACTCCAGTTGGACAACATCTACCGAAACCCGTTGATGAGATACACCCTTTGGGATGACGCGATCCTCTCATTGGTCCTTGCAGAACCAAATATCAACCTGCTCCTCAACACCTCCGTCCAAGGCGTCCAGACCGCCGGAGACACCATTCAATCCGTTACCGCCTGGAACTGCAACGAATACGCCAAATACACACTAACGGCAAAATTCTTCGCAGATTGCTCGGGAGACGGAATCCTTAGGCTCTCGGGAGCAGAATTCAGAATCGGACGGGAAGCAGCCGCAGAATTCGGCGAACAATGCCTCCATGAGGGAGACGACGACAAGACGATGGGAAACTCGATCCTGCTACAACTCAGGCATACGGACGAACACCGCCCATTCATCCCGCCACCATGGGCGCATACCTTCACGGACGAAGATTTCGCCGTACCTGAAAGCGAACTCAAGGACGGCAAAATCCATTCCTACAAGAGACCCTATCCAGACAACAACAACTTCTGGTGGATCGAGTACGGAGGCAACTTGGATACCATCGCGGATGCAGGAGACATCCAACGAGAACTCAAGGCCATGGCGTACGGGGTCTGGGCCTACATGAAAAACCATCCCGATGGGCGATGCAAAGACTACGAACTCGATTGGATCGGAAGCCTGCCCGGCAAACGGGAAAGCACCCGGTTCATCGGCGACCACATCCTGACCCAGCAGGAAATCTTAGACGGCGGCAAGTTCCACGACGTGGTTGCATACGGAGGATGGACCCTTGACGACCACCATCCCGATGCATTCTACCGAAGAGGCTACTTGAGCACGCACCTCTCGCCGCCCTCCCCCTTCGGCATCCCATTCCGATGCCTCTACTCGAAAAACATCCGAAACCTGATGTTCGCAGGACGAAACGTCTCCTGCACCCACCTGGGCATGAGCGCAACACGGGTGATGGCGACCTGCGCGCTGATGGGGCAAGCAGTCGGTACTGCCGCCGCCTTGGCGACCAAGTACAAAACTACCCCTAGGGACATCGGGCAAAGCCATCTTCAGGAACTCCAAACTACCCTGGAAGACGACGATGTCATGCTCCCGGGACGCTGGAGAACCGTCTCGCAAAAAACAAGAATCGCCAAGACAAGCATGCCGCAACTTCAAAACGGGATTGACCGATTCTGGAAAAAGCAAGACAACGGCGCCTGGATTGCTCCTGGCGAATTCCTTGAGTACAACTGGGATACGCCGCAAGACATCACCGGCTATCGCCTGATCTTCGATTCCGAACTCTCGTTCCAAGGCAAGCGAATGCGAAAACTTGAGGCGCTCAAGGACTACAAGCCCATGCCTCCAGTCCTCATCAGGGACTTCCATCTTGATGCCTGGATTGACGGGCAATGGAAAACAATCGCAACAGCCTGCGAGAACTTCCATCGGCTGGTAAGAATCAACCACGAAACGATTACAACCAACAAGATACGGCTCGTAGCAGACAAAACCTGGGGAGCGCCCAAGGCACATGTCTTTGCATGGGACGTCATCTGATCACCTAAACCACGGAGTAACTACATGCTGCTATTCGTCATTAGACACGGAGATCCAATCTACAACCCCGATTCGCTAACACCAAAGGGACAACGGCAGGCCGAAGCACTCGCCAGAAGGTTCGCCACGCATAAACTTGATCGAATCTTCGCCTCGCCGCTCAAACGGGCGCATGATACGGCAGTCCCAACATCCGAACTCCTCGGCATCCCCATCGAAACAGAAGAATGGACCTCAGAAGCACTCGCCTGGGATGAATTCACCTTCAACGATCCCAATCACAACGGCCGAAAGCGATGGCTCTTCATCAAGCCGGGACATCTGTACCATAACGAGAAAGACCACTTCAGGAACAAGGACTGGAGAGAATGCGAATGCCTGCAAAACCTGGACGGGTACTTCAAGCCGGAAACATGCTACGACAGGATCTCAGCGGCATCGGACGAATTCCTCGCAAAGCTCGGATACCAAAAGGAAGGACACATATATAAGATCATTAAACCCTCAAACGAACGAGTCGCGCTCTTCTGCCATGAAGGATTCTCAATGTGCTGGTTCCCGTACCTGCTCGGAATCCCGCCACACCTCTTCTGGAGCACATTCGGACTGTCGCATACGGGTGTCAATATCGTCTATTTCGAAAATCATCCAGACGGATACACATTCCCAAGATGCCTCGCCTGGGACGACCTCTCGCACATCTACGAAGACAGGCTCCCGTTGCAATTCCAAAACAGAATCGACCTGTAAGGGCGGTCATTGATCCTAAAAAAAGCAGTCGATGCCATGACAACTTGAGTACGGGCACCCAAGGTGCTCGTACTTGATTCAGACCGTTAATTTACGTGGAGGATGTTTAACTTTTGTCTCAAGGCACCCCTTGCTGGGGCAGGTGGAGACCAGTGGTCCAGGTCGAAGTTTGATTACTTTTATTTCGTACTCAAATAGGTATGGAAAAATGACCTGCTAATCGATCGGAATCATCAAGAA
>DBPZ01000087.1 GCA_002305655.1 Lentisphaeria bacterium UBA1407 | reverse complement strand
TTCAACTGCTTTTTTTAGGTTAAATATGCACCTTGTAGAACTCGAGATGCTGCCTTTGTTTTGGCGACCGCCTTCCGGCAAAAACACGAAAGGATGAAAAAACGAAGACAAGGCCAGCCGATAAGGCAACAAAATTGAGCACGGGCACCCGGGGTGCTCCTACTCGGGAAATTGCACCAGCCAAGCGGCTGAAAATGACGCATCCCTAGTCGGACGGGTCGGACGGGTCATTCACAATTCAGCATTCAGCATTCATAATTCAGGAGCGGGTCGGACAAATTTGCCCTGATGCAGAACAAGACAATTTAAGTACGAGCACCCCGACACGCTCCTTTCAGGAAAGGGAAAAGACCGCTCAAAACAATTCCGGAACTGTTGCCTTGATTTTTGAACAACTCCTTATTGTGCGTTGAGGACATTGACCAGCTTTCCATTTGCCTGATGGACAAGTTTAGCCGAGGCTTCCTGGTTCTGGATTGCAATGTCGATTTGGAATGTACTCGATCCGAATTCAGCTTTGAGTTGGATTGTATTTCGTTTTTGATTAACAGCCAGTGCTGGGTATTCTGCCTTGTCCTTTGCGGTGAGGATTGCCATTGCCTGAGCGAAGAGCGCTTGTTTTCCCTTGACTTTAGCGAGTATGAAAGGCGGTTTTACCGTTGGTGGATTACCCAAACCTATGGCTGTTCTCATTTCATTGTCGTCGCCAATCATTTTCAATGTCGAGGCGAGTTTTAGATTATCTTGAGTCCAGAGGAAGTTGTACTCCGGGAGTTTTTCGAGGATTTTCCAGTCTGTAGCCCATTGATATCCGTCTCCCTCGGGTGTTGCCGTCGTTTCGGCCTTTGCATTTGTTTCGAGTATTCCTCTTGCATGGAATGGGTATTCGAAGTCTCGGCTTGAGTCTGCTGCAGTCCACATCGCATCCAGGACCACGTCTCCAACCATCGCCAATGCTCGATATGCGACGACTCCTGGATATATCGGACCAGCTTCCGTGACGCAGATTGCCGCATTGTCGGATTGCGCGAATGCCAGGCATTGCCCGGTGGCTGGCGCCTGGCTTTTTCCGTTGACGACCAAAGTATTGTGGCTCAGCGTTTGTCGATACCATCCTCCATGGGCTGGATTTCCGTATGCGATGCACCCTGGGTCTTCGGCGATGATCTGGTTATGCCCATAGAGAACGAAGTTGAGCTTGTCGGGATGTCCATGTCCTCCTCCGTGCTCGCCGTAGTCCAGGGCGATGTAGTTTGAGGGGATGTTTTTGGGCTTCAGCTTGTCGGATTGCGATCTCATCACGACGACTCCCGTATCGGCGTAGTTTTCCGATTGGAAATCGGGTCGGTTCATCTCCAAATCCGTCACACCGAACAGCAATGTGTTTTGATCGTTTCTTTTTCCTTGTGCGACGATGAATCCGTGCTTGGGATCTTTCCACCATGCGTATGCGTTTTCGTAGTCTCGGCTCATTCCCCGGAAGCTGAAGGCGACTCTTCCCGAATCGTGGAACGCGGGCAATTGCTCTGTCGGGGTCACGAATTTGATTGGCGCGTCATACATTGCCTTCAGTTTATCCGGGAGTTTGACTATCCCTGTATTTTGGATTGCGATTGCCAATGGCTTCAGTGCATTGACGGTATAGAAGTGATATCCCCAGGCACGTTCATACCATTGTCCATCGTCTGTGATTCCTTGTTCGCATTGTGCTATGAACCCCTTTGGTCCAAAGATTGCGGGATGGATAAGGTCTGCACGATTCAGGAAGAATCCCACCAATCCGTAAGCTGACGCCTGCCAGCAGCAGATATTGTGTATGCCCCACTGGTGGTCCTTAATCATCAGGGCTGCGGGTAGCAGCATTTTTTCTTCGAGGAAATCAATGTCTTCTTGCGTCAGCGTATCCTTGATGCAATCGAGTCCTTGGACCATCAGGATAAGCCAGATTGACTCGTCGAGGGTTTGCGGGTGGACCCTTCCGCCTCCTTTTCTAGGTTTTCCATGAATGTCATGCAGGGGATAGTCCAGATACCTTTCGGCGTATCCCATTGCGATTTCCCGCGCTTTTTCGGCATATCTTGGATCCTTTGTCAACTGGTATACGAGTCCCAGCCGTTGGATATCACGTGCCAGGCCATCGTGGGTCCTAGACAGCACGACATCGTCGTATGGCCAACCTGAATAGACTTCATTGCACACCGGGCAGACGTGTTGAGTAGCCGATTTTGTCTTCAGTGAGACGCCACACTTTTTACATGAGTACCAGTGCCACCATTGAGCACCGCGATCCGGATATTTTGGCTTTCTGCTCAACCATGAATCGGCACTTTGCTTGATTTCATTCCAAGCATCTTTGCATCCCGGCATTGTATCGATTCGCACTTGCATTTGCTTAAACCCCTCCGGGGTCACAAACAGCATCGGGGACGGGTATGGTGGTATTGGGGTCACCGTGTTGATCATCAGGTGGTCAAGTTCATTGCGACGGCCTTCCGCAACCTCCTCAACCTTTGCCTTCAGCGTCAATGGTTGCATCCCCTTCACGGATTCTGCAAGCGACACTGGGATCCGCACCGTCGTTTCGCCCCTGGCGGGAACCGACGCCACATACTCGGCTTGCGAAAAGCTCACGCCGTCCTCCGGGTATGGAGTCACGGCGACCTTGACCGCATGGTCAAGGCGACTGTCAAATTTAATGTTCAATTCCGTTTTTTTGCCAGTCCACTTCAGCGACTCGTCCAGTGTGCAAAACAAGTTTTTCCGTCTCAGCCTAAAATTTGTCACGCGGATTCTCATCGTTGTCTCACCTGGATTTTGTGCACGGAAATAGATTTGCCTGCCATCTGACGGACCATCTCCCCACCTCCACATTGGGGTATGAACATTTATGACTGCGGTTTGCCATTCCTTATCCGCATTGGCAGGCAGATTCAGTCTCCAGGTTGCCTGCCAACCATCGGCCAGCGGCTTGTCAATAATTTTTATCCCGAACCATTCGCAAGGCATTGTCACGCGATAGTCAAACAGCAATTCGTCCCATTCCGCAATTTTCGGGAAAAGATCCTTGATGTTGAGTCCATATCCCGCCACTTGTGTATTGGGCGGGACGACCACATCCAGAATCCAGCCGTGCTCGGCATCCTGTGCAAATTTCGAGTTGGCGAACCATCGCCCTTGATTTGTCTCTGAAAAGGCGTCAATCGCAAGTTCTTCCACACATTGACTGGCACCCAACGAAACCGTCAAACCTAACGCCAAGACTAAATGCTTCATATCCAACTCCTGTTTTGCATTACCAAGACAACTGAATACGCCCTACTCGGATCGAGTTTTTCTCCGTCCAAAGCCCTACTTGACCCGAACCTATCGGCTCCTGCAATTGATGGTCGATTGCAAGTCGTCCTTCGAAATATACTCGAATCCTATCTTTTTGCACGACTGCGGCAATCTCGAACCAGCTGTGGTGCAGCGTATGCCCCCTTCCCAAGCCCAGCTCGCGATTCGAAGCAACCAGCTGACCAGCATGCCACAACTCAATCCCACGACCACGGGCATCCATCCCACGCACCTGCCAGCCTCTGTCCAATGATGCGCCATCCCCGCCAAAAACCAAATTCATATTCTGACCATGATCGTACTCGCTGCTGAAATAATCACGTGCCCCCAACGACAAAAATGCGCGTATCGCAAAGGGCGGCGACAAGGTCAACTTGTTCCACAAGGCGGCCCGATCCTCGGTCTCGACGCCCAGCCAACTCCACTTGTCATCGCAGCTCCAACGCTCCAATTGCTCCCACTTGCCGCCCAAGCCGTACCAATCCGTCATCCGCTTCTTGAAAACGTAGTCTTTCCAATACGGGGTTTCGACATAGATCTCGGCCAGCCCCTCGGTCTCCGGCAGGGCAAATTCCAGCAATTCATTGCTCGCCTGCAACAAATAACCCGTCCCGTTCGTATGCAAAACGCCAGGCTTAAACAACGGCATCGACAATCTGACGCCATTGCGGAAAGCAGGCAAAACCTGGAACCAGACATATGGCGAAAAGATCGTGCTTCGCTCGATTCCTTCATCGCTTATACGATCCAACGCCAGGCAGCTGCCCTCGTCACCAATCGCCCGATCCGTTCCTGGCAAGACTTGCTCCAGGGAGCGGATTGAAACGTCATCGAGCATTCCACCGATTTCGGAAAAGCTGAAGACTGGATTTCCATGCAGTGTTTCGTTTGGATTCTCCAATTTTATCTTTGCAACGAGGCTTCCGTCGCAATACGCTTCAAGCCATCCAGTCCGTGCCAGGAGCGACAGCCGATGCCATTCTGCTCCACGGACATTGATTGCGTTGGTGCCGTTCAATTCGACCTTTCTTGTGGTTGCATCGTATTCAAGCTTGTGGTCACGACCGCTGGTGGTCACAGCCTGCACGGCGATTCGTCCCGGTCCTTTCACGCTGGCTGAAATGACGACATCTTGCCAAGCGGCTTCTCCGACTTGGACTTCGCCTGGTTCGGCGCAGACCAGAGAGAATGCGTCTTCTCTGTTTTCGGGTTTGTCTCCGGTACATTTGAAGCGTCCGCTCTTGACGATCCAGGGTTGTCCAGGTTGATTGTCTTCCTGCCTCATGAAGTCATCTGCGAAGCATGGGTCTTTCGGTTGGAGGCTTTGTCTTGTCCAATCATTCCAAAGGGGTTGGTGCCCTGCGTCTTGTGCGTACTTGAGGATCAAGTTTCTGAGTACGGGTTCCAGGTCTCGGTTTCGCCACATCGTCTGGAAGCAGTAAGGCGTCGCGCAATAGATCACATGTCCTTTTCCGAGGTCGCGTTCCCAGATCGAGTATCCTTCATCGCGGTGCCTAAACTGCCTTCCGTACCCTTTCCACGGCGAATCCTTGCCTGGTTGATGCAGGTTTTGCATGGCGATGTCGTCGGCGATTTTGAGCACTGTTCCCTTCTCAAGTCCTTGGAATGGCCAGCCATCATCTGCCGTTACGGTGCCTCCATTGCGCGACCAGGGTCGTCTCAACGGAGGCCATAGATGATGGTTCCCCCTTCCTGTGTCTCCCATCACTTGCCTGAAGTTTTCCAGCAGCAGGTTACCTCCCGCCTCAGCAAAGTCCTTGAGCGCCGAGGTCACCAGGTGTGCCGGCTTATTGAACGGATCCGACGCCGCCACGACGGTATATTTCTTCAGGAGTTCTGCGCTTTCGAGTTCATAGTCGTGCAATTTCATCCAAGGGAGACCCAAAGTTGTCAGCACGGCTTCGTACCCGCCTCGGTAGGGACCTCCCGTTGCGAACAGGAGTTGTCGTTCCGCTGGAATCATTTCAGGCAATTGTTTCAAGGATTCCTGTTTTGGTTCTATTATCTTGTCTTCCTGCATGGCTTGCGGATGGAATTCCCGATTGTCGCATAGCAAGATTTGATCGATTTGGATTCCGTCTTCACTAGGCAGCAACTTGATGGTGTGCGTTCCTTTGTCGAGCCGATGGTATCCAGCCCTGACCCAATGCCATGCGTTGTACGTTCCATCGTTTCCCGCCAAGTAAGGGTTTTGTCCATCGACGGAGACAAAAATCGAGTTTCCGCATCCGTCTTGCCATCTCACCTTCAGCCACAGCGCCAATTCCTTGGCTTCATTCAACTCGAAGTCATACTCAAGCCCCACGTTACGCAGGGATTCATCGCTCTCCAGGATCTTGTCCGGTATGGAAATCCACCCGTTTTCCAGTTGGAATGGCCGTATCGCCGCAACCGATTCCGCTTCCATAATCAGCACAAAGTCCGCCTTGGCTTGAGTTTCAGCGGGTTCGGACGGTTCGCGCAACAAGCCGCTTGCGCAAATTGCAGGCAACAATAGGAGCATGAGTCCAAGCAAACAGACGGGAATCAATCGCCAACCAACGTCCTTCCTAGATTCGCTACCCGAAAGCCATGTCCCCAACACCAGTGACACCAGCAATCCCGATCCCTTCGCCAGCATCGGAGTAAATATCATCCCAAGAATCAACAGCAAGACCGACCAGCGAATCGATCGAGTCTTTACATCGACGCCAAGCACAAGCATCGCCAGCAGCAGCAAGATCGCCGCCGGCAAGCCATACTCGACTCCCAGGACTTGCCAGCCATTCTGGGAATGAATCTCGACCTTCGTCTCGCTGGGGCGATTGAACGTCCCCCGAATCTCCGCCTGCCCAACGGTGGACTGGTAACTTCCAGGTCCCGTACCTAACCAGGGCTTCGCCCCCATCGCGCGCCAAGCACAGACCCGCTCTTGTACCCAACGACGCAACGGGCGTTCCTCAGTCGTACTCGAAACAACCCCGTGGTCATGAACCGTAACACTATCCAATAAGGCATCACGACGAATCGGACTCGCTAATAAAACCACAAGGGCAAACGCTAAAAACGGAGCTGTCTGCAATTGGCGCTCGCGAATCACAAATTCATTCTTGTAGCGAGTCATCAGCGAGCCAAGCCCTAGGAAAATCCCTGACATTCCACTGACCGTCGCCCCATATGCCATCAACGCCACATTGCCCCAGGGCGCCGTTACCCACGTCAACGGCAGCATGTCGCGAGCCATCAACAACGAACTCGCCACAGCAAGCCCAACCCCAAAACCCGTGCGGGATCCCAACAATCCGCCGGAAGGACCGCCTAGGCTCAAGGCTCCTTGAACCAACCCAACAGCCAAATTCGCCATGAACCCGACTGCCAAACCTTTTAGAAGACGCTCGCGAGATCTCCCTAAACTCCAAATCACCAAAGGACCAAGAGCCAAGTACCAAACAAGCTGGCAGCCCTTCAATAGCCCAAAACCCACACGGGCAGAAACACCGCAAGCCAAAAGCGAAAAACACAGGCTTGAACTCAATAAAATAAATGGAAGCGAGGAGACGACCGACAGCAATTCGCGGCGACGACGAAACCCCTCCGCAACCGCATACGGCAGCAGGCACGCCAAAAACAAATCGCCTACAACAGCAGGCAAGTTCCCGATTCCTAACCAAACCAGGCAGGAAACCCCAAATAAATACATCAAGATCGCACACATAATCTATGGATCAACGCTTTTTCTCGTCCACACGTAGTAACGTCCCACCTTTTGGTATTCGTATTCCGCATCCAGGATTTCTCGGATCCCGGGATTTGACAACAGCAACGAGACATTGGCGACCATTGACACCAGCGGCGACGCTGCGACCACAGGCGGTTTCCTGTCACGCAACGCAGCTTGCATATCTTCGGCTCGCGAGAGGATTTCGGGACCGTCATTGACCAGCTCGAAGTCATCAAGATAGAACAGGACTTCATGTGGTGCGATCGCCTGTTCGGGCTTGTCCGTGGCTTTTGCCAGGATTTTAGCGACTTGCTTCGTCTCACCCCGATCGCCATACACATATCCCGTGCAATAGCCGCATGTTGTCTGCCAAAGCGAAAATCCCGCATTGAGCGAGATCGCCGCCAAGCAAAGCGCCGTCGCTAACGTAATCCTCTTTCGCAGCACTAGCCACAGAGCGAACAGCGCCACAGCCAGCCAAACCAGCGCACATCGCACCGCCATGCCAAGCAAAACCCCTTTGGTCCCTTCGCCCTGACATGCCAAATCACGTACTTCCACACGCACGACTTCAAGTGGATCACCTAATCCAAAACATCCCGCCAAAACACATAACACGATAAAACAACAGACCGCAACGCGATCCTTCACGCGATCGTGCCATGAAAAATCAGGCGGATTCACCATGGTCACAAAGGCGCACAGCAATGGAATCCCGCTGATTTGGTACTTGGGAAAGCCAAACAACGAGCCGCCTACAAGCGAATAACCCAAAAGCAGCCATATCGCACATAATCCGTACAAACTCCCAGGAGCCAAATAGCCGGCGCGACGATATCGATTTACAACAAAAACAAATGACTGCAATAGCCAACACAATAAAAACGGATTCAACCCCCAAAAAATTAAATAAATCATGCTTTGCACAATGCGCCCCACCCCGGATGATCGCTCGCCGACCGTCGTTTCCGCAAACGATCCGTACAAGTAGTTGAATACGCCGTGCCAACGCACTCCCGTCAACAGTCCATACAAACTCCAAGTGGCCAAGAACAGCAAAAAGCCAACCAGCAAAGCGACGGCGGGCTTGATCACGTCATGCTTGTTTCCAACACGCAACCACGAGTACAGAAGCAAAACCGGTATCAGTACCAATGGAGTCGTTGGACGGCACCAAAGAGACAGGCCAAACAACAACGATACCCAATGCCAACCCAACTTCCCGGAACAGGCACGATCAAATGACCAGCACAATAGCAAAACCAATAACGGCAACATCGCCTGGTCAATCTCAATCGTCACCGATGCCTGAAGCACAGCGGGCATCGTCAGGCACAAAGCACAGGCTATCGACGCATCGCGCCGCCCAAAACTCAGCCGCCAAAGCGAAAACAGGCATCCAAGCCAACATATAATCCCCGTCAATTGTACGACCCAAGGGCTGAAAACACCCACTAATTCGCTGACGCCCCAACAGGCCAGCGGGTACAAATGTGGAGAAAAAACAATCAAATCCTCAGGGTGCGAATACCCGTCAAAAAACAATATTCGAGCGATTTTGTAGTAGTGCGAGATCTCGTCTTGTCCCAAGGGAAAGCCCATTCGGCACACTGCCAGCAGGACAAACAAGGCAAGCGCGACCAACACCCCGTATCTTGTCTCCTTATGTTGAGCGCTTCCGTTTTCCATCCATCACTACTCGCTATGCGTACTTAACCCACGGTCACATCCTGCTCAAGAACCTTGAAAATCCGTCCCAATTCACTGATCAACTCCTCGATGCTGGCTAAAGCCTGTTCAGTCACCTCGTCGCCAGACAGGCATTCCATAATCAAAGCCGCTTGCTCCGATTGACGAGTCAAGCCAATCGACGACAACTGCCCTTTCAGGCGATGCAAAATCGCTTTCGTATCAGGCACATTCCCCTTTTTCGCGTAGATCCTGAGATTGTCCAGAAGCGGTCTCCAGTCTGAGACCGTCTGCGCCAGCGTCATCTTGATCTCGCCCAGCGAGATTTGATACTGTTCCCTCATGAAGTCGTGCATGTGTCTGACGGTCGCCTCGTCATCATCTTCAATGACGTCATTTTCAGGCAGCGTTTCCCGTTCCGGTTCCAGAAGCAAGGCATCTGCGATGCACATGAGGAGTTGATTCCGTTCGAAAGGCTTTGCGATGAACCCAGTTGCTCCGGCAGCAAGTGCTCGTTCAACGTCTTCCGGGAAAGCTGAAGCCGTGAGTGCGACGATTCCCGTCATCCCGCTAGTCGGCAGCTTTCTGATTTCTCTGATCGCTGTATATCCGTCCATCACGGGCATTTGGATATCCATGAAGATCACGTCGAATTTTTGTTTCAGGCATAGTTCTACGGCTTCTGCCCCATTATTAGCGGTACGGTATGGCAATCCTACGCTTTGGCAGACAGTTTCGAGGAGGAAGAGATTCGTCGGCGTATCATCAACAAGAAGCGCCCAATGTTTTTTGAGTTCTTGTCTTGGGAGATTGATCTTGAAGCTTCCTGGCAACCTGACTTGTTCTTCGGCTCTTGCCCTGCACATTGTGAGCATGAAATAGAATCTTGAGCCTTCTCCCAGCCGGCTCCAGACTTCCAATTTACCTCCCATGAGTTTGACGAGGCTGCTTGAGATGCACAATCCCAGTCCTGTTCCTCCATACTTCCTGCTCACGCTGCTATCTGCCTGCGTAAAGGGCTGGAACAGGTTGGGCAGCTTTTCCTGTGCGATTCCGATTCCTGTATCCTTCACCGCGATATCAACCACAACTTGGTTGTCATCCGCATTACCGGTTTGAATTTCCAGGCAGACCTCGCCGCGATTCGTGAATTTCACGGCATTTCCCAGGAGATTATCCAGCACCTGCCTAAGCCTGTTTGGATCTCCGCGCACGATAACCGCCTCGTGTCCGGGAAACACCAGGTTCATTTTCAAACCCTTCGCCTTGGCCAGCTGTGACGCCAATGCAATCCTGTCCTCTGCCAATGCACGCAAGTCAAAGGCGACAATCTCAAGCTCCATCGCACCAGCGTTGATCTTCGAATAATCCAAGATCTCACTGATGACATGCAACAAGCTACGGGCACTAGATTCAATGATTTTCAAATATTGCTTCTGCTGCGCATTCAACTGAGTCTCGCCCAAATTGCTCAAAAAGCCGATGATTCCGTTCAAGGGTGTCCGAATCTCGTGGCTCATCTCTGCCAAAAATGCCCCTTCGCCTTCAGAACGCTCCTTGCGCTGGGCGTGCAAGCGAGTCAAGTGCTTCTCAACATCACCAAGATCCGCCAAAGGATGAAACCCCGCAGAATCGTCTCCTCCAGACCATACCGCAAGCTGGCAACTGATCTGATTCAGCTTCCGATGGTAGTCAAGCCAATAGACCAAACACCCAAAACAACCAACCAGCACGAAGCCAAGGATCCACCCCAGCGAAAAAACCTTCACATACAACGCACCACGCTCCCCCTCCCATTCGCACATCCGAGACAAACTTTGCCATAAACTCGAATAACCAGCGTAACGCTCCAAATCCTGAGAACGAAATGCCGACTTCCCTTGCTCGGACAAACGCGAAATCTCATCGCGCAATTCAGATAAGTCAGAACGATGAAACTGAACCGACGGTCCAACCTTATCCAACATGCGACCCAACTCGTCAAGAGTGTCAACCAAACCCAACATGTCACGCTGAATCGTCTGGCGATCACGAAGCTGATCCAATGCCAAAACCTGAGCCTGGAACTCAACGATTAAACCGCGAATCTGACCGGATACCGACGACAATCGAAGGCCGTGACGAATCCCAAACAACGAAATGATTGAAATCATCACGCACACGACACACATCAATAGTAACTTGTGGGGAAGCTTCATCGTCCTAGAATCCTCCAGTTTGATACCCACTCACAAATGCCATGATGCAAAATGAACAGCCAGGAAACTATTTCGCCTTGCATGAAAAAAGCCTGCGAAAACGGTCTTTTCTTTCCGCTTTCCGCAGGCTCGTCATTCAACTGGTCATTCTGCCTGGATCAGAAGCAGAAATTGACGATCGGGAAGAATGGAACAATCGATTCACGAATGATGTTCACCAATCCAACCTGGAAACCAATCATGAAATGTGTGTAGTTGATCAAGCCGATTTGAACGCCGTTCATCTCAGTCGTCGAATTGATAATGCCAATCTGAAGACCGCTTCCGACCTCGTCCGTCGAATTCATCAACACACCGATCTGGAGACCGCGGCTTTCGCCGGAAAGATTGAGCAATCCAACCTGGAAGCCACTAAAGCGTTCGTGGGCGCAGTTCACAAGGTTGATCTGCAACGCGGACGTATTGTTACTCGTCGAAGCTATACCTAAATCCACACCGACGATTGTTTCGTTTCCGCCGTAGGGAAGATTCAACTTCAAGCCAGAGACATCGATTTCTGGTGGAACGACCTGCAAGGACGGAGGCCAAATTGCAATCTGCAGCGGCGTCGTGTCATATGCCATACAAGCTGTACCTACACCCATCAACAAGCTAATCAGCAACAAAGCTCTTCTCATTCCTAATCTCCATTGATTAATGAATACAATAACTCGAACGAACAAATATAGAATCTTAAAAATAACGTATATTGTAAAATTTGCCAATCGGCTAATGGAAAAAATCGGCGTTCCTGTACATTTTTTAGGGCATTCTGTTGCCGAAAATCGTACACATGCTTAGGAGCCGTTCACCGCGACAAGACCCTATAGCCCCCAGTCCCAATCAAAAACCTGATTGAAGGGAGGCGCTAATATCTTTTCGTGCCTTTTAGCCCACATCAACCCATTGACGCGTCGCGATGGACTGCCGCACCTGCTCCATTAGTTTCTGGATAAGAATTCCCTGATCCAATCCTGGGCACGCAGGTTTTCCGGCGTGAACGCATTGCAGGAAATTGAACAGGCACTGCATGTGACCACGGATCCAACCGATCGTGAACTTAGGACCCGGGAAGCCGGCTGGCTTGTCATAGCGCTGACCCGTGTCAATCTTCGTCCAGCCTCGGCGACCGCCAATCGGCTTGTCAGGCACGCTCAAATCGTAAAATTCAAGGTTGTTGGGTGACATTCCATTGAAGCGCAACGCTCCCTTCGATCCGTGGATTTCGACTCGAACCTCGTCTTCCGTGCCGGTTGCAATCTTCGAGGCGCTCACTGTGCCATATGCACCAGAACGCAAACGGACCAAAACTTGCATGTTGTCCTCGGCTTCAACAGGAACCATCACGCCGGGATCGTCAGCAGACGGGCGATGGGCATACGCAATGTGGGACGTGCCCAGGACAGAGGCAAACGGCCCTATCAAAAACTCCGTCAAATCCAGGATGTGGCTTCCCAGATCCGCTATGACGCCGCCGCCGGCTTCTTTTGAAAGCTTCCACTTCAACGGCGCCTTCGGATCGGCGCTACCCGAGTGCAAATAAGCTGTCCGGAACTCCAAAATCTCGCCAATCGCACCCTCGTCAATCAATTGGCGTGCCCGCAACGCCGTCGGGTAAAACCGATTTTGCAAGGTCATTTGCGCAATTCCCTTGTAGTTTGGCAGTGCCTGCTCGATCTGGATTGCCTCTTCCAGGGTCGCTGTCAACGGCTTGTCGCAATAAATATGCTTTTGATGTGCCATTGCCGAGAGCAGCGCCTGGCAATGCTGGTCGTTCGGGGTGCAAATATCGACGATATCAATATCTGGATTTTCGGTGATTTCGCGGAAATCGGTTGTGATTTTGATATCATCCCCCATTTTTGCCGCATTTTTCCTTGCGCTTTCCTCATGTGCCGCGCAGACGATTGATATTCGCGAACGAAAATCGGATTGGTCAAAGAACAGCGGGATATTCATGTGACCATACGCATGTACTTTCCCGATGAAACCGCATCCGATCAAGCCAACTTTGTACGTTTTCATTTCACAATCTCTTTATTTCAGTTTCCGTCCAGCCAGGTATGCCTCTTCCCAAGCGGGATTCTGCTTCACAGCGCCCTTCTCGTACGTATTTCCGCTCACAACCATCCCCAATTCCTTCGAACCTTCATAGCATGCCAAAAATCCACGCAATCCCTCGACTGTACCTGCCAGGCTCTCTTCGGACTTCTTGTCGCCCAATGTAATCAAAAAGAAGAACCCCTTGTCCTTCATGTTCGGATAGATGGCGAATGTGCGGTCGATCAAGGCCTTCAACTGGGCGCTCATCCCATAGAAATACACTGGGGTGGCAAGCACAATCAGATCAGCTTCCATCATTGCATCCAAGATTTCTGCGACATCGTCGTTCTGAACGCATTTTCCATTTTTCTTGCAATCATAACATGCAGTGCAGAATCCTATTGCCTTGCCTGCAAGCTGAATCTTCTTGACCTGGTGCCCTGATTCAAATGCGCCTTTCCCGAACTGGTCGCAAAGCAAATCCGAATTGCCGCCCTTTCGCGGACTTGAGGAAATCATCAGTATGTTCATTTCAATACCTCCTTTTGAAACATTGCCTTAGGAGTCGTTCCGTGGCACCCAACGTCTTTTCCGTACGCTTTCAGGACGTTTCCTATCAGACTTGAAGTGAATTCCATCCAATGGGAACGTTTCTCGTACTGCTTCCCTGAATGCCTTTGTGTTCGCAACCGTCAATTCGTCGCTGCCGGTGAATACCACGGATCCGCATGAGCAGGTCAAGCAAAATACCAACGGGCACTCGCCGCGATGCTCCGATATCAATCGCTTCAACGATTCCAAGTCCGCGTCACACAAGCTCTGCTCGTGAAGACGCAAGTGAATCGAACTCGTGAACAAATCAGGAGCAACATCCAACGGAATCAAACGCTGACCAAACAGCTTCATTGGCTCATCTTCGTCTCGACGGGATATCTCGCCTTCAACAAACACAGCAGTCGATTCGGTAAAAACATTTGGATACTCCTGCAAAATCCGCTGGTACGCCTCGTTGAAAACAAGGCATTCCATTGTCGTCTCACGAGTCTCCAAGGTCAAGATCACCCAAGGCTTGCCGTCATTCTTTGATACCTTTGGAGTTACATTCGCCAAATATGCGCCGACACGTACCATCGTGCCACTGGGCAAGTCATTCAGTTCCGACAAGTCGTCGGACTGGAACGTGTCAATCATCTTCTGGTATTCCCCGATCGGATGTCCGCTCACGTAGAATCCCAACAATTCCTTTTCGTAGTCCAGCTTTTCCTTCAGCGGCCACTCCGGAATATCGGGCACTTGGGTTTTGGTAGCGAGTTGATCCTCTGGCTCCAGCAGATCGAACAGTGACCGCTGACCGGATTTCTTGTCCTTCAAGGATTGCTGCGCCTGAGCCAGCGCGTCATCAGCCATCGCCAGCAACTGGGATCGCTTCAAGCCAAAGCAATCCATCGCCCCTGCCTTGATCAGATTTTCCATCAAGCGCTTGCCATTGCCCTCGACACGCTCGCAAAAATCGTTGATGTCCTTGAATGGACCATCCTTCTTGCGAGCCTCGATGATTCCATTGACGACTTGCTGCCCAACGCCGTGGATTGCAGCCAAGCCAAAGAAAATCTTGTCGTCCGAAACCGAGAACCCGACGTCACACACATTCACATCCGGCGGCAATATGTTGATCCCCATTTGACGGCATTCCTTCAGGAAGAACGACATCTTTTCCGCGTTTCCAAGTTCGCTTGTCAGGACCGCCGCCATGAATTCCGCAGGGAAGTTCGCCTTCAAATATGCCGTTCGATACGACAACAACCCGTACGCAGCACTGTGGGATTTGTTGAACCCGTATCCGGCAAAGACCTTGATCTTCTCCCAGATGCTGTCCAGCGTCTTCTTGTCATTCCCGTTCGCTACGCCACCCTCAACGAACTTCTCGTACATGCTCTCCATTTCCTTGATCTTCTTCTTTCCGATTGCCCGGCGAAGAATGTCAGCCTGACCAAGCGTGAATCCAGCAACAGCCTGGACGACCTGCATGATCTGTTCCTGGTAAAGCATGATGCCAAAGGTCTCGGACAGCAGCGATTCCATCACGGGCACATCGTAGTCGCAAGGCTCGCGCCCCGCCTTCCGGTCGATGAAGGTCTGCATGAACTGCATCGGACCCGGGCGATACAACGCGATCAGCGCAATGATGTGCTCCAGCCTCTCGACTCCGAACCTCCTGCATAGATCCTGCATCCCGGACGATTCCAGCTGGAACACGGCCACTGTTGCTCCCCGGTTCAACAGCGCATATGTTTTCGGATCGTCATTTGGGATTTCAGCGCTCTTCAGCTTGATTCCCTTGGAGGTTTCGATCAAATCCAAGGTATCCTGGATGATCGTCAACGTACGCAAACCCAAGAAGTCCATTTTCAGCAGCCCAAGCTGTTCGCAAGGTATCGCAGGAAATTGGGTGATTGGCTCATCGCTCGCGCCCTTTGAGATCGGGGCGATTTCTGCCACGGGCATGTCGCAAATGATCACGCCTGCGGCGTGGATTGACATGTTCCTGTTCAACCCCTCCAGGATCTGAGCGAACTTCCACAGTTCTTGATATGCTGGTTCGTTATCGACGATGCTCCGCAATTCCTCGCTATCCTCGTATGCCTTCGCCAGCGTCATCTTTGGATCCGCCGCTATCAGCTTCGTCAAGCGGTTTCCTTCATCGAAACTCAACCCCAAGGCACGAGCAACGTCCTTGATCACGGCCTTTGCTTTCAATGTCCCGAATGTTCCAATCTGGACAACGTTCGGCGTACCGTACTTTTCACGAACATATTCGATAACCTTGTAGCGACGACGTTCGCATAGGTCAATGTCAAAGTCAGGAGGACTGACGCGATCGGGATTCAAAAAACGCTCGAACAGCAAGTTGTACCGCAACGGCTCGATGTCCGTAATGTGAAGCAAGTAGGCGACAATCGAACCTGCGCCGGATCCACGGCCGGGTCCCACGGGAACGCCAATGCGATGAGCGTAGTTCAAAAAATCCCAAACAACAAGGAAATAGCTGATGAAGTTCGTACGCTTGATCACGTCAATCTCGAAATTCATCCGGTCGATCACGGCTTGTTGTTCCGGGGTAAACGATTCTGCCTTGTAGTCAATGCCATATCGTTCCAGAAGTGCTTCGTTGCACAACAGCCTCAGGTATTCCTCGCGGTCGCCGCCGCCTGGAACTGGATACTCGGGATAGTGGTTTGCGGGGGGCTTGTCGTCAACGGTCGGCAAATGGACATCGCAGCGCATGGCGATATCGACGGTATTCGAGATTGCCTCCGGCAGTTCCGGGAAGAGCGCCGCCATTTCGTCGGAATCCTTAAAATAGTACCCTTCTCCCTCGAACCTCATCCTGTTCGGATCCTTCATTGTCTTCTGGGTACCGATGCACAAAAAGACCTCATGCGCCTCCTTGTGTTCGCGGAGCAGGTAGTGCGAGTCGTTGGTTACCACCAATGGTAGCCCCTTGCGTTTCGCCTGCTCGATCAAGAACTTCGATGCAGTTTCCTCCTCGGGAATCCCATGTCGCTGCAGTTCGATATAAAATCTATTTTCCCCGAAGATGCTTGCGTACTCGTCAATAGCTTCGATTGCGCCACGTTCGTCGCCATCCAGGAATCTTCTTGGGATTTCGCCGGAGATGCAGGCGCTCAGGCAAATAATTCCCTCGTTGTACTGTCGAAGCAAGTCCTTGTCGATTCTTGGGTGGTAGTAGTATCCACGTAGCCAGGCTTCTTCATTGAGATGGCACAGGTTTTGGTATCCCTTGTAGTTCTCTGCCAAGCAGATCAAGTGGAATCCTTGGTGATGGCGCTGGGTCGCTTCCTTCTGCAAATACGACCCTGGGGCGACGTAAAACTCGCAACCGATGATCGGGCGAATGCCATAGCTCTTGGCTAGGGTCGAAAGCTCAAAGGCGGCGCTCATATTCCCATGGTCGGTAATAGCCAAGGCAGGCATCCCAAACTCTTTTGCCTTTTCAAGCAATCCACTGACCTTTGCGGTCCCATCCAGCAAGCTATAGTCGCTATGTACGTGCAAATGAACAAACGGTACAGGCATCCGAACTTTCCTCCTGACAGGCTCTTCCTCCTGGTGTCCAATGAATTCCGATTCGTCCGAAGAACAAACCTGACAGGACGCCACTAAACCTAAAAAAAGCAATTGACGCCTTTTGATTGTAGTGCCTTTACAAGGCACGGTCTCCAGGCGGTTTTCCCTCCCCAGGCTAAAGCCTGGGGTTAAGCATCGTTAAGCGCTT
>DBPZ01000067.1 GCA_002305655.1 Lentisphaeria bacterium UBA1407 | reverse complement strand
CAAGCAAGAATCATGCACAATCATCGACAAACATCGTCAATCTTACAGACTCACACCCCATTAGGTAATCCAGATGAGTCTTGATGACTTCAATCGATTAGCAAGCCATTTTCCCATACCTATTTGAGTACGAAATAAAAGTTTGACTTGGAACTCCCTACCCTCCCCCTGACCCACCTAACCGGAGATGCGCTATTTCAGCCTCTTGACTGCTTGCACCGCCTGAGTACGACCACCCCGGGTGCCCGTATTCGGCTTGTTATTGCTTTCCGAGTCCGAGTTCGACCGATCGGTCCTTAGCTGCCTTGACGACCATTGCGAGTATTTTACGGAATTCTGCCTTAGCGAGGACATTGAGGCCTGCTTCGGTTGTGCCTTTCTTTGAGGTGACCGCGATTCTCAGTTCATCTGGCGTACCAAGTTTCCGCGCGAGCATTTCGGCTGCTCCAGCCATCGTCTGGACGCTAAGATCGAGTGCGAGCGATTCATCGAGTCCCTGCTGGACTGCCGCATCTACCAATCCTTGGATCATTTCAAAGAAGTACGCTGGTCCTGAGCCTGAAAGCGCAGTAACGGCGTCAAGTTGCGCTTCATCGACCTGCCTTGCGATTCCCAGGGATCCCAGGATTTTGTCTGCCAGGCTTGCGTCATCCGTATCGGTTGCCGGTCCCAATGCGTAGCAGCTGGCGCCCTTGCCCACCATCAGCGGAGTATTGGGCATCACGCGGATGATCTTACCTGTCGAAAACCACTGCGACAATCGCTCAATGGGAATTCCTGCGCAAATTGAGATGATCAGGGCCTTGTCTTTCAGCTTAGGCAAGGCACGTGCAACTTCTTCCGCCACCTGTGGCTTGACAGCAAGCAAGATCAAATCCATTTTCGGTGCTACCTCGGTTGCGTCCTCAAGGCAACGGATTCCTGTTGCCGCAGTAAAAGCCTTCCGGGCATCAGGGCTGATATCGACCGCCAAAACATCCTCGGACGGAAAAATCCCTGAGTTGACAATGCCAGTCGCCAGGGCGGTCGCCATCTTTCCAGCTCCAACAAATAACGCCTTCATAATGTACAATCCTCAATCTTCTTGTATGGGAAAAGCAAAGTTTATTCTTTCTGTTCAACTTCTATGATTTCTGTTTTTTGCGGTTCATTGAAATCCTGGCTTGTCCAGGCGAATTTGACCAAGCTTGCGACACCAAGGAGAATGAAAAGGACTGCGCTTCCCAGATTGAGGTACTTGGGATGCACGACTTTGCATAGGAATCCCGCGCATAGGCAGGCGATGCCCGTCGTGCACACGAGTGCCAGACTTGCACCGAGAAAGACAGAGAAGATCCCGCCCCGGTGACCGGCGGCCAAGGAAAGTGCCGCAAGCTGCGTCTTGTCACCCAATTCCGCAAAAAAGACTAATAAGAACGTGCCCAGAAGTAATTTGAAGTCCATTGAAATACCTTTTGCTTGTTATTTACTCGTAAATGAAAATTGTGGTTGATTCGGCAGGCGCCAGAAATGTGAATTGATCGATGTTTGTTCCGATAGTTTCCTGCTTTGGATAGAGCATCTTGACCGTTACTTTTCTGGGCAACCTGATCGTTTGTGGACCTGGATTTTTCGTATGAAAGCCAATGAATGAACTGTTCGCATAGACGACGGCATCGTTGTCGTCGTTGTAGCAATGGATTTTTTCGTTTTGGAAGATTTTTCGCAGCTCGATTCTATCGATGAATGCAGCTGTTGCGAGGTATGCGTTGCCTTTTTTGGCATAAGTCGCGATGGAGGTATTCCCGTACCTTGAGGTTCCGATGATCTCGGCGCTGGGATCGTCGATTTGCAGCACGGGTTCCAGGTCTCCAGGAAGGAGCGATTTGATTTCTCGCCCGTCAACGTAGGTTATGGTTTTGCATTGTCCCGGGAGTTGCTTGATGTTGAAACCAGTGAGTTGCTGCATCGATTGGACGGAGGCTCCGTCGGGGGTGAGGTAGCCTGGTGCGTAGAGCCAGAGGATTGCTTTGTTTTGACGCTGGAGCTGCTGGACGACCTTGACTTGGTCCGGGGTGACGTAGTACAAGTTCGGGAAGATGTAAAGCTTGTAGTCCTTGAGTTGGCCCGATGCAAGGTCGTTGAACGAAGCGGTATCGACCGGAGCGCCTGTATGGCTAAGCTCGCGGAACAGCATCGATACTGGATTCGTGTAGGCGGGAGAACCACCGAGGACGTTGGAGAAGATGATGCTCTTGAAGTCGCCGACATAGAGGATTTCGGCATTGGATCGACAATCCGCGTCAATCGTTCTGATTGGTTGAAGTTCCTTGAACATCTGGTGCATTTTGGGATGGTTGTACCAGACTTTCCCGAAATCGTAGGGCCAGTACGAGCATCCCAGGGTCAGCGCCTGGACGAAATCCCGTGCCAGTGTGGCGACGCTTTGCTCCGGGGTATCCACATGGGTATGCCCACCTGACTTGGGTTCCAGACAGGTTCGGCTGTCCGCCTCGATGATGGCGACCTTGTTGCTGCGACGCCGATAGGCTTCAGCCAGCATTCTGGCGGGTTGCGCTTCGCCCAATGCGCGCATGTGATTGCCATAGCATTGTGGCGACACTTGGAAGTCCACGTACGGGGAATCCAGGATTTCGTCATTGAGCAGGTGCCAACCTTCTGCGGGGAATGGATTGCCGAAGAAGTACCCGAAGTAGTTTCCCACCAGCGCTCGCCCGTTGCAGGCCTCCTTGGCAGCGCGATTGAAGTCAAAAAGGCAATCCCTGACGACTTCCGCCATGCATTCCAGGTAATCAACGGAATAGCGGTCTTTGATAGGATCCCGGAAGATCCCTGCGCTTCGTTGCATCCTGTTGGCCTTGTCGGGAACTGTTGCATTATCGAAGGTCACATCGGGTTGCCCCCAGGCTTTTTTGAGTGCATTCACGTCATTGCCGTATCGTTTTCTCAGCCAACTTTGGAATTGCCTTGTCATAGGCTTTGAGGTATCCGGCATTCCGCTTGCCATTCCATAGTAGTGCCATTCGTGATAGACTCCGAAATCCGGCCTGTACGCAAAAACTCGTTTTGCGTAAGGTGCGCGTTCGATATGCGTAACAATTCTTCGGATGACATCAGTGATTTCTCGCCTCCAGACCTGCGATGCGTAGGAAGGCGCCCTGACTCGTTGGAGCGTATCGGTTTCGCGCGGGTTGACGCCGCCGTTTGCGTAGTCGATCAATTCATCGGGATACTTGTTCAGCCACCAATCAGGTTGTACGAAAGCGATGATATCGTAGATGAAGTATGCATCTGGATTCAGCGCGAGCGCATCGATAAAGAGCTTGTCGATCTTCTTGAAATCGATCGACCCGTCCGCATTCCAGATTCTTGGCAATCTCAATCCCATGCTATAGAGATTGATGTTTGCGTTTTTGAACTGTTGGATTTGCCGTTGGAAATTTGGATAATCCGCATTCCATGCCTCGGTGACGTTGTAGATGATCGCCTCGTGCAATTTGTCGCCAATCTGGAATTTTGCTTTTCCCTTGTCATAGATGACCTTGACATTTGCCGGGGGTTCATCCTTGATTTTCGCCAGTATTTCAGCGATTTTTGCTTCTCGGATCCTGCGATGTTCAGCGAGGCTTTTTTGTTCATCCGGCGTAAGAAACGTCGTCATGTCCCTGAGATTGCTCCAAGGCGAGCTAAGCGCCTCAGCGAATTCCATGCATTGCATCCATTGGGAATCATCAAAAGTTGGGAGTTGCCAATTATCGGCTTCCTGGGTGGAAGTTTTCCAAGTCTTGTTGGAGACGAATTGTTCCGAGGTACCGTCATTGTAGTTCAATTCGAGCCTAGCGATGATACCGCCGGCCCCCGCCAAGTTGGTGACTCTGAATGCCAGCGTATGCATCCCAGGCTTGAGCATGGATTCCACATTTGCGGAAAGTCCGTAGCGTTCTTGGAACTGGAGAGACCTAGGGATGTCCTGCCCGTCAATCCTACCGAATCCGACATCATCAAGCACCCAATGCACGACTGCGTTCTTGAGACCTTCACGCACCTGGAACGACAGCCTGTAGTACCTAGGCTTCTCCAATCCAGCCGCAAAATCTTCTGGATACACGATCCATTTCGCCTTGCTCACAGGAACTTGAGCAAGCAACTGGCTAGCAAACAGCAAGGTGAACAACGACAGTATGGATCTCATACATGCTTTCCTGACGATTATGAAAACTTCCGATTGAAATGGATAAAACAAATAATGTGATTGCCAAGTGAAGATTTTCAACTTTTGACTGCGCTTTGAAGCAACTTGCTGAGATGCCACATGAATTATGAATTATGAATGATGAATGATTTGTCCGACCCGTCCGACCACCCAAGGTGCTCCCCAGACCACCCAAGGTGCACCCCAGACCACCCAAGGTGCACCCCAGACCACCCAGGCGCCTCC
>DBPZ01000066.1:21009-25647 GCA_002305655.1 Lentisphaeria bacterium UBA1407 | reverse complement strand
CAACTTTGGGACGCCACTAAAAAATTAAGTTACCATTTCTGGTTTCTTTTGGCTGGCAGAACAGGGGAAAGCAGCTCAAAATAACTCCAGAACTGTTGCCTTAATTTTAGAACGACTCCTAAAACCCAAACTAAGGAGTCCTTCAAAAATTTAGTTTACGGATCCGGTTTCTTTTGGCTGGCAGAACAGGGGAAAGCAGCTCAAAATTATTCTGGAACTGTTGCTTTATTTTTTAAAAAAACGATTCCTAAACCAAAACCATAAAAACCCCGGGAAGCGCCCCAGACGGCGAAGCCCGGGGTTCTTTTTTTCTTAAAAGAATCAAAAATTCATTGATTTCGTACTCAAAATACATGTGACATGCCTCCTAAATACGCTATTGGAGGAAAATAATTTTGGGGTAGGAGAATGGGGTGAATTGGTAGGTTTTTTTAGGCATGAAAAAAAAGTTTGAGTCGTAAGATGTTGATTAATAAGGGAGAGTGACAAATCATAAAAAAATCATACAATTAGTGGTTTGTCTTTATAAAATGACCATATATAGTGTAATCATTGCCCATTTCGATGTTTTGGGGGGAGCGTTTTGTCCCAAAATTTTGGTGGGTAGGCGGGGATGAGATTGGCTTGGTCAGGTATTTCTTTAAGGTTTGTTAAATATATTATATTAAGGTAGCGAGGTAACGAAAATTATGTCAAGTACAGCGAGTCATTGTCCATTTCAATTTTTCCGCAAGCGCGATGGATTGCTGGTTCCGTTTCGTGAGGAAAAGATTGCGAAGGCGATTTACAAGGCCGGCGAGGCTGCAAGTCGCATGAGTGGCGGCACGTTGTTTTCACAAGAAACTGCGAATCGCATAGCTCGCGATGTTGTTCAGCAGCTTGACAATCCACTTTGCGAATACTACACGTTTCCTGACAGTGACGGAAACCGGATACCTAAACTCGAAGATGTTCAGGACATGGTCGAAATCACCTTGGCTGAGAACAAGCTGTCGGCGACGGTCGCCGCGTACAAGCGCTACCGCAAGATGCGCGAACGCGCCCGGGCGGCCATCCATGTCAGGGCCAATGACGGCGACGATGAATCGTCTGACTTGACTGACCAGTCTCTGCTGTTGGTCAAATCCGTGACCGGCGGGAATATCGTGACCTGGGATCGTAGCAGGATCGCCCATAAGCTGATTGACAAGCTCAATATGGACGAGGAGACGGCAAGCGGCATTGCGAAAGAAGTCGAAAACCAGATCATCTCCAGCAATATCAAGACTGTTGGCACGGAATTGATCCGCGAGTTGGTGAACAACATCCTGGTTGAGCGTGGCTATCGCGACAAGCTTGAGGATTTGTCCCTGTACACCATCCCGCGGGAGTTCATCGAAAGCCTGATGTACATGAAGCCGACGGAGAATTCCAACATCGTTTCCAACAACCCCGAGGCCGTCAACCTGAGCTTGGCGGAACTGATTCTGAAGCAGTGGGGGCTGGACACCATCTTCTCCAACGACGTGAGGCAAGCGCACGATACTGGCGCAATCCATCTTCACGACCTGGGCTATCCGCATCGCGTCTACTGCTCGTCGCACTCCATCGAATACATCAAGAAGTATGGTTTGCGCGACTTGTCGAACCTGAATACGGAATCGAATCCTGCCCGTTCGGCGTCTGTTTTGACGGGTCATTTGAACACATTCCTGGCGTCGATGCAGGCGAATTACGCTGGCGCGTTGGGCATTGCGTACATCAACATCTTCTATGCTCCATACTTGGTTGGGATGAATGACAAGGAGATGCACCAGGTCGCCCAGGAATTGATCTTCAATGGTTCCCAGAATGCGTTTTCACGCGGTGGCCAGACCTTGTTCCTGGACTTCAATATTCACACGGGTGTTCCGGAGTACCTGAAGACGGTTCCTGCGATTGGACCAGGCGGCGCGTACATGCTTCGCCGCAAGGGTGGAACGATCGTTCCGCTGAAGGAATTGCTGCGCAACGACACGGACGGCGGCGGCAACCACCTGATGGACTTGTACGTTGAGGACGCTGACGGGACGTCTCGTCTTGTCCTGTCCGAACTGTACGACGAGAAGAAAGGGGTGTACTACGATCCCGATTGCGAGAAGGATCTTGAGGATCGCGGCGAACACATCATGCAGTATGGCGACTACACCGAGGAAGCGCGGAGGTTCACGTCGGCGCTGCTGAAGGTTTGGGGTGAAGGCGATCGCTGCGGTCGCGTCTTTGAATTCCCCAAGTGCGATTTCCACGTATCGAGCGAAACATTCGCGGATCCCGATCAGTACAAGATTTTCGAGGAAGCCTGCGATTTGGCATCGAAGAACGGATCGACGTACTTTATCTTCGACCGTGACGAGGTGACCCTCTCCGCCTGCTGCCGCTTGCGCACGACGATTGACGACACGCGCATGTTGCGCCATCCCGAGTCGATGCGCTTCTGCGGTTTCCAGAATGTGACCGTTAATATTCCGCAATGTGCGTACCGCGCGTCGCGTCGCGGCATGAAGACGTACGAAGGATTGTTGGAAGAGATTAATGCGACGATGGATCTGGTCGTGAAGGCCCATTTGCAGAAGAAGGCTAAGATTGCCGAGATGCTGTCCGGACCTGGTCGTCCGCTTTGGCAGATTGGTCGCACCGCGTGCGATGGTCGTCCATACGTCGAGCTTGACAAATCCACGTACATCATTGGTTTGATCGGCTTGAATGATGCCTTGAAGTTCCTCTACGGCAAGGAATTGCACGAGGACGACGAGGTCTTTGGCATTGGCTTGAAGGTGATTTCGCACATGTACTTGCGTGCGAAGGAATACACTGAGCAGTATGGTTTGAAGTTCACGTTGGAAGAGAGTCCTGCGGAATCTGCGGCTCGTCGTCTGGCGAAATCCGATTTGCTGTTCTTCCATTCCGAGGCGAAGGATGTTGTCAAGGGTGCGGACGAGGATGTTGCGTACTACACGAACTCGATCCACTTGACTGCGGAGGCTCCTGTGAATTTGGTTGAGCGCATCGAGAAGCAGGCGATGTTCCACAGCATCATCGAGTCTGGGGCGATTACTCATGCGTTTATTGGCGAGGAGCGTCCTTCCTCGAAGGCGATTGCCTGCTTGATCAAGGAAGTGTTCCATCGGACTCAATCTGCCCAGGTTACGTTCTCGCCGGAGTTCACGTACTGCCAGAAGTGCGATCACAAGTCTCGTGGTCTTCAGGATACGTGCCAGCAGTGCGGCTCGAAGGATGTTGTTGGCGAGACGCGAGTTGTCGGGTATTTCAGCAAGATTCAGAACTGGAACAAATCGAAGCGATATGGTGAATTGCTGGCTCGTCAACAGGGGCGCTATTCGGTATCGAGCGCGAGCAACTAAGCTGGTCACGAGCAGGGAGAACCACGAATGTCACAGTATGTCGTACATGTTTTCGGGAAAGAAGGTTGTGCCAAGTGCACCATGCTGAATCGTCGTCTCGATGACTTGCTTTCAAAGGAGCCTTACAAGGGCAAATTCGTCAAGCAGTATGATGATTTGCGATCGGAGGATGGCTTGCGGAATTTCTGCTTGGCTCAATGCGTCAATCCCAATCGTATTCCTGCGATGGTCGTTGCAAATCTTGACGGGAGCTACATCGAAAACCCGAATCCTGGTGCGGCGGACGAGATTTGCGGGAATTCTCGTTTGTACCAGTACCTTGGAATTCAGACGGACTACACAGGCAAGGGAATCATCACTCCTGAGATGATCAGGTCCATCTTGGATGTGGTGGAATAATCCTGACGATGCAATCAGTTTTACATAGTGTCATGGATCAGGCGAGCCTGGTGGATTATCCAGGTCGCCTGTCTGGCTTGTTCTTCACCAGCGGATGCAATTTTCGCTGCGGGTATTGCCACAATGCGAGTACGTTGGGTGCATTCAATGCGCCCACGTATTCGTTTGACGAGTTGGATTTGCTGCTAAAGGACTTCAAGAAGCAGTGGACTCGCGCGATTACGGTGACTGGCGGGGAACCTACGCTTCACGAAGGGTTGCCTGAAACACTTGAATTCATCAAGAAGCGTGGCTTCCGGATCAAGCTTGACACCAATGGATCGCGTCCAAAAATGCTGGGAAGGGTGCTTCCGCTGGTGGATTACCTCGCCATGGACATCAAAGGGCCGATTCACCGCTACGAAGAACTGGTTGGATTCGCCGATACAGATGCAATTCGAGAATCGATCGAGTTGATCATGAATTCTGGAAAAGGCTACGAGTTCAGGACTACCCTCGTCGAACCCTATTTTGCGGACGAGGATATCCACGATTGCGGAAAGGCGGTGCCTGGTGCCGAACTCTATGTGGTCCAAGCTTTTATCCCACGGGACAACCTGCCCTCGCCAGCACTCAGGCTACAACCAAGAACTCGACCGTCAGCGCTGAAAAACGCCGCAAATATCCTGGCAGGCTACGTGAAAAAGGCAATCGTCAGGGGAGAGGGCTAATTATCCTCGAAAAACCACCTAGAAACCAACGCAAAAATTCATCGATTTCGTACTCAAATGGCATGTGACATGCCTTTTTGTGGGGGTATTGGAGGTTTTGGGTCGGACGGGTCGGACGGGTCGGACAAATTTGCCCTTCTGAAGAGCGG
>DBPZ01000066.1:184-20938 GCA_002305655.1 Lentisphaeria bacterium UBA1407 | reverse complement strand
ACTCAAACGGTGTCGCCGCTAAAGTGGCTAAACAAGGCGCATTCCTAGTCAGGCAGGTCGGGCAAATTTGCCCTTTTGAAGAGGGGGACGGGTTTAGGTAGGAGCACCCGGGGTGCTCGTACTCAGGCGGTGTCACCGGTCAGGTGGTTGAAAATGGCGCATTTTTAATCGGACGGGTCGGACGGTTTTGAACGATTCCTAATCCTTCGTCTTCAGCTTTGCAAGGCGATGTTTCTTTAGCCTGTCAAATGCGATGCGAGATGTCTTGTATTGGGCGAGCAAGCGATTTTTTGCGTCAACGCCCAAGAGGATCGTGGCTACACCCAGCATAATCCACGAAAAAATGTATAGGAAACCAGCCGCCAACAACCAGAATTTCGACTTGTAGGCGGCAGCAAGCAACGCGCAAAGGGCACCGCCACCCCAACCAACAGGCCAGTTCAATAGGAACAACATCATCCCCAACTTGAACGTTGAATCGCCGCCGCGTAAGCCACGACGGACTTGACGGCATAAAAAACCCAAAAAAGAAGGCATGGCGACCCTTGATGGAACTTCAGTGTTTTGCATAGCGCCTAATATCCTATCAATCAGTAACTTGTCAAATCCTTGACACAAAATATTTTTCCTATGATTTCCTTGGATGATGATGATAATCTATTCCTTTTTATGACAAAAAAGGAAAGTAAATGAAAGTTACTTTGATTTATTTGAAAATTTCTAGGTATGTATAAAATTATTCTTGTTTCCGATGTAATTCAAAAATTGCAATTCGGATCTATCCTTTTGATTTGTATCAATTGGGTATGAGGATGTGTGGTGTATCGAGTGATTTAGAACAATCGAATCCAAGGAGAATTGATGTCAGACAAGAAACAAGAAACGATGCGATCTGTAGCCGTGACGATGTATTCTGATGAGGTATCGAACCGCCCTCGTGTGGAGTGTTCTAGTGCCGAGGATTTCAGCCGGACGGAGAAGATGATACTTCTTGCGATTACCGGTATCCAGGATCGCTTGCCGTACCCGACCCGTCGTGTGATGCTATCGATTGGGGTTGAGGTTGAGATGTACGAGATTCCTTCTGCCGATCGTGCTCGCGTATTTGAGATGATGTATCCGTTCACTCCCATGCCCTCGCTGGACGAAACGGTTTACGATTTGCATGAAGGGAAGTATTTTCAGGTAGGCGAGTACGAGGTCTTGCGGGAGGGGGAATCGAATTTCCTGGTCAGTCCGTATTATGCTGAGTCCGGTGGGACGGTGTTGGATTGGGTGACCAACTATGATGATGGCAAGGAGCGGCAGGTGACCAAGTTCCAAGTTCGGGATGATGGCGACTGATTTTTTCGGGACTTGGGACTGTGGGGGCATTGACGATGTTGGGGGGGGAAATCCATGGGTTGGGGGGTATTTTGGTTGGTTTGATGTTATGAAACGCAAGGTGTTGGGTTATATTGAAGGAGGTATTGCTGTTTAAATAATCAGTTCATAAAATCAGCCAAAGGAGCAAGTCAATGGGTTTGTACAAGGATGCCATACGTGACGCTCGTGTAAGGGAATATATTCCTGCGGTGCGGACGGTGATGAGCAGCGGGTTGTCGGAGCCGGATTTTTTCGTTGGTCGTCGTGAGATACAGAGTTTTGGTCCTTTGGCTCCTGCGGATCAGATTTTCGTCGAGCGCGGCGCTTATGTTTTGCTTGACTTTGGTCGCGAGCTGCATGGTGGGATTCGTTTGGTCACTGGGGTTGGCGGTGCTGCTGTTGGTCGCATTCGCATACGTTTTGGCGAATCCGTCAGCGAGGCGATGTCTCAGCCGAATCAGGATCATTCGATTCACGATACCGAGTTGGATTGCCCTCGGATGGGGATGTTGGAGTACGGATGCACTGGATTTAGGTTTGTCAGGATTGACATATTGGGCGAGCGGATGCCGTTGATGAACATCATCGCGGTATCGTTGATGCGGGATTTGCCCCGCGTCGGTTCCTTCGAGTGCAGCGATCCGCTACTGAACAAGATTTGGGATACGGGAGTCTATACTGTCCATTTGAACATGCAGGATTACATCTATGATGGAATCAAGCGTGACAGGCTAGTCTGGCTTGGCGACCTCAATCCTGAGATCCGTGTGATTTTGGCGGCGTTCGACGACGTTTCGCTCATTCCCAAGAGCCTTGACTTCCTTCGTGACCGGACTCCTCTTCCCCAGTACATGAACGGGATCATGACGTACTCTCTGTGGTGGGTGATCAACCAGTACGACTACTTTATGCACCGCGGCGACATGGAGTACCTGAAGCAACAGAAGGACTACCTGCTGGGATTGGTCAGGCACTTTTCGGAAATGATCGCCGAGGATGGCACGATGGAGCTGCGCGGAAATTGGTGCTTCCTGGATTGGCCGACCAATGACAACAAGGACGTGCAATTGGCGGGGGGACGGGGACTCTTCGCCATGATGTTCAAGCGAGCGGCCTTCCTCTGCTCCATCCTTGGAGAAGTGGAGAAGGCGCAACTAGCAGATGAACGAAACCAATGGCTTAAGAAAATCGTCCCCGACAGCCTGGGATACAAAACTGCAGCGGCTATGCTTACATTGGGCGAGATCGACGATTGCACCAAGGTCCTGACGACGAATCCGACGCGTGGGGTCAGCACCTTCTTCGGGTACTATATGCTGTTGGCGCAGCCAGTTCAGTCCGCGCTCAATGTCATGCGCAAGTACTGGGGTGCGATGTTGAATCATGGCGCAACTTCGTTCTGGGAAGATTTCGACCTGGATTGGCTCGTCAATTCCAATCGCATTGACGAGCCTCCGATTCCCGGCAAGAAGGATCTCCATGCGGATTTCGGCAAGTACTGCTATTTGGGCTTGCGCCATAGCCTTTGCCACGGCTGGGCAGGCGGTCCTTCGGCGTGCCTGAGCCAAAAGGTTCTGGGCATCAACGTGGTCGAGCCAGGCTCCAAGCGGATTCTCCTGAAGCCGAACCTGGCGGATTTGGAGTACGCGAAGGGGACTTATCCGACTCCTTACGGTCCGGTGTCGGTGACCTTGGAAGCTGGCAAGGCGCCTGTTGTCCAGGCTCCGTCGCAGGTTTCGATCGATCTTGTCCAGGACTAATTTGACTTTTCGCCAATAGGTTATGAAAGAGTACTTTCTTCGTCGTTTGTTGTTGATCATCCCCACTTTTTTGGGCATTACGTTTCTTTGCTTTGGGATCACCCAGTTTGTTCCTGGCGGTCCTGTTGAGCAGGCGATTATGCGGATGCGTGGCGGGGAGCAGGGTGGCGAGTCTGTTGCCAGCACTGGTCAATCGGAAGCGGGTTCCATCACGGAGACGCAACGGGAATACATCCGAAAGCACTATGGATTCGACCAGCCATTTTTGAAGCGTTATTGGAAATGGCTGGTTGATGACAAGATCGGGTTGCAGATGGAGTCGTACAAGTTTCCCAACAAGACGGCCTGGCAGATGATCAGCGAGCGCTTTCCCGTGTCCCTGGTCTTTGGGTTGACGGGTTTTCTGTTGACCTACCTGGTCTGCATTCCCCTTGGTGTCCTCAAGGCGCTTTGGCATGGAAAACCCTTTGATTTGGTATCGAGCGTCATCGTCTTCGTCGGTTATGCCATTCCTGCATTTGCCTTGGGAATGGTTCTGAAAATGGTCTTTTGCGGAACGGTTGACGGATTGTGGGACATCTTGCCCGCGACTGGTTTCCACTCACAGGATTTCGAGTCGCTTGGATTTTGGGATCGTTGTGTCGATCTCCTTCGCCATCTGATTCTTCCGGTGACATGCTATATGGTCGGAAGCTTTGCCGTATTGACCTTGCTGATGAAGAATTCACTGCTGGAGCAGATCAACAGCGACTATGTCCGTACGGTGTATGCCAAGGGTGGAAGCACCGCTCGGGTCCTGTGGTGCCATGCGTTGCGCAATGCGTTGATTCCGATTGCGACAGGGTTCGGCGGCGTCCTATCCATCATGTTTGCTGGTTCCGTGATCATCGAGCGCGTTTTTGAAATACCCGGCATGGGAAGCTTGAGCTTGGAGGCTGTGGTTGGTCGCGACTATCCCGTATTTATGGGGACGATCGCGTTGACTTCCATACTTGGATTGCTGGGAAATGTGCTGTCCGATTTCTGCTATGTGCTTATCGATCCACGAATCTCGTTGAAATAACTTCAGTCTGACTACTCGGACGGGTCGGACAGGGTCGGACGAATGGGACCTATGGGACTGGGGCGGGTTTGGAAACGTGATTGCGTGGCACTGGCTCAAGGATTGACTTTCAGAAATTTCCTTTAGAAAAAACAAGAAGTTGGGCGATAGTAGTACGAAAACAACACAAAATGCTCTTGTTTGAATATTTGTGCCTATTGTGAAAAGAAGAGGCAAAAATGGTCAATAGTGCATTGAAAAGTTGGCAAGTGCTATTAATATTATGTATCGTCCAATAAGTTGGGGTATTTTTTGTCTTGACTTTCGGCTGGGAAGTCGAGTTTATCATTAGGAATGAGTCTATGGACTTTATTGTGCCATTGCTATTTTTGTTGGTTGTCTTGTTTTTGACGACGATCGTGACGTGGGGCGTGACGAGCATCCACAATTTGGAATCGGAGAAATTGCAGATTCAGTCTCGTCAGGAATCCCATCAGCGTACCTTGCGGCTTTTTACCGAGAAGTTGGCTACGGTTAAGGAGACGTTTGAGGCGCTGGATATTCTTGTATCCCAGATTTGGGAGGAAATCAACGCGGAGTCGGTTGGAATCTATGTGCTTGATTCCAGCGCGGAGCTGGGGTTGAAGCAAGTGAAGGGCGCGGCGTGCGTCGGTCCTTTCCCGATATTTTCCGAGATGTCGATTGGGATTGAGGATAAGATCAATGAGAACAGCCGCAATCGTTCTGCTCATTTCAAGAAGGAGATCATCCGCAGCGGGGAGGGTTTGCTTGGCGAGGTGATCGACACGATGTCTTCAGTGAATTTCGGTCGTTCTCAGCAGATCAACTTGCCTCGCGGCATTGACACGATGATGGCTGTTCCGTTGACGTTCGAGGGTCGTTTCATCGGCTTGATTGTTGCAGTGAATCGCAAGCATTCCACCGAGCCGTATTCGAATAATGATTTAGAGGAGTTCGAGGGTTTGTCGATTCAGGCGGCTTTGGCTGCGAGTTTGATTTTGGTTTATACTGAGCGTCAGAAGCAGGATCGGATTGTCCAGGAGCTTGCTTCTTACTCGAAGATGCAGAAGTTGCTTTTGCCTGCGATTCCCCCCAGGCTTGGCGTGTATCGTTTTGCCGCGTATCAGACTCCTGCGATGGAGGTCAGCGGCGATTTCTACGACTTTGCGGAATTGGACGAGAACCGTGTTTTAGTGATTGTCGCCGATGCTGCGGGCAAAAATTTGCCCGCTTGTTTGATGACTTCGATGTGCCGGAGTTTTGTTCGTTGCCTCAATGACAGGTTTACTGATGTCGAGTCGTTCCTTTTGGATTTGAACCGTTTGATTCACGCCCATTCGGATCCGTCTCAATTTGTCACTTTGAATGCATTGCTCATTGACATGTCGAAGCATGAATGCAAGTTTGGTTGCGCTGGTCATACGCCGTTGTTGCTAAGGAGCGCAAGCGGTGAATTGAAGGTACTGAAGCCTGCAGGACACGCTTTGGGAATGTGGCCCAATGATGAGTCAACGCACTTTGAAATCGTCTCGTTCAACTTCGAGCCGGGGATGAAGATCTGCCTGTATTCCGATGGTATCAACGAGGCGAAAAACCGTTTGCAAGAGCTGTTTGGGGATGGCAGGTTCTGGAAACTCTTCCAGGAGTGTGCGGAATCCCCGAAGAAAACCATTGCACACATCATCGGGGAAGTAAAGAAATTCTCGGAAGACACGCCGCAGGCAGATGACCAAACCCTGATGGTCATCTCGCGCAGGCCGCTTGACGTCTAGCGATAATTAAACCAGTTCAATTCCCCACAATCACAAAAAACCATCATTTCCAAAGCATTATGTTCCAGTTCATCTACAGCCTGCTTTTTCCTATTTTCTTCCTTTGCTATCTCCCGTTTTATCTGGTTCATATCATTCGACGGGGCGGGCTCACCAAAGAATACTGGGAACGCTTGGGAATTATCGGTAGCGACAAGAAACGCCGCCTCAAGGAACTGAAAAGGCCAGTCTGGATCCATGCGGTTTCCGTTGGCGAAACCATCGCGGCACTGACCTTCATCAAGGCATGGCAAGCCAAATTTCCCCAGGACGACCTGGTCTTCTCCTGCAGCACAAGCACGGCTTTCCATACTGCAAAGGCAAAGTTGCCTGAGAATGTCATGCTGATCTACTGCCCGATCGATTGCTTTTTCGCGGTTAGACGCACCCTCAAGGTTGTCAGGCCCATCATGCTGGTGATCTTCGAAGTTGAAATCTGGCCGAATTTGATTTGCTGCGCGAAGAGTATTGGTGCGAAGGTGGCGTTGGTGAACGGCAGGATGTCAGACAGGTCAAGCCGTGGCTATGCCAAGTGGGCGTTCATTTTCAAGCCCTTGTTTGATAAGTTTGACAGCATTTGCGTTCAAACCGCGGAGGATCGGAAGCGCATTTGCCGTGTTTTAGGCGACGATCCACGGGTCGTCGTTTGCGACACGATGAAATTTGACCAGGTTCCCGAGACGAAGAATGCGGACAAGAGCCAGGTTTTGGATGATTGCTTCGGTTCCGGGGAGCGTTTGGTTTTCACTGCGGGGAGCACGCATTCCGGGGAGGAAGAATTGGTTTGCAGGGCGTATATCCAGCTGAAGTCCGAGCATCCCGAACTGAAAATGATCCTGGTGCCCAGGCATTGCGAACGAGCGCCTGAAGTTGGTAAACTGCTGGATTCAATGGGATTGACCTACAGGTTGTCAAAGCCCGATGAACATGCGAAGGCCGACACGCGGATTGTCGATGTGCTGTTGGCCAATACCACTGGCGAACTGATGAACTTCTATGGCGCATCCGATATCGCCTACGTAGGCAAGAGCTTGGCGGGCCAGACTGGTGGGCACAATATCATCGAACCCGCAATCTTCGGCAAGGCGATCCTGCATGGAAGCCATATGGAGAATTTCCGCCAGGTGGCTTCTTTGTTCAAGGAGGCTCAGGCGTCAGTAGAAGTTGAACAGGACGATGACTTTTTGCCGTCGTTGCGCAAGCTAGTAGAGGATTCTGGCGAGCGCGAGGCGATGGGGCGTCGCGCCCGCGGATTGGTTGACCGCTATCGCGGTGCGATCGAGCGTACCTTGAACCAGTTGGAGCATTGAGAAAGCAAACACGGCGAATGCGAGTATGAAAGGAACGGTTTTTGACATACAGCGGTTTTCGATTCACGATGGTCCTGGCATCAGGACTACGGTTTTCCTGAAGGGCTGTCCATTGAACTGCCTTTGGTGCCACAATCCCGAATCCAAGAGCAAGGTTCGGCAGTTGTCCTTCACGCCTGCCCGGTGCATTGGATGCAGGGCGTGCCTGAAGGCCTGCAAATTCGGGGGACATAAGGTTAATGAGCAAGGGGCGCACATCATCGACCGCAAAGCCTGCATGCTTTGCGGCGAATGCGTCAAGACCTGCTATGCCGAGGCATTGGAAATGATTGGCAAGACCATGTCGGTTGACGAGGTTATCACGGAGGTCATGAAGGACAAGCCGTTTTACGAGACGTCTGGCGGCGGGATGACCATCAGTGGTGGCGAACCCCTGTTCCAGCCTGATTTCAGCTTGGCGTTGCTGAAAGCGGCAAAGGCCAAGGGCTTGGATACAGCCATTGAGACAAGCGGTTTTGGAAATCCTGAAATCTTGAAGAAATTCATTCCCTTGGTCGATCATTTCATGTACGACATCAAGGAGACGGATGATTCTCGTCATCGTCGCGTGACTGGCGTTCCATTGGAGCCGATCGTTTCGAATTTGAAGATGCTCAACGATTTAGGTGTCGCGGTTCTAGTACGTTTTCCATTGGTTCCTGGTGTCAACGCGATTCCGGAGCATTTTGAGGGGATTGGGAAGTTGGCTGCTCAATTGGATCATGCCAAGGGATTTGAGATTATGGCGTACCATCGTTTGGGCGAGGGCAAGCTTGATCGCTTGGGGATGGGATCGTCTCCAATCCATGCCGAAGCTCCAGAAAATGCCGAGTTCAACGGCTGGATTGACGCATTGGCGGCACAGGGTGTGAAGGTCATCAACGAACGGAAGAAATAATCATGAAGACTACAGGTATTTCAAAAAAAGGGATTTTGTTCCTGTTGCTTGGCATTGGATTGTTCAGCACGGTTGAGATTTGCCAGAAGCTGATTAACAAGAATAACGCCATCGATCCCAATATGATGGTGTTTATTCGCTTCGTGGTGACCGGCGTGCTGTTGCTTGCCTTTGGCTTGCCAAGCTATTTCAGCAGGGGCGGTCGTTTGACGATGCGCGATTGGGGCGTGTTTGCGTTCAATGGGTTCTTCGGCATTGCGTTGAGCCTGGGGTTTTTCCATTTTGGGATCAATATGTTTCGAAATGCATCGTCCTCCGCAGTTGTTTTCAGCGCCAATGCTGTTTTTGCGATTGTGATTGCGCGATTCATGAACAAGGAAGAGTGGAATTGCCGCAAGTGGCTTGCGACATTGCTGGGCTTGGGCGGCGTTTGCCTGTTCATGTTCGAGTCGGGACGCGCGGATTTGTCGACGCTGAAAGCTGTCGGCGTGATGAGTGTTGCCGCGATGCTGTTTGCGTTGAGCGTTTGCTTTACGAAGCGCGTTGTAAGCAAGTATGGCGCGATGGTCTACATGGGCGGTTCGTCGTTGATCGGCGGTTTTCTGTCTTTGCCACTGGTATTTTTGACGTCCAGCAAGGGGATTGTCGCCGAGTTTGGCAAGGTATGGGATGCGTTGCCTGAAATGACGTACATGGTTGTGGTTGCTACGGCATTGGCCTATGTATTTTACTACAGCGGGATTGCTGCGACCAGTGCATACATCGGGTCGATGGCTTTTTTCCTCAAGCCTCCATTGGCATGCATTTTTGCGCAGATAGCCCGGGTGACCGGATTGCTGAAAAACGAGAAGATGATGAATGCCTGGACGATAAGCGGGACGGTTTTGATTGTGATTGCCATGTGTCTTGCCGTACTTAAAACCGACAGCAAGAAGACCGAGGGTTGATTTGGAGACGGGTTCGATGACCGAAGAATTGGCTCAGCAGCATCTTGAGTTTACCTTTCCCGCAGTGGGGATCATGCGCAGTTGCTACAAGGCCAAGTTCGGGATACCGCGTCAACCCGGCTTGGTCGAGGAAGCCAAGGGGGCGATCGAACTCATTCCTCCGTACAATCAACCGAATGCGGTCAGGGGACTGGAGGATTTTTCCCATATTTGGGTAATGTTCGTGTTTCATCTTGCCATTCGCGAAGGCTGGAAGGCAACGGTGCGTCCGCCGCGTCTGGGCGGTGACAAGCGGATTGGGGTTTTCGCCTCGCGTTCGCCATTCCGCCCAAGCCCAATCGGCTTGTCCGTCCTGAAAATGGAGCGTATTGTGCAAGGCGATCACGGAAAACTAGTTATTGAAGTCACAGGACAGGATATCCTTGATGGTACGCCAATCCTCGATATCAAGCCATACCTGCCCTATACCGATAGCATCCCGGATGCAATAGGTGGATTTGCGCCGACGGCGCCGAACGCAGAGGCGCTTAAGGTGATAGTTTCGCCGAAGGCAGAACGGGATTTTGAAGTGATTGGGCGACGGGGGAACTTGAGTTTTAGGAATTTGGCGATTAAAGTAATTTCAGCTGATCCGCGACCGGCCTATCAGCGTGAGGACGGTCGCGTTTACGGTGTTTTTTTGGACGGCTACGAAGTCATCTGGAGAGCAGATGGAGATAGCGCGGAAATCATTGGCGTTGAAAAAGTAAAAAAGGAGAGCTAATTATGGCAGAAGATCCTAAGAAAGAAGGTAGCGTTAGCGAGGCGCCGAAGGCAGATGAGGCATCGAAGGCCGGTTCGGCTTGCAGCTTTGGCTGCGGTAGTGACAGCGAGAAAAAATCCTCCTGCCCGTGCAAGAATGTCATTCTGCTTCTGTTTGTTGCCGTCGCATTGATATTTGCGTTCCAGAAGTTCCAGTTGTCCAGGGAATATCAGAAGGCGCAAAAGCTGTTTGAAGAGGAAAAGTACGAGGAAGCGGAAATAGCCTTCCAGGGGCTTCATAAATCGAAACCTGGAGACGAAGTGGTCAAGAACTATCTGGCGAAATGCTACTTGAGAATGGCAGACAAGCTCGATAATATGGCTTCGCCTAAATATCTGGACCTGGTCAAGTCGGCAGCCGAGATGGATGTGTCTGAGCTCACGGAGCAGCAAAAGAAACTGATCGGAATTATTGAGGTCAAGATCGTACCCGTAGCGGATACGGCAAAACCTGAAACGAAAACAGAATAACGAACTGAAGGCAAGAATAGGGATCGATAGGCAATGAACCAGTTGGATTTCAAGAAGGGTAATTGGAACAATTCCATTGATGTGCGGGATTTTATCCAATTGAATTACACCCCTTATCATGGCGGGGCGGAATTCCTGCGCGGTCCGACTGAGCGTACCAAGAAGCTCTATGACAAGGTCGAACGCCTTAAGCGACTGGAGCAGGACTTTGGCGGTTGCCTGGATATCGATACGACCACCGTGTCGTCGCTGCTGACCTACAAGCCCGGATACATCGATCAGGATTTGGAGATTATCGTCGGCTTGCAGACCAATCGTCCATTGAAGCGCGGCGTCAATCCTTTTGGTGGGATAAGGATGGTCGAGCAAGCCTGCGAAAGCTACGGCTACGAGCTTTCTGACCAGGTTCGTGACCATTTCAAGTACCGTACAACCCACAATGACGGCGTCTTCCGTGTCTATACTCCTGAGATGCGGGCCCTCAGGCACGCGGGAGTGATTACAGGATTGCCTGATGCTTACGGAAGAGGACGGATCATCGGGGATTATCGACGGGTGGCGCTGTACGGGGTTGACGCGCTGATCAAGGCCAAGCAGCAGGACAAGCTGGACCTCGGGAAGGAAGACATGACCGAGGAGAATATCCGCTTGGCCGAGGAATTGTACCGGCATATCGACTTCCTTGATAAGCTGAACCAAATGGCGATGATGTACGGGATTGACATCTCGCAACCTGCGACCACGGCACGGGAGGCGACGCAGTGGCTCTATTTTGGCTATCTTGCCGCCATCAAGGAACAGAACGGGGCCGCGATGTCGCTGGGACGGACATCGACATTCCTGGATATTTACTTCGAACGCGATTTGGCCCAAGGACTCCTTACCGAAGAGCAGGCGCAGGAAATCATTGACGATTTCATCATCAAGCTTCGGATCGCCAGGCAATTGAGGACGCCGGAATACAACGAGCTTTTCGCGGGCGATCCGATGTGGATCACCGAATCGCTGGGCGGCATGGGCGAAGATGGACGGACGCTTGTCACCAAGACTACGTACAGATTTCTCAATACGCTTAGGACGCTGGGACCGGCGGCAGAGCCAAATCTTACCGTCTTGTGGTCGAAAAATCTGCCGGTTCCCTTCAGGAGGTACTGTGCGGAATTGTCTATCGAAACCGATTCCATCCAGTACGAAAACGACGATTTGATGCGTCCCAGGTTTGGCGATGACTACGCGATCGCTTGTTGCGTGTCTGCAGCGAAGATCGGGAAGCAGATGCAATTTTTCGGCGCCAGGTGCAATTTGGCGAAGCTGATGCTTTTGGCGTTGAATGGTGGTCGCGACGAGGTTTCGGGGAGGCAAATCGCCCCTGTTTCCGAACCTGTTGGGGATGGGATTCTGGATTTCGACGATGTGAAGGCGCGCTATGAAAAGTACATGTCGTGGCTGGCGAAAGTCTATGTCAATACGATGAACGTCATTCACTACATGCACGACAAGTACGCCTACGAAAAGATCCAGATGGCGTTGCACGACACGAAGGTCCATCGGTTCATGTCCTTTGGGGCTGCGGGGCTTTCCGTGGTCGCCGATTCCTTTAGCGCAATCAAGTACGCAAAGGTCACGCCAATCAGGGACGAACAGGGGATCATCGTCGATTTCAACATCGAAGGTGGCTTTCCAGCATTCGGCAACGATGACGATAGGGTCGATAACATCGCCAAGGAGATATGCGATTCCTTCATCGCCGAGCTGCGCAAGACCCCGTGCTACAGAAATGCGGAGCATACGCTTTCGATCCTGACCATTACCTCCAATGTGGTTTATGGCAAGAAAACCGGAAGCACGCCGGATGGCCGACGGAAAGGGGAGCCTTTCGCGCCGGGCGCCAATCCGATGCACCAGCGTGACAAGGACGGTGCCGTTGCATCGCTTAATTCCGTGGCGAAGTTGAATTACGATGCCTGTCGCGACGGGATTTCCAACACATTCACCGTGGTTCCGGAAACTCTTGGTACGGATTTGGAGATGCAGAAAGAAAATCTCGTATCGTTGTTGGACGGTTATTTTGACCAATCGTCCCATCACTTGAATGTGAATGTGCTCAATCGCGAGAAGTTGCAGGACGCGATGGATCATCCTTACAAGTATCCCAACCTCACCATTCGAGTTTCGGGCTATGCGGTGAACTTCAATACCCTCTCAAAGCAACAGCAAGCCGAAGTGATCCACCGTACATTCCATAGATGTTTGTGTTGAAACAAAAACGCAAAGATTGCCTGAAGAATAACCGTACGCTATCAAGATTACGGGGATAAGGAATTATCCTAAAAAAGCAGTTGACGCTGGGTTTTATTCCTAATTGACTTATTATCAAATGGTTAGAAGGTTTATTCGTTTCACTGTGCTGGTGAATTGAAATGCGTCAGTCTTCTGTAGCGCCTTTACAAGGCGCCCCGGCATGGGGGCATCCTACGGCGCAAAGTCATTGGCGCGGACTGGTCGTCCGCAATCCACCCGGGGCGGGACACGAGCTGGACGCGGACGATAGTTCGAGCTTGTCAGAATAGTTTTCACAACGCATTGCGCTGTAAGCGCTTAACTATGCTTAACCCCAGGCTTTTAGCCTGGGGTGAGGAACCCGCCCAAGGACAGTGCCTTGTAAAGGCACTACAATCATAAGGCGTCAACTGCTTTTTTTAGGATTATCAGCCTTGATTTTTGTTCATCGGCAGGCTTGTTTTTCGTGAGCTGTGGTATATTAGTTTTTTGTTCCAACCCAACTACACTTGAAACAAAGACATGACTTCCAAATTGCTTCCATTGTTGATTGTCGCCTTGTCGATTCCCTTATTAGCCCAGCAGCTTCCGAATTGGGGTGTTGTGACAAAGGGGAAGGTGATCTACCGCGAGGATTTCAGTTCGCCGAACGCATTGGACAAATGGACGAATCCGAGCGGAAAAGGTAGCATCAAAGACGGTGTTTTGTACGTAGAACACATGGGAGGATCGATCAAATTCCTGTTGCCTGAATCCGTTCGCGGGAAGAATGTGGCTATTCAGGCAGATATTGCAATTGATAGAGCGGTAGAAGTTAGCCGCTGGATCTCGCTTTTGGCGCGTCAAAAGCCAGACAAGTCGAGGAATTTCACGCATATTCCCCTGCGTCAGAATTTGGGTACCGAGATTACGGATGGGGTCGTCGATGCCAATGGCAAGTTTACATGGCAGATTTACGTGACCTCAAGTGTTTCGGACAAGAAGAAGGCGACTGATTTTCGGACTTGTCGCCTTGAGCTGCGCGATCATTTGGCGAAATTGTTCGTTGACGGGAAGCTGATCTGTTCCGCTTTTGTATCTCCTGACGGCGTACGCGAGGGATTGTGCGGGATCCTGATTGATCGTTTGGCCGCTCGTGTTGACAATATCGTCGTGGAGGAGCTTTCGGGATTGAGTCAGGTTGAGATTGACCACTTTAAGGTTTTGGAGGTTTCGTTGCCCTTCGTTGTCGCCCACCGTGGATTTTCGTCAGTCTATCCCGAGAATACGCTTGAGGCGGTTCAGGCCGCGATTGACATTGGGGCCGACGCGGTTGAGATTGACGCTCGAATTTCAAAGGACGGCGTGGTCTATTGTCTTCACGACGGCACGCTGGATCGTACCACGGACGGAACGGGGCCGGCGCGTGACAAGACAATGGCGGAACTCAAGGCGTTGGATGCAGGCTCCTTCAAGGACAAGAAATTCAAGGGAGCGAAAATCCCCACATTCGAGGAAGTCCTGTTGCTATGCAAAGGGAAAGTTCCAGTCTTGATCGACCTGAAGGAAGGGAATGCGGCAAATGCGATATGCGACATTGTCCTGAAGCACGATGCTATCGGAGACGTGATCCTGTCCTGCGGCGGCGGAAAAGTCGCATCGATTTATCGCGAGCGCCTTCCTGGTTGCACAATGATCAAGATTACCGGGGGCATAAAGCCTTCGGTCAATCAAACCGAATACTACAAATCGATGAAAAAAGAAGGTTTCGATGCGGTTTTCTGCATGTTTCAAAAGCCATTGGTCTTTGACATACTGGAAGCGAGGAAGCACGGTCTGTCGCTGTATGTTTGGACGATCAATGATGCGTACAATATGATCCAGGCCTGGAAATTGGGCGCCGATGCGATCATCACGGACAGGCCTGACTTGGCGATCAAGACATTGAATTCGATACGCGAGAAGATTTGGAATTGGTAAATGAGCGTCATTAGGATACTTCCATCTGAGGTTGCCAGTCGCATTGCGGCGGGCGAAGTCGTCGAGCGTCCGGCATCCGTGGTCAAGGAGCTGGTCGAGAATGCGATTGATGCTGGCGCCACTCGGATCCGGGTTGCCACGGAGCAGGGCGGTCAGCGGTTGATACAGGTTGTCGATAATGGCTGCGGAATGGATCGCAGTGATGCCATGATGTGCTTGGAAGCCCATGCGACATCGAAGATTTCCAAGGAAGCGGATGTCGGCGAGATCAAGTCATTGGGTTTTCGTGGTGAAGCGATACCCTCGATAGCCTCGGTTTCCAGGTTTACCTTGCAGACTCGCCGCAAGGAAGACACTGTAGGAACGGAGATTGTCGTTGACAACGGGGTCATCCGGGATGTTGCGGATTGCGGATGCGCGCCAGGCACGAACATCAAGGTGTCATACCTCTTCGCCAATCTTCCTGCAAGGAAGAAGTTTTTGAAGGGGCCGGACACTGAGGATGGTCATATCGAGGAGATGGTTCTTCAACTTGCGTTGTCTCGTCCTGACATTGCGTTCACGTTGGCCGTCAATGGGCGCGAGGTTTTGCATGCCAGCGCGACGAACGACATCGCGTCTCGCGTGCTGATGCTGCTCGGGCGCGATGCGTTTGACTCGATGCTGCCCGTCGAATACTCCGAGGATGGTATTTATGTCCGAGGATTCATCAGCAAGCCTGGATTTACGCGTTCGAACAGGCGCGACCAGCGAACGATTGTCAATGGGCGAACGGCCAATGCAGAAACGATCTACTTTGCGATTCGCGAGGCATACGACACATTGATCATCAAGGGGAGATATCCAAGCGCAGTCCTTTACATCGATTTGGCGGCGGATCGAGTTGACGTCAATGTGCATCCGACGAAGCGCGAGGTTCGATTCCGCGATGCGCGTCAAGTGTCGTTGATAATCGGGACGGCTTTGCGTACGGCTCTGCGCACGATGCCCGGTGGCGAGGACAAGGCGACTCTGCCTCAATTGACTCCCAGCCAGCCAGTGATCGTCGCCCGGCAGGAGGAATTGAAGTTTGACGAGCCTGAACCTGCTCCAGTACCGACTCCAATGTCTGTGGAGTCGATACAAGTTCCGGCTGTTGAGGTCAAGGACATTCAGCCAACATTGCCGTCGATGATTCCACCAGCGCCATCGGTTTCTCCGCCACCGCCACCATCGGCTGCGCCTGCTCCGGTTGAGACTGTTGTTCGTCCCGCGCCGCCAAAGGATTTGGTATCGATGCGGATTTGCGGGCGATTCGGGAAGCGCTATGCTCTGGCGGAATCCGCTCATGGCTTGGTGATCATTGACATACGGGCGGCTCATCAGCGGATTTTGTTTGAGAAGTTGCTGGTGAACTTGAAGCAGAAGAGCGTTCAACAGCAGCAATTGCTGATTCCAGTGACAATCAACTTGGGACACGAAGAAGCCAAGTTCTTGCGTTCCCAGTTGCATCATTTCGAGGAACTTGGGTTCACGGTGGAGAGCTTTGGAGGCAATTCTTATCTGGTGACGGCAGTGCCGGCGGCTTATCCAAACCAGGATATCGCAAAGGCCATGCGTGATATCATCGACGATTTGCGCCAATCAAGAACCACGCAAGTCCAAAGTGCAGTACATCTGGCGCAAGCGGCGTGCAGGCACGCCATCTCATTGAAGGATTCCGTGACGGAAGCCGAAATCGCGCATATCGTCAATCAACTTGCCCATGCAGAAATGCCTTATGCGGATCCCAATGGGAATCCGACCATGATTCATCTTACTTATGCCGAACTTGAAAAGCGTTTCAAAAACTAACACGAGGAACACAAACAATGTCAGCTCAATTTGAAAACAAGTGGTTCAGGTGGATTGTCGATGGTTCGGGGAACAATGTGAAGTTTTTGGACAAGTTGTCGGGGCGCGATGTGTTGTGCGGCTCATCGAGATCCAGTTGTGCGTACATTGTGAAGGATGGCTGGAAGCGCGAAGCCAGCGGCGCGTCCTTCGACGGCTCCTTGTACACGTTGTGCTTTGGCGACGATGCCGGCGCCGAGCTGGATGTGGAGACGAATCCTGATTATCTGGTATTCACGGTCAAGCGAGTTTGGGGCGAGTTTGACGAATTGGCGTTTGTGAATATTCCAACGGTTTTGGAAATCAAGCCTGACGAGCCGTTTTCGGCTTGTACGATCGCGCTGAGCTTGAAGTCGAACGTCGAGCAATTGCCGGGTCCCCAATCCCATATATGGACCTGTTCGTACAGAAGATTCGGGTTTGAGGGTGCTCAGACCGGCTTGGTTGCCTGTCCCTTTGGCGAGATGCGCGAGGCATTGAAGGCGATGGTCTCCAATGCACCCCAGGTGCCCCACAGTCCGTTGTGCGGTCCCTTTGCAAAGGATGCAGAATTGCCGCGAAGAAGCAATGTCTTTGGTTCTCCGACGGAAGCGAACGTTGACCAATGGATCGAGTTCTGCCACGCGATGGGCATATCCGCAATCGAGATGGATGGCACGATCAACTACGGTTCATACCAGCCCAATCCCGCCGTCTATCCCAATGGATACGCCTCCGTCAAGGCGGTCATCGACAAGCTCCACGATGCGGGAATCGCAGCCGGATTGCATACGATGTCATTCTCCATCGCAAAAAATTGCGATTGGGTGACCCCGATCCCAGACCCTAGGCTGGCAAAGGAAAGGACCTACACCCTGGCAAAAGGCATTGACGAAACGCAGGATACAATCTATCTGGTCGAACCGACCGATACGCTGCCGGATAGGATCAGCTACTACATCAGGCGATCATTGACGCTGCAAATCGACAACGAATTGATTCAGTACACGTGGCGCCAGACGACTAAGCCGTACGCCGTGATGGAGTGCAAACGCGGAATTTTGGGTACGAAGGCGACGGCCCATGCGGCAGGTGCGCCAGTCCACCATCTGGTGGAATGCTGGGGCTGCTTCGCGCCTGACGGCGAATCGACGCTTTTCTCGGAGGTCGCCCAGCGGATTGCCAATTGCATCAACCAATGCGGATTTGACTTCTGCTATTTGGACGGCCTTGACGGTTCCCATGTGATCGCCGGACTGGATTTGGCATGGCATTACGGTGCCAAGTTCACCTTCGAGGTCTTCAAGTACCTGGATCATCCGATAATGATGGAAATGGCGACATTTACGCATCATCTCTGGTATGTACGTACCCGAATGCAGGCATGGGACCATGCGGTCAGAGGACACAAGACGTTCCTCAATCTCCATTTGAAATCGAATGATCAGGCACGACGGCTCTTTATGCCGCTCCACTTGGGCTGGGCTGGCTTGGGCAGGAAAACCAATATCGATACGGATGCCACGTATTGGGACGACATCGACTACCTCTGGTCCAAGGCCCTTGCCACGGATTCCAACTATACGCTGCAACGTGTTTCGCCAGGCTCGATGACCGATGGCGATTGGCTGAAAACCATGGCGCCAACGATTCGCAAGTACGAGGAATTGCGGCAGAAAAACATGGTTGACGAGTCGACGAAGCAGAAGCTCGCAGTCTTGGGTGACGAATATCACTTGCAGATTGGCAAGGATGGAGGCTGGTCATTCCGCCAGTTCACCTCCAGCCGCCATCAGGTAACTGGTCTTGACGATGGTAGCGGTGCGTGGTCCTTTGCGAATCCCTTTGGCGCTCAACCGCTGTCCCTGCGCATTACGGCATTGAATTCGGTGGGAGCGTACGAATCAGGCGTCGAAATCACCGATTTCGGCAGTGGATTTTTCGATCCAGGTCCAACGATTAAGCTTCTGAATTCCGGGAAGACGTACGTGTATCCGTCCTCGGCTCCTGGCATTTCATCCAAGGTGGAAAATGGAGTTTGGACAGGCAGCAACGCCGGTGTCCAGAAGGAAGTCCAAAGCTCGTCGCCGGATGACAAATACTCGCTTTACGACCACTGCGAGCGTATCTTCTCCTGGAGACAGGCGTCTTGGACAAGCTTGCAGTTGGATTTCAAGCAACCGAAAGACCTCTCGGAAACCCCGGCATTCGGAATCTGGGTCAATGGCGACAACCAAGGTCAATTGCTTAATATCATCCTGATGTCACGCTCCTATGGCGACATGAAAAAGCAATACGTCATTCCCGTGAATTTCAGTGGCTGGAAGTACTTTGAACTGGTGGAATCCGATCCCGAGTTGTTCGACCAGCACTCCTGGCCCTTTAGCCGAGAGCAGTACAGCATCCACAGGTCGCAACCGAACTACAAGAATTGCCTCGGTCTGCAAATGTGGATGAATGAAATTCCCGCTGGAAAAACTGTCAGCGTCCAACTCAAGCCAATGAAGGCACTTCCGCTCCTGCAACAAAAGCTAGTCAATCCAAGCATCACCATCGGTGGGCAAACCATGGTCTTCCCCGTAGAAATGGAACCCAACGAGTACCTTGAAGTGCTTGCCGATGGATCATGCAAGTGGTTTGACGCCAAGGGTACACTCAAGAAAACCGTGGTTCCGCAAGGGACGCTGCCGACGGTCGCGGGCGGCAATAATCAAATCAGCTTCAACTCAAGCAAGCAAACCGCCAATTCACGTGCCTATGTGACGATGTTTGCATGGAAATAACCCCGGAAGGTGCAACGATGAACCTATATGTTTTGTGGAATATGCTGGTTTTCTATGGGATGCAGATCGCTGCTGCGCTATTGTTCAAATGGGGCACGACGAAACCCGGTCTTTGGTGGTGGGGGTTTGTTTTGGGGAATGCCTTCGGGATGCCATCGATCTACTTTCTGATGAACATCTACAAGTGCATGAACCCCTCCGTGACTGCGGCGTTATGCACGGGCGGTTCGTTTATGCTCACCCAGATAGCGATGGCACTGGTGTTTCAGTCCCGTCTCAATTGGGTTCAATATCTGGGCGTAGCGGCGATCCTCGGCGGCATCCTGCTGATAACCCTAGGCGAAAGAGCGCCTATCGAGTAGCGAAAAAATCCTCCGGCAGCTCAATCCCAAAGTGGATCTTGAGCTGCTGGATGAACTGCGCGTCGCTTCGGACGAAAAATTCTGACTTTTCATCCTTGCTCAAGGTGATTTTGAATTGCCTTGTCAGTTCATTCGTTTCGGGATCGACTGCGTCCGCCACGGATTTTCGCCCCCCATCGTGGATTGGCAAATTGACCATTGTCTTTGAGTTGAATGGAGACTTCGGGTGATGGGAGCAATAGAAGTGCGGGTATGCGAAGTCGATTGGATACTGGGGATCCTCGGAGAATGAGAAGTAGTCCTTGAACTTGTCGTCCAAATATGTTTGGACCATCCAGCCGACGGTGTCGCTCTTGACGATTCTGTAAATGGCGCCGTCGAGTTGTTTTTGTGGCGTATTTTCTTCGAAAACGAGTGGACTCAATGGGCAGGGGCAACCGATTCCGGCATCGGCGATCAGGGTGCGTTTCCCCAGGTCAACCTTGAGGATGCGATGTCTCCGTTGTGTGATTTCAATCGGTTCACCCAGGTGCCAGCGCGCGAAGAGTTCGGTAAATTTGAAGCCTAGGCTTCTGAGCAGCCAGGCGAGTGCTCCATTGAGTTCGAAACAGTACCCGCCGCGCCTCTGAACGACGATTTTGTCATAGAGATAGTCGCTGGAAAGGGGTTGTGCTCTTCCGGTGATCAAATCCAAGTTTTCGTAAGGCACGGAAGTGAGGTGTGCCAATTGGATGGCTTGGAGAAAATCTTCCGATGGCTTTCGGACTGTCTTGATGCCGATTCGTTCAAGGTAGCGTTCGATTGATTTCATAAGTGGTGTTGATTGGGGTGATGAGATTGGTGTTGGTACATTTGCAGATAAAGTAACCTGCCCGAACAATGATGTCAACCAAACAACCGCCAGGAAAGCACAGAGATTGTTTCACACGATGACGAAAAGACGCGGAGAGTTTTAGAGCGTCAAGCTCTAAGCATGAGCACCCGGGGTGGTGTGGAATCATCCGGAAAACAAGACGAAATTTTCACGGTTCCGTACTCAAAGTGCATGTGACAT
>DBPZ01000066.1:0-160 GCA_002305655.1 Lentisphaeria bacterium UBA1407 | reverse complement strand
ATTCATCATTCAGCATTCAGCATTTATGTGACTGGCACCTGGGGTGGTGTGGAAGCGCCGGGGGTGGTGTGGGAGCACCCGGGGTGGGGCTTGGGGTACTCGGGGTGGTTGGAGGGCACCCCTGGTGGCGTGGAACATCAGGTGGCATATGGAAGCACCC
>DBPZ01000042.1 GCA_002305655.1 Lentisphaeria bacterium UBA1407 | reverse complement strand
CCCCGGGCTGAAGCCCGGGGTTAAGCATGGTCGGGCGCCTACGGCGCTAAGTCTTTGGCACGGACTGCCCGTTCGCAATCCATGCGGGTGGGACACGGACGATAGTTCGAACGAATCCGAAGGGTTTTTATAATCCTAAAAAAAACAGTTGAAGCTGGATATTATTCATAACCTATTGATTATAAAAGGCATTAGGAAGATTGCTCCGTTCACCATGTTGGTGAAATGCATTGAAAAAAAAGGTTTTCACACTATCTTTCCCTGAAATTTTACCGACCAAAGTGAAAAGACAAAGGAGACAGCATGAAAACCAACATGAAAAATAATGCCCCTGCGGAAATTTGCAAGCCCGCGCCTGATTCCGAACCGCTGTGGATCAACACCCCCGGCGGGGCCCTCCAGTGCAGGTGGGACGAGACGACGCTGGTGACGCCGCGCTGCCACAACGCCTTCTTCAGCCATTTCGCGCAGGTCGGCGGGGCCTTTGACCGTCTTGTGGACAGCTGCCCCCTCCGCTATTCCAGCAACAACGCGCCCCCGGTCCGCAGCGTGCTCGCCACGCTTTTCAGCGGCATCCTGGAGGGGCATTCCAGGTACAGGCACCTCGACGTCCTCCACCACGACCCCGTCCTGGACGCGCCGCTTCTCGACCAGGACTACGTCCTCGACCTCGACCCGACGGTGAAGCCGCTCTACGGGAACCAGGAGGGCGCCGTCCTGGGCTACAACCCGCACAAGCCCGGAAGGCCGTCCCACTGCTACCACACGATGTGCATCGCGGAGCTGCGGCTCGTCCTCGGCGTCGTCGTGCATCCCGGCAACCGGACCTCGGGCACGCATTCGATGGGCATGCTCGAGCGCTTCCTCCGCGTCCTTCCCGGGAACCTCAAGCCACGGTTCGTCAGGGGCGACGTCGGCTTCGGCGTGGACAGCGTCATGGAGGCCTGCGAGAGCAGCGGCGTCAAGTACCTGTTCAAGGTCAGGCGTTCGCCGTCGGTCGTCGGGACGTGGCGGCAATGCCTCGCGCCGGGCGTCGAATGGGTTGACGCGAGGCAGGGATGGGAAGGCTGCGAGGCCAGCCTCCGGCTTGACGGCTGGAAGCACGCAAGGCGGGCCGTCTTCGTGAGGCGGCGCGTCCAGGACGGGGACGCGGATTCCGGGGGAAGGCGCGGGCGCGGCAAGTCCGCGCCTCCGCCGGGCAAGGCCGGGAGGGAGGCCGGGGAAAGGCAGCTGGAGTTCCAGTTCCCGGACGTCGAAGTCCTGCCGCCCTGCGACCGGGGCGAATACGACTGGCACGTCCTGGTGACGGACCTCGACCACCAGGTCCTTTCGCTCGCCCAGCTCTATCGCGACCGGGGAAACTGCGAGAACGTCTTCGACGAGATGAAGAACCAATGGGGATGGTGCGGCTTCACGACGCAGTCGCTGGAACGCTGCGGCGTCATGGCCGCGCTGGTCGCGCTGGTGGCCAACCTGTGGAACATCTTCAGCAGGGCGATCGACCCGGAACGGCACGGCGAGGCGAAGACCTCGAGGCCGGCGCCGCAGCAGGTCGTGGGGCGGCTGTCGACGCATGGCGGTCGGAAATACCTCGTCTGCAGCGCGTCGGGACAGGGGAAGGCCAGGGAGTCGTACACAGCTATCATGTTGAAAACGAACGAGATGGCAACTGCGACGCAGTTGAGCCGGGAGGAGCGGTGGAAGCTTGTCCTGTGGTATGCATTCAGGAAATACAACCTCATAAACACGCATTTCCCGCCGCAGATCGGAAGGCAGCTGATGCTGCCGCTGGCGACCCCGGGGTAGCCAGGCTTCCGGCGGGGAGGGAAAAACGACAAAAAGCGAAAAGCCAAGCCTTCATGCAAACTGAAGGTTGTTTCTTGCGCCCCAATTCATGCCCAAAACTCAACTGCTTTTTTTAGGATTAAAATCAGAATTTGCAAGACAAATTTATAATTTACCAGATGGAACAGAAATTAACTTTAAATTTGTGCCATAACCAAAGCAAGGAGCCACCTCAGGAAGACGACAAATAGTCAAATAGTCCAGTGATTTTTCGGTTTCACGCTTACCTGAACCTCCAGCATAGATTTAGGCAACGCGAACATAACAGGCAAGGCAGATGAGAAGCAAGGCACATAGAATCGGCATTCGCCAACGCCAGGCCGCGCCGGTCAGGCGCGTTCTGGGTATGGCGTTGGCGTTGCTTATGATGCTGGCTTCGCTTGCCGAGCTATTCCAGCCAGTCGGCGACGGGCGTCCAGCCGCCGCCGTCAGAGCAGAACCACCCGCCGTCCATGAAGAGGTAGCAGTACTCCGCCCAGAAGCGGTCGAACGCCTCGCGGGCGAGAACCCATCGGTCGCACCATTGCGTCGGCTCGTGGAGTTCCTCGCCCCTGTCGCGGCAATCATAACAGTCAATAAACAAGATTTGCGGAAGAAAAAAGCAACTTCTCTGTTTGCAAATGCTTAAATCGTTATTATTCTAATCATTGATTCGGTTGTTGCATCTTGAAATGACTCTTGTTTGAGACATATTCAGTGACTGCTTTTAAGGAGTGCGTTATTGTTAAAAGGTTTTCCTTGCTCTTTGTTTTCGCGATTTCCTCCGCATTGCTTGCCGTTGGTGACAAAGCCATATCCTTTGCAGGGAATCCCATGTTGGCGGGGCGTGCGTCGCTGACGGAAAACGGCTTCGTGGTGACGCGTACCATAGGAGTCGCGAACTTCTCCCCGGAATTCAGGATTCCCGTGCAAATCACATATGAATCCTCCAGCGAGCGCAAGGGCGTCTTCGGCTATGGTTGCCGTTCCCCCCAGCTGGAAAGCAGGGCCTATTTCGCAAAAGGCGGCGTGCGCTGGACGACGCCCTGGAACCAGCAGTTTCTTTTTACCTTGAAGGAAGACAAAATCCTTCCGCATACCGAATGGTCGGCCTCGTTTTCCGGGGATTCCCCTGAAAAGGCAGATGAGTGGACCTTCACTGGTTTGAATGAGAAGAGGGGATGGACCTTCCGCTACTCGAAAGCCAGGCTGGTAGGCATTGAAGCCCCCTCCGGGCGAAGCCAGGCATGGACATACGACAGGAATGGAAGACAGGTCGCCGTCTCACAGAATGGGCGGGAGTTCATTGCGCTTTCATACAATGGCGCATTGGCAACCCGCATTTCCGTCAATGGCGTGACGACATCTCTCGAATACAGGGACTTGCAGGCTTCCATCCTCCCGAAAGTCGCTTCGGGGCAGGTTGCGACTCCGACCGTGCCCAGGCTGGTGAAAATCATTGCTGACGGACTGTCGCCTGTCGAGTTCCAGTATGGGGAATCTCATCTTGAGAAAATCGTCCAGGGAGAATACAAGGAGGAGTTCGTTGTCGAGACGGAGACTATCGAGGAACGCCAGACAAACCTGAAGTCAAGAGACCGCAAGAGCGGCGTGAAGCACACCGGCAAGGTGGCGGGCCGTCTTCTGCGGGACGGCGAATTCGACTATGCCTACGCGGATGCGAAGCCCGGGAAAGTCAGCGTCACGGACCGCAAGAGCCAGATGACCCAGTTTGACTTCGACCGCTTGAAAGGTGTCTTTTCCTTGACGGACGCAGCAGGGCGACGCACGCGGGTGTTCTACTATATGCGCCACGACGTGGCCTATCTTGGCAAGCCGCGCAAGGTGGTGGACTGGAAAGGGCGCGATGTCGCGGTCTGGCAATATGACAAGGATACAGCCTGTCCGGTCTCGCTTGTCAATCTCATCGGCAACGAGACCATTCTCTCGTATGACGCGGACGGAAATCTGGCAAGAGTTGAACGACGTGCCAATTCGGAATCCGACAACGAACCGACCATAAGTTTCCGGCACGGCGGGCGCGGCGAACTCCTGGAGCAGTCACTGCTGGACGCCGCCGGAAAGGCGGTCGCGACGACACGGCTGTCCTACGACAGATATCGACAGCCAGTAGAGATCTCGGACGGGCGCGGCACCGTGAGGCTTTTCTACAATGAATTCGGCTATTTGGAGAAAGTCGTGGGGCCGACAGGCGTTGCGCTGCAGTCCATTGCCTACGACAACTACAACCGCCCCGTTGCCATTACGGACGCGAATGGCGTCGTGACCCGCCTTGTCCGTTTGAACTCTGGCTTGGTCAGCAGAGTGGAGAAGGTCCTGGGCAACGACACGCTTGCCTTCCTCGCAGTCGAATATGACGCCTGCGGACGCCCGTTGTCCTACACGGACCACAGGGGGCGCAGGCGCGCCTTCGAACGCGACGGGTTTGGGCGCGTCGTCAAGGAGTTTCTGCCTGACGGCAGTTCCATCGCCTATTCCTTCGACGCGGCGGGAAACCTTTCGAGGGTGCTTGACCAGAACAGGCACGAAATCGCCTTCGACTGGTCGGCGTTCGGGCTTGACAGCAGAACCACTGCCGTCGGGCAGGTGACAGACTACATTCACGACAAGTTCGGTTTGCTGAAATCCGTCTCCAGCGTCCAGAATGGAAAGACCGACCGCAGGATTTCATACGAATACGACAGGTTCGACCGCCCCGTGAAAATCACGTATGGTCCCGGCGAGGTCGAGACCATCTCGTATGACGCCTGGGGGCGGGTGGTTTCAAGAACACGTGGGAACAAGAAGGCCAGCTATCACTACGATTACTGGGGACGGCTTGCCGAGAAGGAGGAAGAAGGAGTAAAGACCTCCTGCACCTACAATGCATACGGACAGCGTCTCACCCGCACGATGAAGGACGCCAAAGGCGTTGCGACCGAAAGGCGGCGGTATGATGCCTTGGGAAGGCTGGTTGAAATAGTGGAAAACGGCAAAAGCGTCCAGTTCCAGTAGGATGTGCAGGGGCGCTTTGTCGGGCAGTCGCTGAATGGCCTGCCTGTGACCTTGACTTACACGCGACTGGGACTGCTCGATACGAAGACCTGGGGTGATGCCGCATCGCCTCTTGCCACGCTCAAATATCTCTATGACAAGGACGGAACCCTCATTGGACGGGAAATCAACGGAAAGAGGCAGGCGTATGTCCAGGACAGCCGCGGCCAGCTTCTGGCCGTGAAGGACGCAGACGGCAATCCCCTGGAGGAGTACCGCTACGATCCCGCCGGCAACATCCTCTCGAAGACCGTGGACGGCAGGACGACGGTCTTCACCTACGACGGGGCCAACCAGCTGGTCTCCTCCGAATGCGACGGCAAAACAACGCGCCATGCCTACGATGCCGCTGGGCGCATGGTCCGCGACGGCGACAGGATCTACCGCATGGCTGGCTTGACAAGGTGACCGCCATCACGGAAGACGGCAGCCCTTACGCCACCTACGACTACCACATCGACGGACAGCTGGCTTCGGCCAAATATGCGGACAGGCAGGAGGATTTCCAATGGGACGGGCTTGCGCTTGTCAAGCGCAACAACAACTCCTACCTCAACGAGCCGCATCCTGGCGGCGGCGCACCTGTGCTATCAAGCGAAGAAGGCGTGATGCTCAACGACATGCTTGGTACGATGCTGGGCGCAGTGGACGAAGGGAAGGCCAGGATGTCTGGTGTCACCGCCTTCGGCGAGACGAACGACAAAGCCGCGCTTTTCACAGGCAAGCCAATGGTGGACGGCCTTGGCTATGCATTCCTCTTCCGGAACTACCGGCCACAAAACGGGAAGTGGCTCACTACAGACCCGATTGGCTATCCCGACGGATGGAACAATCTTGCGTATTGTAGTAACTATCCATACCATTGTATTGATATATTCGGATGTTGGGAATTTATGAGATGGTTATATACAGGCAATGGAAATGCCAATGATACTGTTTACAATGCTGCACTTATAGCAGCCTCAGAATCAATAGGTATCAAAACTGCAACTAATTTATATAATGCAGCAGAAAGCATTACGCAAGATATTATAGCTAACGGGCAGGGAACTATACAATTGGGTCTAACTGCCTCTGGTGGAGGTAGTACGGGAATAGCCTTGGGAGCAGGCATTGTATTTGGGTATAGTCGCGAGAATGGTTGGCAATGGGGAGTATATTCTATAGAGGGGATCGGCTCATACATCGGCGTGGGGGGCTCGTTAGTCCTTGATTTAACAATTTCAGCGAATGACTCTATTTATGATTTGGGAGGAAATGCGCTTACAATTGGAGGTTCTGGAAGTAATGAGTTTTTGTCTATCGGAGGTGAAATTAACGTGCCTATTGATGGGACTGGTGCTTCGTCATCAATGAGTATTATGGCTGGAACTTTAATTATTCCATCTGGAACACCTGCTGAAATACACTCTTTTTTGACTAATACACAAATCTTTGGACATAATGAATTGGAAAATTTTCTTTATGATGTCTTCTATGAATAAACACTCTTATCTTTCTTTGGCTTATAGCAATACAAATCCAATTGCTATGACAAAGTGTGGCCCAGGAACCATTTTGATTGAGAAGGAGCATCTTTCGTTTCAAAACAAATGGAATTTGTGTTCTGAGATTCTTATGCCAAGAGATGAAATATTTATTTTAAGAACAAGTTTTAATGGAATGAGAATTTTTAATAGAATGTATAAATTTTTATATATTTATAGCAAAAATATAGATCAAATAGTATTTTCATTGAAAGAATATGGATATATGATGGATATAAGTGATATTTATCGTTTTGAGTTTCATAATAATTTTAGTAATGTTTTAATCAAACAGAAGAATCATTTTTCTTATTTTGCGTCAAAAATGATAATTGAAAAAGAAAGTATATTCTTTTTGGGGAAAGAGTTTTCATTCTCCAGAAATGAATTAGTTATTGATGTTCTAAATTCGGAAGAGTTCATGTTTCGAGAAAAAAATAAGGAGTTCTTGATATGTTGTATGCCTAATGTCCATATAGTTGATTTTTTAACTCGTAATAATTACATTGTATTACATAGAAATAATAGTTTGAAACTCCCAATAGAAAATAGATGTAAAATATATATAGTAATAATTATGATACTATTATTAATGCAACTTTTTTTTCTTGTAATTTATAACATACTTGAATAAGAATATGTATATTTGAATTTGCAAATCTACGGATGAAAATGAAGATGACGCAAAGATATTTGAAATTTATGATGTATTTTATTTTTTATATTCTAGTCATTTTTTTTTGAGTTGCCTACTTTTGGTTTTGAGATTCTCATATCAACTTCATCTCCCAATAATCAATCGGTAGCCTTTCTGTATCGTATACCGGCAAACTATAACAAGGATGCCCTGCACACTATTCTCGTTTTCTTCGGCGGTCGCAACACGGACGGCAAGGCTGACGCGTCCGGGCGCATGGGATGGGGAAAGTGGTGCGATGAAAACAACGTCTTCATCCTTGCGCCAGGATTCAAGGACGACGACTACTGGGAGCCAGAGAAATGGTCAGGACAGGCATTACTTGATGCCTTGGCGGAACTGGAGAAGAACTACAATGTGGACACGGAGCACTTGCTGTACTACGGCTATTCTGCGGGGAGCCAGGCAAGCAACCTGTTCGCGGCGTGGCGGCCTGACCTTTGCATTGCCTGGGTTTCCCATGCCTGCGGGTATTTCCACAAGCCCACGGAGGCGATGAGGAACACTCCAGGGCTTGTGACCTGCGGCGACACGGATGTGGCGCGTTATGTCATCAGCAGGAGATTTGTACGTGACTATCGTGCTATGGGCGTGGAGATACTCTGGAAGACCCTGCCGAACCACCGCCACGAAGTGCCGATGACCTCTTTGGAATTGGCGCGCGCCTTTCTGGAATACCATCTCAAGCACCATCGTCAAAGAGGCAGTGCAGCCAAGACCACAGAAGAGACAGTTTCCTATCCGTTTGTCGGCAACGACCTTACAGGCGACTACTATCCTGCCAATTCACCCAAAGTCCAGGCGATAAAAGAGGAGGAACGCGTCAAGCTCCCTGACAGGGAAATAGCCGAGGCATGGAGGAAGGCGGCGGAATGAAGTTTTTGTTGCATTACATAGTTTTCTTATGGTTGCCAATGACATTTGCCGACAGCTTCAGGCTTGACGGCGTGGTCTTCCACTATCGACTTCCCAAAAAACTCGCAGATGATTCACGGATACTTGTGCTGTTTGGAGGGCGAAACAGCAGTGGCTTCAGGACACTTCGACTGTTTCGCTTTGACGACTTGGCGGACAGGCATCACCTTGTCCTGCTCTCACCCTCCTTCAATGGCAACAACTACTGGGAACCAGCCAATGGGACGGGGAATCTTCTGAAACGCGCAATCGCCTTTCTGGAGAAGAAGCACCACCTTTTGTCCAAGCCTGTGTATCTGTACGGATATTCGGCCGGAGGACAATGCGCAGCGCATTTTGCGGCCTGGATGCCCGAAAAGACGGCGGCCTGGGGAGTGCACGGATGCGGCTATTATCCTGATATTCCAGAATCCTCCCAATGCCGTCCTGCATTGATAACCTGCGGCATTGAAGACAGCATACGGTTTGTCATCAGCAGGCAGTTTGTCTATTGCTATCGAGAAAAGGGCACTGAAGTTCTGTGGAAGCCAGGAAGAGTCGGGCATGAAATGGACAGCCTTTCGCTGAAACTTGCCGAAGCATGGTTCGAAGCATTGCTGAATGGAGACCCCGCCAAGGTGTATGGCGAGGATGACACGAAACATATCAAACAAAGGGCGGAAGACATCCAGCCGATGTTTCGCAATTCGCTTGCAAACGACAGAATAAAGGAACTGTGGCTGGAATGATGGAGTTCACCGTCAATGGCATCGTAAGGCAGGCGTTTGGCTTCAGCAACCCCAACCACGCCGCCGCACTCATCTGCGCCCTAATTCCATTGTGCTGGGGCTGGAAGAAATACGATAAAATTGGCTATGTGCTTTCCACTCTGTTGATTGTGCCACTAGCGATGACGTTTTCACGCACGGGAACGATTGTTCTTGCATTCGAGTTCGTGGCCTATCTGATGTTGTCACACAAATACCAGTGGAAGAAAATCTGCCTTTTTGCATTCGTGAGCCTTCTTGTCTTTGCCCTTGTCGGAATCCAATCTCGTTTCGCCTTGGACAAGGCAGTCACGAACCGCCCGCAGATATGGCTGGCTGGACTGAAGCTGGCGGCGGCCAATCCGCTTGGAGTGGGTCTTGGCAACTCGGGGAAAATTGCCTCCTCGTTTCTCCTGGACGGAATCAACGTGCGCACGCTTGTCAACTCCCACCTGACACTGCTTTGCGAATTGGGCATTCCAGCCGCGTTCTTCTGGTTCCTCTTTCTATTCCACGCACTCGTCAATGGCTGCGGGCGAGTGCCAGCAGTGTGGTGTTCCTTCGCTGGACTGTGCCTCTCGGCGTTCTCCGCCAGCGTGTTTGACTGGCCAGTCCTTTTTGACTTTCAGGAACACGGTGGACTGTCCGTCCTCAACTTCATCCTGTCGTGGTTGACATTAGGACTTTTTGTGACCTTGGGCCTGCTGCTCTGCCTTGGCGGAAGATGGCGAAGGAAGGTGATGCTTTGCACGATGTCGTCCCTGATGCTTTGCTGTATCCTATTTGTTTTCTACAGCAGCGAGACACCTCAAATCAAAGACGGTCTTGTTGTCCTAAATTGCCGAGAAAAAGACAAATGCCTGTTTCTTTACGACTGCCACTGGAATCTCCGTGATGTGAGGCAATTCGTCCAGCCGCGCACAAGTGCAGTCATTCCCGTTGACAGTTGCGAAGGATTGGTGTCCAACGTCTTTCCGAAAGCGGACACAATCGTTATGTTTGGAGAATGTGCAAGTTTTTACACGGCATTCCCCAATGCTCAACTCATATTTGTCTCCCCTCCTGAGTTCATTGAGTTTCCACTAGGCACAAAGAAGGTATATCTGAAACGTTATGTCGAAGAACGTTTCCTTCAAGACGTTGAAACAGATTATTACTAATCATAGTGTCCCTCCTTGTCGATAAGTCACGCAGGTGGACAGCGTCGCGGCGGCGATCCAGTAGATGACTTGTCTCCAGTCCTTGCTGAAGCCATAAACGATGGCCGAAAGCACGTCCAGCGCAATGAGTATGGTTGGGAATATGTAAGTGTATTTCATCGGAAACCTCGTTTTGCATGTATTTCTTACATTTTGTAAGGGTTTTGTCAGCAGACGCGCATGGAAAGCAGGATACCGCCAATGGGCAGAAACAGCTCCACCCACGAGGCGAAACGCTCCTCGCGTCCCTCCTGCGGCGTGAAATGGGTCTGCCCGTCGCCAAAGAAGTTCACCCACACACACCCCGTCTGCCGCCGATCGTCCTGACGACGCCCGGCATCCTGCAGGCGAGATAAGGCGGCCCGAACCAGACCATCACGCCGTCCTCGAGTCTTCTAAATTGCCTTGCAGTCATCAGCCTTCCTCCACGTTCTCGGGGTGTTCGCGCAGGGTCTCGCGGCACTGGCGCAGGCGGCACAGCAGGAAGCAGTTCTCCTCGATCCCCTCCTGGAACTCGCGCATCTTGTTCGCGATGAACTCCGCCCAGGGATACTCGCGCCCCTCGCAGTCCTTCGCGCAGGCGAGCGGCGTCATCGCCATGTAGGCCAGCATCTCCGCATAGATGCGGCGGTTGTCGGCCTCGTGCTCCCCGATCTCCTCGTCTATCTGGCTTTTGGAGATCCGGGACAGGTATTCCTCGTGCTTGTAGTAGGTTCCCCAGCTCATAGTCGCTTTGCTCCTGTAAAAAGTTGAAAGTTGAAGGTAAAAAGCGGAAATGTCAGAACGGTATGTCGTCGAACTCCTCCGGCGGCGCACTGGATGCCGGCGCGGTAGCGGGGCCGTTTTCGAGGGCGAACATCAGCGCGTCCGTCATCTCGGGGACGCCGCCGTATTCGACTTTCAGGATGCGGTCGAACCTCTCGCCCGTCACCCGGCGGACGGTGATGCGCCTCGGGACGGCCAGCGCGCCAAGCCGCGCCCACTCCACCGCCTCGTCGACGGTGTTCGGCACGGGGCGGTCCGGGCAGGCGTGGTCGCGCCAGAACTTCTCGAACTTCCTCCGTGCATATCCCTTGTGCTCCGGGCACACCCACTCGGACTTGTACTGCCCGATGCCGATCTCGTAGTCGATCCGCATCGTGCGCGGCGTGCCCTCGTCCGCATTGCGCTTCACATGGATCTCGTAGAACACGCGCTCCACGTCGTACTCCTCGTCGCGGATCTCGCCCGACAGCACCCCTTCCTTTGATCCTAAAAAAAGCAGTTGAGTTTTGGGCATGAATTGGGGCGCAAGAAACAACCTTCAGTTTGCATGAACCCAAAAAAAGCAGTTGATGCCATGACAACAACTGCTTTTTTTAGGTTAATTTCTTCAGGGTCGAATTTTATTTTTTGATCCAGACTCCTTGGCTGTCTTTTTTCCAGCTCGGGTCATTGTTTTCGATTGCTTTTGTTTCCCATTCGGCCTTGATTCTGGCATTGGTTTCTTCCCAGGTCTTGATTCCGCCGAGTGAATCTGGCGCTTCCACATTGCAGGCACCGACTGCCGCTGCGAAGAGTCCAGCGTCATGGAGGTTGTAGCCGCGGAGCATGGCGGAGAGGAAGCCTCCGATGCTGGAGTCGCCTGCGCCGGTGGCGCCGCGGAAACACTCTTCCTTGTAGATTGGGAAAATCATCTCCAGGTTTGCCCAGCCCGAAAGGTCTTCCGGGGCGCTCGCCCCCATTGCGCTGAGACGGTCTTTGGAAGCGGTTCTGATGTACATGCCTCGTGAACCAAGCTTCACGGCAACGATGGCAGATCCCAGACCAAGCATCATGGAACCAAGCTCGGATAGTTCGGGAGGAGTCAAATTGTCGCCTTTCCCGACCTTTTCCGGGGCAAGCATATAGAGCAATTCTTCGGCGCTGGGCATAAAAATGTCGCAGTAGGGCAGTGTTCGCGCGAGCAAGCCTTTCCAATCGACTTTTCCTGCGGGGCCTGTGGCATCCGGCAGACCTGGATCCATGGAGGTGGTCACGCCGTAGGACTTGGCGGTCTTGTACATTTTGGTCAGCTCCTCTCCGCCGTTGGCATACATGGCTGCCATAAAGGCGGGATATCCGAAATGGAAGAGGGATGCGCCTTTCAGCTTTGCCCAGTTGACATCGTCGCTGACATAGCTTCCATTGGCTCCAGGGCAGTGGAAGAACATCCTGTCAATGCCGGGGATATTGACCACGATCGAGTAGGATGTGGTGACTCCGGGAACGATGGTCATTCCGGCTTCCAACCCAGGTTGGCGAGTCTTCAGGATGTCTAGGATCTGGGACCCGAAGGAATCGTCGCCTATCTTGCCCATCAGAGTTACGGGGGTACCAAGGATAAGCATGGTCATTCCTGTGTTCGATACGGCACCGCCAGTGGCAAATTGGGAGGCTCCGACTTCGAAGAGACGACCAGGAACCAGCTCGACAGGATTGGGGAAATAAGGTATGACGTCCAAATCGATGTGGCCTGCGATAACTGCGCGTTTCATGTTTTCAGGTCTCCTTGGGTTTATGGGTTGCGAACAAGTATGGTTACGAAATTGATTTTCTGGAGATTTGCCCTGGGCAATAGGAAAGCCATTGACCTTGCGTGGTCAATATCGGTTTTCAGTAGCCCGTTGACGGGTACGATTGTCCCCACGGGGATGCCTCCTGGCATGGTTCCGCCTAGACCCGAGGTCATGACCAGATGGTCTGGATTCGGGTCGATGTCCAATGGAAGGTAGTTGATCTCGCATCGATAATCTGACTTGCCGTTGGTTCCTCTTGCGCCACGGATGATTCCAGTGTGGTCTGAACCATCAAGCACGACGCTGAATTGACACGTTGGCGAAAGGATTGTATCGACCCTTGCGCTGTGCCTGTTGACCTCTCTGACCCGTCCTACAACAGCACCATCCACGGTGACGATTGCACCTGGCACAATGCCGTCCGAGGAACCCTTGTCAACCACGAAGGAATAATCCCAGAAGGCAGGATCTCGGAGCAGGATCTCGGCGCGTATCGGTTGCCATCCTGGGAATTGACGCAATCGGAGTTCGGCTCTCAGTCTTGCATTTTCCGTGTGCAATGCCTTCATCGTCCCGATTCTGAGTTCAAGATCCAGGAGTTCCTGTTGGAGTTTTTTGACTTGTTCATCGAGTTCCGCCTGTTGTGGATTAAAGAGATTGGCGGCATTGGTTACGGCGGCTTCCGCGTTGCGCTGACCCTTGAGAAAGGGCATGGCGATGGCAAGTGATGTTTTGGAACTCGAGGTCGAAAACACAAACACCAAGGCGAGGAGCAACATCGTTGCGCATAGGAAGAAAGCTAGTTTTCTTGCTTCCAATTGGATCATTACTCTTCTTCGTCGTTGGCTGCTGGCTTTTCTTCTTCGTCGTTGGCTGCTGGCTTTTCTTCGGCCACAGCAGGTTTTTCTTCTTCAGCGGGCTTTTCAATCAATTGGATGGGACCGGCTGGTATGTACGGAAGTCCTGCGTATACGCAAGTCAACATCACATTTTCGAGATTGGAAGGTGTTTCGAAAATCAGGAAGATCGGCTCGCTGCTTTCGTGAATCTTGCGTCGGAAATCGTAGACGTTGTTGCTGACCAAGGCGAGACCCAGGCAGGGGAAATCATTTCCGTCAGATACGAGTTTATAGTCAAACGGGCTGATGGTACGTGTGGGTGTGGGGATGATTTTCAGGATGACGAATTGCTTTCCTGTGGATGGCTCCTTGTCTTCGCACAAATCTTCCGGTACTTCGCTGGTCGGGGATTTCTTATTTTGCGCAGCGCATTTTTCCAGATTAGTGAATCGTTGAGCCTCGGTGGTGACTTGTACGGTCTCGATTTTGCCTGCGTGGAACGCGATGGGCAAATCAGCGATAGCCGAGGCGATTGTGGCTACCGTGACCAGTATGGCTAATGTCAGTTTCATGGTTCGACTCCGATTATTGTGGTGATATTTCTAGTTTTCCAGATAATTGCGGAGGGCTTGCTCTTGCAAGTCGAAAATCGTCTTCAGTCCATTTTTGGCGAGGTTGAGCAGGATGGTGAGATCATCATCGGAAAACGTGGCTTCTTCTCCGCTTCCCTGAAGTTCCACGTACCTGCCCTTGTCCGTCATAATCACATTCATGTCCACGTCTGCTGCGGCATCCTCAACATAGCACAAATCCAACAATCCTTCTCGTTGGAGCATTCCGACGGATACCGCCGCGACTCGCGCCAGCAGTGGGTTTTCGGTCAGGATGCCGTCCTTGATCAGCCTTGCCACTGCCAGCTCCAGTGCCAGGCTGGCACCTGTGATCGATGCGCAACGAGTCCCGCCATCAGCATCCAATACATCGCAATCAATGTGCAGCGTAAGCCCGGGGAGCTTTTCTAGATCCACTGCTGCCCTTAGGCTACGACCGATCAGGCGCTGGATCTCGGAACTCCGTCCCGAGAGCTTTCCGCGTATGGCTTCGCGCTCGGTGCGTTGTTCCGTGGAACTGGGGAGCATTTGGTATTCGGCGGTGATCCAGCCTCCGATCTTGCCTTGTTCCTTCATCCAACGGGGAACCGCTTCCTCGACGCTTACCGCACAAATCACACGGGTATTCCCGAAAGTCGCCAGAACCGATCCCGCAGGATGACGTTGAAAGCCGCACGCAAATTCTACATTGCGCAATTGATTGTTACGCCTGCCGTCTTGACGCTCCATCTTGCCTAATTCTCCTAGTTGTGATATGTTATATGTTTTCTGTTAATTTTTAACACCATATCTTTTCGATATACCCTATTAAAGTGATTTGTCAATGACACTTTGCCAATTATCCAAGCAAATTTTCATTGTCTTTCTGGTAAGTTTGGCGATGGCGGGGTGTCGTGACCATACGAAGCCCCCTGAGTTTGATCGTACTCGCGCGCAGCTGACATCACTGTCAGCCACATTGATGCGCGAGGAACAGACCGATGATGCGATCAACTGCCTAACAAAGCTCCTTGAATCCAATCCCGAGGATCCCTACGCAACCGCAGCTTTGAGAAAGCAGGAAATCAGGCAACTCGTGGAAGCCGCCAATGGACTCCTAAGGAAAGGACACTTCAATGAGTTGGACGAGCACCTGAGCAACGTGGAGGCGGCAGGCGATACAAGCCCGGAGTTGCTGGACTTCAGAAACGCACCCCCCGCACTGGAAGCACTCGCTAGATTCTGCCGAAGAATGCCATGGGAAACCTCAAAAGATCTGGAAATCAACTTGGAAACACTCGCGCCGCATCTTCCAGTCCTGAACCAATCGGAGACTTTCAAGGATTTCATCAGCTTCCAAAAACAACAACTCGAAGCGCTCAGACGTTCTGAATGGCAACAGGCAAACCTTGATATCCTAACAAAACTCGATCAGGCAATCGTGACACAGGCAAAACAGGATGTCGAAAAGATCCTGGGCGAACTAAAGGCGAAATTCCCGCAAAATCCGTTTTTCCGGTATGGTTCGTTTTCGACCAAGGCTGAAGCGGATCGGCTGTACAAGGATTCGGAGGGTTTGTTCGCAGGCCGAATGGCGTACGAATTGGCGTCGAGCTACAGGTGGAATGGGATGCCTAATGAATTGAAAGGAGTGATTGCAGGGCAATTGGCTGGCGGAGAAGGTCCCGTATCGCTGAGCGGATTGTGGAGAGTAGCCGAACAACGGAAAAACAATGCCGATTACCTGAAGCTTTTGGCGCGCCTAGAGGGAAAAGCTCCAAATCCAGATGTCGTCAAAACAGGAATCGTATTGGCGAAGGCGACCAATCCGAAGGCGTTTGCGCCCGTTGCCAACGGCAATGCCCTGGAAGTTACGAATGTATTGCACCAGATTCGACTGGTGTCGACAATAGGTAGTAAAACAAACAAAACTAACGCAAAGGAAAAAAAATGAGTTCATTATTTAAGAGGATGTTGTCGATTGCGGCTTTGGCGATTGGGTTGAATGCACTGTCGCAAGATGCTGAAGTTCCTGCCGTCCAACCCCAGGCTCCTGCAAAGTTCGATGTGACCGAATTGCTCAAGATGATTCCTGACAAGCTTGCCAGCTACGGAGACGGGAAGTTCGTGATGGGTGAAGAAATTAGAAATATCATCACGTTTCAGCTAGATATGGCGGCTAAGCAAGGGCAAGAAGTGACCAAGGAAGATGTCGAAATGATCATCCCCAGGATGGCTGAGGGGTATGTCCAGCAGGTCATCGTCGGAATCGAAGCCGAAGCCCAAGGATTGAAACCCGATGTTGACAAGGTCAAGAAGCAATTGGATGCGCTTGTAAATCAACCACAGGGAAAAGACACGCTCGCTCAGATTCTCAAGCAGTTCAATTGCAAGGATGTCGATGAGTTTGCCATGAAGCAAGCCAAGATGCTGATGGCTCAGGAACTGATTAAAAAGCAGATCGAGACGATCGAGGTTTCGGATGAAGAGGCCAAGAAGGAATACGAAGACAACAAGGAAGCCTTCAGCTCCTTGAGCGCAGCACATATCCTGATTAGCCCCACAGACAAACCTGGCGAAAAGGCAACGAAGGAACAGGAAGACGCGGCTCTCGCCAAAATCAAGGATATCCAAAAGCAATTGAACGATGGAGCTAAGTTCGAAGAGCTGGCGAAAGAGCACAGCGCGTGCCCGTCAGGTAAGCAAGGAGGAAATCTCGGTGAATTCCGCAAAGGACAAATGGTTCCCGAATTTGAAGACGCTTTGCTCAAGCTGAAGGCAGGCGAGGTCTCAGATGTCGTCAAAACTCAATTCGGCTACCACCTGATCAAGGCGGGCGAAGCCAAAACCAGATCCTTTGATGACATGAAGCCGCAGATCGTCGCTAGGCTCAAGCAGGAAAAACAAGGCGAAGTCGTCATGACTTACGTTGATGGACTGATGAAAAAGTACAATGTCAAAATGTTGGTGAAAGAAGCTGGAGAATAACAAATTAAAAAGCGCGGTTCGGGAATCCCGAGCCGCGCTGGTGTCATCTTAAGATGGTGGATCCAGATTTCTTCACTCTGCTTAACAGTGAAAGTAAGGTCATTTAGACCCCGATATGATATTTGTTCAGAGTCGCTATCGTGGAACCACCAGAACTTAAAATATAGATACTTTTACTCTTTGCAAGCCCAAAACCGGAATTTTCGCTAAAACTTTCAATTTATTAGGAAGAATTAATTTTTTGTGTTTGACTAGCTTGCAAAACCTCGATTGTGGGGTTAAGGTAATGAATACCTGTTAGGGTAGTCTAAGAAAACAGTTTGTTTTCATATGTGCCGAGCGTGTGCCGGCAAGAAATCAACCATGAGCATAGGGTGAGAAAAACATGAAGAAATCGATTTTTGGAATGATTGCGGTGGCAATGTTGATTGGTCTTCAGGTTCGTGCGCAGGATGTTGAAGTCAAGGCAGAAAAGGATGCCTGGATTCCCACCATCTCCTTGCAAGTCGACTATCAGGCAAGGTACATGTCAAAGGGTAGGGTCGTTAACCCGGAAAGCATGATCTTTGGCACGGCAGAGTTGGGCTGGGATTTCGGTTTCTATGCAGGTGTCTGGATCGCCCATGACTGGAACGATACCAACAAGGACATCGGAATTGCTTACGAACCAGAAGAAATCGACTGGTACATCGGATATGCATACAAGTTCGAAGATGTCCCAGGCATCAATTCCTTGAAAGCCGATCTTTGCTACACCTACTGGGACTATCCCAAGCGCGCAGGCAATGTCCTCCACAACCGCTGGGAACAGAACCGTGAATTGTCGCTGAAATTGACCACGGGACTCCTCTTCGAACCCGGTATCTGGGTTGCTTGCGATCACGAAAATGATATCTGGTATGCCAAGATCTTCGCATCCTACGACTATGCAATCCCAGCTGTCGAAAAGCTGACCTTGAGCAACAAGGCTGAACTCTACTGGGGTAATGGCCGCTACAATGGCGGAAGCTATCCTGGCGACAGGCAGAACGACCACTACAAGAACGCCCTCAGCACCTTCGTCTGGACAGTCAACCTCGACTATGCCATCACCGAAAACATCAAGTTCGGTCCTCTGATGCAGATGGCATGGGCACTTGACCACGACGTCCGCGAATCCTGGAAGGGACCCAACAACTTCAACAGCAAGAATGGTTGCAACATCCTCTGGGGCTTTAAGGTCGCAGCTGAGTTCTAAGACCAATAGGTCGTAAGACAATTTAAGCCGGTATTCCACGATTTGGAATGCCGGCTTTTTTTGTGCCTATAAAAACGACACAAAACCAAGGCGAAAAAATGTAACGGCTTTTGAGTAGGAGCACCCCGGGTGCCCGTACCTAACTCTGCGGTCTTCTCGAACTCTTTGTTTTGCGTTAAAAAAGCCTACCAATCACGCTGGGAGAATCCCAGGGCTTTGAAGAGTGCGTTGTCCCTGGCGGCGTTGGGATCTGCGAAAAGGTTTCTCGTCAAACCGATCGCCATATGCTTTTTACGGTCCAGCAATCCTTCGGCTCCGCTCCAGCCGCCATGGCCGAAAATCTGACCGGGATCGGACTTTGGCCCCGACAGCATGTATCCTAGCCCGAAGAGCACCCAGTTCCCAGCCTTGAATTCAAAGGGATCGTTTGCGTCACGGCAAGGTTGCGTGGCATTGGCGATCGTTTCTGGGGCAAGCAGCATTCCCTGGTCAAGCGCATGGTAGTGATTGGCGATCGAAAGGGCGTTGGACATCGCGCAGCTGGCAGGATTGCAGCAGGTTCGAGCCTCAAGAGTGTTGAGGAAATCCAATCCGTCGCGATCGTAGAATCGACCATCCTGCGATGGAACCATCATGGCGGAATTCTCCAGCTCCTGAAGCGTCGCCCCATAGTGGAAATGATCCATCTTGGCAGGTTTTCCGACAAGCTTTCGGAAGATTGCCGGGTAGTCGAAGTCGTTCAGCAGGTGGCAGATCATTCCCGCGACCAGCCAGCCGTATGTCATGGGATGGTAGCGTTGGAATTCTCCGATCTTGTGGGCTGGAGCTGCCATCGCCATTCTTTCTGTCATCAGCTTGAAGTCTGCAAGTTCCTTTAGCGTTGATTTTGGCTGGATGTAGAGACCGCCCCTGTAGCTGAGAATGTGCCTGACCGTCATCGATTCCTTGCCGTTGCACGCAAATTCGGGCCAGAACTCGCGAACCTCGGTGTCATAGTCAACAAGTCCGTCTTCGACCAATCGGTGAAAGGAGGTCGAACATGGCGCCTTGCCTGTGGAATACACGGGAAATAGGGTGTTTTCGTCAACGGGACGCGATTTGGACCAATCCGTCCAGCCAGCATAGGCATTGACCTCAAGCTTTCCGTCGATATAGACCGCCGCTTGGCAACCGCATTCCAAGCCCTGCTCGACAGCACGGTCAAGCAAATCCTGTACTCTGTCCTGAAGCTCCATTTTCATTGTTCCAAATTAAGCTTTTTGATGTGACAAGTAGCAAAATGTCATCTCTCAAGTTTGTTTGTCAATAAATGCATGGTAAAGTCGGGCAAAAAAATAGATTTGTAGTATATTATTAACTTTATGTAATGCCCTTGGCTTTTTTGAGTCAAGGTTGGATTTTTTATTCAATTCTCTGTTCGCAAGAGCAGGGTGTCTATCGGGGTTCCGCGAGGAACGAACATCAATCCTAGTCTAGGAGAAGTAGAGAATGTCGGTAAAAATCAACACTCAAGATGGCAACTATGCAGCCGCGTACATCGCTTATGCATTAAGTGAAACAGCAGCGATTTATCCTATCACTCCATCGTCGACGATGGGCGAATGGGTTGACCAGTGGGCAGCCGAGGACAAGAGGAATATTTGGGGCAAGCAGGTATCCGTCGTTGAGATGCAATCTGAAGCCGGTGCGGCCGGTGCAGTCCATGGCATGCTTGCCGCCGGTTCCTTGACCACGACCTACACGGCTTCCCAGGGCTTGCTCCTGATGATCCCGAATATGTACAAGATCGCAGGCGAGTTGCTTCCCACCGTCTTCCACGTCACCGCACGTTCATTGGCTTGCCAGTCGCTCGCCATCTTCGGCGACCATTCTGACGTGATGGCCTGCCGCAACACCGGTTTTGCCATGCTCGCCGCAGCTTCCGTCCAGGAAGAGCACGACATGGCGCTCGTCGCACACTTGGCAACCTATCCTTCAAAGGTTCCATTCCTCCAGTTCTTCGACGGCTTCCGTACCTCGCACGAAGTCCACAAGTACGAGGAACTTTCGTACGACACAATCGCTACCATGATTGACAAGGCGGCGATCGAAGAATTCCGCGCACGCGCCATGAAGCCAGAAAATCCAGTCTGCAAAGTCGGAGCGCAAAATGGCGACGTTTATTTCCAGGGACGCGAAACTGTCAACAAATTCTATGATGCCTGCGGCGATATCGTCCAGGAAAAGATGGATCAATTGGCTGCTGTCTGCGGACGTCAATACCATCTGTTCGACTATGTCGGCGCACCGGATGCGACTGACGTGATTGTCTCCATGGGTTCCAGCTGTGAAGCGATCGAGGAAACCGTCAACTACTTGAATGCCAAGCGTGGAACCAAGTACGGTCTGATCAAAGTCCGCTTGTATCGTCCGTTCTATGCGGACAAGTTCCTCGCCGCCCTTCCGGTCACCTGCAAGCGCATCGCTGTCCTAGACCGCACCAAGGAACCTGGCGCGATCGGCGAACCCCTCTACATGGACGTCAAGATCGCTTTGAACAATCCCGCAATTACTGTCATCGGTGGTCGCTACGGCTTGTCCTCCAAGGACTTCACGCCTTCCATGATCCTCGCTGTCTTCAAGCACCTCGAAAAGGGCGGCTTCCACGGATTCACCGTCGGTATCAACGACGACGTCACCAATACGTCTCTGCCGATTGACGAGATCATCGCAACGGAACCCGAAGGCACCACCTCTTGCATGTTCTACGGTCTTGGCGGCGATGGTACCGTTGGTGCCAACAAGACCACGATCAAGGTCATCGGAAACCTTACCGACAAGGATGCGCAGGCCTACTTCGCCTACGACTCCAAGAAGTCTTTCGGCTTGACCTGCTCGCACCTCCGCTTTTCCGATAGCCCGATCAAGTCAACCTACCTGGTCACCAGCCCGGATTTCGTGTCCTGCTCAACATCGGCATACATCGGGCGCTACGACCTCCTCAAGGGACTCAAGAAAGGCGGCACCTTCCTGCTCAATTCACCCTACGCCAACGATGAAGTGTTCTCGCGCCTCACCCGTGACATGCAGGAATACATCATCAAAAATGACATTAAGTTCTACAATGTCAATGCCGAAGAGATCGTCAAGACGAAGCCCGGCCTCCGCGGAAAGGGCGCAAACACCGTCATGATGGTCGCATTCTTCAAGGTCTCGGGCATCGTCCCATTCGACAAAGCCTCCACGGAAATGAAGAGACTCAACGCCAGGGCATTCGCATCGAAGGGACAGGCTGTCGTCGATATGAATAACGAACTGGTTGATGCCGCCGCCGACGCTTGCGTGCAAATCAAGGTTCCGGCATCACTCGATGGCATCGCATGCGCCGGCTCCCTCAAGCTGATTCCAGATGATGCCGACGACTTCGCCAAGAAGATTATCGAGCCATCGATGAGAAACGACGGCGATTCAATCCCGGTGTCCGCAATGTCCATCGACGGCACGTTGCCAACCGGTACTGCGGCTCTTGAAAAGCGCGGCTTTGCACCTGCAGTTCCCAAGTGGAACGTCGCAAACTGCATCCAGTGCGGTGTTTGCGCGTCCTCTTGCCCGCACGCTGCTATCCGTACCAAATTGTTCAAGGTCGAAGATCTTGCCAACGCGCCTGCTTCCTTCGCCGTCAAGGATCCGATTCCCAAGGCTGAAGGTTTGAAGTTCAAGGTTCAGATTTACATCGAAGACTGCATGGGTTGCGGAGTCTGCTTGGAGCAGTGCCCGCTCAGCGGCAGGGAAGATGCCAAGAAGGCGTTGGTCTGGTCCACCCTCGAGGAAGAACGCGCTGCCGGCGAAAACGCCAACGAGAAGTTCTTCGAGAGCACCGAAGACAACATCCTGGGTGCCAACAAGCCGACGTCGCTGAAGGGCGCGATGCTCCGTCAGCCGTTGTTCGAGTTCTCCGGTGCTTGCGCAGGATGCGGCGAAACGCCTTACGTCAAGCTCGTCTCGCAGCTGTTCGGCGAAAACATGATCGTTGCCAACGCAACCGGATGCTCCTCAATCTACTCCGGTACGTTCCCGACCATCCCGTACGCAAAGGCAAAGAACGGACGCGGTCCTTCATGGGCCAACTCGCTCTTCGAAGACAATGCGGAATTCGGTCTCGGCATGCGCTACGCGCTCGATTCCAACAGGGAGACGCTCAAAGACTACTGCGGAAGGCTCCTCGAAAACGAAAAGACTCCCGCAGACCTGAAGGATGCGATCAACAACGCACTCTCATTCTGGGATAACAGCAAGACTGAAGAAGCCATCGCAGCTCAGGAAGCGTGCAAGGCCGTTCTCGCCAAGTATGCAGATTCCGGTTGCGAACTCGTCGCAAAGGTCATCGAACTCCAGGATTACTTCACTGACAAGTCGGTCTGGATCATCGGTGGTGATGGATGGGCAAACGACATCGGTTACGGCGGTATCGACCATGTCGTCGCTAACGGCAGGAATGTCAACATCCTCGTCCTGGATACCGAAGTCTACTCCAACACGGGTGGACAGGCTTCCAAGTCAACCCCGACCGCCGCAGTCGCCAAGTTTGCGGCTGGTGGCAAGCAGACCTACAAGAAGAACATGGGCTTCATGTGCATGAGCTACGGCTTTGTTTACGTGGCGAGTGTCGCCCTCGGCTACGATCGTGCCCAGACCTTGAAGGCATTCCAGGAAGCAGAGGCCTACGATGGTCCGTCCATCATCTTCGCCTATGCTCCTTGCATCGCCCACGGCATCGACATGAGCAAGACCCAGACCGAGCAGAAGCTGGCTGTCGAAGCAGGATACTATCCTGTCTATCGTTACAATCCAGCCGCCGAAACTCCGTTCAGCTGGGATGTCAAGAAGGAAGCAGTCGAAGGCGCCTTCCAGAACTTCATCCGTTCCGAAGGCCGCTACAAGCTCCTCCTCAAGGTCAATCCTTCTCAGGCAGAAGAACTCTACGCCAAGGCTGAAGCCGATGCCAAGAAGCGCATGGACTTCATCAAGAACGTGGGTGCCATGATGTAATTGTCTTAGCCAATAAGGCTTTTACGTAATCCATACAGGCGCGTCCTCCATCACCGGCGGACGCGCCTGTTGCGTTTCATACATTGTGTTCCTCCCCAATCTCCGTCGCTACGGGCTAGGTACGAGCACCCCGGGTGCCCATACTCAGACGGTGTCACCGGCCAAGGGGCTAAATCAAAAGTCATTGGTGTTTATTCGAGTCCATTCGTGGTTCCCCTAAAAAGTTCGGAGGAACCTTGTCAGCCTTGAACCTAAAAAAAGCAATTGACACCTTATGATTGTAGTGCCTTTACAAGGC
>DBPZ01000080.1 GCA_002305655.1 Lentisphaeria bacterium UBA1407 | reverse complement strand
ACGACTTTGGGATGATATCGTAATATACTGCAAATCAACGGGTTGTCAATTATTTTTGACCTTTTTTCTGGGCATTACATCACGGATTCAGGTAACAACAAAGGAAATCCACTCATGAGCGAAAAAACTTTCCCACGGACCAATGTGGCAGGCATTGACATGCCGCGAATGATCGCAGGTACAAATTGGCTCCTCGGCTACTCGCATACTGGTGGCGTCGCTGACAAGATGATCCGCGAAAGGCATTCCACGCCACAATCGATGGCCGATGTATTCAAAGCCTTCCTCGAAGAGGGCGTCGATGCCGCAATGGCACCGTTCAGCACAAACCCTTTAGCCTTGGAAGCCATCAAGCTCGCAGAAGACCAAGCAGGGAAGAAAATCATCATAGTCGACACTCCGCCCATCAACGTGGACGACTCCCCCGAAGCCCGTGCAATAGCCAAGAAGCAGATCAAAAAGTCTAAGGAGATCGGCTCCACATTCTGCCTTATCCACCATGGATCCGCCGAGCAGCTCGTCAACAAGAACCTTCGTGCTATGCCACGCCTTCCGGACTACCTGGAAATGATTCGTGAAGAAGGGCTCATTCCTGGTCTCTCCGCACACATGCCCGAACTCGTCACCTACAGCGATGCCAACGGATATGACGTCCAGACCTACATCCAGATCTTCAACTGCCTTGGCTTCCTGATGCAGGTCGAGGTCGAATCGGTATACAAGATCATCAGATCCGCCAAGAAGCCAGTGATGACCATCAAGCCAATGGCCGCAGGGCGAACAACCCCATTCATCGGACTGACATTCAACTTCTCAGTCCTAAGGGATTGCGACATGGTCACCTGCGGATGCCTTACCCCTGACGAAGCACGCGAAGACGTGGAGATCGCACGGGCGGCAATCGAAAGAAGACAGCCCTTCATCGAAGCCAGAAGCAGCCCCGCAAAAACAGAAATCATCAAATAATCCGCGCAAACCCTCAACTTTTCATTGCGCACAATGCAGGTACGAGCACCCGGGTGCTCGTACTCAAATTTATGTACGTTTTTACGTTGTTTTTGCCGGCAACTTTAGAAGTCTCTATTTGCCCCCGCAATCGAAATAGCCTTCTTCGGGATACTTGAAGAAATCCCCAGTCAAGCTGATTCCTTCCTCGCCAGCCAACTCGATCTTGTCAAACTTAGCATCGGGACGAATCGAAACCATTGTCCGACAACCAGCGATTTCCACATCCAAGATCGCCGCACCCAACTTCTTGCTGCGACGAAGCACAAACCGTATCCCGAACTCGCCCTCCAAGCCACGCACATTCTCCAAGCAGAAATTCCTTGAGAGGCAATGCAGGTTCGCACCGATCCCGGCGCCAGCCCCCTTGTCCGACGACGCCGCAATCTCGCGAGCCGTCGGCAAACCAGCCGCGAAGTCATCTCCGGAAATCCCATTGATTTGCGCCCGCTTTCGACTGAGGTCGATTTGAAGCTCAACATCAAGACTTGGATTCGACTGATCGCGGAAGCGAATCGCTAAACGACCCGATGGTTTCGACGGAGTCACGGTAACTTCTCCGTAAACAGACGTCGTCTTTCCTACCCCGAGAATGGCTCGCCCACGACCCGATACCGAGCCGGAACCAAACTTGACGTCACGTTTCGGAGCCAGTTCAGGAACCCACTTCAAGCCGAGATTCCCGTCTGGATACGAAATCACCTCGCGCAACAACAAGACGCTAGCCCAACCACGGTTCGGCCAACCAGCCAAAATACGACGGCCATCATGGTACGGGGCGACAAACGGGACGCCAAGACCATCGTAGATGTCCAAACCCTCGGCTGCCTTGTCAACATAAGGTCCGTCCTCGCCCGTGCCTGCCCACATCCCGGTAAATCCCATCAGCAAGTAACGGTACCCGTTGAACTCAAAGTACGATGGACACTCAAATGTACTCCGCAACGCACACTCTTTACCCGCCACGGGAAAAGACGAATCAACCAAAGTCCAAGGACCGTCTATCCCGGGAGCGCTCCAAGTCCGGGAACTCCCGAACAGCTTGAGGCTGCCGTCAGACATCTCGAATATCGACGGATTCTCGGTGACGTTCAAAAACTTCTCAGACCACGTAAAGTTCAATCCGTCTTCGCTTTCCGCATACGTCGTACCGGAAGGAACCAACGGGGCAAAGTCCTTCCTGCTGACGGCAACAGGATTCTTGCCCAAATATTTCTCCGCCTGGGAGGATACCGTCTGGGCATAGTCAACCGTACGAGTCGTATGCCAACCAAACACGGAAAGCAATTTCCCGCCTGACGAGACCATTGTGCCGGTGCCGACTGATTGCCACTGCTCGGTCAACTCCAGGATCGGACCATGATCAACCCAATTGACCAGGTCGCGCGTGGTCATGTGGTGGAAGATATGCGCTCCGCATCCCCATCGGCTCCCGTGGTGGTTTCTGTCAAACAGGTACAACAAGTGAAACAATCCATCCTTGTAGTACACCACCACGTCACCGCACCACGTGTTGTGCCCATAGGGCGTGTAGAATTGGATGCCATCCGTACTGCGATGTTCGACTTTCGTGCGGCCTACCTTCGCCACCGAAGACGAAAACCTGAAATCCTGGAGCAAATCGGTCTTTACAACTGTTGGTCCGTCCTGGGCATCCAGGGTGCCGACGGGATAGTTTCGATCAATAATCACTCCATCGACAGTGAACAGGAAGTTGACTTGGTCGTACAGCACCCCGATCTCGCGCTTCGACCAATCGTCCCCAAGCGCATTCAGGGGCAACTCGATGCTCAACGACTTCCATTTGGGGCGTGGTTCATACGTCAGCCAAATCGTGGCTCGCAAGGCAGGATTCTTCCCATCACGTTCGTAGTACGTCTGACCGCCGCGTTCGACGCATTCCAGTCTGAAGGTTTTCGGGATCTCGACCAATTGCCCTGCTACGAGTCCATTTTTCACTCGAAAACTCATCGCAAATCCGTCACACAACGGAGCGTTGTCACGGAGAGTTTCAACAGGCAGTCCTGAATAATCGTATTTCCATAGCCTTTGAATAATCTCGCCCGAAGCCATTACCGAACACGCCAAGCAACAACCTACTATTCGTGACATCATTCCCATCCACCAACTCCTTATTGACTCAAACACGATTAACAGTTCGCTCTATCACATTGTCCTGGATTGCTTCATTCAAACCTACAAAATAAGCCGAAAAGCCAGATACACGCACACGCAGGCTCTTGTATGAAGCCGGATCAGCCTTCGCCGCAAGCAACTCATCGGGAGATACATGGTTCAACTGCAAATGCAAGCCACCGGCCTTGAAGTACCCCTCTACCAACATTACCAACTTCTCAAATGAAGCCTCGTCACTGACAACGCTCTCCTCGACAGACAGGTTCATGATCGAATTTCCGCACATCACCAATGTCGGATCCATCTTCGCCACGGACAACAAGTGCGCAGTCACACCCTCATGGTCCTTGCCCAAAGACTGACCGCTTCCGAACAGCAATCCGCTCCCGGCGATGCGACCGTCAGGAGTCGCCTGGGTCATCGCTCCATACCGGGCATAATGGATGTGGTATCCCGTCAAATTCCCGTACAGCAATGGGAATCCGAAGACATCAGTCCGACCTGACGCAAATTCATACACGCTCTCGTAGAACCGATGCGCCATCCCGTTGGACAATTCCTCGTCGTTACCGAAAAACTTGCCGTCTCGCAGAATCTCGCCCCGCAATTCCGCGTAACCGTCCCAGTCCTTGTCCAATGCATCAAGCAAGGTTGCCATCGACACGCGCTTCTCGTCATACACAAATTGCCGAATGACGCACAGCGAATCGATCAGGTTCGTGGATCCCATGAAATTGGCGCAGACCCGTGCGCGAGTCGCCCCGCCGCGATTGGCGCTTTGAGCCCGTTCGATGCATCCTTCCAGGAACAGCGAACTCAGGACGTTGCAATCTCGCGCTCTCAGGATATTGAAGCGATTCGAATAATCCAGAATCGTCTCCAGGTCACGATGCAATTCCTCGACGTAAATCTCGTAGAAATCATCGAAGCTTTCCACCGCAAGGACCTCGTCGCGCCGATTGTTCAACGTATTGACCAGCGACCGGACGATGTTGACCGTATTCCCGCCAAGCGAAATCCCGCCTTGGAAGGCAGGCTCGTTGCAACCAACCATGATGTAGTCGTACGCAACCTCCCAAGGCAGCCGGTTGATCTTCTCCATCGATGCCAACCTGGGCTCGTCGTTGACAAAGGCAAATCGCTTGTTCCTGTCCTTCCGTTCGCAATCCAACATCTTCCTCAAAACCCAACGAGGCGTCTGGGATGTCCATCGCAAAGAAACCTGAGGACGCACCAAATCCAATTCCATCATCGAATCGATGATCAAATCCGATAACTCGTTGTACCCATCGACACGGTCAATCGTATATCCACCAACAACGAAATGAGATTCGCCGCCCTTGTCCCAATTGCCGGAACTCATCGGAGTATGACCATGAATCATCACGAACAATTCCTGCAACAGAGACTTGGCATGGTCGCGACTCAAGCTGCCGTCACGGATCCCCCGTTCGTACAAAGGATATAAATACTGGTCGGGACGACCTATGCTGTCAGGCAAAAATGGAAATGACATGTACACGCACTGGATTGCCTGCTCGAAATTCTTCGCAGGATTCATCGGAACGACCCGGCAGTTCTCAGCCATCCGCAACAAGACAGCGCGGCGCGCCAAGTCATCAGTCTCACGTGCTTTCGCCAAGCATGCCATCCGGCAATTGTGCGCGCGGCGCCCAATCCCGCGAATCACCATCTCAAGCCCCGAAAGGAACGACAAACGCTCAAGATTGCCCAAGTGACGCTTCCGCGACTCGATGATCTCATCGCGAAAACCACGCAAGCCTAGCCGGATCAACTTTCCGAAATCCGCATTCGAATGCTGCCACTCGAACGAACATAGATTCTCCTGGGGCTTGTTGTAGTACTTCCCGCAAGCCTCCGAAAAACCACGGTGACCCAAACGCTGGAAAATGTCCGCCTCAACGCTGCCATCGAACTTCATCATGCCGACAAGTTCGTTGTCGTCGCTGAACTCCACCGGCTGGGCATCCATATATTCCGCCAGCCGTTTTCCAATGCGCATCGGCTCCGCAAGCTTCTCGTCAAACGGATCGTACTCGACGGGAGTTTTCGGAGGAAAGATATCCTCAACCTTCACTCGTTCAACCAATCGCTCAATCCTAGCTTCCATTGCTCAAATGTCCCTTAATCAAGAACCACATTTTCCTGACGCAACCAATCCTGCAACTCAGCCACATCAATCTCGGCACAGCTGCACTTGTCGCGAACCGCCAAGACAGCCGCGTTCCCAGCCGCCTGACCAAGACCAAAGCATGGCGGCATCACGCGAATCGCCGACAACGTCGAACGATCGCAAGACACATTCCGACCGGCCGCCAGCAAATTCCCCACGCCTTGGGGAACCAGCATCCTATACGGAAGCGAATACACAACTTCCTGAGGTATGTACCTTCCAACCAAACCTATGTGCGCATCACGTGAATTGCTCAAAATCAAAATTCGATCCGGGAACATCTCGCCCGCTACAATCGAACTCTCTTCCATCACAAATGAACCGCGAATCCGACGCGTCTCGCGTATCCCAGGCAACGTGGCGCTCGATACCAGACGAATCGACTCGCAACCACGAACATACTTCCGCAAAAACTTAAGTATGGCGGCAATCTGGACACGACCTACCTGCATGATCTTGTTCTGCCCCGCAGTGGTGCTCCCGTCGACATCCGGAATCCTGGTGATATTGCACCGCCATGTCCCGTCGTTGCTCTTGTACATCCCTAAGCGACGTCGTGGTATCGGATATTCACCGGCTTCCACCGCCTGATTGATCTCATCCGTGAAGCGCATCGCCTGCCAGCCTTTCGCATCCTTCCTCGCCTGCAAAGCCGCCTCGTTGACCCCATCAATGACAAAGAACAAGCTGCCCGCCTGCATCTCGCCGGTCGTCTCGTCTCCTTTCATCATCGGGCATCCCGCCAAATGGGCAACGTCACCATCCCCCGTGCAATCGATCACAACCTTCGCAGCAATGAACAACAACCCTTCCTTGCCCAAAAACACAACACCGTCAAGCCTGTCGCCAGATTTGCTTAATATAACGTCCATGCCCTGGACGCCATACAAAAGCTCGACTCCCGATTCAAGGCACATCGATTCAGCCTCAAACTTCAACGCCTCGGAATTGAACGGAGTCACATTCCGATGCCCGAACTCATGCCAAGAAGAATATCCGTCGCAATTGGCAATGGACATGGGATCTATCGCCCCGCCGACGGCAATCAACCGATTGACAAGTTCCTCGAAAAATCCGCGTATGAGCATGCGTTCGCCCTTTGGATCCGAGCAGGTCATAAACGGTCCCACCAAGCCATTGGTCGCCATCCCCCCCAGGCTCATGTCACGCTCGCAAAGCAAGACCTTGACCCCACGCCGCCCAGCGCAAACTGCCGCGCTTATACCAGCGGGACCGCCGCCAACAACAAGAACATCAACCTCGCGATATGCCTGCAATTCACATTCTTTCTTGTACGATATCGTCTTCATCTCTTTACAACTCCAAGATTTATGGTTGACCTCATGTTATCATATAACGTGTTAACATCGCCCAAACATAGGCCTTTTGCAAGGAATCGCAATAAAAGTGTTCCGATTTTCAGCCCCAGGGTTCGCAGTTTTTTCCCAAAGCCGAACCCAAGGGGCATGTCACATGGCATTTAAGTACGAAATCGTCAATTTTTTTTTGCTCTGATCTTGCATTGTTTTTTCTGTGTTTTCGGAAGAAAACAACGCAAAAAACCTTGTGCTTTCAGTTGAGGACCCGTTCTTCTTATGTAATGAAATACCTTGAATTTATCCAAACGTGAATCAAGTTAGAGTGTTTGTATTTATACACTTTTCACCCCATAGGACACTCCAATGAAAAAACTTACTATTCTCTTGCTTGCTATGACCACCAGTATGATTTTCGCCAATTCCTGGCAAGACGCCATCGTCCATGCCCATAATCTCGCAAACGGGGTCCAAGTCGCCTTCACGGACGGCTCCCGAGACGCCGTCCAAATCAAAAACCGCATGGGACAAATCACAGCAGGACTCAGGGGGGAAAACCCAAAGCTGATCAATATCGCAATCGGCGACAAGGACTTCGGCGGCAAATGGTCCTTTGATACCTTCGTCACCGGCAAGGACGGACGAATCTACTACACCTCGAAATCCGGCACCGATGCGCGATTCAACGCCTTCAGGCTCGGCTACTACTACTATGACGTCCATATCATGGACCAAATCCCAAGCTTCCCTTTCACACAAGAGGAAATCAACGAAACACCACCTGTTGACGCAAGATTCTTCACGGAGGATGCCTGGGCGCCAAACGAAGTCTCAAAACCAACGTTCGAAGACGGAATCATGAAATTCCAAGTCCTCGACACCCACGACCCCTGGATCGCCTCGCTCAAGCTGAAGGCGCCAACCGCCAAGTACAGGCACCTGGAAGTTACCATGAGAACCGAAGTCGCCCACGGCATGCATGTGTACCTGGCAGTCGGACCTCACAAAACCTTCAATCCAAAACAAATCATACCCTTCGGCGGACTTCGCCCCAACACAGGATGGAAAACACACCGCATCGCCATCGACCAAGTCCCGGATTTCACCGGCGATATACACGGAATCCGATTTGACGTCGGAAGCCAAGTCGGAGAAACCATCGAAATCAAGGACATCAAGCTCGTGGGGGAACATAACCACGTCGTCCCGCTCAAGCTCGACCGAATCTTCCACGCATACCCAGACAAAATCCACCAAACCATCCGATTCGTCGCAGGTAAAAAAGAAGCAGATGTCGCAAATTGCGGCGTCGAACTCGTCGTGCCAAAAAACAAAATCAAAAAGGTCATCGTCAAAGACAAGAATGGAATACGCGACTCGTTCCAAAATGCAGACCGGAACTCGATCGAATTCGTCGGATTCGACGATGCACAGGCAGGAGTGCTGGGATTGATCTTCCCGCCAACACAAGAAGCAGGGCAAATCATCCTATCCCAAGACGACAACAACTACATCCTCAGGCAAATCGACAATATCGGCGAGACCATCGAACCACAGGCGGAACGAAATCTGGGACACAGGATCCACCTCGACCCAAAACACGATTTCAACTCGCTGATACAAACCGCAGCTGTCGCACGAAAGCCACTGACGGATATCAAGGTCGTTGACGAGGATGGATCGAAGTTCGCCAAGTACGATTTCCTCAGCGGCGCCTATGAATTCAGCCTGGCGGGAACCGGATTCAACGAGGCATTCTACCAAATCCCGCAAAGGCACTTCAAGGTCATGGCGACAATCACTGGCGACGACACCGACAGGAGCCTCTACATCAGGACAAGAACCTCATCGGGAGGACTCGAAGCGGCGGCATTGCTGGATGAGAATGACAAGCTCGTACCGATCCCGCTCGAGGTTTCCAAGAACTTCCGAGGCGAAAAGGAAGAGCCCTACTTCTATCCAGAGGACCACAGCTACGGCGAAACCGTGTTCCCAATTACCCTTGCCAAAAACCAAACCCGCTCCTTCACCGTACTCAACCTCTACCAGAACTGGGGCAAATTCCCTCTCAAGCAACTCTCGTCCATCCAGTTCTTCATCTCATACTACCACCTTTCCACCGGCGTCACCGAAACGAACTGCATCGCACCGTACTACGTCCACAAAAAAGACGGCTGGACCCTGCCGGATTTCAGGGCGATGTCCGCAAAGCTCTGGTCCGGACAACCACAGCACTACTCGGTCGGATCGCTTTACTACCCATACTACATGGTCGGGGAAAACAAGAAAATCATGTTCGAAACCGTCATGCAACATGTCAATTCGGAAGGACCAGTCTATGCCGACGTGGATTTCGAATACAAATCCGATGACAACAAGCTCTCGCTTTTCACAAGACACCTCGAAATGCCGCAAACTGACGAAAACAGGACCTACTACCAATTCGATATCCTCGCAAATGAACCAATCCAGTTCGATGACTTCAAAAACCAAGTCAATCTCTTCGGATTTAGTACGGCATGGACGAAATTCAACTACCTCGGATACCTCGATCAAAATAACAAACCTGCATTGATCGATACCAGCGACGAGAAGTTCGAAAAGAAACTCCACCATATCAAGCTGGGAAACAAAGCCCCATACTTCACGATCTTCCACGCATTGCAATCAAAAACAGTCTGCAACTTCGCACTCCTGGTCAAAGACATAACACTGACACAAAACGGAAAGACAACCCACCTTCAACCATTGCTCTGGTACGACAACAGGGAATCGAAACCTTACGCCAGACTAACACTGGATCTGGACAAGCTTGCACTCAACAAGGGTGACATCCTTTCCTATAACCTCATCCTGCTCCCATTCGGAGATTACGATGTAGCCAACGACCAAAGCGCAAGAAACGTCAGAGAAGACACACTCCTCAATCCCGTCGTGCTATCAGAACTCGTTGACGCGCAAATCGTCCCAGATACGTTCCTGCCAAGGCTCGAAACAACGAACGACAGGGCGCAATTCACGATCGCTGGAGGCGAAAACAACATCGCAATCCGAATCGATGGATTCAAAAACCGAAACAAGCCTACGCTCGAAGTCAAGGACGCCAATGGAAACTTCGTCGAATACATCACCAATCATCATCCTTACGACGGTTACCAGGTCATATACAACCCAATGGACAAGACCTTTGGATTCGCATTCATCGTCAAGCAGGACAACGGGAAAAAACAAACCTTCAGAGTCAAGCAAGACTAGGATTTTGCTCGGACTATGCACTTGATTTCCATTAATCAAACATTATCTTATTAACATTATGTTCAATCCATACTTTCAGGCCATCTCCATTAGAAGCCTTGCTCTTGGAAACAGGAGCAAGGTTCCTTATGCTGTCGCCTTGAAATTACGGTGACCTGACAATCCCATCACGGAACAGTTCACTCGTTTCATTCAATCATTAATCAACGGCAGCGTGAAAACAATCCTTCACCTGCCGTTGTTTTTTCAACCTAATCCCCAACCATTGGAGAGGTAAGAATGCAAGAAAAAGTCAAGGAAATTGCCGTACGCATCAAGGAGTTGCGCGAGCTGTCGGACATGAGCGTTGCCGAATTGGCAAAACGACTCAACGTCAGCGAAGACTATATTCGTTCCTACGAAGCGGGAAACGAAGACATTTCAGCAAGCAAATTGTTTGAAATTTCGCAGATATTTGACGTCGACCTTTCCCTGTTGTTGACAGGTAACGCTCCTCGAATGGATGTGTTCACGGTGACTCGTGCGGGTCAAGGAGTCGCAGTTGACAGGCGCAAACAATACAAGTATCAGGCGCTCGCCTCGAATTTCGCCAGCAAGAAAGCCGAGCCTTTTATTGTCACCGTCCCGCCAAAGGGAGAAGACGCCCAGGTATCGCTAAACTCACACCCTGGACAGGAAATGGATTACATCCTGGAAGGAACACTCAAGGTCGTCATCAGAGGAAATGAAATCATCCTCAATCCCGGCGATATGATCTACTATGATTCCGCAAACCCACACGGCATGGCAGCAATCGGCGACAAGCCAGCTAAATTCCTGGCGATTATCCTGTAAATCACACACACCATAAAAACGGAATAAAAATATGTCCATCCTGAATAAATATTGTTCCAAAACAGAATTCAGCTCCTACGAAGATTTCTACGAAAATCTCGTTATCAATGTGCCTAAGCACTTCAATTTCGCCTACGATGTCCTGGATTACTATGCCGACAATGAACCGGACAAGCTCGCGCTCGTCTGGTGTGACGACCGCGGCGGAGAAGACTTCATCTCCTTTAAAACACTCCAGTCGCGAGTCAACAAAACAGCAAACTTCCTGAAACAACTTGGCATCCAAAAGGGAGATCACGTCCTTCTCATACTAAGGTCAAGACACGAATTCTGGAACTGCATCCTCGCGCTACATAAAATCGGCGCAGTAGCTGTTCCGGCAACGAACATGCTGATGGCCAAGGACATCGTCTACAGAATCAAACTCGCTTCAATCAAAGCATGCATCTGCGTCGATCACAGCGACCTGCTGCATCAATGCGATCTCGCACAATCGGAAGCCGGCGACATCCTTAAACTCAAAATCGTGGTCAATGGCACAAAGGAAGGATGGATCGATTACCAAAAGGGAATCGATGCGCAATCCGATGTTTTCGCGACCCCGCCAAAGGACCAATGGCCCAAAAACGACGACATCATGCTCCTCTACTTCACATCGGGCACCAGCGGCTTCCCTAAAATGGTCCAGCACAACTTCACCTACCCGCTGGCTCACATCATAACCGCATGCTACTGGCAAAACGTACAGGATGGAGGCTTGCACTATACCGTCGCGGAAACCGGCTGGGCAAAGGCAGTCTGGGGGAAGCTCTACGGACAATGGATCGGAGGCTCAGCCGTTTTCGTCTATGACCACGACCTTTTCAGCGCGGCAAAGATGATGGAGAAAATCGCCAAGTACAAGGTCACCACATTCTGCGCACCACCGACCATTTACAGATACCTGATCAAGGAGAATCTCGATAAGTACGACCTCTCATCCATCCAGTATTGGGTCACAGCAGGCGAAGCCATCAACCCAATCGTATATCAGACTTTCCTGGAAAAAACCGGCTTCAAGCTGTATGAGGCATTCGGGCAAACAGAGCTCGTCGTCACCACGGCAACCTGGCCATGGCTCGAACCAAAACCAGGCTCAATGGGCAAGCCCTCGCCAGGATACACCATCGAATTGCTTGACAACGAAGGCAACAAAGTCGAAGTCGGAGAAGAAGGAGAACTCTGCATCAAAACAGATGGAGACAGGCTCCCGCCAGGAATCTTTGGCGGATACTACCTCGACGAGGATAAAACACAATCCGTCTGGCACGATGGATACTATCACACAGGAGACATCGTTTGGCAGGATGCGGACGGATACCTATGGTATGTGGGACGCGCCGACGACGTCATCAAGTCCTCGGGATACAGAATCGGACCAGGCGAAGTCGAATCCGTACTGATGAAGCATCCCGCCGTATTCGAATGCGCAGTCACAGGAGTCCCCGACCCGGTCAGAGGGCAGATCGTCAAGGCAACGATCGTCCTGACAAAGAACAATACCCCTTCCGACGAACTCAAGGTCGAAATCCAGCAATTCGTCAAGAACAACACCGCTCCCTACAAGTATCCCAGGGCAATCGAATTCGTCACATCACTTCCCAAGACCATCTCGGGGAAGATCATGAGAGCCGAAATCAAGAAGCAGGATATGGAACGCTACAGCGAAAACGAGGGCTGATGAAGCGATTGTTGAAATCGAAATGGTTTTGGGCGCTGGTTCTCATCCTCCTGGCAACCTCCTCGGGTTGCCTGGCGACCAAGCTCAAAAAAACCTTTGAGCGAGCTGGATTCATCGAAGAATGGACACCGCAAGACGGGGTCGTTCATACCAATGTCGTCTACGACAAGACCAACCAGCTCGACTACGATCTCTACGTGCCAACACGAAGCAAGCTCAAGTCCCCTGAAGCACTTATCCTCTTTATCCACGGCGGTGCCTGGAATTCAGGCAACAAAACCGACCTCGCTTTTGCCTGCAAGAGATACGCAAAGCAGGGATATGTCACCGCTACTCTCAAATACACTCTCTTCTCAGAAAAAAACAAGGCCGAGTACAGCCTGGACCGAGTCCTCAAGGACATCGAAAACTGTCTCGAACACATTAAAAGACATATGGAAAAGCTAGGTTGCCAGGTTACCCAGACCGCCTTGGCCGGCTACTCGGCAGGCGGTCACCTGGCTCTGCTCTATGCCTACAAGTGCCAAAAGACATCACCCTTGCCCATTCGATTCGTCTTCCAAAAAGTCGGACCAACCGATTTTCATCCCGACACCTGGGACAACAAGGCTGATTTGGTCGCCGGCTTGGTCAGTTGTTTCAACCGCAAGCTACTCTCGGAGGAAGACATCCTTTCGGGACGGGCAGAAGAATACATTCGCAACGCGTCTCCTGTCTCGTTTGTCACGCCTGAATCGCCTCCCACGATCCTTGCCTATGGTGGCAAGGATCGCCTGGTCAGGCAACCCAATAAATACAAGCTCGTACAGGCACTCAAGGACAACAACGTCACGCACGCCACAATCGATTTTCCAAATTCGGGACACATCCTCTCAGAAGACCCGCAGGCAAGGGATCTTTTCACGCAGGAAGTCATCCGATTCGCAGAAAAATACTTCCAGCCATAGCCCGACGCCGCAGCGGCATCCGACCTACAGTTTTATCTTCGTCAGAATCCTTCGGATTTGGGATTCGCGCGCCTCGATGGAGCGGCACAGCTGCATTTGAACACGCGCACGGTGCAGATTTTGTCCATCATGCCTGATCTTGAAATAGACGTCGCCCGCCAGGTAATCGGCAAAGAATCGCAGCGCAAGTTCGTAGGTAATGAGCCGAATGGAGTCAAACAGGTATTCCTTGTCGGCATCTGTCAATGCATTTTGCGAGTGTTCCTTGTAACCTTTCAGCAGTGCCTCGCAGAGATCCAGGTCAAAGAGGATTTTCGTGAAGTCCTTGCATTCTTCTCCGGCGGGATTGCAACATGACCTAAGGCAATCTCCAATATCATAGTGGAGCAACCCAGGCTTGACGGTATCCAGGTCGATGATCGCAGTCCCCTTCGAGGTAATGTCGTCAATCATGACATTCGCGGTTTTTGGGTCACCGTGGATGGGTTGCAAGCTCAATTCGCCACGTGCTTTCGCATCTTCCAAAATAGAAGACCATTCCCGGCGCTGCTCGATGAAGCTCAACACGGCCTTTGCCGCCTGCGACGAATTCAGCCTTGCCTGCCCCGCAGGAGTCGCCAAGGCGGCATCCAACTTTGGAAAATAACTTGGCGTAATATGGAAGCCGGGCAATGCATCGTAAAGCAAATCGCAAGACAAATCGCTTAGCAAATGATGGAAATTCCCCAACACCGACCCGATTTCACGGGCGTGATCAACGCTCTGTACTTCCTCGTAGGCATGAGCCGATGCTATGCGCGTAATGGCACGCCAGTACTCGCCATCGTCATCTATCGCATAATCCAAGCCTTCCTTCGTGGGAATGATCTTCGGCAATTGCCAAATCCGCTCCACCCTTTCGCGTTCGGCAATCAGCTTCTTGTGAGCGTGCTGAGTCACCAAATGCATGTTCTGCATCAAAAGAACAGGCTCGGTGAATACACGCTTGTTGATCTTCTGCAAGACGACTTTCACCTCCGAAAATACAGTACGGAAAATCGCCAAATACGTATCGTTGACATTGCCACAGCCCAACGGCTCCACCGTTACAAGCCAGCCCTCAATGTCAAATTGCTGAGCCATAACCGCTGCTTTCATATCTTATCCTCGCTTTCCTGTCTTCATTGCAAACCAAGCAATCGACGCGGTGTCGATTGCGATATCTCTTCCCAACCACGAACTCCAAACGCACTCGTAATCTTCTCACGGGCATGACGCAAACCAGCAGGACGAAACTGCGAGTCGTGGGCGTCAGACCCAACCAATACCTGGTTGCCGCAATAGTCAATCAACTTCAGCATCACCCTCGGTATCGCCCAATTGAACAATCCAGACTTGAAACTCCGAGAGTTGAACTGCAAGTACATCCCTTTATCAAGCAATTCCTTAAAAAAATTAATACGCTTCACAAAGCCGGCATACCGCTCGGGATGTGCCAAAACAACCGGAACGCCAGCCAATTGAGTGTTGAACAAAACATTGGAGGCAAAGGACAAATCAACGCCAAACGGCAACTCTATCAACATCGGATTATGCTCGCCATGAGATGGAAGCCCACAGCGACTGCCAGGATGCTCAATGGCTACGCTGGACGAATGACCATCAGCATAATATTCCAAACCGGGTATCAATTCCAAGGATAGACCCGCATCGGACAGACGATTCCGCAACTCATCCATCTTCGAGTCACGCTCCTGCAACTTCAACGGCAGATCCTCATGCACACAATGGGGAGTCACGACCACATGGGTAACATCATCATTGCAACTCTGTCGGGCAAGCAACAGCGTCTCGCTCCAATCACGAGAGCCATCGTCTATACCTGGCAATAGGTGTATGTGAAAATCTATCATCTGACCGGTCGGCCTAACTTATCGCGACTTGCCTTTCATGTTTTTGGAAGATCAGGACTTCTGGCTATCGTCCGCAATCTGATCCTCTTTCGTTTCAAGCGACTTTGACATCGGCGTAGCGGACTTGCTCGAACGCTTTCCATACCGGTAGCCGTAGCCGTATCCGTACCCATAGCCGTACCCATACCCGTACGAGTAGCGTGAACCGTATTTTGCGTATGATGACTTGGGAACGTCCACATTGTTCGCAATGATGCCAGCCAACTTGATCTGAACCTGAGCCAACTTGTTGCGCAAGTGAAGCAATACTGGCTTCGGCAAGTAGCACAGGCGGCTGACAAGCAACATCGATACGTTCGCCGAAGCGATTAGCAACGTATCAGAAACAGCCATCACGGGAGCCGTGTCAATAAACGTCATGTCATAACGGGATTGCGCAATGGACAACAATTTCATGAAGGACGGTGACCCCAGCAGTTCGTTGGGATTCGGCGGAATCGGTCCTGCCAACGCCACGTCCAGATTCATTTCGTCAATATGGTAGACCACGTCTTCAAGCTCACAATCACCAACCAGCACATTGCTGATCCCGCGCTGCATCGCATTCTCGGGCAAAAAATCCTTCAGCAACTTATGAATACGTGCCTTTCTCAAATCCAATTCCATCAGCAAGGTTCGCTTGTTGTCCCGGGCAAAGCTCCGAGCCAGGTTGCAGGTCACAAAGGTCTTCCCCTCGTGCGGCAAGGCGCTGGTCACAGCAACTAACTTGCTGTTACGCGTTATCATAGACAAATTCAGACTGGTACGTAAATCTCGAAATACTTCGTCAACCTGTTCCTCGCCTTTGCTACGAAGCAATTCCTGCTCGCCCTGGGTAAACAAGGGCAACGAACCAAAGACCGAAACAGATTCCCCGAAAACCTGAGTCACCTGCGAAATATCAACCACCTTGTTGTTGATCGAAACCAATATGAACGAAATCAATGCCGCAAAAGCCAAGCCACCGATGCCTGCCATTGCCAGCACCTTCTTCGGCTGCGGGAAAAACGGAGAACCAGCGCGCTTCGCATCATTGACTTTGCTGATCGAGTAGTTGCCAATGGTCGTCGCATCCGCAATTTGAAGTTCATTGATACGTGACGTAATCATCGTTATGGTCTCGTCCAACTTCGTGCAGGCAGTCTCGCGCATTCGATAGTCGCCACCAAGCTTGTCCAACTCAATCAGTTTCGCCTCAATCTCGTTGATCTGCTTACGCAGGCGTTCCTTCAGCTTCTGGGCACGTTGACGCTTCAACTCCAGCCCGTTCATGCTGATCTCAACCTCGGATTCAGACGCGCTCTCAATCAACTCGGTCACAGTATGATGAACCTTTACAGCCTGATGACCTGCACTGTACTGAGTCAATAATTCAGGCAAACGCATCTTGTGAGTCAACAACATTGTCTGAAGCGACGACAAATTCCCGCTCTCGCCTCCTGGCACCAAATAGGGAAGCATGATAACGGCATTCTTGCGATTCGCCTTGATCTCCTGCAACGTCATCTCCAGTTCATCCATGTCCATCTCAGCGTCAAACAGCTTCGCCTCAAGGACGTTGCGCTGGGAAACCAAAGAATCGTAGCTCAAACGCAAATCATAGACCCCATGCTCTTCCTTGAACTTCAGCAAGTCGCTCATCGCCTTCATGCGATTGGTCTGAACCTCCTTCAGCTGATCACGCAGCAAGTCAATCCCCGTGTTTGACAAAATGACCTTGCGCTTGTACATGTAATCGATATACACCTCGGCAACCGTATTCGCGAACTTCGCCGCCGCCTCTGGCTTATGGGACGTCACCGAAATGTTTACCAAATGAGTTCCCTGAATCCGACTGATCCTCGGATGGGAACACCCGCGGGCCTCCTCGCCCAATCGCTCGTAAACACGGGATAGAATCTCGTCAGATTGCAAAACCTCAATCTGAGTCCGCAAAAACGTCTCGGCACCGCGACCATACTCGGGATCGGACATGCCACGGACATTCAACGCACGCATCTCGCTGCTGGAAATCACCATCTGAGCCGTTGAACTGTATAACGGCACCGCCGTCTTTAGGTAAATTACACCACCAGCCAAAAATAAGATCAACGCCGTGGGATAAAGCCACAAGTATGGGCGGACGAACGTGTGGTAATACCCCAAAAGCATCTGGAGAATATTGTCCTCACTCTTCATACGCATCGGCATTTGAGGGGTGTTTAATTGATTCTGCTCTGACATCGCTTAATGATTCTTTATCTAAAACGGATCCTCTTTCCAGACTTCAAGCCAATCACCACATGGATTCGCGAACAAACAGAATGTCACCATTCTTCAGTTCAATGTCACGTTCCATGTTCTCTATGGAATGATAGAGCTTTCTCAGGTTGATGCTACGAATCTCCCGATCGCGAATCAGCGTAATGTCGCTCTCCTTCGCAACCGGAGTAAATCCACCCGACAGTGCGATCGCCTGAGAAGCCGTCACAACCTTGTCCGGCGCCAAAACCAAGGGACCAGGCTTCTGAACCTGACCCAAAACATAAATATGTTCGGCGGCGCCGACAAAGACATAGTCGCCAGGAAGCACCCGAACGTCATTCTCAAACTTGCCGGCTGACAATATCTTAAGCGATGCAGGTATGGTGAGTTGCTTGCCGCCATCCTCAGTCCTGATGATCACGATCTTGCCAGGATCCGCCCCCTCTTTCATCCCACCTGCACGAATCACCAACTCCGAACATAATGGAGGACGCTGGCTGTCAATGTACGCGGTCAAGGGATTGCCCACGGAACCTGTCACAAAAACCGGTGGCGCCTTCGGAATAATCAACGTATCCTCGGGACACAGCAGAAAATCGTCACCGCCGCTCTTCCGGGAAGCCAATGCAGATACGTCAATCGAATGACGCACGACGACCTTCGCATTCTCCGGATCGCGACGCAATACAGCAACATTATTTAAATCCGCAGATTCCGTAAAACCACCAGCAGCCGAAATCGCCTGCAACGCGGTCATCCGACCATATGTGGGCAATTCCATGGATTGACTGCTCTTGACCTCGCCCAAAATGTACACGCGCCGAGGTCCCCAAGTCGTCACAAAAACATCGACATGTGGATCAGCAACTTGCTTTGACAAACGCGCCTCCAGTTCCTTCCCGATCTCCCGCGCCGTCTTCCCAGCCGCCTTAATCTCACCACACAACGGATACGAAAATACACCGTTCTCCTCAATGCGTACAGTCCTGCTAAACTCCTCTACGCGAAAGACGCTGATCGACAACACATCGCCCGCCTGCAAGGAACTCGCCTTCCAATTGTCGCCAGCCAGCTCACCGCCAGTTGACAGCAAACATAACAACGACACTACCAACAACAAAACCTTCAACATCGCAAATTCCCCTTCACCAAAATCAAATCATGAAAAACCGTTAAAACGCATAGCTGGCACCAAGATAGATTTCGTGGCAGTCGTACTCACGGTAATCACCGTTCTTGAATGTCGTTCGAGAATACTCATAACCACTATAAACCGACATTCGCGGCAACAACTGATACGACGCACGCAAGTCGTACGAGTACTCCTTCGAATCCGCATCATTGTTCTTTTCGTTGATGTCCTCGACTCCAACCGATTGGCTCAAAGTCAGCTTCTGGGTCATTTTCCAGGACATCCCCAGGCTGTTATCCCAGGAACTACGACCACCGCTTGCCGAGGTCGAATCCTCCCACTCGTACGCGCTCCTTGCTGTAAACGTAATATTGCTGACGGGGCTGTAGCTGACGCTGGCACTGGCAACAGACGAAAACTCATCGTCGCCCTCAGTGCCCTCGGCATTACCCTCGTAACGTGTCCGCTGGAAACCGCCATCGACATGAGCCGAAATCTTCTCGGACATCCGATAATCCGCAAATGCCGTGAACGTCAAGGATTTCGAGTCGTCATTGAACTCGTCGCCCCTATACTTGGTCATCTTGTAGGTCGTCCGAATTCCCGTCCTGGTCTTTTCGCTCAACTTGTAGTACGGCGCCAGACCGAACCGGAAGGTCTGGTGGCTACGGTCGCTGTAGTCGCTGCCGGAATAGTAGATATTTCCGTAATCCGCAGTAAGCGCAACTCCCCAGCGTTCGTGGCGAACCATATCATAGGTCAAGCCCAGATTGTTGTCATAGCGACGAACCCGAGTCGTATCCACCGAGTCATACTTTTCCTCATATGCCCGCGAGGATATCCGCAACATCAGGCGATCGTTGCCAAGCAAGTCAATGGCACCGAGGACAAAAGGTGACAAATTCCAGTCGAAATCACTCAAATCGCTGTCTGAAGTATAGTATTCATAACCAATATCGCCACTGATTCCGTATTTGGTCTCATTGATATTGCGATAGACATCCAGGTTCAGCCCGCCCTCCAGGACACATGAACTACTGCCCCGTGCGCGCCCCCTGTTGTGAGTATTGCTTTCGTAGCGTCCTTCCACATTCAGCGACACATCCATCTTGTTCGGAACAACGGAGGACGCCGTTTCCAAATAATCCATCAATGTAGATTGGCTAAAACCCTGGAGACCTGCAAGAACAAAGCCTGCGACCAACAAGCGAATCCGTTTCAGTTCCATCAATCTTTCTCCAGACCCTCAAAGCACCCATCGTCTAAATCCCACAAAAAAACAAAGCTGATTTCCAAGACTCAACGCGAGCTTGGAAACCAGTTGTTCATGTCAAGTAATAAGCAAATACCATCAGTTGGCAACGGGATTCACCGAAATAGTCGGCATCTCAGTTGAACCTTCACCGGGGGTAACCTGCTCCACGACAAGCGCAACAACGTACTTGCCAGAGCTGTTTTTCGACACGGTGACCGTATTCACCTGCGCTCCCAGAACCGCAGCCATTGCGGCTGCCTGCGCACGTGTCATCTTGTTCAGCGCATTCTGAGCCGCCATGGCGACCTTTGCCTTCGTCGCAGCCGTCTCGCCATCCAGCGAGTTCAGGAACAGAACCCATTCAGCCTGAGTTGCTTGCCGTTGCAGGTAATTTTGCATCGCAAGGCTCGAATATCCGCTGAACTCATCAAAGTCAATCGCGCCGAACAACATCGCTCCAGCAAACAAAATAACGCCGAAAACCAACGAAAACTTAATCTTCATATTACCCTCCAAAACTTATGCTTATAAATAATTTTCAGACAATTTCACCTGTTAAATATAGTTGCAATTAATTAAATATACAGGCAAGAAACAAATAATCAACAAAAAAAATCGTGTTTTCAAGTTTTTTTAGGACATCAAAATCTAGAATCTACCTGCCCAAGCGCTTTCCCCCCAAAAACCCCAGTCCATGAAAGAACATTTTTCACAAAGAACAGGCGCAGTTTGCGTTGCTCTTGCCGGCAAAAAGAAAAGCTATTCCCCAAACGGGATTTCCTTGCTGAAGTATCGTGTCACTACCACATTGTGCGACTTTCCGAAGTCGACCAGCAGTTGCTGATCTTCCTTGGACAACTGCTCGTCGGTCACCACGATTTTTTCGAACCCCACCGACTCGTGGAGTGCTTCCAGGTCACACAGTCCTCCCAGGACCTTCAAGCCATAGCAATACCCATGTCGATAGTTCCGGTTCTTGTCAACAAATCCAAGCACATCCTCACGATCCGCCTGGCTGATGTCAGAATGCAACGAATTCATGTACAGACGACCAAGCAATCCAATCCCACATAGCACCACTCGACAAGGACGGGCGTCAGACAAACGAGCACGGTCGCGGTAACGGATCAACTTCACACGCAAATAATGCAACAGCAAACGGCTGCCCAGTACACCGACCGCAGATACGCAGTACGCTACAAAATAGCTCTTCAAAGGCAACTCAGTCACATTTGTACTCGACGCCAATAGCGCCGACGCAGCAAACCCCCAAGCCAACGTATATACAAGACGGAAGTATTCCTCGGATGACGGAAAATTCCAAAACACATGATAGTTCCTCGACAGCAAAAGCATCAGCAGCACAGGAGCCACCCAAAACGCTATCTCCATCGGAGGACGCGACTTCAAGCCAACTACTAGCCAAAAACCAAACAAAACTGCAAGCAAATCCCATATCGGAAACAGTATGTTAAGCATCAATCCCACCGATGGCGCCTGAAAATTCTTGTACAGCAACTCCGTTGAATTCCAGATCTCGATTACGGCGAGACGATGCAGCATCAGGCTCAACGTGGTCAACGCAATAACAAAGACAAGCCATGTCAAACGCTGCGGAATAAATGTGCACACAACCGCAGCAATGCCCAACAATGCGCCGAGAACATAGATCGACACGACCGTCTTCGGCTGGTTGTTATCGAAATAACGCAACAAACGGTGGTGAAGATGGCTNNCTCACCATCCGCCTCCGAGACACGCCGGGTCAGACGACGCCACACCGCAAGGATTATATCCACGAACGGAACCCCGCATACTAGAAGTGGAATCACGATCGAGGACACCGTCGCCAACTTCGTGCATGTGGTCAAACTATACATGCCAATCATATAACCGATGAACATGCTACCCGTGTCGCCCATGAAGATCTTTGCAGGATGCCAATTGAACCGCAGAAAACCAAGGCACGAACCGGCCAGGCACAACAAGCCCAGCATCGCTGCGTCACGATGTGACGTCAAATTGATGAACGCAAGGCTCAAAGACGAAATCATACCGATGCCGCTTGCCAATCCGTCAACCCCGTCAATCATGTTGAACGCATTGATCATCGCGGTAATCCATATGATCGTCAGCATGAAACTCAACCATGTCGACAACGTGAACGCAAACACGTTATCAAGACGTACTCCCAAATACCACGCCCAACACGCAGACAACGCCTGAATCAAAAACTTCCATCGGGCAAGCACGCCGCTCCTGTCGTCAACCAATCCCAATGGCAACAACAACAAAAGCGGAAGCAATTGGCGCATTTGGCTAAAGGACAGATGAGGAGTCAACTTTAACTGCTTGCACAACAATGCATAAATCACCTGGCAACCAATGAACGATAGCGCTATCGCCAAACCACCGCCTCGGGGAACAGGCTTAGTGTGGATACGACGATTGTCCAAGGGAATATCCAGCATCCCAAATGATGGCAAGACACGAATCAATGCCTTTGTCAATAACCATGATACGACGCATGTCGCCAACGGCACCAGAACAAAAGGCAGCAGCTTGATGAGATGATCTACTGACATACGCTCGTTACGCCTGCTCCAACATCCGAACCAAATACTTCCCGTACTCGGTCTTCATCATGTCCGCCACGCTTGCCAGTACCTGATCCCCGGTCATCCACCCATTTTGGTACGCGATCTCCTGCAGGCACGCCACTTGCAAACCCTGACGAGTCTCGATCGTGCGGATGAAATTCGCCGCGTCCAGCATCGCCTCGTGTGTCCCGGTATCAAGCCACGCATATCCGCGACCAAGACGAACAACATCCAAATCCCCACGCTCCAAATAAGCAGTGTTCACCGACGTTATCTCCAGCTCGCCGCGGGCAGACGGCTTCACCCCCTTCGCAATCCCGACCACATCGTTGTCATAAAAGTACAATCCCGTTACGGCATAGTGGGATTTCGGCTGCTTCGGCTTCTCCTCGATGGACAAGGCGCGGAAATTCTTGTCGAATTCGACCACGCCGAACCGCTCTGGATCGCTGACGTAGTACCCGAACACCGTCGCCCCGCTCTGTTTTTCCGCCGCTTTCCTTACCAGTTCACCCAGCTTTGCCCCATAGAAGATGTTGTCGCCCAGAACCAAGGCAACGGAATCGCGACCGATAAAATCCTCGCCAATGATAAACGCCTGCGCCAATCCGTCCGGCGAAGGCTGCACGGCATAGGACAAGTCAACGCCAAAACCGCTCCCGTCACCCAGCAGGCGCTGAAAACTCGGCTGGTCTTCGGGAGTCGTGATCACCAGGATCTCGCGAATCCCCGCCAGCATCAGCACGCTCAGGGGGTAGTAGATCATCGGCTTGTCATAGACTGCCAGCAACTGCTTCGACACGCCACGGGTAATCGGGTGCAAACGCGTCCCCGCGCCTCCTGCCAATACGATGCCTTTCATCCAGTCGTTACTCCTTATCCTATTTAGTTCCCTTCAACGAACCCAAGCGTTCGCCGGCGTACTTGCCCGACCGTATCGGCTCCCACCACCAGGAATTGCCCAGGTACCACTCTACCGTCTTGCGCAAGCCACTGTCAAAATTCTCCTCGGCTTTCCAGCCAAGGTTCTCGCGCATTTTCGTCGAATCAATCGCATATCTGTGATCGTGCCCGGGGCGATCGGTCACAAAGACTATTTGTTCACGATAGCTTCCACCGCCTGTTCGCGAGCGCAATTTGTCCAGCAAGTCGCAAATGGCTTCCACGACCTGGAGATTCGTCCGCTCGTTGTTGCCACCTATGTTGTAGGTTTCCCCGACCACGCCCACCTCATTGATCAACCAAAGCGCCTTCGCATGATCCTCCACGTATAGCCAATCGCGCACATTGTCGCCCTTCCCGTAGATTGGCAATGGCTTTCCGTCAAGGGCATTCAGTATCACCAGAGGAATCAGTTTTTCAGGGAAATGATATGGACCGTAGTTGTTCGAGCAATTGCTGATCAGAACCGGCATCCCGAAGGTATGGCACCATGCACGGACCAAATGGTCGCTGGAAGCCTTGCTGGCAGAATACGGCGACTTCGGATCGTAAGGAGTCGTCTCCAAAAAATACCCTTCGCTACCCAGGCTCCCGTACACCTCGTCCGTCGAAATGTGCTGAAAACGAAAATCACGCTTTTTAGTGTCATCCAAGCCACGCCAATACTCCAAGGACGCCTGAAGTAAATTCGCAGTTCCCATCACGTTGGTTCGAACGAAGCACAACGGATCGTCGATGGAACGGTCAACATGGCTCTCCGCAGCCAAATGCATGATGCAATCGGGGCGGAACTCCTGGAAAACACGCCGGACGCCAAGCTCGTCGCAAATGTCAAGCTTCTCAAAATGATAGTTCGGAGAACCCGAAACATCACGCAAACTCGCCAAATTCCCCGCATAAGTCAACTTGTCCAAATTCAAAACCTCTGCCAATTGACCGCCTATCAAATAGCGGATCAACGCCGAGCCGATGAATCCAGCGCCGCCGGTAACTATCACACGCTTCATATCTATGCTCCTTAATTCGCTCTTACGATAAAGATGCGGTTTTACAAGTTAAATTAAATTGCCCAGAAAGCAAGGAAAAGAGCCAATTTTATATTTTACAAAATCAATTGGGAAACGACGACGTCGGAAAAAACAATTAAAAAAAACGTACCCAACCAGTCTTTTTAAGGACAGAGTATTTTTTGTGGTGTATATTTTGAGTTATTATGGACTCTATCCAGACAAAACAGTCAAGCCCTCGCAGCTCCCGCTCGAAGCACCGCAAGCATCGACGCACGCTTTTTTCGCGTGCCAAGCGTGTGTTTTCCTCTGCTATTGACAAGATCGATCAGCTCCCGTTCATTATGGCGCTGATGATCGTCGCCTTTCTGCCGTTGATCTATAACGGTGGCGAAACCTGGTGGCTTCCCTTCGCGGGAATCTGCCTGACCATTTCCTACGCATCCTGGGCAATGTCAGCTTGGTGGAAAGGCGGCAGGTTGTCGCGCCTCAGCTTCGACCCCTGGGCATTATTCTTCATCATCCCCTTGGTGGCTGGCGCAATCCAGCTCATCCCGGGCGAAGCCTTCACTCAGGCAATCTCGCCATACGTGTACAACATCTGGCGGGAAGCTCAAAACCTTAACATCGGCAAGGTCATAACAAGACCGACGCTGGCACCCGACCAAACCATGCGGCGATGCACGCTGCTCATCACCTGCATCATGCTATTTGGGCTCCTCATCAGCAAGGGAAAGCGCCCCCATCACGTGCGCCTAATCCTCCTGGCAATCGTACTTGCCGCAACCGGAAACGCGCTCGTAGCCTACATCAATGCTTTTGCAACATCAAATGCATCCATCACCCACGGAGGCGAATTCAAGGGAACGTTCCTGAACAGAAACCACTTCGCCTTCCTGATGATGATGGGCACGCTCGCCGCAACTGGACTCATAGCAGCATTGTCATTCCAGCAAGCTGGCAAATTCAAGCACGCAAAATCTTGGAGCCACCTGACGATTCCACTAGCTATTTGCGTCTTCCTCCTTCTGACGGCGCAGGTTCTCAGCCTGTCAAGAGGTGCTTTCCTCGGAACATCCGTCGCACTCCTTGCTTTCGCCGCAGTCTGGATCGTCTCGAACAGAAAAGAACCCGGGACACGACACCAGAAGATCATAGCGCTGGCTTCAGTCATCGCCGTAGCGCTCCTGATTGGACTGCCATTCGCACTGGAACGACTTTCAGAACGATACGAGCAACTCCTGGCGGGAAGCCTGACAATGGACGGTAGATGGCAAGTCTGGCGCGACACAGCAAAACTCATCAAGCAAAACTGGCTCTCCGGAGTCGGACTCGGCGCCTATGGCAGTGCCATCCAGCAGGCCGAAAGCGGAAACATCACTAGCCATCGAATCGCACACGCGCATAACGACCTTCTTGAACTCATCGCCGAAATCGGCATCCCGCTCAGTGTCCTGCTCTTTGTCACCGTCGCATTCCTATGGATCAAGGGACTCAGGAACGCCCTCAGAAATCCTTCCAGGACAATCCGGTGGGGAGGAGTCGCGGCACACATGGCAATCCTTGGAGTCACTATCCACGAATGCGTCGAATTCAACCTCCTTGCATGGGCAAACACAACCACATTCGCCGCACTCCTGGCCGCCGCAGTCATCTGCGACCGAAAGCCAAGCCAAGATTCCAAGGCGCCTAAATCCCCTTCGCCCCAACCTGCCCATCCTCGACTTGCCAGGGCACCTTCCCTCGCAATCGCAATCCTTCTCATGGTAGGAGCGCTCCCTTTCCTAACCATAAAACTACATGACGGATGGATCTATACATTGCTCAGGCGAGACATGAAAAAGGAAAAGGCACCTGGAAGACCTATCCAATTCGACAACGAAAAGCGACTCCAACTCCTCGAGAAAATCGCCCCGCCAAAAAACCATCTCCACCTTTGGAATAGCGCACTCGTCAAAGCTGAAGCCGCTTCATACAACCCGATCTTCTGGAAAGAGGCATGCAGCGATATCGCGCATTCATGCCTCCGAGAACCGACTGACGGCGACGTCGCACTACAATGCGCCGCAATCTGGGAACAAGCCGCAAACAACTTGGAAATCGAAGTGCCACAAGAGCAAATCCAAAAACTCTACGAATGGGCAGTCTTCTGCCAACCGACTATCCACAGAACCAATTTCCACGCAGGCACCGCAACATACAGGGCATGGCTTAACGCGCAGGCAAATGACCTTGATCCGACACCACATAAAGAAAAAGCAGTCGAATACCTCGTCAAAGCACTCAAGCTAGGCTCGGACAAGTACGACCAAATCCTCCCAATCCTCGCAGACCTGCTAGAATCTACAGAGCAGCTCGCCAATACTATCCCGGACCATGTCCAGGCCAGACAATCGCTGCTCACCCTGCTCATCTCAAAAAAACACTACAACGAAGCCAAAATCGTCGCAACAAAACTCGATCAACAACTCCTTGACAACCCAAGGCAACGCACGATCCTGCTCGAAAAACTCGCATCAATCCTCGAAATGCTAGGACAGCAAGACCAAAGAAGGCAAGTCTGGAACCAAATCATCGAAACACATCGCAACCTTGTCCAATTCGACAAGGCGCAAGAACTCTACGACAGGGGAGAGACCAGACTCGCGGCAAGCGCCCTCAACGAACCATGCATGCACGCAGCAAACTACCCCAAATTCATCCTGCTAAAGGCGAACATCAAGGCGCACCTCGGCTTCCACGACGAGGTGCTGCACGCACTGACAAGACTCGCATACACCGAAGAATCATGGGACAAAAATATCATTGACCAAGCACAAAAACTCCTCCACAACAACGCAGGCACCTGGAGAGCCTCAAGCGAAACAAGATGGCAATTCCTCAAGGCGGTCCTCAATGTGATGAGCGCAGAACGTAAAGATGATACCCCGGAAGAAGCTATCGTACAACTGAAAAACCTCGAGGAAAAACTCGCCAACACAACACAGCCCTGGCTTCAGGCACACCTCATACCCTATTACCTTGGAAGAGCATGGGTTGCCATCGGCAATACCGAAAATGCTATCCAGGCTTTCAGGCGATCCCTTGCAAATTGCCCAAAAAACCTCTATGCAATCAACCAAATCCACAAAATCGATCCTCAAAAACTCACACAAGAAGAACTTGAACTACACCAACTCGTCCATGCAAGAACCGCACCAATCGGAGAACTCGCAAGCGCACTGGAATGGCTCGCAGTCAAACCAGGAAAAGCGACAATCACAGAGATCTATGAAGAACAGACCTTCACATGGGTCTTCATCTGTACATCAGACCAAATCAGCCAAGTCAGGTTGACAATGACTTTCACTGACCCCAGGGGACCGGCTTTCAACGATACCATCGCTTTCAAAAAAGGCGATGAGCTCACCTGGAGAATCGGCGAAATCATCACCGTCAAAAAATCCTGGCAACCAAACATGAAGGCGCTAGACCAAAAAAAGAGAATCCTCAAAAACGGTCCCGTTACAGTACAGGCAGGAAACATAGCTACAAACGCATTCAACGTCAACATCAGCACGGAATAACATGCCCCAAAAGCACATTGACGAACTCCCCAGGGAACGATTGCTCAATAAAGGCTCGGATGCCTTGACAGACAAGGAACTTATCGCGATACTCCTACGAACAGGAACCCAAGGAAAACCAGTCCTGGAACTAGCCCAGGAAATCCTAGATTCTGCAAACGGAAACCTACTCGACCTCAGCAGAACATCAGTCAAGGACCTCTGCAAGATCTCAGGCATCGGAGAGGCGAAGGCAGTCGGACTCGCGGCGTCTTTCGCGCTGGCAAGACGACTGCTGCAACTGAAACTGGAGGAAGGCGAGCTGATTGACAGCCCGGACACCGTAGCAGACTACATCCGAAACAAGGCAATCTCGCCTGACCAGGAAGAGGCACACGTCCTCCTGTTCGATACGCGGGAGAGACTTATCAAAGACACGCTTGTCAGCGTCGGAACCCTCAACAAAACCATCTCGCACCCACGGGAGGTATTCAGAGAAGCCATACGCGAAAGCGCAGCAGCGATCATCTTCGTGCATACGCACCCGTCTTTCGACCCAACCCCATCGGACGATGACATAAAACTCACCATCACACTCAGTTATATCGCTTCGATTATTGACATTGAATTCCGAGACCACGTCATCGTCGCAATGAGACCAAAACCTGAATCGCCACACTACTTCTCATTCCTAAAAAATGGACTCCTGGACCTGGAAAAATTCGCAAAGGAGTCGTTCAAAAATTAAGGCNNTTTTGAGCTGTTTTTCCCCTGTCCTGGAAAGAGCGTATTGTTTAGCCACTTTAGCGGCGACATCGCTTGAGTACGACCACCCCAGATGCCCGTACCTAAGCAAAACCATCAATAAAACAATGCACAAGTCCCCAAAGGATTGCGGGAATCAAACTATTTAACGGTAATCAACTCATACTCCCGAGTGCCAAGTCCCAGCTTGACGGAATGATCCAGCTGGATATTCCAGTTGGTTGAAGGTGAAACATCATGGAAATGATCGTCATGGCACAGGTTCCGTTCGGACAAAATCGAATTCATAAGCGGAACTTGCTGGTTGACGGCATCCGCGCAAGCCTGATCCAAGGCAACAGGATCAAAAGACGCAAACATGCCAACGTCGGGGACGATCGGAGCATCGTTTTCAGGATGGCAATCGCAGTATGGCGACACGTCCATCACCAAGCTGATGTGGAAGCTGGGCTTGTTCAGAAGAACCGCAGCCGCATATTCCGCCATTTTGCGATCCAAAAGACCAGCCTCGGCATTGTATGACGCGCCAATCGCATCCTTAGGACAAATCGACATGCATTGACCGCAACCGACGCACTTGCCATGGTCAATCACAGCCTTGCCCGAAGAAAAATCCTGCGCGTCATGGGCGCAGACCTTCGCGCAAATCTTGCATCCGATGCATCGCTTGGCGTTGACCGTCGGCTTCGAATCGCAGTGCTGCTCCATCTTGCCGGCCCTGGAGCCACATCCCATGCCAACGTTCTTGATCGCTCCGCCGAACCCAGTCATTTCGTGCCCCTTGAAGTGGTTGAGCGAAATGAATACATCCGCATCCATGATGGCACGGCCGATCTTGGCGTTCTTGACATATTCCCCGTTGGGAACGGGTACATGAGCCTCGTCGTTCCCCTTGAGACCGTCGGCAATGATGACGTGGCATCCCGTGGTATAGGGCGTAAACCCATTGACATAGGCCGTTTCAATGTGTTCAAGCGCATCCTTGCGGCGTCCGACGTAGAGGGTGTTGCAGTCCGTCAAAAACGGCTTGCCGCCAAGCTTCTTGACTTCATCGACGACGACCTTGGCGAAATTCGGCCTGAGAAACGCCAAGTTGCCAGGTTCTCCGAAGTGGATTTTGATCGCAGTGAATTTGCCATTGAAGTCAATCTTCCCGATTCCCGCCTTGACGATGAGATCCGAGAGCTTGTCGAGCAGGCTTTTACCGAAAGCCTCTGTTCTGAAAGATGTAAAATAGACTTTTGCTTTTTTCATTGTGGTTGCCTTTTGGTTGTTTGGGATAAGGAAAACAAGTTAAAGCATTTAATGTAAAGATTAAAAAGACCGAGTCAAGCTCGAGCAGCAATGAGAACAAAACAAAGGCAGGAATATGTGGTGTTTTTGCATCTGAATAATTTGAATCCTGACGTGCTTACCTTAGATTAATGTATGTTGGCAATTTTTTTAGTCCGACCGCAATAGATTTCGGGATGTACCTATGTCGCAGACAAGATTGCTGTCTTATATTTTCATGGCATTGAGTTGCTGTTCACTTGCCCTCAGAGCGGGCTTTTCAGTTAAGGTTTCGGGGACTTGGACCGGCGGCGCGCAGAACGTGAAGTACTCCGTCGAATGCGTGCTCAGCGAGGATGGACATGACGTGTATGAATTTTCGGAGGACATCGAGTATCCGCCATTGACGACTCCAGTGCCGTCATGCGGCATGATCTGGTCAAGCCTGCCAACGGGAAATCGACTGCAGCGTGACACGAGGGAACTTGGTGCCAAAGCCAACAGCTGGGACATTCGCGTCTATGTCGCCCAAAATGAACAGGTCGCCATTGACTTGGAAGTAACCGGGGACAGCGGAGATTGGGAAATCTCGTTAGTTCTGGAAGAAAAGCCTTCCGAGCTGGTCGGGAACCTCGATTTCAATACCCCAGGCACACATCGGTTCCAGATCGTCGCTACCCCGATCGGGCAGCGATTGACCTTGGATCCAGGATGGAATCTGGTCACCCCTACAGTCACGCTAAGCGGTGCGTCCAACGCCAAGCTACAAGACTGCGTGGCAATGACAATGACAGCAGGACGTTATGCGAAAGCAACAAGCTTCACGCCAGGAATCGGATACTGGATCTTCAATCCAAGCAAGGAAAAACTGGAATTGGAACTGGCCGGAGTAAAACCAACCCAGGCAGAACTCAAAATCATACGCGAAACCTGGATGCTGCACGGGATAGTCGATGCAAATGACCTGCCTCCAGAACTGGAAACGGCGCGGATCTTAACATGGACTGGAACAGTTTGGTCGTTGCAGCAATTGCCCCTGAAACCTGGCAAAGCATATATGATTTGGTTGGATAAATAAATTTATGACATATCAAGAATTATTTTGCCAGAGTCCTAAATACAACCGCTTGCTTCGTTTGTCTGTTCCGTTGGTCTTGGCATCGTTAGGCCTGGTCTTCATGCAGTTCACTGACGCGATATTTTTATCGTGGTACAGTCCGACTGCGATCGCGGCGGCAGGCATCGCCGGAATGTTGAACTGGCTGCTAGTGAGCCCAATCGTCGGAACGGTGAGCTATACTGGGACGATAACCGCGAACAACCTGGGGGCTGACCTTGACAACAAGACCGGATCGATGATTTGGCAAGGGGTCTATCTCGCTCTGATAGGCGGATTGATCACATTCCTGCTGAGCTTTGCGTCGGATTTTTTCTTTAGCCTGACAGGTCACTCTCCAGACTTGCAGGTCTTTGAGACCCAGTATTTGAGGATTTTGCTGGCTGGAAGCGTGTTGAATTTCATCGCATGTGCGATATCGGGTTTTTTCATCGGTCGCGGCGACAACACGCGGTTGATGGTCGCGCAGCTGAGCGGTCAGGTTGCAAACGTGGTTTTGGATTACGTGATGATCTTTGGGAAGTTTGGCTTTCCCGAGATGGGCGTTGCCGGTGCGGCGTTGGCAACCGTACTGTCCAATCTGTTCACGATTGCCTTCCTGACCTATTGGTTCTTTAAGCGTGACAATCGCAAACGATTTATAACTTGCGACTGGCATCCGAACATGCTTCCCATTCGCCAATTGCTGCGATTCGGATTGCCTAACGGGCTCCAGTGGGCCGTCTCTGCGTTTCTGTGGTCGTTGTTCTTTGCGGCAGTTGGTCGAATCGGCACGGTTGAATTGGCGGCTACGTCGATTGCGTTCCGCCTGAACGGCCTTGCATCCGTCCCCGTGGCTGCCGTATCCCGTGCGCTGGGGACATTGGTCGGCAAGAGCCATGGCGAACTAAACCACAAGGACGCAGTTGCGTACATGGGACATGGAACTGTAGTCTGCCAAGTCTGGATGACGCTTATAGCGGTGACCTACGTGGTCTTGCCAGAGTATTACTTCGAGCTGTTCAAGAGCGACTCCAATTCAGGCGCTTTTACCGAACTGATGGCTTGCGGAGTGACCTTGTTGCGTTTCGTGGCATTGTATTGCCTGGCAGATTCGATCAACATCGCGATGTGCGCTGGATTGCAGGCCGTGGGAGCTACAAAATGGATATTCAAGGGCGTATCGATCGTTACGTTCCTGGTGATTATCGGAATAATGTTCGCGGACTACTATAAATGTGGATTGATGGTAATCTGGTCGTTGATAACATTCTTCATTATGGCGCTTCCACCACTGTGGTTTTTCAGAATTCGGAGCGGAGCCTGGAAGTCCATACGAGTTGCGACGGAATCGTGATGGAGTTGTCAAATGCGTTCAAAAGCTAGTTGGATCCTTCTGCCGATTTGTCTCTTGTTGATCGCCACGCAAGTGTTTGGAGGCTTGGGACGCGAACTGATCGTAAATGGAGGATTCGAACTTGACGAGAATGGCGACGGAATACCGGATGGATGGCATATGGAGGCGAAAAACTTCCATCGATACGAACATCCACCGCTAAGCGGAAACTACGTAATTGACGCAAAGCCAAAAGCATACGTAATTGCAATCCAGCCGCTGGAACTCGAACCCGGGAAAAAATACACGTTTAAGGTGCGATGCCGCTCGGGTGAAACAGGACGAGGAGCCGCACTGCTTCTCCATGGAGAAACAAAGCCCGAAACAGAAATGCCCCTAGTCTGGAACTTGGAGCCGGGAAATGAATTCTCCGTGTCCTCAAATACGTTTACAGCACCGAACAAAATCGCACACCTCTACATCTACGACTTGTCGCAAACTGGTCACATGAGCTACGATTATGTCTCACTGCGAGAAGGAGAACCAGACGGAATCGCAGTGACGCAATTCAACCTCAGAAAAATCGACCAACCCTATGGAAAGGTGCCGACACATGCGCAGGTGAAAACAGGAAGCCCACTTGAAGATGGAGGATTCAGAACCTTGTTCTTCATCAGGCAACTCGCGCAATTGAGAGAAGTCGAGGAGCTGGCACAGCGAATTGACCTGCGACACGACGTCGTTCAATCAAGCGGAAAGGAAGGCGAACTGGTCTCCTTTACGGGATCGGCGGCAAACGAAGCCATCGAAAAAGGAAGCATTTCAGCATACGTCGTGGCGTCGAAATCCACAGAAGGGATGCGTTCATGGATCATGCGTGACGTACGGGAACGAGGTGTTGGATTGGTATTGTTGGAGCACAGCCGGTGCTCAGCGTCGGAATGGGGCTTGGGCGAATTGAGCGAGTTGGCTTCCGTGCGTGACGTTTATCCGTTTGCCAATCATCCCGAGGGTGGGATTATGCGAGGAGTCCGTGGCGCCACCGTGGGCAAGGGGCGTGTGGTGGTACTGAGCTTTGACCCTGCGACATCGGAAATGTACGGAATATTGCCGTTTTCCCGTGACGTCGAGGTATGGCGTCATCGTCAGCACGAGCATTGGGAGGGGTGGATGTCGCTGCTGTCAGAATCGATTCGTTGGGCAGTACGCGGCGAGAGCGGAATCAAGGTCGAGCTGTCTGATGTGGATGGAGTTCAGGTTGAATTGCGTGTGACGGGCGCCGGCGCAAGCCAGGTGCGGTTGGTGTATCGCTCGCTGCGAGAAACTCGCTTTGATGGGCGTGGCCTGTATCGAACCGAACCAGCAAGGCTGTCGTTGACAGATGACGGGATCGTAAGCTTTGCACGACCCGGCGGCGATTTCCCTGTTGGAGATGCGCTTCTGGATGTGGCGGTTGAGGATGCCGAAGGACATGTCCTGTGCTGGAAAACCTTGCTGGTAAAAGAAACAACTCACGCCAAGCTAAGCAGGCTCAAGACAGGAAAAACATGGTACGATGTCTCTGAAAACGTTGAAGTACAAGTCCATCTTGAACTGGATGGCGCAAGCAAAGCTGTCCTGGAAACACGATTGATCGACGCGTTTGGTCGAGTGATCAGCACGCAGCAAATCGAGGCGGCGACCGACGGCGACTTTGCATTCACGCGCCTGCCTCTGGCCAATGCGGGGAATGGATTTGTCAGGGTCGAAACATGCGCGTACGTGGATGGACGCGAGCATAGTCGAGAATGGACTGTGATCACGTTGCCCAAGATGATGCGCCTGCAAGCGGAAGACGACTTCGGGGTGCTGTCCTGGCGTCCAATGAACTGCCACCCGCAACTGTCGGTCAGCTACACGAATGCCATGCGCGAACTCGGCCAAAACGTGGATTTCTGCGGCGATGGATACACCTTGACCGAGAACGGAATGCCTGCGGCCGGATACATCGAGCGGCTAGGCGAATTTTACGACATGGGGCACAACGAGAAGGGGATTCGGCCTCATTGCCCTAGCAACCCCGAGGTTCACAAGCAGATTGTCGAAAAGGTCCGAAAAAGTGCTGAAAACCAAAAACCATACGGTTTTCTCGGGGTTGGCCTTGCGGACGAGGGAGTGTTGGCCAATGACCGCCGCATCACCGAATTTTGCCGTTGCGAGCATTGCCTTGCTGGATATCGAAAGTGGTTACGTGAACGCTACACGAGCCTGAAAAATCTGAATGCCCAATGGGAATCGGCATGGGATGATTGGGACAAAATCACGCCAGTCCTGTCAGCCGATATCCGGAAACGAGAGAACTTCGGGGAATTCATCGACTTCCGGACATACATGACGGACGTCTGGATCGGAGCCTGTAGGCTGGCGTCAGATACATACCACGCCGTGGATCCGGAAGCCAGAATCGGAATGACGAATACTTTCGGAGCAAGCCCATTCGGAGGAAATGACTACTGGAAGTACGCGACAAAAGCAGGGTTCGGATGGATGCAGGAATATTCCGAGGCATTCAAGAATTCAGGATTCACAGCGCTCTTCGAAATCTGGCGCTCATTTACAGACAGAAATTTCCTAAATTATGGCTGGATCGGATACTGGCACCGAAACGAATGCGCAGCATATGAACCATGGTGGCTAGCTCTGCACGGATCAAGGGGCGTCTCCTACTTCTCAACCAATTCGTTCGATGCGGAACGACAAACATCCTGGGCCCTGATTCACGCCGACCAGTCAAGGACAGCGTTCGGAACTGCAGTCGCAAACTCGATCAAGGATTTGAGACGAGGAGTCGGAAAGCTCCTCATGGATTATGAACGCCTGGAACCAACTGTCGGAATCCTGTGGTCATACCCATCGATGCTTGTCTCCTGGTGCGAAAGCCAGGCAACGCAACCCGTCCCGCAAGAAGGAGTCGATGCAGACAGCTACGGCTCGTTCTTCAGGGCTGCATTTGATTTCCGCCATCATATCGATGATTTGCAGCTGGATTCCCAGCATATAGCCATCGAGCAGCTGATGGGCAATTATCCTTTGTTCGATCGCCAACGGCTGTTGTACTTGCCCTTTGCCTGCGCCATAAACAAGGATTTGGTGCCCGTGCTTCTCGAGTTCGTCAAGGCGGGCGGCGTCCTGGTCGGAGATTTGCGCATGGGCGTCACAGACGAGCACGGGAAACGACATGCCGGCGAAGGATCTCCACTCGAAACCTTGTTCGGAGTACGCCGAAACCCAAAAGCGGATCCAATCTATGGCGAAACCGTGGTCACAATGGACGAGATCGGTGAAATCAAGGCGATTGGACGAGAAAAATTGGAAGCACGAGACGCAAAACCATTGGGCCGGCACGCTGACAAAACTCCGGCAATCTTCATGCGAAACTTGGGCGAAGGACGTACCGTGTACCTGAATTTCTGCCTGCCCGCCTTGGATGCCAAAAACATGGGCACGGGTAGCCGCAAGCTCGTTTCATGGTTGGTCGAGTTGGCAAATCTCGGAAGCTTGGCGACAATCACCGCGAAGGATGCCGATGCTTTCGCAAAAGCTTACGAATTGAATGCGTTCCATCGTGATGGCTACATACTGTACGGCTTTATTCGCGATTATCGACGTTGTCCAGAAACCGAAGCAACCAATGAAGTTTCACTTAACTTGCGCTTCAGGTCCCACTTGTACGATGTTCGCAAAGGCGAGTACCTGGGGCGATTCAGCCGGACTACGATGTGCCTGAAGCCTGGCGAAACGATTTTGTATGCGGGCTTGCCGTCGAAAATCGATTCTTTGGAAATGGAGACGGCAGAGTCGAATCCTGGCGTCCTGCGGATTGTCGCCCGCGCTGTCACTGAGGATGGCGGTTCGCCTCGCGGACATCATGTATTCAATGTGGTGCTTCGAAATCCAAGTGGGCATACGCTTCCGTGCCATGTCCTCAATCTAGCCGCCCCACGCGGTTCGCTGGACACGGAAATCCACTTGGGGCTGAATCGACAACCAGGCCAATGGACCGTCGGAGTCAAGGACGTGATCACCGGGTTGACCAGCGTGACCACAATCAACCTCCCATGATCCTAAAAAAAGCAGTTGAATTTTCCACTCTGTGAATCACATTATCTTTTTACTTTTTCAACCTCACGTCATACTCAGGGATCCATATGAAAATCGGTTGCAACTACTGGGCGTCCCACGCAGGAACAAAAATGTGGGAAATGTGGGATGAAAATATCGTCCGAAACGACTTCAAGCTGATGGCCGACGCCGGAATGGAACTCGTCAGGGTATTCCCATTGTGGCCGGATTTCCAGCCGCTGTCCTTGGTTAGTGGCTGGAGCGGTCACAAGATCGAGCTTCTTCTCAACAACCAACCGCTTCCGAATACGCCTTGCGGCAGGGCGGGGGTTGACGAAGTCCAGCTTGACAGGTTCGCAACGCTCTGCGACATTGCCGAAGAAAATAACCTGAAGCTGATCGTCGGGTTGGTCACCGGTTGGATGAGCGGTGTCCTCTACATGCCGCCTGCCTTCCAGGGGCTCAACCCCATCAACGACCCACTTGCCTTGAAGTGGGAAATTCGAATGGTGCGTTGCCTCGTCAAAGCCCTCAAGCACAAAGAAGCCATCTACGCCTGGGAACTGGGCAACGAATCCAATTGCATGGGATCACCCAAAAGCCCCGATGAAGCCTGGCTTTGGACAAACGCAATCGCCTCCGCAGTCAAACTCGAGGACAACTCACGACCATTCTTCTCGGGTATGCATGGAATCATGCCCGCAGTCGATGAGGAATTCGGCGCACCTACCTCATGGTCGATTCAAACCCAGGGCGAATTGTGCGATGTCCTCACAAGCCACCCGTATCCGCATACGACAACCAAATCCTCGGCAAGACTCGACCCGCACGACTCCATTCGCCTCACCCTGCAAGCAGCCATTGAAACACGACTCTACGGCGACATTGCGAGAAAACCTGCCTGCGTCGAGGAAATAGGGACTTTCTCCTCAAGCTATTGCAACGAGCAAACAAAAGCCAACTTCATTAGGGCGACCATGCTCAATTCCTGGGTCCACGGCTCGACGGCTTTCCTCTGGTGGTGCGCTTTCGAGCACTCGATCCTCAACTTCCCGCCCTACACCCATAGCACCTGGGAGCGTGAACTTGGATTCTATGACGAAAACCTGAAGCCGAGAGCCATCGCCAAGGAATTTACCAGGTTCATCGAGTTCAGGGATTCGATGCCATTCAAGGAGCTGCCTCCATTCAAGCAGGATGCCGTCTGCGTGCTCACCAGAGGGCAGGACTTCAACGCATCGCTGGAAAACGCATGGTCCGCATTCATCCTCGCAAAACAGGCGGGATTTGACATCCAATTCCAGTTTATCGACGAGCCGCTCAGGGACGCAAAACTCTATATCGTTCCAGGCATCCAGGGCACCAACTGGTCTCGTAGCTTCGAATTCAACGCACTCGTGCAAAAAGCTCACCAAGGCGCAACCGTCTTCTTCGACCTCGATGGAGGCGACCTCTCGCCTTTCGAATCCGTCTTCGGTGCAACAGTCGTCACGCGTGAAACAAGAACCGAACCGATTCAGACTCTAATCGGTGGCGCAACCGCCTCCATCATCGCACCCTACAGGCTCGTCATCCAAACGACAACCGCCAAAACCATCCTGACCGAACAAGGCGGAAACCCGATCTTCATCCAAAACAACCTGGGTTCGGGACAGGTCTTCCTACTCACCGCGCCGCTCGAACGCTTCACAGCCAAAAAACCTGGCGCGTTTACCCAAGAAAACCAGCCCTGGTCAGCAATCTATACCCTCATCGCAGAAAATCTGATCAAACAAAGAGCCGCAACATCAAATGACAAGCTCGTGACGCTAACCGAACATCAACTCGATGACAAAAGAGTCGCAATCATCGCTGTCAACAACCAGGCAAAGCCAGTTGAGAATGTCCTTGTGGTCAACCCCGCATGGAAGGTGACCTGGACCCGCTCCCAACTCATTCAACCCCTCGATGCAACTGCTTTCATACTCGAAAAAGTCAATCCATAACCCCAAACCCAAAGGAGTTGAACAATGAACATACTTTTCCTCGGAGGCACAGGCAATATCTCCACCGATTGCACAAAACTGCTGCACCAACAGGGACACCAAATCACCGTGCTGACTCGAGGGCACAACCCAGTCCCGCAACAATACCAGCCACTCGTCGCAGACAGGCACGATCCGAAACAACTGAAAAAGGCACTCGAAGGAAAATCCTTCGATGTCGTCGCAGACTTCACAACTTACAACACAAGCCAAGCGCAAATCGCCTTTGACGCCCTTAACGGGAAATGCAAACAGTACATCTTCGTCAGCACAGTCTGCGTCTATCAAAAACCAGAACCAAAGCTCCCAATCACCGAAAATACGCCGCGAGGAAACCAATTCTCGCAATATGGACGGGACAAGGAAAAAACAGAGGATTTCTTCCTCGATAAGATGAGCAGCGACAACTTCCCCCTCACCATCGTCAGACCCGCACATACCTACGGCGAAACCTGGATCCCCAATCCAGTCGCCAGCTCAGGATTCACCCTCGCATGGAGACTCCTGAACAAACTCCCGATCTTCCTGCACGATGATGGACAATCGCTCTGGACACTCACTCACACCACCGATTTCGCCGTTGGCTTCGCGGGACTCGTCGGCAACAAAAATGCCCTTGGCGAAGCGTTCCAGATTACCTCGGACGCCATCCTCACATGGAACCAGATCATCCGGGAAATCCAACTCGCACTCGATGCTCCGGAACCTCAAATCGAGTACATTTCCACAGAGGAAATCTGCCGCCGCGATCCCTCGATGGAACCCAAGCTCAAGGGAGACAAGGCAAACCACGGCATCTTCGATTGCTCGAAAATCAAGCGTATCGTGCCAGAATTCCAATGCAATGTCTCCTTCAGGCAAGGAATCAGGCAATCCGTACAATGGTTCAAGGACCATCCTGAAAAAATGGTCCCCGACAAAAACGTCAACGCAATCTACGAAAAAGTCCTCAACGCCAAATAACCAATCCGGGAAACGCCTACTATGCCTCCGAATATTTTGATGATTGTCGCCGACCAGCATCGGCAAGACTGCCTTGGAATCAACGGACACCCATTCCTCAAGACCCCCAATCTGGACAAGCTCGCAGAAACAGGAGTCAACTTCACCAATGCATTCACCTCGTCGCCAATCTGCGTCCCCGCACGAAACAGCCTCCTGCACGGCGTATGGTCATGCAAACACCTCAGTATCGCAAACGCAGATACCGAAGCCTCAAGACCAGCAATTGAACTCCCCACCTTTACGCAAACCATTAAAAACCAAGGCTATAACCTCTCTTTCATCGGAAAATGGCTCGGTGGAAAAGCAAAATCACCACAGGAATTCGGGTTTGATGACTATATCCCCGAAGGGCAATACGCCACCTGGAGGGCGGAACAAGGACTGGAACCAAGACCGTCAGGAATGCCTTTCTTCGGTTACGACAGCCACATCACCCCGCAGCAATCAAGGCTGTATTGGGGTGCGTCGCAAACCATCAGGAAACTTGAAGAGCAAGCGGTCAAGGACCAGCCTTTCCTTATCCGTTGGGATCCTAGCGAACCGCATCTGCCCAATGTGGTTCCGCAACCCTACGCCGACATGTATCCGCCAGAATCAATCCCGCCATGGCCTAGCTTCGGAGACCCGCTGATCAACAAGCCTTACATCCAGGCGCAACAACTCAGATCATGGGGACTTGATGGATGGACTTGGGAAAAATGGGCGCCGCTCGTGGGACGATACTTGGGCGAAATCACGCTGCTCGACCAACAAGTCGGAAGAGTCCTCCATGCACTCGAAACGCTCGGCATCGCAGACAATACAATCGTCATCTACACCTGCGACCACGGCGACATGTGCGGAGCACACGGGATGATTGACAAGCATTATGTAATGTATGACGATGTCACCAGGGTCCCCCTGATCATCAGATGGCCAGGAGTAACGCAGCCCAATAGAAAGGCTGACGATTTCGTCATCCATACGATCGACCTCGCCAAGACGCTCTGCGAAATGGCGGGCGCACAAGCGCCGGATACCTTCCAGGGAGAATCCCTGATCCCGACTCTCAAAGGCACCGGTTCTACCCAACGCCAGGACGTCCTATGCATGTACCACGGAAACCAATTCGGACTCTATTCGCAGCGAATGGTCCGAAACCACGACTGGAAATATGTCTGGAATGGAACCGCTGAAGACGAACTCTACGACCTGGTCAACGACCCCGCAGAACGAATCAACAAAGCGCAATTCCTGGAATGCCGGGACATCGTCAGGCAATTCAGGCTGAGACTGCACGAATGGATGGTCCAAGTCAAAGACCCCCTCGATAATGGATGGATCAGAAGACAACTCCTTGAAAACAAAAAAATCTAAGGAATGACGCCATGAAAAAACTACCACTCCTCCTCTTTGTCGCCCTGACATCGGTTCTCTGCTCCCAGGAGGCGACGCCACGTCGTCCAATGGCATTGTTGATCATGCTGGACGGAATGCGCGCCGACGCCCTGTTCAACACCCACATGCCCAATCTCCATGCGCTCATGAAAGGCGAATGGCACCCTGACTACAAAGGCGCATTCTCCGATTGCGCACAAGCCTTGACGGACGCCAAGCCGTCAAGCGCAACCAACCATGCCGCGATTGCCACAGGAGTCACGGCAACCAAGCATCGGGTCTTCAACAATGGACAGACCAAGGACGGCAACTTCAAGGAATGGCCTTCATGGCTCGGAAGACTGGCCGATGCAAAACCACAACTCAAGACATACTTTCTCTACACATGGGGTGAAAACGACCATACGGCACCACATCCCAAGGTCAAGGGCAAACGCGGTCCGAGCGATGCCGCCAACGGACGCGAACTCGCACAGCTGCTCGCAACAAAAGACGCGCCAGAAGCAACGATGATCTTCGTCGATTGGCCGGATGCGGGCGGGCACGGAACCGGCTTCTACCCCTACGGAACAAGCTTCGTCAGGGCACAGATGCAGTCAGACATGCTCGTTGGCAACCTCATGAAAGCCATAGCGTCACGAGAAACCTTTGCCCAAGAAGACTGGCTTCTGATGATCACGGCGGATCATGGAGGCATGTCAACCAGCCACGGCATGTGGGGCGGACAGGCAAGCACAATCCCAATTGTCATGGCAGGACGACATATCAGCCAAGGCCAACTCGCAGGAATACCAAATCACTATGACCTCCCAGTAACTGCCCTCGCACACTTCGGACTCGATGTCTCAACGATGAAACTCGACGGAAAAGTCATCGGAAAACAAGTCCAGAATCCAGCAAAACGCCCATTGAAGCAAGGACTCCAGGCATACTTTACATTCGATGACAAAGAAGCGAAAAACCTGGCGGGAACAAACATCAAGGCAACACTCCTAGGAGGAGAAGATACAGCCAGCGGACTCGGCAATGGATTTGCCGATGGATTCCTAAGAATCCCAGGCTTTGCCGGACATGGAGTCGCCCTTGAAGGTACAGAAAAGCTCCAGTTCGAAAACAAGACCAACTTTTCCATCACCATGTGGGTCAGGCTGCCCGAATCGCAAATCGGCGATCCCGCAATCATCTCGAACAAGGACTGGAATAGCGGACAAAACCCTGGATTCGTACTCAATGCAGGCAAGCGTGGCGACGGCGCCCCATGGACAGGAGTCGGCTTCAACTATGCAAGATCAGGAAAAGTGAATCGCGCCGACTTGAACACCTTCCACATCGAACCCCGAGAATGGGTCTTCTATGCTGTCGTTCTCCAAGCCAACGGCGCGGCATACGTCTATCAAGGACGGAGAGACGGCAATCTCCATTGGATCGCAGAGCACGCCGAGGACATCGTGATCAATACAGGGATGAAATGGCACATCGGACAGGATGGAACTGGCAACTACAAGGCGCCGCTCAATGGTGACATCGACGACCTTGCCATCTGGAACAGGGCGATCACGTTCGATGACGTCCGCAAAATCTACCAGGCAGGGCGAGCCGGCATGTCACTCGGCGATATCCTCGAATAATCTCACCTCATAACCCTAAAAAAACAGGTGACGCCATGACAACAACTTGAGTACGAACACCCTGGGTGCTCGTACTTAAAGTGCGTCGATGGTACAAGGGTGGAAGTCGCTTGGTTTTCGAAGCCGAAAGTTATCCAAGTACCGAAATCAAGACAAAAAATGCCCCGATCCACGTTTGGTCGGGGCATCCACATTATTCCGGCAAGTGATTATTGTCGGCTTACTTGTCCGAGGTTTCCTCGCCTGCTGGAATATTTTCTAGGATTCCATCGGCCTCGAGCATATTGCGCAACTTGTCCAGCGCCTGGTTTTGGATTTGCCTGACTCGTTCGCGAGTACGTCCAATGCTTTGGCTGACCTCTTCCAAGGTTTTTGGGCGATCGCCTTTCAAGCCGAATCGCAGCGTCAAGATGGTTCGTTCGCGTTCTTCCAAGCGCTCGCAAAGCTTGATCATGTGGCTCAGCGTCTCTTCGTCCTGGACCAATTCATCCGGTGCGGCCGACTTGTCATCCGGGATGATATCGCGGAATTCGCCGTCTTCGCCATGCTGGATCGGATCGTGCAGCGAAATCGTCGTCGTCTTTCCCAAGCGCAAGCCTGTGACCGTGCGTTCTGTCAGATTGACCTCGGCGGCGATCTCCTTATCCGTCGGTTCACGCCCTAACTCTTCTGTCAACTTCGTCTTTGCGGCTTGAATCTTCGAGATTTTCGATGCCGACTGGACGGGGATACGGATGGTACGAGCCTGATTCGCCAAGGCTCGGCGCATCGATTGCTTGATCCACCAAGCGGCATAGCTGGACAATTTCGCTCCCTTGCTCGGATCGAACTTCTCAACGGCACGCATCAAACCGATGTTGCCCTCGGAAATCAAGTCCAGCAAGGGCAAGCCCAAACCCTTGAAATCGTGGGCGATCTTCACTACCAAACGCAAGTTGCTTCGAATCAACTTGCTTCGGGCCTCCGCGTCTCCCGCAGCAATCTTTGCAGCAAGTTCAACTTCCTCGTCAGTCGAAACCAACGGATATTGACCAATGTTCTGCATGTACAGTTTCATCGTGTCATTGTCTGACAGCATCTATCATAACCTCCAAATCCGTTTTGTACTCAGATTGATCCTTGCCAACCAATCCGACTGGGATCCCATTGGAACCTATATGACTTAACTTACCTTAACTGTTACTTAACGAGTGCACATGGCACAATATTGTAATAAACAGATTTTTTTCGCAAAAGTCAAGACAAAATAATAGCATTTCATTAAAAAACCATACTCGCCACGTCATGTGGCATGGCGTTATCTATTTTTTCCTCCCACGAACCCCATAGAACAAGTGCGTCACAATGTCGTCAGGCAATTCAGCCAAGAAACTAGAGGGCCTTCTGTAATCACAACGATTCCACAAGAATCGTGTCTGAGAATGCAGCAAAACCAACCCGCGTTTCGCACGGGTTATCCCGACATAGAAAATCCGACGCTCCTCTTCCACCGCTTCGGGATCGCCAAGAGAATTCGAATGTGGCAATAAACCTTCCTCGACTCCAGCTATGTACACGTACGGGAACTCAAGCCCCTTCGAACTATGCAATGTCATCAACGTCACAAAATCCGATTTCTCGTCATGGGAATCAATGTCCGCCACCAGCGAAACCTCCTCCAGAAACTGAGCCAGATCGCCATCGGGATTCTCAGCGCCAAAACGATTTACATTGCCGACAAATTCCTCGATGTTCGCGATCCGCTCCTCGTCATCGATCTCCTTCGAATACAAATCCTTCAACCCAGATATATCCAAAATCATTTCCGCAGCTTCCGAAACGGGAGACAATGGAATTGAACGCAAACTCCGAATCAATTCGGCAAACCGACGTAACCCGGGAGTCGCACGACCACCATACAAGGTTGCGAAATCCTCATGCGCCAGCAACTCCACCGAACTCATCCCATGGGCACGGGCCGCCAGCATCACCTTCGTCAACGTCGTGCTGCCAACTCCCTTCCCAAACAAGCCGGCAACCCGCTCCAATGAAACCAAATCATTGGGGTTAACCAATATACGCAACAAAGCCAGGAAATCTTTCACTTCTTTGCGCTCGTAAAACCGAAGACCGCCAATCAACTGGTACGGGATCTGATTGGTCACAAACGCCTCTTCCAATGCGCGGGACTGGCTATTCGTACGGTAAAACACAGCCATGTCGCGCAAATTGTTGCCTTCCTCGTTCAACGACAATATGCTCCTGCATATCCAATCTGCCTCCTGGCGATCCGTCCCGACCGTCACGTCGTACACAGGATATCCTCCCATGTTCTCGGTGTACAGCGACTTCTCGTACCGATTCAAGTTGTGCTCGATCAACTCGTTCGCAACGTCCAAGATCGTCTGCGTCGAACGATAGTTTCTCTCCAGCGTCACGACCCTGGCATTCGGGTAGTCCTTCGTAAAGCTCATGATGTTCGAGTAGTCGGCTCCTCGCCAAGAATAGATGCTTTGATCGGGATCGCCGGTCACATGGATATTATCTCCGGGTCCGACGAGCAAGCGCATCAGTTCGTACTGCAAATGGTTCGTGTCCTGGTATTCGTCTATCAACACATATCGGAAACGATTGTGGTAAATCTCCCGTTGTTCGGGGAAACGCTCCAAGACATCGGCCATCAGCAACAGCAAGTCGTCAAAGTCAACCGCATTGCATTGCCGCAATCTCGCTTCATAGCTCGCAGCGCATTTGGCAATAAGCTCTGGGTTTTGGTAATTATTCGCGCATGCGAGATCCAGAACTGCTCTCCGCTGTCCCTTCGCCTGGGATATCAGCGCTTGCATTCCACGTGGCGTCAAGCCTGGAGGCAGCTTCAGGTTGTCTGCTTCCAACGCCTTTTTCAGGGTTGCCTGCTGTTCGCTTGTGTCATAGATCGTGAAATCGCGCGTCCTGCCATCGCCCAGCAATTCGATGTCACGGCGCAAGAATCTTGCGCAGCATGAATGGAAGGTGCCGACTTGGCGCGCCTGCTCTCCGGTCATCGCCTCCACGCGTTCCCTCATCTCGCGAGCCGCCTTGTTCGTAAACGTCATCGCCAGAATCTGGCTTGGCCAGACCCCGTTCGAGATCAAATACGCAATGCGACACGTCACGACCCTTGTCTTTCCCGAGCCGGCGCCGGCGATGACGAGCATCGGTCCGTCACGATGCGTCACAGCCTCAAGCTGAGACTCTGTCAATCCTTCAAGCATGTCTTTCATCAAGACCCTTCTCTCACTCAAAATCCTATTGTTTCGCCTTTTCAGGCGCATCCATCGTCAACTCCTTGTAGGCACGTTCCAGCTTCTTAAGTTCGTCCTTGTCATGCACTCGAAGAAGCCCGCGCCCATAGACTTCCCGTACCCTTTCGTAGTCCTTGAAGTCGCTGGAGTAGATTTCCATCATTGCAATATATCCAATCGAGTTCTCGGGATAGCTCTCCGTCAACTCGTTCAACAATCCTAACGCCACATCATACTCGCCACGGGCGCGTGCCGCCAACGCAGGCCCTACCTTTGGCTGGGGATTGCCGTAATGAGTCAGCCCGGACGACACCCAATTCCACAAAAAACCAGCAAACTTGAACGCGGGTCTGATCAGAAGACAGCCTATGAAACCGAAAATAATAATGTAGAAGAAGGCATCGGCATCCATCATCGGCAACCACCCCCAAAACGATGCACTATCACCTTCCAGCGAATCTCCTGCTCGCTGCGGGACAATGCCCAGCTCCGAAAAGACTCGGCACCCATCCCGCAAAGCTCCTTGATCTCGGCGTCGGTGCATCGAAACAACACAGGCCACGAATGAAGATCGCCAAAAGCCTCGCGTACAACACGCTCCGCTCTTCGCAAACAAGCAATGCTCGCAAAATGACGTGCCAAAAACCATAGGAATACAAGGCCAACCAATAGCCAAAATGGACCTATCGGCAAACTGGGCATGAATTGAGTTCGAACAACCTGGGCGAGAAGCAACAGCAACGTCACGCCCAAAAACAAAAAACTGTCGTACGGCTTCCGAAATATACCTCCCAGCAAACGCCGGAAACCGCTATCGGACGTCCGATACGCAAATATCTCCTCGTAAACGCTGCTGTCCAAAC
>DBPZ01000070.1 GCA_002305655.1 Lentisphaeria bacterium UBA1407 | reverse complement strand
AAAGGCACTACAATCATAAGGCGTCAACAGCTTTTTTAGGATAATGTACAACTATTAAATGGATATTGCGAAATTCAACCTAATTAAGTTAGAGGAAGTTGCAATGAAAAGGATTTTAGCGTTTACTTTGATTGAGTTGTTGGTTGTGATAGCGATCATTGCCATTTTGGCGGCGATGCTGCTGCCTGCATTGTCGAAGGCCCGTGAGAAGGCTGAGGAAATCAATTGCGTATCCAACATGCGTCAGCTGGGTATGTCGTTGAAGTTGTACGAGCAGGACAACAAGCAGGTGATGGTTGTTCAGAATGTTGGAGGCTGGAGCGGCGATACCAGTTGGACATGGTGCTGCATGCTGATGCCATACGTTGGCGATTTGCGGATGTTCGATTGTCCGACGGCTGATCTGCCTTCCTACGAGACGTTGGAGAACGCCGGGAAAATCGTTGATGGATTCAAGGGGATATTCCTTGCCTGCTCGTATGGAATGAATGTAGTCCACTACGATGCTGGCGCACCAAACTATCCTGGCGGGAAGAAGGCTTCCGCAGTCAAAAGACCATCGCGATTGCTGGTGATCGGCGAATACGGAAGCCACGAATTCGCTGCGGGAGCAAGCGATTCCGATGGCTCCAACGATACAGGGATGTATCGGACAAGCTCGCACACAAAGCGACATTCAGAGCGAAGCAACTATGCGGCTTACGATGGACACGTGGAAGGTTTAACCCCACTTGGAACCGTGTGCAAAACCAGCGAATGCTGGTGGTGCGTTGAAGGACAACATTGATCCTGACAAGACCGAAACCCCATGGGGCGACAAAATCGTAGCATGGGATATGTTGCGGCAAAAGAAGACGCTTAAGGCAACGCCTTTCTTTCCATTCGAGATCCCAAAAGAACGCCATAGCAATCATTGGCGCATGAAATCAACTGCTTGTTTTAGGTTTAACCCTCCAGGTTATAGTTCCTGATTCCTCCAACCTGCTCCGCTACCTGCCTCGACTTCTTCCACTTCCTCGCGCGTGTTACATTCAAGGGGCGGAGGCCCCCTTACGGTTGGGTGGGCTAAAGCCTTATTTGCCTCACTAAAAAATCGCGTTTTTTGGGAAAATTTCAAGCAAGAATCATGCACAATCATTGACAATCATTGTCAATCTTCCAGACTCTCAACCCATTTGGTAATCCGGATGATTCTTGATGACTGCAATCGATTAGGAAGCCATGTTCCCATACAAGACCGGAACGTCGTAGGGGGCGACACTATCGTAGCGCGGATATGCATCGGCAAATGAAGACGCTTAGCCAGTGCCTTTCTTTGCTTTTGACTCGCAATGTTGATGCTGATTCTTGTGTCGCCTTTCCAAGGCTTGGATTTCTGGGGGGGTGCCTTGCCCCAGGTTTCGCTTCGCTCCACCTGGGGTTACTCATGATGACAGCTCTCCGAGCTTAACATATTGCACTGTAAGGATTTATGTCTTATATAAGAGAGCTGTTTCCCCACAAAAACAGCCCCAAGTCACGGCACGATGGCGTTGAATTGCCTCAGGGTGTTTTTGATGTCTTGTAGTGGCAGGTTTTGTGGTTGTGTTTTTGTTTTGATTGCGAGCGTCGCTGCGACTGCTGCGGCTTGTCCTGTTGCCATGCATGTTGCCTGGACTCGGAGTGCGGAGTTGGCAAGTCGATCCGAGGAGATGATACGTCCTGCGGCTAGGAATTGCGGGATGTTCTTCGGGATCAGCGATCTCAAGGGGACTTGGGGGACTTTGCCTTTGTCCAACTTTTTGAAATCGAGTCCCTTTTCCTTGTCGTGGAGATCGATTGGGTAGAAAGAATGGCAGATTGCATCCTCGAACTCAACTGCCTTGACGTAGTCTTCGACTGTGATTTCGTAGAGTCCTTGGATTGTACGTGTTTCACGAACGCCGCATTCTCCGCCGAGTGGCTTGAATTCCAGGTTTTCGAAACCTTTTTGCTTTTTGAGGAATTTGAAGATTCTGAGTAGGCAGGCACGTCCTGCAAGTTCAATTTTTGTTCTGTTTTCGGAATTGAACGCATTGATGTCGTTGATATGGGTTGCGTTGTTGCCCCTGCTTCCGATGAATCCCCTTGAGAATGCCTTGCCCCACCCGAAGTCGTCCAGTTGCAGGTTTCCATTTTCGACTTCCTTGTAGAAGTTAGTCTCGATTTCCTTCCAGTCGAGGGTTGCCGGCTCATAGCCTATGGCATAGCAACTGATTGTTCCAGGCTGGCAGACTTCAGGGGTATTGAGCTTTGCTCCTGCCAGGAAAGCCAGGTTTGCGTCTCCAGTGCAATCGATCAGATAGTTTGCCTTGACGTCATAAAGTCCGTCTTTTCCACAGAGCGTGACGAGGTAGTGGTCGCCATTGAACTGGACTTTTCCTGGCATTGTATGGAGCTTGAGCTTGACACCTGCATCGGCGAGTTCCTGGTCGGTGATGGCGGCGAAAAGCATGGCATCAATCCTGACATGCATTTTCCAATGTGGGATTGAGTCGTCGTTTGAGTAGTAGTGCTCCGGGATAGTTCTTCCCCAGGCCTCATATGTTTTTTCGATCAGTTCCCATCCGATGCCTTTGATCACCTGTTTTCCCCATGCGTGGAAGATTCCTGGGTAGTTGACTCCGGCGACTGTTGCAGTTCCGCCAGTCAATCCGTTTTTTTCCACGAGGCAGACCTTGTTGTTTCCAAGCAGTCTTCCCGCCTGGATTGCGGCGCAAATTCCCGAAACGCCTGCTCCTGCCACGAGTATGTCATAGTGTTCCATTTTGGTTTCCTTTTGATTGGTAGGGGTTCAATAAGGAGTCGTTCAAAAATTAAGGCAACAATTCTGGAATTGTTTTGAGCTGTTTTTCCTCCGTCATGAAAGAAGCGTATGCACATACGCGACTGACAGGACGGAGGAAAGGCGGCCAAAAGAAACCGGAAGTGTAAACTTTATTTTTGAACGGCTCCTAAATCTGCTAAAACCTAATATAGACTTGAAATGCGCCAGGCACAAGGCAAGGCATGGGACAACTTCTAAGGGAAATTCATCATGATTCCCAATGATTCATGTGAAGTCATAAGGTCTTTGTAATCAATGAGTTAATAGATATATTAAGAGAGAGTTTTGCAGATATGTGCCGATGATATGGCGGATTGGATTTTTAGGCAATGTGGTCGTTGTGAAAGGAGGGGTTTTCGATGTCTATGGAGAAGGGTTGCGACGTTTATTCGGAACTGTTGTCGAAACTAGGTTTGGAGTTTAGTTTTGATGGTAGTTTTGAGTTGCACGAGAGAAGTGTTTGGGGCAGTGACAATCGTTTCAGCGAGCATTTTTTGCAGATAGTTTGGAACGAGCGTCATTTGGTTGATGATCCCTGTTGTCTTGACGGATCGAGTTTACGGATTGTGCATCAGGGTACTTGGAACTTATCGTCCGGTCCTGATTTTCGAGATGCGGCGTTGGTGATTGGAGGTCGTCTTGTTCGCGGTGACGTTGAGATTCATCAGCGGACCATGGATTGGCAACGTCATGGTCATGGCGACGATCCAGCGTACTCTGGAGTCGTCTTGCATGTTGTTTGGGAGCATGATGGTATTGCGGATCATTCGCCGGAATCGGTATTGGAATTGCGCTCGAATTTGCATCCTGCATGGCGTTTGTTGCTGCGTGAGGTTGAGGATGCCTGCTATCCGTATTCGAAGCGTGTTCCTCCTGGTCGCTGTTCATTGCGCTGGGCATTGACCGACGATGCGAAAGTGAAGGAGATTCTGGCTGTTGCGGGGATGACGAGGTTTTCGTCAAAGGCATCTAGGATCGCTCGTCTGGCGGTTGAGCATGGCCTTGACGAGACGCTGTACCGGTTGTTTTTCGAATGCTTGGGCTACAAGTCCAACCGCGAACAATTCCTTGCGTTGTCTTATGAGCATGGGCTTGACGAGTTGCGTGAGATTGGCGATGAGTTGGGCGTGATGTCTGTATTGTATGGTTCATCTGGCTTGCTGCTTGATCCGAGTCGTCACGAAGTCTTGCCTCAATGGCGTGAGCGATCTAGCGAGATGTGGCATCGGTGGTGGGTAAGCGGTGGCGGTCGCTTGGGGGTTACGTGGAATTTGTCGGGGTGCCGACCGTTGAACAGTCCGCATCGTCGTTTGGCGGCCGGTGTATCGTGGCTAATTCGAGTTGGTTTTCGTCCTAGTGTCTGGTTGTGTCGTGTTGTTGGCGGTTGTGTTGATGGCCGTGGTGTTTTCAAGGCTTTGTTATCGGAATTGGACTTGGATTTGCCGCCTTGGCGCGAGTGCCAGTCTTTTCAGAAGTCATTGAAGGCTCCTGCCGCCTTGCTAGGCAAGAAGCGGATTGTGGACATCCTCGCCAATGTGCTGCTTCCGGCATTGTACGACAAAACCTTGCCCGGGTATGATCCGAAGCTGGCGCACCTGGTTTCCGATGCCTATCTCCGACTGCCACCCTCGCAGGAGAACCGATTGCTTACAGAGGCAATCCATCGATTCCTCACGCCGCCATCAAGAGCCGTCGATGTCATCGACAAGACATGCCACCAGCAAGGGCTGATCGATATCTACAGGAACTTCTGCCAACTCCTGCACAACGATTGCTCAAGATGCCCGTTTGGCAATGGGGAGTGAAGGGACTCTGGGACTGGGACTATGGGACGTTGGCGTTGTGTGAAATTTATCTGGTTCGCATGCAAAATCAATTTTAGCACGGGTTGACAACATAGATAGTATGGTTAGATTTGAGAATAGGCTGGAAAATCGTTCCCGCCTTGACGTGTTTGCAGATCCATAAGTTTATTTGGAGGTACGTAGATGGCTGAACAAGGACAGAAAACTGCAGGTTTTTTGGATTGGAAGGTTGGGTATCAACCCAATATCGTGTTGATGTACTTTGGTTTTGTGTGTTGCTGTGGCTTGCCGACTTTGCTGCATCTGCATTATCTTCGTGGCGAAATTGAGCGTTTGTTCCCTGAAAAGAACGATGGTTTGCACTGGGTCTACGTGTTGATAGCGATCCTCGGTTTGTTTATGAACCACAATGCATTGACCGAAAAGGAAAATGAGCTTGGATTGAAAGGTTCTGACATTTCGAAGTTTTGGTTTGTTGTTCTCATCATTCCGATTTTGTGGCCCTTTATGATTTTCGACCAGATGAATCGTCTCAATGCGATTGCTGAAAAGCTTGGCCAAGAATAGGCAGTACATCATCCTACTGTTTCAAATAGGGTGTTATTTTCTGGTTGTCGCCTTGGCGAATGCATTGTTGTTGGGCTATCCTCATCTATGTTTTTTCCGTGCGATGACCGGGTATCCTTGCCCAGGCTGCGGGTTGACTCACGCAGCCTGGGCTCTTTTGGTGGAGTTTGACTTGGCTGCGAGCTTGTCATACCATGCCTTGTTCTTGCCGAATCTCGTGACCTTGGTTATGATGTGTCTTCCTGGCGCTTGGCATCCTATGATATATCGTTTGCATGCGATGAAGTGGTGGTATATCCTGCTGATTGTCGCCAATTTGGCTTATTATGGTTATCGTTTGACGTTTTTGGAGTTTGGGAAGTCGTATCCGATGTGCTACGATTCGCGGAACTACATCGAGAAAATACTCAAGTAATCGGGTGTATTTTTTGTGAATATCTTGTCTTGGTTAATGTCGATTTTCGCCTTATTAGGAGCCGGTGACCGTATTATCGGTAATCGTTTTGGCTTGGGTAAGGAGTTTGAGAAGGGGATCATGTTTTTGGGTCCTCTTGCGTTGTCGATGATCGGCATGATTGTGATATCTCCATTTTTGGCTCATTTGGTACGTCCTGTTTTAGAGTTATGCAGCGGTTGTTTGCCTTTTGACGCCTCGATTGTCCCTGCGTCGTTATTTGCGAACGACATGGGTGGCGCCTTGTTGGCTGTGGAGTTGATGTCTGACGAGTCGATCGGGAATTTCAATGCCTTGGTTGTATCTTCGATGTTGGGTTGTACGATATCGTTTACGATTCCCGTATCGTTGGAGTGCATGCGAAAGGAGCGTCATCGCGAGGTGATTGTTGGGATTTTATGCGGTTTGGTAACGATTCCACTGGGTTGCCTTGTAGCGGGTTTTGTATCTGGTTTGAAGTTTATCCCATTGCTTTTGAATACGATCCCGATTGCAGTGTTTTCGGGCTTGATAGCTATTGGTTTGCTGAAGGTGCCTGAGGCTTGCATCAAGGTATTTTCGATATTTGGAGTTGTGATCAAGGTGTTGATAACGGTCGGCTTGGCGCTTGGGATATTCACGTATTTGACTGGCGTTGAGTTGTTGCGTCCTTTGGCGAGTTTTGAGTCCGGTGCGAAGATTTGCTTCAATGCCAGCGCTGTCATGGCCGGTGCGTTTCCATTGATGCACCTGGTTGGGCTTGCCTTGCGTAAACCATTGCAGAAGTTTGGTCGCAAAGTCGGGATCAGCGATTTGTCGGCGATGGGGATTGTGACCAGCATGGCGAGTTCGATGATTACATTTGGGAACATGGGCGAGATGGACAAGAAGGGGGTCGTGGTCAATTGCGCCTTTGCCGTGTCCGGTGCGTTTACGTTTGCGGGACATCTTGCGTTTACGCTGGCATTCAATCAGGAGTATGTGTGGGCGGTCATCGTCGGAAAGCTGCTGGCCGGATTTTCGGCGATAGCAGTCGCACTTATGTTTTATGAGAAACTCTACGGAAAACCAGAATCATGATGTATCAGAATTTGCATACGCATAGCACGTATTGCGATGGCAAGAACAGCTTGGAGGAGATGATCGTGTATGCAATGGAGCACGGTTTTGATTCCATAGGATTTTCCGGCCATTCGCACATGCACTTTTCGCCGTCTGCTTCGATGACGATTGCCGGCACAGAATCCTACAAGTCAGAGGTGCGCGAGCTTGCCTCGAAGTACGCTGGTCGGATGAAGGTGTACTGCGGTTTGGAGCTTGAATTGAACTCGGAGGTTGATTTGGAGGGCTACGATTACATCATCGGGGCATACCACTATTTCAAGCTTGGAGATGATTACGTTGGATTTGACCGGAAAGCCGCAGAAGTGCAACATGTGATTGATACGCGCTTCGGCGGTGATTTTCTAGCGTATGCCAAGGAATACTATGCCAATATCGTGAAGCTGGGGGAGATTGGCGTGGTGGACATCGTCGGGCACTTTGATTTGCTTGTCAAGAACTGCGATGCATTGGCGTCCTTGGATTGTAGTTTACCTGCGTATCGTCGCTATGCCTTGGAAGCTGCCGAGGAATTATCGCGTACGGTTGGGATATTCGAGGTGAATACGGGTGCCATTGCCCGTGGTTATCGGAGGACTCCGTATCCCGATCCGTTCATAATAAAGGCGTTGAAGACGTTTGGCAGCCGGTTGATATTGAGTTCGGATTGCCATGACAAGCATAATTTGGCTTGTGGCTTCGAGGAATCCATTGAATTGATCAAGTCCTGTGGATTCAAGGAAATCTGGAGGCTTGAAGATGGGCAGTTCGTGCCACAGCCCATCTAGGCTTTGCTATATGCGAAGAGGGGTTTTTACTTGTGATTTGCGATTGATTTGACGTTGAATTTAGGTGGGTCGAGCTTGAGGAAAGGTCTTGAGAAGCATTTGATTCCCGGGTCTGTCCAGACGATGAGGTCTGGTTGTGGGGAGCCGGTGAGGGAAGCGAATTCGAGTTTGACGTCATGATGGGCAGTAATCAGTTCGTTGAGTCGTAGGATTTCCTGGTCTTCCGTACGAATGAATTGCCAGTTTTTATTGTTGATGAAGAGTTCGATTCCGCGATGGTATGGGTTGGGGTAGTTTTCTGTTGAGAGCAGGATGTCCTCGAATCCATCGTTGTTCCAATCATAGGGGACGACGACTGTTCTCGAATGTGCGTGGAATGGGGTTCCGTCCGCATGACGTAACATGGCTGGGGGTTGGAATTGTGGCGGCTTCCCGATTGTTGTTGTGAAAGGAACCGCGTATAAGGTCGCTGTCATTCCCGGCATTTGCGTGCGTCGATGGTCGTCAAAGTGGGCGACTAGAGCCTTTGATCCCTTGAAGTTTTTGAATACGCCTGGTGCGCATCGGTACGATAGTGCGGATCTGTTCTTGAGGGTTTCGAATTGCTGGTCGAAATCCAAGTTAAGGGTCGTTGAGTTTTTTGCTATGATTTGGAGCTTATCGACTTTTGCGTTGATTGGCGTTGAGAAGTCGGTTGGGTGAGTTTTTCGTCTTGCCGGGTATTCCCGTGCGTATTGCATAGCAAGCCAGGCCATTGATCCGAGGTGGAATCGTTCTGCGAAGCCTGTAGGTTTATGTGGCGTTGTGGCGATCGTGTTGCTATCGAGTTCGATTGTGGTTCCGTTGTTGTTCCATTTAAGCGTAATTTCATGCCAGGTGTCTTTCTTGAGCTGGAATGGTTGTTGCGATTGGACTGCTTGGTTGCCCAATTGGCATTTGATGGTTCCGTCCGGGAGTTGGACGAGGGCGAATGGTTGCTGGGTTTGGAGGAATTGATCCAAAGTCTTGGCGCTTCGATAGCTTTCGTACAGGGAAATATGGTTGAATCGCTTTTTGTCCCAGAAGTTCGAGGAGAAGAATGTGCGTCCGAGTTCTGGGATGGAATCATCCAGCGCTGCGAATCGGATGGTGATTTGACCATCGTTGGGATCGAGGATATCCTTTGTTTCGAAGGAGATGAAATCGAGTGGGGAGTCTTGGTCAATGGTGATTGCGGTTCCGTTTGGCGACTTTGTTGTTTCCAGGTGTTGAACGAAAGGCTTTGGCGCCAATTGGACTTCCTGTTCGAATTGGTTGTTGCCCTTGTTTCTATAGTACGAGAAGTACCCGAATCGCCAATTGTGTTCTGTATTGGTCAGGATGTCGAGTTTTCCGTCTCCATCGAAGTCGAACAGTTTGATTTGTGCGTAAGCACCATGGTACTCTGTATTATCAGGGCATCCGAATCGTTGGCAGCTAGGCGGTTCGAGCCTGATGTTTTCCAACCTATGGAATAGTCCGTCCTTGAACTTGAAGAGCGCCAAGTACATATAGGACTGGAGTTGGATCAGTTCTTGATTTCCGTCATTGTCGAAATCTGCGATTTGGAAGTTTGCGAGTCCTGCGTAGTTGTCCGTGACTTCCAATTGTTTTTTGAGCGGTTGCCATACGGTTCGTTTTGGGGAGACGATTTCCGGCGATGTCGTTGACGGATATGCGAAGTGTGCGGTTCTGAGGAATAGGTCTGGTTTTCCGTCGCCGTCAATATGTCCCCATCCGATATTTGGGTAGTAGAACTCGTTTTGGAAGGGCGTTCCATCCGTAGTTTTGATTTGTACGGCTTGTTGGAATGAACCATTGTTGTTTTTCGCGATATAGACTGATGGCGGCACTGAGATTGTCAGGTCGTAGTCGCCGTCATTGTCCAGGTCGTCCAGTGAAATCGATGGTGTGCAGGCGCTGGATCCCCTGCTTGTCTCGGTTGAATCAGGGATGTCAAGTTGGAGCGGAACTGGCTTGTCAAATTGCGGTGTTCCCTTGGGTGATAGGCCAAGTCCCTTGAATTGCGCCACTTCGACCTTGCCTTTCAGGAGCCTGACGGCAATGGCGTCCGCGATGCCGTCCTTGTCCAGGTCGGCGAAAGCATATCGGTAGCCACGTGGCAGGGTTGAGCAGACCCGAGGTGAATCGAATTCCAATTCGCCTGGATTGGGCGCGATGTTCCTGGCAAAAATCGGGGTTGTATTGTAGAATCGAGCCAGGAAGAGATCGAGTTTTCCGTCGCCATCCGCGTCGGTTGGTTCGACGACTGAGAAGGCGAGTCCGTGATGCTTGTCCGTGCCGATCGGCATGTCAAATGGGTCGCGGGCGAGATAATGCTCGAACTCGTTGAAATCCGGCTTGCCCAATGAGCCGCGGTTCCTGTAGATGTGGGCGAAATCGGTCCAACGTCCCGCAATCAACGCCGGGACTTGATCGCCGAAGGCATCCCCGAAGCGTACGCTCCAGAAATTGGAAGGAAGGTGCCTTGATTGAATGGTCGCTTGCATCAAGGGGTCGCCGTTGCCTACCAATCGACGAAGTGCCGGCTCCTGGATTTCCTGGTCTGCACTGTAAAAGATCAGTTCGTAGAAATCAGCTTCGTCTCCGACGATCCAATGGATGGTGACCCGATCCGGGGTAATCGGTGTGATCGATAGGTTGATGTTGGTCGTTCCGTTTTGCAGGAGTTGTGCGTGGGTTCTGCTGAGTTTTTGTTGTGCGATGCTTTCCAGAAGCTTGAAATGGATTGGGAACGAAGCGGGTTGTCCCTTGACGAGTTGCCCGATAGGCTTGAGTTTCAGGCTGATTCCTTTGCCGTCTGGGGCAAGTTGGATTTCAGCTCCCAGGTACGGCTGGATCATTTCCGAGAGGAAATTGAAGTGTTTCTCGAAGTTTCTGTAGTCTTTGTTGGCTAGGAGATTATCCAGGATTTTAAGCCGATGCCCCCAGGCGGTTTGGATTGCACGTGCCAGGTTTTGTGGCGCCTGTTGGCAGTCGTCAATCAGTTTTCCTTGAGCTTCGTATTGCTGTACTTGCTGGAGAGTTGTGAATTGGATTTCCCTGATGTACAGCACTCGTTTTTCCGGCGGGACGATCGCCTTGTTCGGGGAGTTGATCCTGAATCCCTGGTCGTGCAGTTCATGGAACTGGATGATGATGGCGTCAACCTCCAGTGGTTCCAGGTTTGCGCCGACGCTGAATTCCTCTTCTTCCAGCGTATCTCTTGGTACGGCAAATGGGGTTTCGTGAAGCTTAACGGGTTGTTGGTTTCGTTGCCCGAGCACGGAGAAAGATTTAGGGCTTCCTTCGGTGGAAGGCATTTTGGCAAATCGCCTCTGTCCCGTAAAAAGGATTATATTCGCAAGTTTGACGGGTTGCTTGAATGCAATGTGAAGCTTGCAGTTTTGCCCGGTTGCCGACCATGCATTCTGGTCTGTATGGTCGCCATCCAGCAGGAGCTTGACGGGTTTGTCACCAGTTTGGGTAATGGTTGGCTGTACGGCTAACAGGATGAATGGTAGGAAAGCGAGGAGGAATATTCGTGTTTTCATGGGAGTTTCAGGAGTTTTGATTTGCTTGGTTGAAGTTGTAATCTTTCAGAATATCCTTTGAGTTGTGAAAATGCAAGTCGACTTATGAAGCATGGCGCTGAATCAGTGGTATATTTTGATTTTAAGTTTTAATCTGAAACGAGGAATTGACATGATACATAATATATTTTTTTGTATGTTGTTGACGGGGTTGACGATGCTAGGTGAAGAACAGATGATTAAAGTCGGCGGATTGACGATGGATGCTGCGAAGGTCAAGGAATTGGGATTGACGTTTGAGAATGTCGTCATCACGATTCCAGAGCTTAAGAAGGATTATGATTTCTTGTGGATTGCTGACATCCATGTGATTTCCGAGGATTTGTCAGAAGTTGCCGAGAAGGACATGAACGTTGTTAAAAGTCGCATTGACAAGACGTTTCGGAATCGTCACAGCGGCAAGACATCCTTGGAGGTATGGCGTGGTTTGCCTGACGTGATCAATACGTCCGGCGCCGATGGGGTTTTGCTTGGCGGCGACATATGCGATTTTGGCTCGTTGGCAAGCATGCGCGAATTGAAGGCTGGATTTGAGCGTTGGAAGGTTCCGTTTTTGTTTGCCCGTGCGGATCACGATACTGAACCTTGGTGGATGAGTTCGAAGCCTCGTGCGGAAATGAATGAGCTTGGAAAGGCGATCGACGGGAATCCCGATATGCTGGTGATGGAGTTTGACGATTTGATCGTCGCAGGATTCAACAATGCAACCAGCAACCTGACTCCGGCGGGATTGGCGAGATTCAAGGAAATCTACGTGAAGAAAAAGCCGATCATCCTAGTGACGCATGTCCCGATTCGCTCCGAACTCGATACGTCGCTTTCGGACGAATGCATGAGGCGGGACGGTCAAAAACGCGATTTGACCTGGGGCGCCAAATGCTTCTATTCTCCCAATGCCGTGACTGCGGAATTCCTGAAGATGGTTTGCGCGGACAATTCCCCCGTCAGGGCGGTGCTGGCGGGGCACCTGCATTATCGCTGGGAAGGACAGTTGATCCCGAAGATTCGACAGTACTTGTTTACGCCTGGATTTACAGGCAACCTAGGAGTCATTTCACTCCGAAGAGCACAGTGATCGTAGCTGAAGTGAGGTGAAAAATGAAGATTTCAGAACAATTTCATTGGAAACGATTGACCCCGATCGGCAACCATTATTTCTTCGGGTACTATGACAGAAATCCCTGGAATTCAGACCAGACCCTGCATCTGGCAATGAAAATTCCGCAAAATGACAGGTTGCCGAAACCAGGCGAAGAAGCCGAAATCGGAACCGTTACCGTCAACGGAAACTATACTCCCTTGACGACTACCCGAGCCTGGTGCCATCAGCAGGGGTGCATGGAACTCTTCCTGAAGCATCGACCCAATTGCTTCATATACAATGATTTCGATGCCAAGGACCAGCGACTGCACGCCAAAATCTTCGAATTGGGCAAGGGAATCGTTGGGCAGTATGAGTTGCCGATCTATGCGATTTCGCCAGACGGGAAATGGGGTGTCTCGCTGAACTTCGGTCGAATCCCAAGACGTGGCTACAGCTATGCCGATACCCCGATCTCAAGGGATTATAAACCCAATCTCGACGAGGATGGCCTCTTCCTCGTTGACCTGGAAACCGGCAAAAGCAAACTCCTGGTTTCGTATCGGCAAATGTTCGCAATCCATCCAATCCCGTACGGACTTGACAATGTCTATATTTGGCTCAATCATGCCATTTTCAACTGCGACTCATCACGAATCCTCTGGCTTTTCAGGCATTGCCCCAATCCGCTGTCTCCCCAATGGCAAACCTTTATGTATACCGTTGGCATACACGGGGAAGAACTCCAATGCCCGCTCCCGCATGTCTATTGGAACGGAGCAATCTCACACCAAATCTGGGGACGGACTCCAAGGGAAGTCCTGATCGACTCCAAGTGGCGGGGAGCAAACGTGGACTATGTCGTCTTTGACGAAACCAAGCTTCCGCTGCAAGCGAAGCTGATCTCATACGGCTTCGGAGTCATGGGGCATACGATCTTTTCGCCAGACGGCAAATGGCTTCTCGCAGATACCTACTCCGATGGGGAAGGATTCCAAAAACTCGGACTCGTCAATGTGGAAACACAGGAACTGACCCTCCTGGGCAAGTTCAGGCATCACAAACCTGCGGGATATGTTGTCGATGTCAGAAATGATCTCCATCCCCGGTGGTCTCCAGACGGCAAGCTTGTCACCGTCGATTCCATCCATGACTGCGATCGGGGAATCTATCTCCTTGACTTGTCCGATTTGATCCCATAATCACTCCTGATTTTGACGCTGAGACCTGGAGAGTTTCTGGGTGTGGTTCAATTACGGGCACCCGGGGTGCTCGTAATTGCGTTGAGGCGTGATGGGGGTGGCATGATTTTGGGATGAAAAAGCCCCCGGACGAGAGGGTCGTCTGGGGGCTTTGTTGTGGGATTATGTTGTGCTACGTGAATTACTTTACACGCCACATCTTGGTTGAGGTATCGTAGTAGTCGGAGTGCTTGTAGGGGGAGACGTGTCCGTCATAGTGCAGCATGTTGCAGAGCTCGTTATGGCGGAAACCCAGTTTGCAGTTAGCAACGTCGCTTTTGGTCACAGAGGCGCCAGTCCAGTGGTAGATATCATAGTTCGAGTCAGCGACTGCGATGGTTGTTGATGGTTCGACAAGTGCGGTTTCGACGACCATGTTCGTTGCACCTCCGCTTAATGTTTCATCCATCTTGCCTGCAAGCCATTCGGCCTTGAAGTACGAGCAAATCAAGGTTGCTGGCAATTCAGGGGTCACGTCTATGCGTTTCCAGGTCGAGGTCCACGGGCTGGAGTGGCTTGGCTTGGGCACTTGTAGATCTTGTAGTCGCCAATGTATCCTGAGATAAAGTCTGGCCACCAGATGATTTTTTCTTTGTTACGGCTGTATTGATAAGTTGCCGGTAGGTAGCCGTCGTAGTCTGCGGAATACATAATGTGTCCGAGTCCCACTTGCTTTAGGTTTGAGGTACAGCTTATGGCGCGTGCCTTGTCACGTGCCTTTGACAACGCGGGTAGCAACATCGCTGCCAAAATTGCGATAATCGCAATGACGACAAGCAACTCAATCAATGTGAACTGTAGAACTTTTTTCATTTTCTGTTTCCTGTGGTTTGAGTTCAAAATAAACTGAAATACAATTAATAAGTTAAATTATACAAAATACCACGTCAAATTTCAAGGGGCTGGAATTTACGAATTCAATTTTTTGCGTTGTGCTTCATCTGTTCATTTTTGACCCAGCAGTTTCTGCATCTGCAGGGGTTTAGCCCGCAAGTTCCATCCTGTGGGGGTTGCTTTGGAATGACAAATGAGTTCAGGACGAGTTTTTTGAATTGGATCCAATCTGGATCGTCTTTGTCCTTGAACTGGTTTTGGGTGATTTGGTTCCATCCACCAGCGCTTGATGGGAGCGCGATGTTTAGGATTCTGCTTTGATCCTGGTTTGCGACATTGACGAGCGTGTCGAAAGGTTGGTTTGCAAGTTCGTCTCCGAATCTTTGTTTGATCGCTTCCCTGAGGCTTGCCTCGCCATTTTTGTCAATCGTGCTTCCCTCGACTCTTGAGAAAGAGTAGTCGCCGAAGAATTGGACATTCAGGTCAAGCCATGCGATGATCGTCTGTAGTCCGGCATTGTCTTCGAGGAGCGATTTGCAGTGTCCATTGAGTAGCCTTGGTGCAAGTTTGCTTGCGTATGCGAAGTAGTCTTTTGGTTCTGAGACACCAGTTTCCTGATTTCGTTGGAGAAGCCTGACCATTCCTGGCTTGTTGACGAGCTGCGAGTATGAATTGGAGTATGGTGTCCAGGCGTGTTGTCGATTTGGCATGATGCCTCTCAGGTCGAGTTTTTCGGTTGCCTTGCCGAACCCATGACAGGAAATGCAGTGCCTGTCAAGTACTGGCTGGACTGATCTCATGAAGCTAAATCCGCCGGTGTAATTTTGTGTTGGGAACGGCGTGATGTCGTCGCAGGATCCCAAGTTCAAGGCTCTTGCCGGTGGCGGGGCTTGGTTTTTGTTTTCGTGGCAGCCTACGCAGCTGAGGAGTTCGCCGGGTTGGACATAGATGAACGTTCTCATGGTCATCACTGCCTGACCTGTCTTGTCCAGTGCCTGGAGTTGGATTGGGATTCCCGAGGGGAGGCGGAAGTGTGCCTGTCCATCATCTCGGACAGGTACGGTACCTTCGATTCTCTTGACGATTTCGTTGTTTGCGACGCTTCGACTTGGGACTGCGGCGGTTGGCTGGCAGATGATCGAGTTGACTCTGATCGCCTTGATTTTCTCGCCGAAGTCTGTTCGGCCCAGGTTTGCATTTTGGATGAAGACGTATCCTGGTTTTCCTGTGTCGCCCGCGCTTACCGTACTGAGGATCGCGGGGGGAACGGGGCGTGGCTGGATGGGGATCGGGGAGACGCAGGACATCTCATTGTCAACATAGATTTGCTCCCTTCCTCCGAGGGAATCGATCAGCCAGATCGAGTATGAATTGACCGCCTGGATTCGTCCTTCCGAGATCAGTTGCTCACGTCCTCTGGCGACGAATGTCAGGTCTTCGGAGAGCGGCCAAGCTGATTTGTAGGGGGATGTTGGCCATCCTTCGGTTTCAGGGAAGCGGGCTTCCGGTGTGACTCTGGTAATGGGTTCCGGTCCGTCTTCGCCGAGTTTTGTATCGAGATGGATCACTGAGCCTGCGGTGTACGAGTGGTGCGCCATTGCCAGTGCGAGGACCTTGTCAGAGCCTGGGATTGCCCGTGGTTCTGCGATCATGCACGGGTTTCGCGTATAGTTTCCGTAGAAGTGCGCTGTTCCTGTGCCGTCTGGTCTTATGGTCCAGAGGCTTTGGTAGATCGTATCGTGTCGATTGATGTAATCCCATCTGGAGTAGATGATTCTGCCGTCTGAGAGTACGCTTGGATCCCATTCGTTGGCTTCGCCGAATGAAAGCTGCTTGATGTTCGAGCCATCGCCGTCCATGCGATAGAGGAAGTATGCCGGTGTATATCTTCCGCCATGGCAGCGTCCATATGATTGGCAACGAGTCGAGATGAATGCGATTCCACCATCGGGAAGGTAGCATGGATCGAAATCCTCGATCAGCACGGTATTTCTGTCTCCAATTCGTTTGAATGAATCGTTTTTCGTGCCTGTAATTTGCCTGAGGTTTTGCCCGTCCACCCCGATTTCATAGATGAAGAATCGTCTGTGATTTGGGTTTTGGATAGAGTGGTCGCAGAATGAGAAGAGGATTTTCTTGCCATCGTAGGAAAGGTCGGGATGATGGGTGCTGCCGACCGGGAGCTTGCCCTTGAGCAATTCGATTTCATCCGGGTTCTGGGATTTCCAGTTTTTGAGTACGACGAGTCCTGGTCCAGGCCTGCTTCTTACTCCCAGGTATTGGTCAACCATGTGGCTGTACGTTGGCGGCGGTTGCTTATTGATCAGCAGGTCGTCGAAGGCGAGTTTCGGGTGTTTGAAGAGGATTTCCCTTCTGATGGTCTTGACTTCACGACCTAGTGTTGCCCAGTCCCCGGTTTTCTGTTCTTTTTGGACTTCGACGCGTTTTCTAAGGTCGGCTAGTTTTTTGTCATATCCTGGGAGCTTGACTGATTTCTCGACGAATTCGAGGGTGTTTTCAGCAAGGACGAGGATGGTATCGATATCCGACATCGCGTTGCGTCCTTCTCGTGCCTGTATATAGAGTTCCAGGAATTTATCCAATTTTTCGTTTTGGCTGACGAGTTGCTGGAGTTTTGTTTTCAGGTGGCTTCCTGCTTTTCCTTGTTGTTCTGCAAGGTTGTTGATTGCCTTGACCAGGCGTTCGGTCGGGTTTGCTGTAGGATCGAGGAGTATGAAGTGCGATCCTCCGATGTCTTGCCTGAGCCATTGCGCTTCGTTGGGGAATGACCTGTCCATTGCCGTGCTGATTTCCTGGACGCGCCATGCGAGGGGCTTGGCGGCGTAAATCGAGAAGCCGACCTTTTGTTGGGGTGTGTCACCTCGCTTGTCTATTCCAACTCCGACCTGGAGCTTGGTGTACTTCTTGTCAAGCTTGACGCAAAACAAGCTGTTGGCATGTGCCCACCAGGCGGTTTTATAGGTGGTTCCGGCGATTTCGATCGGCTCTCCCATATGGTTTTTGTTGAGCGTGAACTGGTTCCATTGCGTCCATTTCCAGGTTACTGGCGCTTCGACTCCCGGGACTTCCTTGCCGTCAACAGTCGTGAGGATGGGATCGACCCAGCTGGTGTGGTCGCCTGAGTTTCCGTCTTGTCCATCGTCCGCCATCAGCCAGATTTCGTCAAGTCCCGTGACATCCGCAACCAGGATTTTGGCTGGGATGAATTTTTTCATCTGCAGCGATTTAGCGAGGGGAACGACTTCCTTTTGCGACGCACTTTTCAGTGAATTGGCATTGTTGACGATTTCCTGGATCCACTTGGCTTGATCTGCATTGAGGAGACAGGCTATTGCAATGGCGATGAAGAGGAGGCGGGTTTTCATTTTGGCGACCTATGATTATTTGAGATCGACTCTACCGTATGCGGAATTCAGGGTGTTGAGTCCGTGGCGTTGTCCGAGACATTCCGGGGCATGGCACATCATTCCGTCCCTGTTGTTGGTGGAATCATCGATCCGAGTGAAAATGATTTATAGTTTTTCGCGGTCGATGAAAGGCTTTTGCAGACCGTCTTCCATCAGCGTCCTAAGCATGATGAGGGTTGGTTCTAGCATTTCGTCGAAGCTGTATGTCCGCGTTGGGTCAACGGGTCTGTCGTAGCTGACGGTACATTCGAGGGTGAGCGCGAGAGCGCCAGAACTCAATGCTGCCAGGGTATTGAGGTTGAGGCTCTTGCCTGGCTTGGGCATTTGAGTCGGCATTGGTCTGAGACCGGCATTTGCGATGGCGACATTGACAAGATGGCTGCATTCAAGGCCACGTTCAACATTTGCGGGATAATCGAGAATCGAGGGCGCCAGCAAGGCAGGTGCGTGCTCGCAGGAGTGGCAATTGAGGACGAGATCGACTCGCCAGCGCGCGACGAGGGCTAGGAGTGCCCGTGCCTCGGCGGTTTTAACGTCGCCTGGGGTGGCATCGTGCATGATGTTGTAGCCCTGAGAATTCGGGTAGCCTCCCGGGAAGGAGACTTTGTCTAGCGGTAGGGGGAAGTACTCCTTGCTTCCACGCCAGCCGATCAGCGATCCGTCCGCCCAGGTGCCTTGCGATGCGGCGCGGAAGGTATTGTAGTCCACATTTCTCAGGTGGTCAGGCGAGATGGCACGTCCGTCCATGTTGACGCATGGGAGGATGATCAGCCTGTAGTTTTGTGCAAGTCGAAGCATCGCATCGTCTTTCTTACCTCTGAAGTCCTTTCCTGTCTCCAGTAGTTGGATGAGATTGGCTAGGGATGCGACGCTTTCGGCTTCGGCTCCATGTATGCCAGCGCAAACCAAGATGGTTTGTTGTTGCGTTTTTTCGCCGACATAGGTTTTCCAGGTCGTTGATGAAGACCCTGCGGACCAGTTGGTTTGCGGTGGCGGCTCGTTGAACTCTCCGTAGAATACGGCGTAGACTGGGAAATCTGCTGGTGTCCTAGCAATGATTTCAGCTTTTCCTCGTTTGACTGATTTGCAGACATCAATGATTTCCTGGGGTTTGACACGCCAGAAATCAGGTTTTGGTTCAAGGTTTTCGATAGTAAACGGTTTGAATTTCATAGTTGTCTGCGCTGTTAGGATTGGAACGATGAGGATTGCCGTGACTACTAGGATTCGTTTTAGATTCATGTCATTCCCAGTTTTCGATTTCCTTGTCCTGGTTAGGGAGTTCAGTTTCGGTATCGTCCTTCAGTTTCCAGGCAGGTTTGCGTCTGAATTTTGATTCGAATCTCGATGTGATTCTTCCGGTTTCCTCCAGATGCCTCATGCAGGCCCTGATGCAGCCCGATGCGCCTTCCAGTGCTCTGGCGTACCAGTAGATTGTACGAAGTTTGTACTCTTGCGCCTTTCCAACGTGTTCGGCGAAATTGACGCGATCCTCTTCGGTGATGTTGAAGGGATTGTGTTTGGGTGATGCACCGCAGAAGTACCTCGAGCACTTCATGTAGTCGATGTTGGCCCATTTGATTTCGTGTCCATCGATTGTGACCGTGATGCAATCGTTGTCGTCAAAAGGTATTGCATTGCCGGTGCAGTTTTTGACGCAGAGTTTGCATCGGTCGCAGATCGTGCCTGGTTTGACGACAGGATCGTACTCGAATTCGGCATCTGTGAGCAGAAGTGCGATGCGCTGTCGGGGACCGTATTCCTTGGAGAGGAACATTTTGGACCAGCCGATTTCGCCGAGTCCGGCGATGACCGCGCCGAGTCTCATGTGATGGGCGACATTGGGGTGCGGGTATCCTTCCTTCGCTGGCTTGCTGAAATTTTCTCTTGGGATTTTTTCTTTTCCGATCACCTGTCCCGAGAGGTCGTTAGGCGTCCATCCCAGGTGGTTCGGGATGGGCATGGTGTCGTACCCCTGGTCTTCGATCCAGTCGCAGATCGCCTTTAGTGTCAGCGGTTGCCTGATGCTGTTGATGCTGGCGTAGCCCATTGAGGAGTAGTTGGTGAAGAATGTGCCTTCCTCGATACCGCGGAAGACTCCGCGGAAATGCTTGAAGCCCAGTGCGATGATGGACTTGCAGCCAGGCAAGGCATAGCGGATGTCCATTTGAGTCGGGCATCCCTCGTATCTTGAGGTTGGGCCGACAGCTACGATGTCGGCTCCTGCATTGAGTGCGACTTGCTTAAGGAGTTTTGTGCTTAGCATTGGCTGTCTCCGAATTTGACGTGGAATTTGTTTTTAAGAACGCCTCTTTCTTCCAGGTGTGCCATGCATGCCTGGTGGCAGCCCTTTAGTCCGCCCAGCGCTCGTCCGCTCCAGTAGATTGGACCGAGCTTGTAGGTACGCGCCTTTGTGTATGGCTGCTGGTTGAAGCCTACCTCGTCAGCTTCGGATGTAATAAATGGATTGCAGGAATTTTCGCCGCCGCCATGGTATCCGACGGAGCACTTGGCGAAATCCAGCTTGTTCCAGGAGATGGTTCTTCCCGCTATCTTGACGGTTTGCTTTTCTGTTGGTGAGATTGCTCGTGCGGGGCATTCCTGGATGCATTTTCCGCAATGGTCGCACAGACCGCCCGGGAAGATTGGATCGGGTTCCAGTTCGGCATCGGTGAGCACGATGGCAAACATCTGCCTGGGACCGTACTCGGGGGTCAGGAAGACGCCTGAATCGCCGATTTCACCCAAGCCAGCGCAGTAGGCCGCCAAGCGCATCTGGATGTAAATATCAGGAGCAGGCCGTTTGGGATCGACTGGTTTCGAATACTGGCTTGAATCCTTGCCGAAGAAGTTTGGGTTGACGTCAATGAATTCCTGACCCATTTCGTCAGGATTGATTCCATCGAGGTTTGACCACGGGAAGTTGTCGGTTATGGGTGACGCTTCGTATCCTGCGTCCTCGAAGATGTTGCAGAATTTCCAGAGCGCAACGGGTTGGAAGACCCATTTTGTTCCGGCGTAGCCCATCATCGAGAATGAAGCGTACATCGTGCCTGCACGCATTCCGCGATACAAGCCACGCAATAGCCTAAAACCAAGCACGACAACAGATTTGGCTTCGGGGAAAGCGGACATTGGATTGAAACGCGCAGGCAGTTCGGCAAAGCGATCAGGCGAGGCGATGCCGACGATGTTGGCACCGCTGTTGAGAGCGTGTGTCTTGACTTGAGCACTGGTAAGCATACTGGCATCCTGGGGTTTTGGGGCTACGTTTCAGGGCGGAAAATTTATTGCAATACCCAGACTAAGCGGCATTGTACAATCCAAGAACTAAATTCGCCCTTGAACTCGAAAAATCAAGCGGATGTAGTAGATTTTGAGTGTTGAAGAGACGGATTATCCTAAAAAAAGCAGTTGACGCC
>DBPZ01000118.1:779-97285 GCA_002305655.1 Lentisphaeria bacterium UBA1407 | reverse complement strand
GTCCGACCCAGTCCGACCCAGTCCGACCCTGTCCGACCCAGTCCGACCCAGTCCGACCCAGTCCGACCCAGTCCGACCACCCAAGGTACTCCAGACCACCCCGGGCGTCCCGACACCACCCCAAGGTGCCCCAGACACCACCCGGGAAGCCACAAATTCTGTCAAGATTCCGTTGTTTCCACCAGGGCAAAACAACTACGAATTTGATAATTTTCGCTAATGGAATATAGTATTAAGTTTTACTTTGTATAAAAGCACGTCATCTGTTGGAGAAAGGTATTTTGAAGTCACGGACGATACAGTTATTTTTGGATTGGTTAGGATTCCTTTGCGGTAAAAAAAGCAACGTTTCGACTATTGATGCCCCTGCCAAGGAATCGGTACCCCAAGCTGTCGCTCCAGTGCCAGCCAAGCAACCACAGGCAAAGCCGCGCAAGCAAGAAGCAAAGCCCAAACCAGTTCCGCAAGAACCGGAAGTCGTGGTTAACCAACAGCCCGAAGCACGGCCAATGGGTGAGTGGACGCCGCCAAAAGGGACTAAAGACAATCCCGATGACATCCTCTTCCAAGATTTCCCGATTGACAACAGGATCCTCAGGGCAATCCTTGAGGGCCTGGAATTCAAAGCTTGCACCCCCATCCAGGGAATGGTCTTGCCACATTCGCTCAAAGGACTCGACATCGCAGGAAAAGCCCAGACGGGTACTGGAAAAACTGCCGCGTTCCTGATTTCAATGCTGCATAAATTCCTCACCGAAAAGCCTGACGACAAAAGGCAGCCTAACCAACCCTTCGCATTGACCCTGGCGCCAACACGGGAACTCGCAATCCAAATCGCACATGACGCCAATGAACTCACCGCGTATTGCCAGTTCAAAACTGTCGCAGTCTACGGAGGAATGGACTATAACAAGCAGAGACAACTCCTCAACTCAGGCGTTGACCTTGTCGTCGCTACCCCAGGACGCTTGATTGACTACCTCAACAGCCAGGTTGTCGACCTCACACAAATCAAAGTCCTTGTCATTGACGAAGCTGACAGGATGCTTGACATGGGGTTCATCCCGGACGTCAAGCGAATTGTCTATCGCCTGGGTTCCCCTGAAACCAGGCAGACCATGCTTTTCAGCGCCACGCTCAGCCGCGACATCATGGACATCGCAGCTCGTTGGATGAGGCCAAACCCAGTCGTCCTTGAAGCGGAACCCGAACAGGTCGTTGCAGAAGGCGTCGATGAAACGATCTACGCTGTCACGGCCGCCGAAAAAATGCCAATTCTCCTCTGGACGCTCAAAAACGAAAACTGCAATCGCGTCCTGATCTTCAGAAACAGGAGGCGTGACGTTGAAAAACTTCACGTCCAGCTCCTGCGCTACGGCGTCCAGTCGGAAATGCTTTCTGGGGACGTCGACCAGAAAAAGCGTCTCCGGATCCTGGAGGATTTCAGAAGCGGCAAGGTCAAGGTCATCGTTGCAACGGACGTTGCCGGCCGCGGCATCCACATTGACGACATCACCCACGTGATCAACTTCGACTTCCCTTACGAGGCGGAGGACTACGTCCATCGCGTCGGGCGCACCGCCCGTGCCGGCCAACGCGGCAGGGCGATCAGTTTTGCCGACGAGGAAAGTGCCTTTGTTGTTCCTGACATTGAGCAATACATCGCCCGTCCTTTGCCGATAACTCATCCTGAGGACTACATGCTGGAGTTGCCCAAGACCTTCAGCGGCTTGAAGGACATTCCTTCCGCCAAGGAGGGTTCATCCCAGGGCGGGGAACGCAGAAGCCATCGTGATCGTGGCAGCCGTCGGAAAGGCGGCAAGTCAAGCAGTTATCGTGGCAACCGAGTCAAGCGAGGCGGTCCAAGAAGATAACCGGGATCCACGGCAATGGTGATTGTACGAACAGGCGACAGATTGGATCAGGAACTGGTTTCTGCCCAGCTTCCAGTCGTCGTGATTTTGGATCGTTTGAGAAGCGCCCACAATGTGGGCAACATTTTCCGCCTAGTGGAGGCGGTATGCGGCGAAGCCATCGCGGCCTGCGGATACACTGCTTGCCCGCCCCACGAAAAGCTGGCGAAAACCGCAATGGGTAGCGATCAACTCGTCACCTGCAACCACTACGAGACAAGCGCGCAGGCGATACTGGATTATCGCGCAAGGGGATATCGCATCTACGGAGTCGAAACCGTTGAAAATGCAACGCTTTATTGCGACGTTGACATTCAATTTCCCTGTGCCTTGGTACTCGGGAACGAAGCGTTAGGGATAAGCGACGATGCCCTTTCGCTTTGCGATCAATTCGTCTGCCTCCCCTCTCGGGGTCGGAAAAATTCAATCAATGTAGGCAACTGCGCGGCGGTTGTGTTGTACGAATGCCTGAGGCAGCATCAGGCAGCTAGTGAAATCAAGTAGTATTGGGAATGGTTCAGATGTCAGAAGAACAGCAATTGTCAAAGGCCTACGATCCAGCGGAAGTCGAAGCCAAGTGGTACAAGTTCTGGGAAGAGCGCGGATATTTCCACGGCGATCCCAACAGCACCAAAGTACCCTACACAATCGTTATTCCACCACCTAACGTCACGGGAATCCTTACCCTGGGACATGTGCTCAACAATACCCTCCAGGATATTCTTATCCGTTTCGAGAAACTCAGGGGCCGTGAAACATGCTGGGTTCCAGGAACGGACCATGCGGGAATCGCTACCCAGACAAAAGTCGAAGCGGCACTCCGGAAAAACGAAGGACTTACACGATATGACTTGGGACGGGAAAAATTCCTCGAACGCGTCTGGGCATGGAAGGAGCAGTATGGCGGGACGATCATCCAGCAATTGAGGACGATCGGCACCGCTTGCGACTGGTCTCGCGAACGCTTCACGATGGACGAAGGGCTTTCATTGGCCGTACAGGAATGCTTCATCAGGCTCTATGAAAGGGGTCTGATCTACAAAGGGCACAAGATCATCAACTGGTGCCCAAAATCACGTACGGCACTTTCGGACGAGGAAGTGATCTACAAGGAAGAGGCGGGTCATCTCTGGCATTTCAGGTACCCATACGCCGATGGCTCCGGGTACGTCGTCGTCGCCACCACCCGTCCCGAAACGATGATGGGAGATACTGCGGTCGCCGTCAACCCCAACGATCAACGGTACGAAGGCAAAATCGGCAAGAAACTGATCCTTCCCATCGTCGGACGGGAAATGGAATTGATTGCAGACGACTACGTTGACCCGGCATTCGGTACCGGCGCCGTAAAAATCACTCCTGCACACGACCCCAACGACTACGAAATGGGCATCCGCCACAACCTGAAGTTCGTCAATATCATGAACGATGACGGGACGATGAATGCTGATGCAGGCGCGCAATTCGACGGAATGGATCGCTACGAATGCCGCAAGGCAGTCGTGGCCAAGATGGAAGAGCTCGGCTACCTTGAGAAAGTCGAGGACTACATGCACCAAGTCGGATATTCCGAACGCGGCGACGTTCCGGTCGAGCCCAGGTTTTCCGAGCAATGGTTCGTCAAGATGGCGCCTCTTGCGGAACCCGCCCTTGCTGCAGTCAATGACGGACGAATCAAATTCCATCCTGATCGATGGATCAAAACCTATCGCCACTGGATGGAAAACATCAAGGACTGGTGCATTAGCAGACAGCTTTGGTGGGGGCATCGGATCCCTGCCTACACATGCACAAAATGCGGCGAAATCGTCGTCGCAAAAGCACAACCTGAGCTTTGCCCCAAGTGCGGGCACAATGAATTGCCACAGGAAGAGGACGTCCTCGACACCTGGTTCTCGTCCTGGCTTTGGCCGTTCTCAACCCTCGGTTGGCCAGACGATACCATCGAACTCAAGAGATTCTATCCGACCCAAAGTCTGGTCACCGGGCCTGACATCATCTTCTTCTGGGTCGCCAGAATGATCATGGCCGGTCTCGAATTCGTCGGCGACATTCCTTTCCAGGACGTTTATTTCACCTCGATCATCCGCGACGAGAAGGGGCGCAAGATGTCGAAGAGCCTAAACAACTCCCCGGATCCCCTGGAAGTCGTCAAGCAATATGGTGCGGACGCGCTTCGATTCACCATCATCTACATTGCGCCGGTCGGGCAAGATATCCGCTACAGCAACGAAAAGTGCGAAATCGGAAGGAACTTCGCCAACAAGATCTGGAACGTGGTTCGATTCAGGCTCAGGCAAGGCCCTGCAACGATGAAGGAACCAACGCTTCAGGGACTCGACAACCTCAGGCCCGATGACCAATGGATCATCGCTTCGCTCAACCAGGCAATCATCGATATCTCAGACGGACTTGCCAACTTCAGATTCAATGACGTCTCCAAGATGCTGTATGAATTCATCTGGAACAAGTTCTGCGACTGGTACCTGGAATCATGCAAGCCAGTCTTCAATGGGGACGACGAGAAACTCAAGCAAAACGTCCTCCAAATCTTCGATTACTGCCTTGCCACGTTCCTCAAGCTCCTGCACCCCGTGATGCCCTTCGTCACAGACGAACTCTACCATCAAATGGGCTTCGCATCAGAAGACGAATCGATTATGCTGACTACGTGGCCAACGCCAATCGAACAGGAGCTGCTGGATAAACTTGGAGCAACCCAGGAAGCCGTCACGAATGCAGAAGCCAAATTCGAACTGATTAGGGCAGTCAGGGCAGTCAGGGCAAACTACAACATCGCGACCTCGAAGCCGATCGACCTCATCGTCGCACCAGCTTCAGCAGAAGTCGCGCAGTACCTGAACCGCGACCTTACGACGTTCAAGTCACTCCTCAATGCAGGACAGCTTGACGTCATCCAGGACTTCCAACCCGATGTCCCATGCGGAATCGCAGTCTCAACATCAGCCACAGCGTACATTCCACTCGCGGGAATCGTTGACCTTGATGCCGAAAAGGCAAGGCTCGAAAAACAAGAACAGGAACTCGCCAAGTACGTCGATATGATCAATAAAAAGCTCGGGAACAAAAATTTCGTTTCCAAGGCGCCCGAGGCAGTCGTCGAACAAGAACGTGCAAAACTTGCCGAAGCACAGGAAAAACTCGACCGTGTTCGCGAACAAATGAAAGGACTCTAATAAAGGAAAAAACACCATGAATGACAAAATCAAGGCATTGCTCGAAGATCTTCGCTCAGGACTCCAAGCCGATGGCGGCGATCTTGAATTGGTCAAAATTGATGGATACACCGTCTATCTCAAGCTCAAGGGCGCCTGCGGGACTTGCCCACACGCGCAAATGACGCTCAAGCACGGTATCGAAAGAATCCTCAAAGAACAGATCGATGAAAAAATAGTCGTCGAAAGAGCGTAATAATCTGACGCGACAATTCCCCCACTCCAACTACCAAGCGGCTGGATTGTTAAGACAAAAAGAAGCCGTCGCCATGAGAACTTCATGGCGACGGCTTTTGTTTGGATCAAGCGGGATTACGCGAAATAATCAACACCTGCTTGGAAGAGCTTCTGGTCTGGATTTCCCGGAATGTTGATGGCAATTGCGGAATCCACGACTCGTTCGGAATGCCCCATCTTGCCCAGAATGCGTCCATCGGGGCTGGTGATGCCTTCGATCGCATTGACGGAACCATTGGGATTCCAAGGAATGTCAGCTGCCGGCGTCCCGTTCAAATCGCAGTATTGGAAGGCGATCTGGCCATTTTCCGCCAAGGCTTTGACTTGTTGCGGGGTTGCAACGAATCGTCCCTCAATGTGCGAGACTGGGATTGCATGGACATCGCCTAGCTTGACATGCATCAGCCAAGGAGACAGATTCGAGGCAACGACAGTATTGGCGGTCGTCGCGACGTATCGTCCAATCGAATTGATTGCCAGCGTTGGGGCATCCTGATCCACTTGCGGCTTGATGGTACCGTATGGAACGAGTCCGAGTTCGACAAGCGCCTGGAAGCCACTGCCGATTCCGATTGCCAATCCGTCCCGTTGGTCGAGGAAGTCCTGGACAGCCTCTGCGAGTTTAGGATTCCTGAAGACTGTCGCAATGAATTTTTCGGATCCCACAGGTTCGTCACTTGTTGAAAAGCCTCCTGGGAAAGCGATGATTTGAGCTTGTTTGATAGCCTTGAGCATTTCCTGAATCGATTCCTCGATGGCCTCCGGATTGAGATTTCGTATCACGATGGGGGTCACTATTGCCCCTGCCTGCTCAAAAGCCTTTTGCGTGTCGTATTCGCCATTGGTGCCTGGGAAGAGGGGGATGAAAACGCGTGGACGTGCAATCTTCGCCAGCGTGGTCTTGCGTTTGCCGCCCTTTTCAAAGGGATGCCATGCTGGAGCTTCAGTAGCTGCGGCACGGGTCGGGTAAATGCCTTCAAGGGTTGATTGCCAGGCTGAAATGGCCTCGTCAAGCGCAATCAACTTCTTGTCCCCGAAAGCAATCTCGGCCGCCTCAGTCGTCTGACCGAGCAGAATTGCGCCAGGGAACTCATTTTTGGCGTCCGCTTTTGCCTGAAAGACAATCGCGCCGTACTCAGGCACGAACAAGGTGCTTGCGTCAACGCTTGCATCAAAGCGGAAACCAATTGCGTTTCCGAAGCTCATCTTGGCAATTGTAGCGGCAATACCGCCCTTTCCGACCGTGTGGGCCGCCGCGATGGCTTTCTCCTTGTTCCACTTAAGCAACGATGCGTAATTGGCGCGCAACCCGGCAAAGTCGGGAAGTCCGTCTGCCGTTCTGGTCACGGGAAGCAGATACACCTTTGCGTTCGGGGACTTGAATTCCGGCGTCAGAATCATATTTTCATGCTGGACAGCCACCGCAAAGGAGACCAAGGTCGGCGGTACGTGGATATCTTCAAAGGTTCCTGACATCGAGTCCTTGCCGCCGATCGCCGCGACGCCAAACTCCAATTGCGCACGCAAGCCGCCAAGCAATGCCGCCAGAGGCTTGCCCCAACGCTCGGCATCCTTGCCCAAGCGCTCGAAATACTCCTGGAACGAAAGGTTGGCCTTGGTCGTATCGCCACCAGAGCAGGCAATCTTCGCGATCGATTCCACCACAGCGTACAGCGCACCATGGAAAGGCGACCAGGAGCAAAGGTACGGGTCGTAGCCATGGCTCAAAATCGTGCAGGTCGTTGTCTTCCCGCTCGTTGGGAGCTTGGCGACCATCGCCTCGTTGGGCGTCAAGCGGAACTTGCCACCGTACGGGGCAACGACAGTCGCGGCGCCGATCGTTGCGTCAAAGCGCTCAACCAATCCCTTTTGGGAACATACGTTCAGATCCTTGAGCATCGTCAGCCAGTCTGCCTTGTCGCGTCCCGAGCCTTGAGCTGCAAAGTAGTTTTCAGCTTCATCGGGCGCTTCCACGAACGCACTGGTATGCTGGGTCAGTCCGTTGGTACCCAGGAATTCACGGGCGATATCGATGATGGTCTTGCCGCGCCAGTTCATCTTGAGTCTCGGCGATTCCGTGACCACGGCGACTGCCGTTGCCTCCAGGTTTTCGCGAGCTGCCATTTCGATTGCCTTGGGTGCATCCTTGGATGCGAAAACGCACGCCATGCGTTCCTGGGATTCGGAGATTGCCAGTTCGATTCCATCCAGCCCTTCGTATTTTGTCGGAACCTTGTCCAGACAGATCTCCAATCCGTCAGCCAATTCGCCGATGGCCACGCATACGCCACCTGCTCCGAAGTCGTTGCAGCGCTTCACGAGCGTTGAAAATTCGGGGTCTCTGAATAGTCTTTGGATATTACGTTCGATCAGCGGGTTGCCCTTTTGGACTTCGGCGCCGCAGGACGTCAGGGATTCGCCGGTATGCGCCTTTGAGGAACCTGTTGCGCCTCCGCAGCCATCTCGTCCCGTCTTGCCACCAATAAGCAGGACGACATCGCCGGGAGCCGGCACATGCCGAACCACGTTCGTTCGCGGAGCGGCCGCAATGACCGCACCCAATTCCATTCGCTTGGCGATGAAACCAGGATGATAAACTTCCTGAACCTTGCCGGCAGGCACGCCAATCTGATTGCCGTACGACGAATAGCCGATGGAAGCAGTACGAACAAGCTGACGCTGGGGAAGCTTTCCTGGCAAAGTCGATTCGAGGCTGGCCGTTGGATCGCCAGCGCCTGTAATGCGCATCGCCTGGTAAACATAGGACCGACCCGACAGCGGGTCGCGGATCGCACCGCCCAAGCAGGTGGCAGCGCCGCCAAAGGGTTCGATCTCAGTCGGATGGTTATGCGTTTCATTCTTGTACATCACCAGCCATTCCTGCTTCTTGCCGTCGATTTCAGCTTCGACGACGATTGAGCAGGCATTGACTTCTTCCGATTCATCCAGATGCTCCAGCTTGCCAAGGCGCTTCAGCTCGCGGGCTCCGATGGTCGCAATGTCCATCAGGCAGAGTGTCTTTTCCTTGCGTCCCAGGCTTTCCCGCAGCTTCTTGTAGTCGGCATACGCTTTTGTTATCGGCTTCGTCAAGGGCGAAAGCTCGAATTCGACCTTGTCAATCGCAGTCTGGAACGTCGTATGCCTACAATGGTCTGACCAATAGGTATCGATGACCCTGATTTCCGCAAATGACGGGTCGCGGCGCTCCTTGTCACGGAAATAGGTTTGGCAAAATACCAGATCTTCTGCGGTCATCGCAATCCCTAATTCCTTGGCAAACTCAGCGATTTGCGCCGGCGTAAAGTCGATAAAGCCCTTGATCACTTCAACATCTGGCGGCGTATCCGCTTGCATTTCAAGGGTTTTTGGCTTGTCGGGCGAGGCGAGGCATGATTCAATGGGATTGACCAAATGTCTTGTAATTCGAGCAAAATCCCCGTCTGACAAGGCGCCTTTGAAGGCATAGACTGTCGCGGTCTTGAATACGGGGCGTTCCTTTAGCGTCATAAACTGAACGGTTTGCGCGGCAACATCGCCACGCTGGTCGTACTGGCCAGGCAATGACTCAACGGCAAGCACTCGACAACCTGTCAATTCCGGCAATGCCTCGTCATACACAACATCGCTATTCGGCTTGGACAAAATTGCATTCGTCACAATCTTTGCCTCCGAATCGCTGACTCCCGAAAAGTCATATCGCTTGAATATGCGCACCCCTTTCAGGGACGCGATACCCAATTCATTGCGCAAAGCCTTCAATAGATTCTGTGCTTCAACGTCAAAACCAGGACGATTTTCGACAAACACTCTTCTGACAGCTTCATTCATTTTCATTGCCCTTTGATAATTTCATTTGAAAGCGGACTTATTTAGTCAAACCTTTTAATATAAGTCGCCTTGCGCTGAATTAAAGAAATCGCAACAGGCATGGAAAACAAAATTCTATGTTTTTTTGTGACATCCTCCGTCACAAGCAACAAAAAAAGCCGTAACCTCTTTAAGTGGGATTACAGCTTTTACATGGTGGGCGCCGAGGGACTCGAACCCACGACTTTTTGGGTGTAAACCAAACTCTCTAACCAACTGAGATAGGCGCCCTTAAAATCTAATTCTCAATAATATACAGCTCAAAGGTCAATCTTCAAGAAAGCTGATCGATGGAAACCTGGATTCCCGGGCATGCTTGCCGCTTGACGGAAAACAATCTTCAAAGCGGCAGATTTCAAAAAGCAGGGCGTATTTCAAGCTTCTATCGATCTAGCCCAGCAATAACAAGCTTACCGCCATTATCGCCATGCCTGCCACCAATCCATAAATTGCGTCAAGATGCTCGCCGTACTCTTTGGCGGCCGGTAGCAGCTCATCCAACGAGATAAAGACCATAATTCCCGCAATGGCGGCAAACATCAGCCCGAACATATTATCATTGAGATAAGGCGCTAAAACCAAATAGCCCACCAAAGCTCCAAGCGGCTCGGACAACCCTGAAAGAAACGACAGCCAAAAGGCACGTTTGCGATCTCCCGTTGCATAATAAATTGGTACCGATACGGCGATGCCTTCGGGAATATTGTGTATGGAAATAGCCAAGGCAATGGGAATGGCGATACTTATATCTTTCAGTCCTGCAAGAAAAGTCACCATTCCTTCGGGAAAATTATGAATAGCCAAAACCAATGCTGAAACCAAGCCCACGCGCATCAGCTTTTCGTTGTGTGGTGCGTTAGCATCAGGTTGCGATTGAGCGACGTCGCCAATCTCTTCCACGCTTCTTGCTTCGTGAGGATTTTCCGCATCCGGCACCAAACTGTCTATTATCATTATCAGCAACATACCCCCGAAAAAAGCCAACAAGGCATAGAGCGTCCCCAATTTGTCGCCATGCAGGGCACTGAGCGCATCGATGGCATCGGTAAGCAGCTCCATAAACGACACATAAATCATCACCCCCGCCGAAAGCCCCAGAGAAATCGACAGAAAACGTGTATTGGTACGTTTTGCAAAAAATGCAATTAGGCTGCCTATCCCAGTAGAAAGTCCTGCGAAAAGTGTAAGTGAAAATGCTATAAGTACTTGTTTGTCCATTGTTTTAAGCCAGAAGTCAGAAAACGCCCGCCCCATCACATCAAGTTTGCGCGAGTTCCTTTATTTCAGGGCTGCGGCGAAGCGTTTCGGCTCATCGGTAGCATATTGGCGGATGCCCAAATCAATCAACTTACGCAATGAGGATTCGGTGAAATTCCATGGGAAAACCTCAAGTCTCGGACCAAGATGCGACAAGGCGTCACGCAGGTCCTCTTCCGATATGTCATAGGGCCATTCGTCTTCCGCCGCCTTGCTATTGAATTCAAGGTGGTATTGAACCAAGTCGAGTCCGGCGAAGTTGACCGCTGCCAGCTTATTGAACATATCGACCTTTTTCTTTGCACGGTCGCCCTCTCCCCATGCCCCGATCCACTGCATCGTATAGATTTCAGGAATCTCTTCCTTGAACCTGCAATTGAGCTTGTAGTCGCATCCTGCCACGATCAGCTGGGATGCCATCTGGAACTCGTCAACAAGTTTTTTGAAGCCATTCATCAAGGCCGGGAATGCCTCTTCGTCATAGTTTTTGATATCGCAATAGAGCATTTTTGTTCGATCTTTCGCCATCACTTCAAAGACTTCCCTGAGCGTAGGCACCCTTTGTCCTGCGCAATCCTCCCTGAATTTCCGTCCTGCGTCCAGGTCTTTGAAGTCATCGTACTTGACTTGTCGGATTGGGAGGTCTTTGATGTCATCGGGTGCGTTGGTCGTTCTTGCCAGGGTATTGTCATGCAGGCAAACGATCACATCATCTGCGGTCACCCTGATATCGGCTTCCGGGATGCCTCCCAAGGACCATCCGTATTCCATTGCGAACAGGGTATTGTCCGGCGCCTCTCGACTTCCGCCACCACGATGCGCCTGCCAGTAAATCTTCGTTGGATCGAATTTCATGGTCTTTGCTCCCTTGACTTAATCCTAAAAAAGCAATTGAAGCTGATTTTAATTCCTAATTGACTGATTATCAAATGGTTAGAAAGTTTTTTCAATTCACCGTGCTGGTGAATTGACGTGCGTCAGCCTTCTGTTGCGCCTTTACAAGGCACCCGGCATGGGAGCCATCCTACCCCACGGGCTGAAGCCCGGGGTTAAGCATGGTCTTGCGCCGACGGCGCAAAGTCTTTGGCGCGAACCGGACGTCTGCAATCCACCCAGGCGAGACACGGACCAGACAAGGACGATAGTTCGGACTTGTCGTCAGTACTTTCATAATACATTGCGCTGCAAGCGCTTAAGGGCAAACCGCCCGGAAGCCGTGCCTTGTAAAGGCACTACAATCATAAGGCATCAACTGTTTATTTTAGCTTAGTGAAAGAGAAGTCCGAAGACTTCCTGGATATTCTCAACGTAATGGACATTGAGGCCTTGCTTTACGCGCTGGGGTATCTCGTCAAAGTCCTTCTCGTTGCTCTTCGGCATGATGATGTTCTTGACTCCCGTCCTCGTCGCGGCAATCGTTTTTTCCTTGATTCCGCCGACTGGCAGGACTCGTCCCTTCAGGGTCAACTCGCCTGTCATCGCCCAGTCATTGGAGATTGTCTGGCCGCGTGCCAGCGAGAGCATCGCTGCGGCCATCGTAATTCCAGCTGAAGGGCCGTCCTTGGGGGTAGCCCCCGCAGGAACGTGAAGGTGAATGGTATTGTCCTTGAAGTAGTTCTCCGTCATGCCGAACTCCTTGGCGTTGGCTTCCAGCACCGTTGACGCGATCCGGATCGATTCTTTCATCACGTCGCCGAGCTGTCCAGTCAACCTCAAATCGCCAGATCCCGGCACGGAAACCGCCTCGATGTACAAGGTCGCACCGCCCATTGCGGTCCAGGCCAGTCCCCTTGCCACTCCGACTTGGAGTTCCTTCATCTCGTCGTCGTCAACGAACTTTGGCTTGCCGAGGTACTTCTCCACCGTATCTGGTTTGATCGTCACCTTTTCATCCGGCGATTGTTTTCCGGAGGCGATATCCGTAGCGATTTTACGCATGATCGACACGATGGATTTCTCCATCGCCCTGACGCCTGCCTCGCGGGCATAGTTGTTGGCGATCGCCCGCAGGCCTGCCATGGTAAAGGTCACGTTTGACTTTGTCAGTCCATTCCTGGGCAACTGCTTGGGAACCAAGTGCTTCTTGGCTATCTGGAGCTTTTCCTCAGTCACATAGCCGGACAGGTTGATGACTTCCATGCGATCCAGCAACGGGGACGGTATGGTGTCCTGAACGTTCGCCGTGGCGATGAACATCACCTTCGACAGGTCGAAAGGCACATCCAGGTAGTGGTCTCGGAAACTACTGTTTTGCTCGGGATCGAGGACTTCCAACAATGCGGATGCGGGGTCGCCCTGGAAGGACTTCCCGAGCTTGTCGATCTCGTCAAGCATAATCACTGGATTCTTGCTGCCGCAAATCCTGATTGCTTCGATCACTTTTCCCGGAAGCGCTCCGATGTATGTCCTTCGATGCCCTTTGATTTCAGCCTCGTCACGCATGCCGCCCAATGAAAAGCGGAAGAATTTCCGTCCCAAGGCATCTGCGATGCTCCTTCCCAGCGAGGTCTTGCCTACTCCTGGAGGACCAACCAGGCAGATAATCGAGCCGTCAACGACTCCTTTCAGCTTGGACACGCCGATGAATTCAACGATCCGCTTCTTCACGTCATCAAGCCCGTAGTGGTCGCGATCCAGGACTTTCTGGGCGCGGGCAACGTCCAGCTTGTCTTCGGTCAAGGTATTCCAGGGCAGCCCAGTCAGGCAATCCAAGTAGTTTCTCGTCACGGTATATTCCGGCGACTGTGGATTCATCATGCTGAGCTTCGAAATCTCGGATTTGATTTTCTTGGCGACTTCCTCCGGGATGTCGTCTTTAATTTCATCCAGGATTTCACGATACCTGTCTTCGTCAGGCGTATCGTTTTTCTCATATCCAAGCTGTTCCTTGATGTACCGCAACTGCTCCCGGAGAACGAAATCATGCTGTTGCTTCGACAGCTTTGCTTCGACCTCGTTTCGGATCTGTTCCTTCAGCTCGTAGGTTTGGATTTCCTTGTCCAGGTGTTCCAGCACCATCCTGATGCGTTTCGCAACATCCAATTCATCTAGAACAAGTTGCATTTCAAGCGGTGAAATAGACATCAGCGAAGCCACCAGGTCAGCCAGGTTACCAGGCTGCCTATTGTCGGAATGGTTCATCATCTCGTGAAGCTCATCGCCATACAGCGGAGCCAATTTTACCATCTTGTTCAACTGGCTCATCATCTGAAGGATAAGCGCCTTGCCGGTCTTGAGATCGGGCTCGATATCATCGACATATTCGACATCGCCCTTCAGGCAACCTTCCTCAACGTACACCTTTTTCAGGACAAAGCGCCTCATGCCCTTGAAAATGCCTCGTGCATTGCCGTCCGGCAATTCTTCAAAGCGCATGATCCGCGCAACAGTCCCCGTTTTTGCAAGTTCCCTTTTCATGATGGACTTGCCTTTTTTCAGGGCTTCCTTGACGTTTTCGGGTTCGTCCTCGGCTTTCTGGAGACTCTTCATGATCTCTTCGTAGCCAGTCAGTATAAACCCAAGTTTTCTGTTCTTGGTATAAGCCGCGCGCAAGGACTCGACCTGAATCCCTTTCGCGAACATCAGAGAGAACACAATCCCAGGAAACAAGGGCTTGTTGGTGTCAATCATCAAGTAGATGGTTTCCTTCTTCGGCTCCAAAAAGTTCTCTTCGTCAAACAGGTTGGCTTCAGGCAATTGTTCGTTGTTTTTTTTTGCTTTTGCTACCGCCTTGGCGTTGCGCTTCTTCTCTTGATTGTCATTTTGATTTATCTTCATACAACCTCCTCCTCTCAGTGCAGTTCCCCATGCAGGCTTGCAGCACTACTGCAAAGCCAGCATTTCCTTGCACCAATTTGTGCAGATCTTATCTACCCCCATAGCCGCATACTTCTGATAGTCAGCGACTTCCACTGTCCAAATCATTACCTTGATCCCAGCTTCATGGGCTGCGTCAACAAACGCCTGGTCAACCGTCGAAAAGTGCGAATGGATCCACTGGAACTTGTTGTCCTTGGCGATTGGCAACAGTTCGTAGGCCTTGCTACCGAGGATACAGAGCGGAATTTTTGTTCCCGCCTTGCGGACATCCAGGAGAGCTTGCAGGTCAAAGGATGATACAACATGGGGACCATCTGTTGGAGCATGGTCAATCAACAACTTGTAGAGTTTGCGGGCTGCGGTTCCATCGTCTCCAAAACGTTTGACTTCAACATTGTAGTGGACATTGCTGGAATCTGTCAGAGCCAGGGCTTCAGCCAGCGTGGGTACTGTCACGCCAGAAAACCCCTTCCATTGACCGGCATCCAGCTTCTTGATTTCCGCCAAGGTCAACGCTGAGATTTCGCCTTCTCCGTTTGTGGTTCTTTTCACATTGGCATCATGCATCACGATGATTTCGCCATCTTTGGTCACGTGCACGTCCAATTCGATTGAAGGCGCTCCGCAAGCCACTGCCTTCTCGAATGCCAACAGGGTATTTTCTGGATAGACGCCACTGTATCCGCGATGCGCTTCGATAATCGGTTTCATAGTTCGTCCTTCTCTTTGGTTGGTGTTTATCTCATCATATGCTTGGCATGTCCGCCAAAGGGGAGCTGTGCCTTTTGGCGTATTGGTTTTTGCTCTTCCAAATTCAGCGAAAACCACTGCTCTCCCAATTCAGCATTGCTAAAACGCTTGACCCGTCCATTTGCCAAATGTTCCCAATTATCCTTGAGAACTTTGTTCTCCGTCTCCTTTTTCGCTTCGTCAAGGACGATGGTCGCATCCTGGATCTTATTGTTCTTGACCAAGATCCACGAGTAAAGGGCGTAAATCAGGACTGTTTTATCGCCTTTGAACCTCTTGACTCCCTTGTGGTACATTTTCTCCACTTCCTCCAGCTTGCCCTGCCGGTACTTGAGCGCCATTTTCATGGTGAAGATCAGTGGATCCACTGCGAATGCCTTTTCCAGGAACGGAGCTGACGCATCGTATTCCTTAATCTGATAGAGCAATTGTCCGCGCATCATATCCGCCTGGCGCCCGGCAATGAAATTCCACTTTCGGAAGGGTTCGATGGCATCCAGCAACGGCAATGCCTCGTGGATGGTATCCGCCTGCTTCTTCTCCATCTTCTCCTGCAATGCCTTCCCAAACTGACCTTTCTGCTGGTACATCTGAATCTCTCGCTTCAACCTCTCCTGGCTCGCAATGATCTTCTGCTGAACATCCTTCAGGATTACTTCCAAGGAACTGTTGATCCGACGATTGATCAAGATGAATATCGCCAAAAATGACACAATCCCAATGATGCTGCACCAGACAGGATGACTGCCCGCCCAGGACAACTCAACAACAATCCAAATGATCGCACTGCCCAAAAAGCTCAATATAAAACTCAGCACGGCTTAAACTCCTTCAACGCACATTATAAACCCTATTTGGAAAACGAACCAATGACCTTTACATTGGACGCAAATTCAATTCGCCACGTACAACATCAATGCTGCGTACACGCACATATATCGTGTCGCCGCAACGATAACGCTGACCGCCGCCACGCTGGTTGACCAACGCAAACTGATGGGCCTCATAACGCCACACCCCGCCACGGAGTTGCTCCCGCTCGATGAAGCCCATCAAGCCAAACTCAGGCAAGTACAAACTTAACCCAGCAGCCATCGCACGTACGACCAAGGCCTCGTGCAAAGTACTCGGAGATTCCTCGTGGATGCTGGACAAATAACGCAACTTCAACCGATCGCTCGCGGCAAATCCAGCCTGGTCCAAATTCTGTTCCAAGGCATTCACGGCAGTCTCAATCGCATACAACGCCTGCTCGTCACGACCGTGCTGCCCCAAATCACGCGCCAATAACTGCTGATGTACAAGCAAGTCGGGATAGCGACGAATGGGACTCGTGAAATGGCAGTACTCAATCTTGCCCAAACCGAAATGCCCCGTGCATTCCAAGCTGTAGGATGCACGCGGAAGACAACGCAAAAAACTGAAATACAGCAAGTCGTGCAATGCCTGTCCAGGCAATTGACGCAAAAAACCAACCAAGGCTTTCCTGGTCTTGAACTGAGGTGGCTTCTTGCGCTGTAGGATCATCGAAGACTGCATCGCAAATTCCGAAAGCAAACGCTCGTCAGGATCGTTGTGCACACGGAAAAAACCAGCAATGCCACGATCCAACAGCTCATGGGCCACCTGGACATTCGCCAGTATCATGTACTCCTCGACCAGCTCGTGGGCAATCGTCGGCTCAACGCGACGGAGTCCAACAACTCGAACTGGCTTCCCTCCGCATAATACACGTACCTCGGTCAAGGAAATCGGCATGAACAGATCCTGCTCGCTACGTCGATTCCGCAACGTCTGGGCCAAGCCAGCCAAACGATCCAGCATTTCGCCGACGCCCTCGGACAGCGTTACCCCGGGTTTGCCATGCAAGTGACGCTCGACTTCCTCAAAGGACAACCGCTGGCGCACCTTGATCAAGCTATGTACGCGTCGAGTTGACAGGACAACTCCCGTCGATTCCTCAATCGTCATCATGACACTGTGTGCCAAGCGGACTTGTCCCTCGCGCAAACTGCATTTGTCAGACGTCAATTCTCCAGGCAGCATCGGCATGGTACGACCCGGCAGATAGGATGTGAATCCACGGGTCTGCGCCAGCTTGTCCAGCTTCGATCCCGGTGTCACGTAGCAGGCCACATCCGCAATGTGAACGCCGACAACGCACTGCCCGGGGACTTCGCCGGGCTGGTATGAGATCGCATCGTCGAGATCCTTCGCGTCAACAGGGTCGATCGTCACCATCATCAGCGACGTCATATCCTCGCGCGGAATCGTCAATGGCTCCAAATCTTCAACTCCACGCAACTCAGCGTGAGTAAACGGCTTAGGCAAATCATATTCCTTGGCAAGCGCATTCAAATCCCCTGTAACGCCTCCGCTCTTCGATATTCTTCGGACGATCTCAGCCATCATCGGGGAATTTTCGCGACGGCCAGGAACCAGACGGGCCAAAACCCAATCACTTTCCTTCGCGCCGCGCAAAGCCTCCTGGTCGTGTGCATCAACCAAGGGCAACGATCCAGGCAATTCCTTGCGCAATGGGCATACCTCGTAGCCTTCGCTCCCCAGTCGCAAGCACGCTACAAACTCCTCGTGACCACGTCGCAATATCGACTTCACCACCCCCGATGCTCCACGAGGATCGTCACTATCAACTATCTCAATCAAGACCTCGTCGCCTGACAAGGCTCCTCCAGTGGCCGAAGGCGGGATGAATATGTCACCCGAAACAGACCCGTCCTCAACCTGGACAAAACCAAATCCCTTCGAGTGAACCTTGATTACGCCGCGGATCAGGGACACGGATTCCTTCGTGACATAGCGACCGCCACGCTTCTTGACCAAGGAACCGTCAGCGACCAAACTCTGGAACGAACGCTTGAAATAAGCCTCGTCAACATGACCCAAATGACGACGAACCTCAACGCGACGAAAGCCCCCGGATGGTGAACTCGAAATCACATCCAGTATCTGCTTCCGCATCCTTTCTAAATTCGCTGTTTGATTCGTATCCATTGTTTATCTCCCCCGATTCCCAATCAATTCATTTTTTTACCGCATATTTATCCCTAAATTACTACCTTTAGTGAAACATAAAAGCTACTACGTAATCCAGTAAATGTCAAGATATTAAACTGGAAAATCATCAAATTTACCATTGCGTTACCCTCATAATCTCCACGTCAAAAAGCCTTTGGGAGTTGACTATGGTATTGGTCTTCTTTTGAGGGCCCTTTCAATTTGGGCTTTAAGGCGCTGGTTTTTGCAATGTGGCAAATAGCCGCTCAATGCGTCCTGGAAAGCCTTTGTGGGCCATCGCGTCATTGCCTCGGCGGCTGCTTGCCTGACAAGATCGTCTTGGTCATCGAGTGTCGCCATGAGGATTTCGTCCCATCCTTCTGGTTTGTAGACCGGCAATTGCTTTAGTGCATAGGTTCGGACTTGGGCGTCTTCATCCATGCAAGCGTCAACGAACACGGGACCTCTTTCGGACCGATCCAGATTGATGACTGCCCTAAGCGCAAGGGTTTTGGCTTCGGCGACTTGTGTCCTCAGGAGTGTCCTGATATTTTCGACCGTCAAATCACGGATTCTGACCTGTAGGGCCCGCTGTGCGGCATCACGGATAGGTTTGTGTTCACTTGTGATGTAGTCGATAAAGAACTCCGCCTTCAGGTCGAGTTGCTTGTTGGCGCCGAGGACTGCCAGCGCCTCCCCTGCCAAGGTTGGGTTTGTACCGGCCAAAAGGGTCTTGTAAGTAGTCGTGGAACGATCGCCATAGTTACGCAACGGGTACATCAATTGCCGCCGCAGATCCGCCGGCAGGTTTTCATCCAGGATCATTTCCTGCAGCTTCGGAAAAATATCTTCATCCAAACGCATGGCCAATTGCCTGACGGCTTCGACCTTGACAGGCGCCGAGCCGTCTTCGGCCAGCTTCCTCAGGATCTCCACGCCAGGCTGCCCAAGGCCGCCTGCCAAGCGCGCCACCTCAAGGCGAACCAAGGGTTCCGGATCATCCGCCAATTCAGCAACCAATCCAGCACGCTCAAGCTCATTGCCATGGGAACGACTAAACAAAATCAACGACAATACGCGAACCTCGCTGCTCGGATCGCGGAAAAACTTCACTAGCTTGCGATAATCCAACGCCTCGGGAAAATATCGCGCAGCCATGAGAACATTGCGCCGTACCGATGCATCCTGGTCATCCAATGCCTCGTTCAAGCACGCCAAGGCTTCGGCAGATTCGGCTTGCGTACGACCACCACCCGAACGAATGTTCACGTTCGATGACAATTGTATCGCGCCACGCAACACAACGCCGCTCGCCTCGGGCAAAACAGACGACGCAATCCGCCGAATATGAACATCCGGATCGCGCAACAAGCGGAAAATCTCCATCCGTGCGGACGCAGGAAGCATCGGTCCCTCAGTCAATGAAACCAACGCGCTTTGTCGAATCTGCCTGTCTGGATCCTTCAGGCAGGCGACCATTGCCTCCTCGGCCTCGGGAGTCCTGTACTTCCCGAGCAGCATCGCGGCGCGACGCCTGCTCTCCACGTCCTCGCTCTTCAAATCGCGAAGGCAACGAGCAATCGTCTCTTCTTCAGTCTCGCGCTTTTCATCGCCAAAGGCGACACATATCAGGGCAAGCAAGCAACATAACAGCAAACGATACCGCATATTCAATCTCCTTGACCTGCCGCCTCGCAAATGGAAAACTACAGGTACTTCTTGATGAAGGCCTTGACCTTGGGATAGATCCCATTGTCCTTGTCGGTTTCGGCGAATTTCTTCAGCAGTTCTTTTTGTTCGGAGTTCATGTTTGTCGGGACTTCGACTCTAATCAACACAATCAGGTCTCCACGTCCTCGTCTTTGCGTTGGGACTCCCATTCCCTTCATCCTCAGCTTCGCCCCGCTTTGCGTTCCCGGGGGAATCGTCAGGTCTCGTTTCCCGCTGATGGTCAGGATCTTTACAGTCCCTCCCAGCGCCGCCACGGCAAACGGGATTGGGAGCGTGCAGTAGAGGTCGCTGCCGTCACGTTCAAACAAATCGTGCCTATCAATACTGATTTCGACGTAGAGGTCGCCTTTTTCGCCGCCTTGATAGCCTGCTTCGCCCTCTCCGCTCAAGCGTACCCTCTGCCCCTCGTCAATGCCTGCGGGAATTCTGAACGTAAGCTTCTTGTGTCTCTTCACCTCGCCCGAGCCATTGCATTCGCGACAAGGCTTCTCGATCACCGACCCTGCTCCCCTGCACTGGGGACAGGTCTGAACCATATTGAAGAATCCCTGCTGGATGGCAACTTGCCCACGTCCATTGCAGCGCGGGCAGGTTTTCTTCGACGAGCCAGGCTCGCATCCCGAACCATTGCATCGAGTACAACTCTCGTTGCACGGAATCTCGATCTCCTGCTCCTTCCCAAACATCGAGTCCTCAAAGGAAATGCGAAGGGAATAAAGCAAGTCCTGACCGCGACGGGGACCGCCTGGACGACCACCGCCACCGAAGAAATCCCCGAAGCCGCCACCGCCAAAACCACCGCCAAATACTTGGCTCAAGATGTCATTCAAATCCATGCCGGCAAAACCACTGCCGCCAGGCGCTCCGCCCGCACGACCCTGAGTGAACGCCTCGTGGCCAAGCTGGTCGTACTGACGACGCTTCTGCTCGTCACTCAACACCTCGTACGCGGCGGCAATCTTCTTGAACTGCTCCTCGGCGGCCTTGTCGCCGGGATTCCGATCAGGATGATACTTCATCGCCAACTTGCGAAAGGACTTCTTGATGTCGTCCTGAGACGCACCACGTTCAACTTCCAATAGACTGTAATAATCTTCCGACATCGCTACGATACCACCACCAGAACCTTGTTACCACCCATCAACCTTCCGAAGGCTCCTCCGCCTTCGACTCTTCCTCAACCGCAGGACCAGAACTTACCACCACGACGGCGGGACGCAACAACTTGTCGCCAATCGTAAAGCCAGCCTTCCATTGGCGAATCACGGAGCCTTCCTCAACCGTATCAGAAGCTTCCTGCGAAACCGCCTCGTGGAAATTCGCGTCAAAAGGCTTCCCGACGCTCTCGATTTCCTTTACGTCAAACCCTTCCAAAACCCGCTGGAATTCAGCCCAGACCATCTCCATTCCTTCCTGGATCGTCGCCATGTCAGTCGCAGTCTTGATTGCCGCCAAACCCATTGAAAACGTATCGTAGACGGTGAGAAAATCCTCGATCGTCGAGCACCGGACTTGATTCCTTGCCTCGATTAGATCCCTGGCCATGCGCTTGCGATAGTTGTCAAATTCGGCCAACTTTCTCAGGTATCGGTCTTCGAGTTCAGCGATTTTCTTTTCGATATCGACTGGTTCGGCCGCCTTTTCTTCCTGGCTTTCTTCTGCCATGGTTTCTTCGGTTGTTTCTTCCTTCACCTCGACGATATTTTCGTCCAGGCGTTCCTCGTTCATTTTCTCTTCGCTCATCTTGTCACCAAAACTAAATCATTCACCTAATTTTTCACTTCAGGTCCAAGCCGCCGAACAGATCGCCCAGGCTGCCGAATGACGAATCGTTGTCATCCTTGACATGAATGGTTTCGGTCCTGTTTGCCTCTCGTTCCTGCTCAAGAGTCTCAGGCAACGTCAGAGAAATCCTGTCCCCGGCAACCTCGCGAACAACAACTTGGATATCGCTATTCAACGGATACGCACGATAGAACGCACGGGTCACCGTGGCCCCTTGCCGCGCAAACGGAGTCTGGCTGATGTGCAACAAGCCAGTCTGACCATTCGGCAACTGCACGAATACACCAAAGGGCTGAATCCTCTCGACCTTGCCCTCCAAAATCTCGCCGGCATTCACCTTCGCGACAACCTCGGCCTGATGTTCTTCCTCGGCAGTCAATTGCGCAGGCGCCTCATCCTTGACAATCGGATCGCCAATGCACAACGAAATGCGGCGACGATCGAAGTCAACGGCCAACATCGTCGCTTCAACTTCCTGTCCCTCGGTCAAAATATCAGATGGCTTCTCGATGCGCTCGGTCTGGCCAAGCTGGGAAATGTGCGCCAAGCCCTCGATACCAGGCTCGATTTCGACAAATGCGCCAAAGTCCATTAGCTTAGACACGCGTCCCTTGCGTTTGATCCCGACTGCATAGCCTAATTCATGCGGAATTCGTTCCCATGGATCGCCCAAAGCAGCCTTGATGCTCAACGAAATCTTCTCGCGACGACCTTCGCCACCCCAATCCAAGGACAGAATCTTAACTTCGACTTCATCGCCTACCTTTACGCAATCCTCGACCTTGACATTGCGACCATAGCTCAACTGCGAAACATGGACCAGTCCTTCAACCCCGCCCAGATCAACAAACGCACCGAAATCCATCAGCTTCGTCACAGTGCCCGTAACAATATCGCCCTCGCGAAGGCTGTCCATCAGGCGACCGCGCTCCTTCTCGGCTTCCTGATCCAACAGGCGACGACGGCTCAAAACAAGATTGCGACCATCTTCGCTGTAGTCCGTCACCAAGAATGTTAATACCTGGCCGACGTATTCCTCGGATTCGCGCTTCACGCCGCGACCGTCAATCTGGGACAAGGGGCAGAAACCTTCGACGTTGGAAACCTGGACGCTGTAACCGCCCTTCCGTACGCCAGTCACCTTGCCTTCCACGGGAATGTGACTCTTAAAGGCCTGTTCGATGGACGAATCAACCATGTCGCCGCTTATCTTGACCGTCAGCTTGATCCCTTCGTCACTCCAGCCCATGCAGAATGCCTCGACCGTATCGCCGACATTGACCTTCAGCTCGCCCTTGCCATCCTCAAGATCTTTGCGGTCAATGACGCCATCCATGCGCGCCCCGACGTCAACGAACACGGTATCCTTGCCGATCATCGTCACAACGCCCTTGACCTTGGCGCCAGTACGAATCGTGGTTGTCAATGAATCCAATCCACGCTCCATCAAATCCTTGAAATCGATCCCTGCTTCACTCATCGGTCGCCTTCCTAATGCTTGTTCTTGTCTACTTGCTTCTTTTCAATTTTTTTGATTTATTTTCTTTTTCATTATTGTCTTCAAGCGGCACGGTTGCGATTACCACCAGGCAATCGTCTCCCTCGGGCTCCAAGGTTCCGCAACGCATCGAGGCCGGCCAAAACCAACTGCTCCCGCGCTTGCCAACTTGATCGGTCGATTCATTCCGAAAATGCCAGCTGCCTGACAAGACCAGAGCCACTCCAGGCACGCCAGCGAGGCGAGATACGTCAAACCGAACACCACGAATAAACCTGACCTGGAATTCCCGCGCCGGGCACTTGAACAGCGTCACCCCGTCGGATTCCGAAATCCCGTTGCACACATTGACGCTTCCCGCCTGGAAAGTCAACGTCCCCAACAACGCACGGATATCAATGGTCTTCGAGGTCAATCCCGCCCGAATCACATTATCGCTGTTAGCCATGCACTCCACCCCCGTTCCTCTCAGGTACGCATGTGGCTCATTGGGTGGGATGTACACGCACGAACCAGGTTCAAAGCGCAGATAATTCAGCAAAAATGCAAACAAAACACCGCGATCGCAAGGATGTTGATCCAACAACCACAATGCCAACGACTCACGTTCAGTAGGCTCGCGCCGACTCCTGAGTTCACGGCGCAAATCCTGCAACATCACACGAGCTACTGAACCAGGCAAATTCAACAACGTCTCGCAAAAAACACGGGGAGTCAACTCCACGGCCTCACGCCAGATCTGGCGCCACATCCGAATGCTCCCTAAACACTCCAAATCATCAAGAATCGCAGAAGTCGAACGAAAACCGGCCAATGCATGAAACTCAGTCAAGGCTATCATGATCTCAGGCTTGTGATTCGCATCCGGATAACGACGGGGATTCATACCGTGCAAACGATGCGCCCAATCTAAATCAGGATGACTCTGAATTGACAAGGCACGCTCGCAACTCAATACCTTCAGCAAAAACGGCAACACACGAAATCCGCGGGACAACAAATCGCTACCCAAGGTGCCTTCAAGTTCAGAAGCAATCACGTCATTCAGCGATTCCCATCCATCCCCACGGTCAACTTCAGAACTCAAGGACGGATGAGCACCAATCCACAATTCCGCCCAAGGACGAGAATCAGGCTCGACACCAACCAAGTCAGATATGTACGCAACATCATCACCATACGTGCGACACCCCCATGAATAGTGCTGCACGTGGCTCCGTAACTCGTAAAATCGACCCGATATGACCATTGCTCTTCTTGAATGTTGATACTAAAATAAAACTACTTAATATAACTCTACTTTATGTAATTGGCAAAATCGTACGATAGCCCTGAAAAAGCAGTTGACGCCATGGCGCCCGCCAATCGGCTAAACTAGGCATGGGCACCCAGGGTGGTGGCGAGGCATCCGGGGTGGTATGAAGGGCACCCAGGGTGGCATTGAGGCACCTTGGGTGGCGTGTCACACCACATTGGGCTAATCCACGAAAAACCAACCCGGAACTAAGACGAAATTTTCACGGTTTCGTACTCAGAATGCATGTNNGCATTCCGCATTCAGCATTCATAATTCAGTACAGTGGAAAGACTGCTCAAAATAATTCCAGAACTGTTGTCTTAATTTTTGAACAACTCCTAACCTGATCTCGCTAGTTGCTTTTTTCTCAATTTGGGATTATGTTGATTAAAATTTCTTAATTTTTTACAAGCGATTTCCATAATGTCAACCAGCATCTTTTCGAAAAAGCCTTTGAATGTCAAGGTCGTGGGGAGAAATCTCGACGACCTGCTTCCCCTTTTACGCCAATTCCCGGTGAACCTGGTGGACAAGGATCCAGACCTGGTCATCACCTACGGTGGGGACGGAGCGCTGCTCGGGGCAGAAAGGGACTTCCCGGGAATCCCTAAATTCCCGCTCAGAGACGCAAGGCAAAACCCAAAATGCCCAAAGCACACTGAAGCTGCTACGCTCGAAAAGCTATTCGCAGGCGAACTCAAAACCGATAACCTGCTCAAACTCGTCGCCGAAACACCCAACGGAGACCAATTGACGGGTATCAACGACATCGTCATCACTAGAAAAGTCGTCTCCAGCGCAATCCGATACAGAATCTGGATTGACGGAGAACTCCATCGACCGCAAGTCGTCGCAGACAGCCTCGTCGTTTCAACCCCTTTCGGAAGCACAGGGTACTTCCAAAGCATCACGAACGGCAACTTCCTCACTGGAATCGGGCTCGCTTTCAACAACGCAATGGATCTTCAGCGCTATTCCGTCATCGACCAAACATCCCAGATCACCGTCGAGCTCCTGCGCGGCCCGGCGGTGATGATGACGGACAATGACCCGAAGCTTATCGAACTCGATACCAATGCGCAAGTTCGGCTAAGGCTTTCAGACAATTCCACTACTGTCTTCGGACTAGAGGTATTCCGTTGTCTCGATTGCTACGATTTGCGCAAGAACGGAATCCCTACTAGCTAGAATTAAAAATCCACTACACCATAGATAACCCCTGGAGGTTGATACAATGGTCAATGCCTTAATCGTCTTAGCTCTGTCCTATCTTGTCGGCAGCATTCCAAACGGCTATCTCATCGGCAAATTCAACGGTCTTGACATACGTCATCACGGCAGCAAGAACATTGGCGCCACCAACGTCAGGCGGATTTTGGGTCGCGACTGGGGGATCTTATGTTTCGTTCTTGACTTTCTGAAGGGCGTTGTGCCTGTCGTTTTTATCGGCAGGTCATTTGGCAACATGGAGTATAGTGGGATCATCGCCGCTATTGGCGCGGTTCTTGGTCATGTCTTTCCCGTTTGGCTTGGTTTCCATGGTGGCAAGGGAGTCGCCACCAGCCTGGGCGTAGTCGTCGGACTCGCTCCCTTCCCGTTCTTCGTCGGCATTGTCATTTGGCTTCTTTCGTTTTACTTTGCCTTCCGGGGCGTCGTCTCCATTGCCAGCATGCTTTCGGTATTGATCATGGCCTTGACCGCCTTCGTCTGCAAGCTCTTCGGTTTCCGCTCCGCTCCAGATTGGATTACCGTCACGCTTCTCTTTATCCTCGCAATAATCATCATCGTAAGGCATAAGGAAAATATCAAGCGATTGCAGGAAGGAAAGGAAAACTCATTCTTCGAAATCAAAAAATAAGCAATCAGCACAACGACCAGATCATGAAAAACATCATCCTTTTCATCGCTGCAACGTGCATCAGCCTCAGTGCTTTCGCTCAGCAAAAACTGCCGCCCGGCATCAAAAAACTCGAAAATGGCGACCTCCAGGTCGATGATATCATCCTCAGAGTCAAACAACGAGAACTCGCCTTCCCTGCCAAATTCGAACTCCAGGAAGGAGCGCTCGAGGTCATTATATCCAAACCAGACGGACGACTCCATGAAACCCTGCTCGTCACAAAGTCAAGCGCATTGCAAATACAAACGCTGCTCTACCTCCTGGACGCCAATAACGGACCGCGACTCAAGGCGCAATTCGAAAAACAAGGCGATATTGTCGATATTGACATTGAATGGAAGGACGACGAAGGGAAATCACATCGCGACCCCATTGAATCCTGGATAGCCTGCAACAAGACCGGCAAGCCGATGCCTCGCATCGGGTGGGTATTCGTCGGCTCAACCATTCAAAATGGAGTCTTCCAAGCGGATGCCGAAGGCAACATCGTCATCAACTGGTCCGTAGGAGCGACAGTTCTTGATTCCCCAGACCCCGACAGCGAAGACGATACACTGCATTCGGTCTACATCGGAAAAAAACAACCCGTCAAGTACCCTGACGTGACCATCGTCATCGTCCCGCGGAAAAAATAATTTTTCCGCTAGAAGTAAATTTTCGATGCGCCGACGATTTCCTGCTCGCTACGATGTTCCAGGCGGCGATTGATTGCCTCCATTTCACTTTCACGAATCGGCGGCAGCGAATGATGGGACAGCTTGATCTCTGTTTTGGCTAGCGTATCGCCCATGATGTCGCACAGCGAGTACAATTCCACATGAACCGTGCTAGGACGTTCGCCAAGGCGCACCACGACATCTGAAAAGGTCGTCAGGAGCGAATCCCTGAATTTAACCAATTTCTGTCCTGGCTCCTCGATTCGCGCCGCCAGTATGTCATTGCTTTCGAAATCGGAGACAACAAACAGGAATGTAGCGGGGATCTCCTCGGAATCGTCCCGTGTGAATTCCGAGACGATAAGATCCATTCTTAGCTGTCTTGTTCCCAGCGGGAGTTCCTTGAGCGTGGCGAGTTCGGCGCGCTTCAATTTTGGCGGCTTCTTGGGGAGTTTTTCATCCAAGTCCATATTGATTCTAGCGTCTTCCCAGGCGAGTCCTCCATCGCTTTGGACGGGCTTTCTCAAATAGTAGTCGTCTTCTTGTCCTTCCTCGACTTCCAGGCTCAGCGTGCCTTGGCTGATTTTCTGGACGACCTCGTAGGTTTGCCTGATGACATGGGAGAGAAGCAGGAGATCCGCGCAGCTAGGATGCGAGGGCTGGAAGCCGGGCTTGCACTGCCTAAACACTGGGTATCCCAGCTTGTCATTGATCAAGCCTTCGCAATCCGAGAGCGCTTCACTATCCTTTTCGTCCAACGCTTCATCAGGGACATATGTCACGAAAAGCGCGGGAACATCGAAGTTCAGGTCTGCGACAAAGTCCGCCTCCGGGCTGTTGTTGAGTTCCCACAGGATTTCAAGCCCTCTGGCGCCACGGTAGGCTGTAAGCATAAATGGTTCCTGCTCGCCATCGCCACTGACCTGGATAAACAGGACCTCCTCGCTGCCTTCTGCGGGATCCTGGATCGCGAACACGTCCGTGCAATCCAAGGACATCCAGGGCTTTGCCGCAACCAATTCGCTCACATTGCGAATCAACTTGGGATAAATCGTACTCTCCATTTGACTCAACGCCATAGTCAGGCCTCCTTATTGCAAACTCATTCGCTCACTTACTATATCCAAAATCTTCCCCGCCACGTCTTCCTTGCTCATTTGGGGCAATTCACGCACCTCGCCACCTCGCAAAAACACAGTGACTTGATTGGTTCCCACCGCAAAGCCACTCCCGGGCTTCGTCACATCGTTGGCGCACAACATGTCGCAATTCTTGGCTTGCAGCTTCGACTGGGCATTGGCATGGACATGATCGCTTTCGGCGGCAAAGCCCACCAGGAACGGACGCTCGCCAGGCATGTGCCCGACGGCATCCAAAATGTCAGGAGTGCGCTTCAACAATAGCGCAAAGGTCGCATCCTGCCCCTTCTTGATCTTGATATCGGAATACTCCACCGGCGTATAATCGGCGACAGCCGCGCAAAGGATGGCAATATGTTGCTCCTGGACAAGTTCCATGGTCGCCATGTACATGTCGTTGGCGCTTCTGACTGGCACTGGACGAATGGCGTTGATCGGCGGGATCGGCCAACTCATCGGACCATGGATCAGCGTGACAAAAGCACCGCGCCATGCCGCCATCCGAGCCAGGGCGACACCCATTCGCCCCGTGGAGCGATTGGTGACGAAACGAACGGGATCAGCGTCCTCGGCCGTCGGACCGGTCGTAATCAAGATCCGCTTCCCTTTCAGGTCGTTTTTCCCGATTGCGACCATCATTTCCTCGAAGCATCGTTCGGCCGAGGCGACCCTGAGTTCGCCCAAGGCTCCCATCGTGCAGGTCTCGATACCCGCAGGAATCAGCTTCCAGCCTTTCGCGCTGATCGTCGCATCAAGTTCGTCCCAAGCGTCGGCATTGTCGTCTTTAGGCAAAAGCCCAGGCCCAACCAATACAGGGCAACGAACACCATTCCATGCCGGAGATTCGCACATCTCCTTGATCGCCTTTTCAGACGCAGGGGCAACTAGAATCGCGTCATACCCAGACAATCCATTCTCGTCAAGCTCCTCAAACGGCAACACAGGATGACCGCTCAGCATGCTCCCAAAATAAGGACCGACCAGCACCTGCGCCGATGCCGTCAAAGACAAGCGCACAGTCAGCCCGGTTCTGACAAGGGACGTGACCAACGAAGCCGTATGGCATAGCACACCGGCTCCATCAGCAACAAGCAATACCTTCAATCCAATCCCGCGAACCATCAGCCTTCAAGCCCCTTCAAGTACGCAATCGCATCCGAGAATTTCTCGCGATTATCTACATTCCGGAAATCTTCAACGCTGATAAACCCCTTGTAGCCAATGGATTTCAGCCACTTCATCGCCGTAGGATAATGGAACAAACCTTCACTCATCCTGCAACCTTCCCACTTCCATTGGACGGTTCCCTTCTCGTCAGGCTCGCCCGGAATCGGACGATGGCCGCCAAAATGGCAATGCGCAAGATAATCGCCAAGGAACGGTATGGCTATGGCGACAGTTTCGAAACCGTCACGAACCATGTTTTGCGGATCGTAGATAATGCCAACCTGATTGGGCGAGAAATTGCTTGCGATGCGATATGCCAAAGACGCGCTGGGATGAATGGTATTCCCGTGCATTTCGATGATCAGCTTCACTCCCGTGCCGCGAGCCAACTCGACGCAGCGTGAAAAGCCAGCCACCGTTTCGCCGTAGATCGCCTTGTAGTCTTCGCCTGGCTTGCCGGTAAATCCCGCCGAAGCACCAAGCCTGATGAAGGGAGAACCAACCGCGACGGCTCCTTCGAGAGCATTCTTGAACTGCTCCAGATCCAGGCACGTCATATTCGTCGCCAAACCAGCCATTTCCAATTCATAATCAGCCAGGATTCCCTTTATTTCAGCAGCTTTTGATGCCAGGTTCTCGGGGGTGACATCATTGACGTGATAGCCCCAATTGCTTGGAACGGCAGCGGCGCGGACTTCATCCGACACACGCCGTGCGCGCAATTCCACGCCATCGTAACCCAAGCTCTTTATGAACTGGCATTGACCAGCCATATCCAAACCTGGAAGAGATACTGTCGTGATGCTGTACTTCATCCTGCGCTCCTATTGGTGACTATCACCGTTTCCTCATGATACTTTCGACAACCACAATTGGACACGTCCAACCTTCAATCTTCCGCTCCTTTCCCGCTATCGTGACTTCCATGTTTTCCCAACGGGTCAAATCCATTCCCGGACTCAAAACATAGCAAATTGGGATCAGCTGCTGGTTTTGCCTTTCGCAGAGTGCGTGGCTTGCGTTCTTCGTCGCATTTTGCTGCAACGAAATAAGCAGTCCCGACTGCGTTGCAGGCTGTGGGATTTCAGGTGGTGGCATTGCTGCCAATTCAGCTTTGGCGGCTTCTTCTGCTTCCTTAGCGGCTTCTGTAGCTTTTCTCGCTTCTTCCGCAGCGGTTTTCTGTTCAGCGAGTTTAGCTTCTTCTTGTTTTCGTGCTTCTTCAGCTGCTATCCGCTTTTCTTCCTGTTCTTTCGCTGCTTGCTGCGCTTCCTGTTTTGCCTTTTCGGCGGCAATTTTCGCTTCTTCTGCTTCTTTCCGTTCGGTTTCTGCGGCGAGTTTCTGTTCGTTTAGTTTTTCCGCCTCGGCCTGATGCGTTTGCACTGCGACCTTGGCCGCTTCTGTGGCTTCCTGGATTTTCTTCAATTCCTCCTCGACTTTTTTCCTTGCTTCTTCCAGGGCTTCGCGTTCCTTTCTCAATGTTTCGACTGCCTGGCTTTCCCGTTCCTTTGCCGCTTCGAGCGCTTCTTTTTCCCGTTTCGTGGCTTCCGCCAGTTCTTCAGCTTCTGCTTTCACCTTGGCTGCTTCGGCATCCAATGTTGCGACTTGAGCCTTCAATCCAGTCAGCTTTTCCTGTTCTGTCTTGTGCGTCTTCGCCAATTCCACCGATGCCTGTTGGATGCTTGCCAGTTTTTTCTCTGCTTCCGCATTTGCTGCCGCACCAGCCTTGATCGCAGCCTCCAGTTCCTCCAATTTCTTCTCGTTGGTCTGTGCAGCACGTTCAGCCGCCTCGACCTGCTGCTTCGCCGCCTTGGAGCGAGCCTCGAAGTCCTGCCTCTCACGTTCCAACTTGCCCGCCTCGTTGGCGGCTTCCATCTTCAACTTTGTCAATTCTTCACGAGCCTTCTTGACTTCCTCTGACTTGCCAGCGACTTGCTCCTGCCATTGGGCCTTCTCATCCTTAGCCTCTGACATCTTCTTCACTGCCTCACGCCGTTCAGTCTCCAGCCTAGCCAATTCATCAGCTGCGGTTTTTTCCGCGGCTTCACGTTGCTTTCTTGCGGTCTCTGCCTTCGCAAGGGCATCCTCAGCCTCACGTTCCAAACGAGCAGATTCTTCGCGAAGCGACTTCAATGCCTCCGAAACACGAGCTTGATTCGTACGCAGGGCGTCGGCTTCCTTCTCCAATGCCTGCAATCGCTGAACTTCAGCATCACCAACTTCAGGGGCAGACACAGCCGCGACGGCTGCTTCAACCGGAGCCGCTTCTGCGGAATCAACCTCGATATATGCCTTGCTGACCCATGCCGACAAGCCAGCAGGAGCCTTGATAGGCCAAAAATTATCAACCATCCTGTTGGATATGGTCAGGCGATCGCCGATTTTCGCACGACCAATCGCTGTGAACACAACCCCAGGACCAGCGAAAATTGAGATGTCCTTGTGGACGATACCATCGCCGTCAACCCCGTCGCCAGGAACCCAGCCCTGAACTGTTTCGGGAACCTCGACCCGATACCATCCCTCGTTCTCCTCAATAATCCGTACCTGATCATCCTGCTGAAACCTGCCCAAGCTCTCGAAATGAGTCCCGGGTCGGGCACGAATGATTACCGAACGGGTAGTCACGCGCCCCGTCCGCACGGCAGGCTTCGCCTGTTCCTGGCACAAGCCTGGAATGCTCAAAACCCCAATCAGCAATAATACCATCCAACATGTTGACTTGATTGACCTCATTGATCCTGCCTCCATATCCTATGATTTCCCATTCCAGCAATATGTGCAAAGGCACTCCCGTTGCAGATTGTTGTTTCCTGACAAACGGGCAACCGTCAAAATCGCATCCAGCAGATCGTCCAGTTTCTGGTACTTCAGCGAATCGAGCTTCAACTCCTGGCAGATCCACTCCACCATACGGGCGTAGCGTTCGCTATTCTCGTCCAAATACTCATCCAAACAGGCCTCGCAATCACCGCCTTCCAGGGCGGCAATCGCCTTGCGAGCCACAAATTCCATCAATTCCTTGGTCCGGGTAAAATTCAAGTACGGGCAATTGAAGAGGATAGGTGGGCATGCTGAGCGGACATGGAGTTCCTTCACGCTGAAGTCGGGCTTGCGCAATCGCATGAACGTATTGCCCAACTGAGTTCCGCGTACGATGGAATCTTCGCAGAACAACAAGCGTTTCCCCTTGATGAAGTATGGAACCGAGATCAGCTTCATTTTCGCCACCATCGAACGCGTCGTCCTGTCTTGCGGTATGAAGCTCCTTGACCAGGTCGGAGTATATTTCACGAAGGAACGCTGGTATGGGAGCTTCGATTCCATCGCATATCCAAGCGCATGGGCGGTTCCTGAATCAGGAATTCCAGCCACAGAATCCAATTCCATTCCAACGTCTTGCCGTGCCAGCGCGGCACCACAAGCATAACGGACGGCTTCGACATTGACGTTTTCGTACGAAGTCGCAGGATATCCGTAGTAAACCCATAAGAACGAGCAGATTTTCAGCGGCCCCGTCGGCGGGAGCACTTCCTCGATTCCGTTCGGGGTCAGCTTGACCACTTCGCCAGGTCCCAGCCATTTCGTGATCTTGTAATCCAGATTGTTGAAGGCGCAGGACTCGAAAGTTGCTGCGTACGAATGTTTTTCCACCTGGATATCCCTCTGGTGTCTACAGCCGTCTTCGCTTGTCCAGCTTTCCGTCCTGGTTTCCATCCCGTGCTTTTCACCGATAATCACGGGAGTCCGTCCATACCGGTCGCGAGCGGCATAGATCCCTTCACGCGTCAACAACAGCAACGAGCAGGAACCTTGAACGCGTTCCTGAACCAGGCGAAAACCTTCCTCGTAGTTGGCAGACATGCTGATGAGAGAAGCCACCATCTCGGTCGGATTCACACCATCTCCAGTCATCTCCGCAAAGTGCGTCCGAGTCGAACGAAACGCACTCTTCTCCAACTTGTCCAGATTGTTGACAGCACCCACCATCACAATCCCGAACGTGCCCATGTGGCTAAAGACGATCAACGGCTGATCGCCAGTATCGCTGATGGAACCAATCCCAATATTGCCGATCAATTCGTCAACGTCAAATTGGAATTTACTGCGAAATTGAGCGTTCCTGATATCGTGGATATATCGGATAAACCCCTTTTCACCGTGGACCAGCAACCCGCCACGCTGATTCCCTAAATGGGAATGATAGTCTGTCCCGTAAAACAAATCAGCATTGCACAGACCTGTTGAAGCAACACCAAAAAAACCGCCCATCTGACAAAACCCCTTTTTCTAATACGATCCTTGGCGATTCCAGTCGCCTTCAAAAAGGCGACCAGATCAATCCGATTCGCAGGGAGATAGCACCCAAATCAAAATTCTGCATTTTGCGGCGTGCGTGGATACGGGATCACGTCGCGAATATTACCCATTCCCGTGCAGAAACGAACCATTCTTTCAAATCCCAGGCCGAATCCTGCGTGCGGCACCGTTCCGAATCGTCTCAAATCGCAGTACCACCAGTAATCTTCGGGATTCATTCCACTTTCCCGGATTCGGCGTTCCAGCACATCCAAGCGGTCCTCGCGTTGGCTGCCGCCGATAATTTCACCCACGTTGGGCAGCAACACGTCCATTGCGGCGACGGTCTTCTCGTCGTCGTTCAAACGCATGTAGAAAGCCTTGATTTCACGCGGATAATTCATCACGATCACCGGACCTTGGAATTTTTCTTCTGCCAAGTACCGTTCGTGCTCGGACTGGAGATCGACGCCCCAGTATGGCTTGAACTCGAATCTATCCGCCACGCCTTCCAGGATTTTGATCGCCTCGGTATAGCTAATGCGGGTAAACGAAGCACTCGCCAAGCGGGTCAGGTTGTCCAGCAATCCCTTTTCCACGCGGTCATTGAAGAATTTCAGGTCTTCGGGGCACTGTTCCAGCACAGACTTGAGCAGGTGCCTGAGATAGTCTTCCGCCAGATCGGCGTCATCATTCAGGTCGGCGAAGGCGAATTCCGGTTCAATCATCCAGAATTCCGCCAGATGGCGCGTCGTATTTGAGTTTTCGGCCCTGAATGTAGGACCGAAGGTATAGACACTGCCCAGCGCGCAAGCATACGTTTCGGCTTCCAACTGACCGCTGACCGTCAAGTTGGCAGGACGGCCAAAGAAATCCTTGCTGAAGTCAACTTTGCCCGTCAGCTTGTCCTTGGGGATGTTTTCCAGATCCAGCGTAGTGACCTGGAACATTTCGCCAGCCCCTTCGCAGTCGCTGGCGGTGATGATCGGCGCGTTGAAGTAGTAGAACCCACGATCCTGGAAGAACCGATGAGTCTCAAACGCCAGCGTGTTCCGAACACGGGCGACGGCGCCAAAGGAATTTGTGCGGGAGCGCAAATGCGCTACCTCGCGCAAGCGCTCAAAGGATATCCGGCTCTTGCCAAGAGGATACTCCAGTGGATCGCAAAAACCATACACCTTGAGAGACGACGCCTTGACCTCGACAGCCTGGCCAGCCCCCTCCGAGGCAACCAAGGCACCTTCAACACGAATTGAAGCACCAGGATGAAGCTTCTGGACATCCGTGGTGTAATTCGGCAAGTCTACGGGAGCCACAATCTGCAAATTCGCCAGGCAGCTTCCGTCATTCAACTCAATGAACGAAAATCCTGCCTTCGAGTCGCGGCGAGTGCGAACCCAGCCCGCTACCGTTACCAACTTGCCAAACTCACGGCAGGCCAATGCCTCCCGTACCAATATCCGTTTCATCGCTAATACTCCAAAACAACTCGTTTCAAATTAAATTAACCTGGTGGAAACCGCTCCAAAACACGATATCATCCACCAGGCTTCAAACGTAAAACTACCTGTACAACGAATTCGCAACAACATCATCGCCCAATGCGTCACGCAATGGATCGATGTCTTCAGCCGAAAAACCCAGCCAGGAACGACGGGTGAACCCCTCCGCATACTTGAACCTGCCAGAACGCTCGCCCAATTGGGCCATGAACCCCTCCATGACCTTCTGGTACGCATTCATGCCCTGGCTCACGTCAAGCCATTCCTTCTGAGACTTGTGACAACTCAACATGTCCCACTTCATTTGCATCACAGGCTCAACATTCACAAACATCTCAGGCTCGATGCGACGACGATACGGATCCATCAAACCATGGGGAATCGCGTGGTAAACCGTCACGTCGCCTTGGTAACCAGGACGAGGTGGATCGCATTTCGCATTCAACATCCCACGGCAAAATGCCGCCGTCACGGCAACACGGCACGAATTCGTGTGGTCTTCCATATAGTCGTCCATCGACTGGGTCAGCACAATCTTCGGCTTCACATCGCGTACAACGCTCAAAACCTTGCTGATGATGTCCCAGGTGTGGAAAACCTCAAGGTCGTTGCATACTGACGGATGGTAAATCGCACCGGCCAGCTTGCAACTGGCTTCGCTCTCGGCACGACGCTTCGCGATAATCGTCTCGCTGTCATCAACCGCAGTCCCGCAATTCCCATTCGCGATGGTCATGTAATGAATGTCCCAGCCCTTGCGCTGCAACATCAACATCGTCCCGATGAACATGAACTCAATGTCGTCAGGATGCGCTACCAATGCCAATACAGATGGTTTGCTCATGGTTTTCTTGCCCTCAAAAACATGTTCCTTAATCAGGCGAGGATCGGATAAGCAATCATCCGAACCCCGCCATACTTCAACCTCGCACAAAAACTAGTGCATTTCAACCTCGCACTTGCCAATGCCGGGACGATAGAAGTTGAACTGGACATTGGGATGGTCGGCCAGCAAGCTCATCGGAACCGCTGCGTCCGGAAGCTTCTTGGAGATCATGAACGTGGTCAGCCGCATGCCGAACGCATTGTCGTGGCAACCAGCCTGCCAAATCGAAACCTTGTCCGCTTTCCAGGTCTCGAGGGGACCAACCGTCGCGGCCTTGGTCGGAACCAAGGCGATATTTCCGCCACCGCTGGTACGGGCATTTTGCATGACCGTCATCGGATGGAGGTCAACGATTCGCGTACCCAACTTGCGGTATTCTTCGGGGGTTGGCGGGTTGTCTTTGTACTTGCCTTCGCGACGCAGCGGGTCATTGAATGCCCAGTGCTTTACGTCGCCCTGCCCGCCTTGCATGAGGGCGCAGTGGAACTCGTCAAAGGACTTGCTGTAAGCCGCCAGATCGCCCGTCGGATAATGCAGGTTTTCCTTTGGAATGCGGAGTTCGGGACGAATCTTGTTAAAGCAGAGCTCGTCATTGCACTTTGAGAATGAGAGTGGATGGTCGATTGGAACCGCGACTCCATCTTCAACCCATTCGTCCATGCCCCAGAAATGCGCACCCAGCTTGCCCAGGTTCAAACCCAATGCATTGACAATGCGTGCCACCAGCGGGAGTTGCTCGGTTGGTCCAATCGGCCCGCAAACACCAACGGGCTTCGAGGGCGTTGACCGCCTCCAGGCATCAATGTATTCCAATGCCTCGGCAAGATAGAACTCCTCAATTGTATCGTACATCACGACCTTGAAACCAGGACGGCTCAACTGCGCCATGTCTTCAACCGTCAAGCGGGCGACGTCCGAAACCAACTCGTCACTAATCGTCGTATAATCCCACCAGTCAGGTGCCACAACACTGCGTTTTCTCATTGTCATTCTCCTTGTTCTTTGGTGCCTTGAGTTTAAACAATAACGAAAAGTCTACCCTTGTTATAAGTAGAATATTATAGTTTAATCCATATTGCCTATCTTGCAACTTTTCAGACCTCCCAATAAACACAATTCGCTTAAGAGTTGTTCGACCAAAAAATGCAAAGGACATTGTAAATGCCGAAAACCTAGAAGATGATGATGGAAGCAAAGGCAACAAACTGGGCACGAGCACCCCGGGTGCCTTATGAATGATGAATGATGAATGATGAATTGTGAAGAAGGAGAACCTATACGACGAGGGATGCGCCATGTTTAGCCGCTTGAGCGGCGACAACACTTGAGTACGAGCACCCTGGGTGCTTGTACTTAAATCGGTACACTAATTTACGAAGAAGATATGGGACTTTTATCGCCAGGAATGAAAGCTTCAAGGAAAGATTAGGCAAATCCAGGATCCAGTCACTGCGGATTTGTGCAGCACGCGATTATTTCTCGTCATGCTTTAGCTTGGGATTCTTTTCCACTGCGAGATCCCAGTAGAATTTTGCCAGTTTATCGTTCCCCAGCGCCTGGTGGATTTTTGAGAGATGCTCGCTGATTTCTCCATCTCCGTCTTCCTTCAGGCCTCCCAATTCGATGACTTTCGCCATCAGTTTCAACGCCTCGGCATAACGCCCCTGCCTATACCTGATCCATGCCAAGCTATCCAGAAACGCCGCATTCAAGGGATCCTTCTTCAAAGCCTTTCGCAACAGCTTTTCAGCCAAGGGCAACTCGCGATTGTACACTGCCAGCAAGTACCCGTAGAAATTGCAGCCGCTTGCATTATCGGGGTCAATCTCATGCAATTCCTTCACGTGCTTCAAGGATTCTTCAACAAGCCCCAGTTGATAACATGCGTTCACGAACGAGTGATATATACTAATCAATCGATCCTTGTTTAGCTTAAGTTTGTTCTTGTGATAATCAGACAACAATGATCCCAGTTCATTGTATGCAGATTTATAATCTCCCTTCTGCGAGTGCAAGCGACCACGAAACTCACGGGTCAATGCCGAAGCCCTGCGAATCGGAGCCAATGCTGCCAAGCCCTTCATGCTCATCCCGCGTATCAAACTCAATTGAGCCAAATGCAAACGATAGGACTCGGTCTTTGGATGCTTCCTAACCAATTCGTCATACATGTCCATCGCACGCTCGTAGTCCTGCAAATCAGACCAATACGCATCCCCGGCAAACTCAAGAATATCCGTATTCCAACCATCGCCAGCGCCGATTTGCGACAAGTAAGAACGCAAACCATCTAAATCACCAGACGCCTTCAAGCGACGAGCCGATGAAATGAAATACCACGTGCTCTTGGCAAGGTCATGATCGCAAGAAACCAATGCCTCCAAGTATCGAGCCCACAACTCATAATTCTTTTGGTCTTCACAAGCCCTAAGCACGAAAACCAAATTGATAAGCTCCATCGACGATACGCCGGCTACTGCTTCTTCCAAGCATGAACGGCTCTTCGATTCATAGCGGGATTGGCGCAATCTCGACCTCAACCGCCCCCAATGCCCCAAGCTTGTATCGCGCTGCCACAACGAACGCTCGACCATCAGCAAGTCGTTCCAATAACACCCGTACCCGGCAAGAATCAACAATCGATCATTCCCATGAGTTCGCCGAAAAGCACGATCTAAATTCCGCTCTATTAACTCCGAACGATTCCCAGAGCTGGTATGTTGAACGTATCTGAACACAAGAGAGCCGTCCGACCAGTCACTCTCCACCAAACTTCCCAAAATCACTCCCAAGGCAGCATCGTCCTGCTTCTGCTCAGACAAGACATTGGCGTACAGCAATGCCAATTTGCTATGCCTTCGGTTCTTTTCCCACGCCGCCTTAAGCAACCGCAAATGCTCCTTGGCATCACGGATACTCAACAATGAACTCGCAAATACACCATACAAATAATCCGATTCCGGCAAGGACGCCATGGCATTGCCCAAATGATCCCAATACCCGGATTTGCCACCGTCTTCCTGTAATAGGCACATCCGTGCCTTCATATACTCGGACCAAGCATGATGCTCACGTTGCTCAAACGAAGTCAGGCGCAAAGCCCCATATTTGGACTCCACGCCTGAACTCTCACTTGACCAAGATGACGAGATGACTGAAACAAGGACTAATAACGCAATCCTAAAATGAAAGTACGCCAAGGTTCTTTGCATCTCGACAACCAGGTGCTTCGTATCTGAATGACAATACGCCAAGCCAAGAAATCACAAGATTTCTATCTTGTTACTTCTTCTTGTGACGCATTGCCTTCAGCTGCTTACGTCTCTTGTGCTTCGCAATCTTCTTACGACGTTTCTTCTTGACTGATCCCATAGTGTCGCCCTTGATTTCAACTAATTAATACTTACGCACGAATAATTTGAAAAATTAGTTCATTATTATAAGCCTTCATCAAAATAATGCAAACAAACCAAGAAATATTTCTCAGAACATAAGAACCATAAGTCGCAGTCCCAGTCCCAGTTCATAGCGAAAGCAACGCCGCCGCAATGGAAAAATAGATGGCCAGCGACAGGGCATCCACGATGGTCGTAAGCATTGGCGCCGCCATCAGCGCGGGGTCGGTCTTCAGCTTCTTAGCCAACAACGGCAAGGCGCAACCAATCAATTTTGCAAGCACGACGGTTAGGAACAACGTGAGCGTAACCACCAGTTCGACGCGATCCTTCGGAGTTGCCTCACCGTACGTCAGCGAGTTGAAAAAACGCATTCTCAGGTAGTTGACGCTGGTCAAGGCGACAGCGACCAGCACCCCGACCCTGAACTCCTTCCATAGCACGCGATACCAGCTGGACAACTCGATTTCGCCCACCGCCATGCCACGAATGATCAGGGTTGACGCCTGGGAACCACAGTTGCCCCCGGTATCCATCAGCATCGGAATAAAGGCGGCAAGCACAACGGCGCTATCCAGCAAGCCCTGGTAATACCCGATAATCCCGCCAGTGAACGTCGCTGAAATCATCAGGAGAAGAAGCCAGACAATACGATTTCGAGCCAATTTCACGATGCTGGTTTTCAGGTACTCGTCATCCGAAGGATGCAACGCGGCCATCTTTTCGAAGTCTTCCGTATTTTCCGCTTCGATGACGTCAACGATATCGTCGATGGTGATGATACCCACGATTCTATTTTCGTTGTCGACGACGGGCATCGCATTCAGGTCGTACTCCTGGAATTTCCTCGCCACCTCTTCCTGATCTTCCAAGGTATGCGCATACACGACTTCCTTGGTCATCAGGTCACCGACGGTTTCGTCATTTTCCGCCAGGATCAATCGCCTGAGCGAGACCGCTCCCACCAGCTTTCTGGTTGGTCCTGTCACGTAGCAGCTGTAGATGGTTTCCTTGTCCAAGCCAATTTTCCTGATATGCTCAATGGCGCCGCCCGCAGTCATGCTTTCAAACAGGCTAATGTACTCAACGGTCATCAGGCTACCAGCTGAATACTCAGGGTACTGCAACGCGCGATTGATCGCGGAACGCTTCTCCGGACTGGTCGAACTCAGAATCATGTTCACCATGTTCGCGGGCAATTCCTCAATGATGTCAACTGCGTCGTCCAAGGCCAGGCGACGAAACAATTCGTTCATCTCGATATTCGATATTCCTTCAACCAGGTACCTGTGGAGATCCTTGTCCAGGTACGTGAATATCGCCGCCGCCTGATCCTTTCCCAACAACCGGAAGACAAGCAGCAACTTGTCCTTGTCCTCCCATTCAGCCAATTCGTTGGCGGCATCGACAGGGTTCATTTTCGAAAGTCGTTCAGACAGTTCCCCCAGCACTGCCAGCTGTTCAAGTTCATTTTTGTACTCTTCCATTGGATTACCCCTGATGACTCGCTACCACAAACCATGGCTGCCGGAAAATTCTTTCCGCGCCTATGCCATTCTCATTCAACTCGATGGACAAGCGCTGCCGCACGTCCTTGCGCATCAATCCACGAGGAATCAAAGCCTGGCAAGCGCTACCCGAACGAATCAACTCCAAATCATGTCCGTCAACCTTCACAGAAACTTCAGAAGGCAAACCGCGGAAGTTCACGCGCACATCCGCAATGCCTCCACCAGGAAGCTCAGTGTCCACATACAACTCAACCTGTCCCCATCCCGCCATTTGAGCCGGATACGGCAACCCATACCCAACCTCAACAGCCAACGTCACGCATCCCTCTCCTCGAGACCTCAACACCAAGCGCCACCGATCATCAACCCCGCTCAAAACATCGTACCCATCAAACAAGCTTAGCCACTCCACACCCAATGGATCCCCGCAGCGACGCTCGTAATCGCGCAACGAGTCCAGCCCGGAAATAGCATGCTCCTTGCGGTACTCAACAAGACGACGGGACATGGACAATCCAGCCAAAAACGATTCCTTGTCAACAGCGCCAACGCCCCCAGTCTGATGGTAAGTCTTGTTCATCATCCATAGCAACTCGTGACGCAAGACCAAATCCGATAGCTTCATACGAACTCCATCACTCAAATCCGGCAATGACAAAGCTTTCGTCAGCAGGGACAAGCCACGAGACCATTGAGCATCAGACAAGTCGCCATCAGAATACAATGCGACATATTGACGAACTAACTTGCTGCCTTTCCCATACTCGGAAACATAGTCAGAAGAACTTGACATGCGAACAACAGGACTCAATGGCCAGCCGCCACCAAATTCTGCCTCGCCAGGACTATGAGCAACACGCCCGTCAAGTGTGCGGCAACTACACGCGAAAAACAAAATAAACAAAAGCAGGACGAAACTAATATGCCGAAACATCACACATGCCCAATGATGAAATTCTTTCATGATTTTCATTTAAATAATATAACCTGAAAATCCACATAAAGCGTCTTTCGCTCTACAAAAAAAACACTACACGACGCATATTTTTATGAAATATTGGGATTTTCATGAAAAAAATCACTTTTTTATCAAAAAAAGTTGCATTTTTCTTTAAAAGCGGTTTGCAAACTATACCTATGTCGTTGTATTTTATGGTTGTTTACGAAGTTTCATTTATTTGGACACGAGTGTGTCCAGTGAAACATGGTCCCAAAAGCAAGGAGAAAAGGTCGATGAAAGCGTCATTCTATGATGTGAAGGCTCGCAAGATGGTTGAAGCTGAAGTAAAGTACAAAGTGCAGTATCCCAACGGCCGGTATGGCATTGTCGGCGAAATCGACGGTCGCAAGCTCCCCAAGTTCGTCAAGGAAGAAGACTACAAGAAGACCTACAAGGCGGTTCCTGTCCTTGAGGCTGCCAAGTGCGCGAAGAAAGCCTGCGCAAAGAAAGCCTGCAAAAAGTAATCTCATCAGGTTGAACTAGCAAAAAGTGACCAGTGTTCCTCTTTTGTGGAACCCTGGCACTTTTTTTACACCCATTTTTGAGAAGCGATGCGACGCTGGAAATAGCAGGTTTTTGTGTGTAAAAAAAGATTTCGTCAACTCAGCCCTCGTACCTGACGAACAAAGTCGTCAATGTAGAGATCCAAGTAATTTGGCGCGATGGCAGACGCATGCGGCAGACGCCACAATTTAGGCGTGCTTGCAATCACAGAGCCTTCCGGCAGTGGTTCTTCGGGGAAGACATCCAGGAACGCCCCTGCCAAATGCCCATTGTTCAGCAACGTTATCAACGCCGTCACATCGAGCGAGTTTCCTCGTCCCACATTGGTCACGGTCGCGCCAGGCTTCAGCAGCGCGAGCCGTCGTCCATCCATCAGCCCAGTAGTACCCGTCGTGCTTGGCAATGCCATCACCAAATGATTGGCCTTGGCGAGCGCTTCATCTAGTTCTCCTACTTGGATCAGGCTATCTGATGCATCAAACCAATCTGGTCGTTCGGCATTGCTCCGACGCCCCACGCCGATGAGTGTCACCCCAAATGGCTTCAGCAGCTTGCCGATCCAACGCCCGATGCGCCCAAAGCCCAAGATCAGGACCGTGGAACCACGCAGCACGCGCATTCCAGGAGAAAGCTCTTTCCGCGCCCAGGAAGTTGCCGGGTGCAAGGTCGCCTGAGCCAAAATTCCACGTTCCATGCCCAAGAGCATCCCAACCACGCTCTCGGCCATGATCTCGCCGTGAAACGCGCCATTCAACATCACAACACCAGGGGGCGCGACAACCGAAAAATAGTCTTGACCCGCGGCAGGAGTCGAAACGATCTTCAATTTCGGCGCCAAATCAAACCATTCCTGACGAAATCTCCAGGTCAACACAGCGTCAGCATCAGGCAATTCAGATGCCAATTCTGCGTCGCTTTTGCACAATACTACTTGTGCACCGCCCAAAAGTTCAGATAGGCGATTGGCCTGTGACGTGCTCAACTCCCAATAGCTCACGTCACGATGACGCAAATAAACCGATATCTTCCCTAAAGAATACTTGGATTGACGATTCATTCCTGACATTGTATATTTATCCCTGAAATCCCGATTGACTCTCGATATAAAATCACGAAACCGGTTGATTACCCGTCAAGCAATCTTATTATGACTTCATATCCCAACATAGAAACTAAAAAGCTTATTGCTAATGGACAGGAACGGCAACGTGAACTCCTGAAAACCATGGCGCCTAACAGGTTTATTACCTGGCATTGGACCGCAGAAGGATTCGAATCCGCTGCAGATTGGATCAAAGCGCACCCCCATGAGGTCAGAAGCGGAATCTATCTCTCGGACTCTCCTAGCAAGGAAGTCTGGAGGATTACAGTCCCGCCGCGACACGGCGACTACGAAGTCGTCATCAAAACATACCACAGGGAAACATTCTCATGGCTCAGACTCTTCGACCGATCTAACGCTGTCACTGAAGCCCTTAACTATGCCACACTCGATGGCTTGGGAATCCCAGTCGCAGAAACCCTCGCTTGCGGCGAAGTTCGTAAATTTGGGAAACTCAAATCTTCATTCATTATAACACGATATATTGACAATACCATTGACGGCTCATCACTTATGCCAGGTGGATCCCTCGCCGATCAAGACGAATTCAGAGTCGCTTTCAGCAAAAAAGCGCTTGAAATCATCGCGCGTGCACACGCCTGCGGATTCTCACATACCTCATTCCACCCACACAAAATCCTCATCTCAAAAAACAGTACCATCGATTCACAAGACCTAACGCTGATTGACGTGGCACACGGAGGATTCAAAAACACAATGTCAATGAGGGCCGCCATCGCTATTGACCTGGCGACGTTCTTCATTGACATGAGGCTCGCAACCGAGGAAATCAAGCTGTTGAGCGCTTATTACCTCGATTTCAATCCTTTCTGCGGCTTCACTGTCGATACCCTTTGGGAAGCCATGATCGCCGTCGATTGACGCAAAACCGCCGCAAACCAGGCAATTTCCACACCCGTTGCGGCGGCATTGAATTCTACGATTTTACTTCAGCAAGTCACTCAGCTTCTTGTTAGCCTTTTCTCGTGCTTCCTTGGCTGCCTGGTCGTCTTCCTCTGGAGTTTCGTCTTGCTTGGGCGCTTCATGTGCCGCTCCCAATGCTTCGAGCTTGTTAACATCAACCTTGGGCTGTTCCGGTTCCATCGGCTTTGCGGCCACTTGCTCAGGCTCGCTGGGGCGTCTCAAGGTATCGAGCAACGCCTTGCCGTCTTCAGAGGCGATCAGGTATTTCGGAATCTCACCGCCTGCTTGTACACCAGCGGTATCGACGCTCTGCTCGCGAGCCTGCTTCACAACTTCCAGGAAGAATTCCTCCAGGTTGCGAACTGGATTCCCCAGTTTGATCTGGCTTTCGTCAACGCCGTGAGCGATCAGCCAGGAACGCAACTCCTTTTGCGTCTCGCCGCTCAACGTCGGAACTTCCATTCTAGTCGTCTCTTCCTCGCGCAGGATGTCATGCAAGGTACCTTCGGCACGGATTTTTCCGCCATACAGGACGACCATGTCATCGCAGACATCCTGCACGTCCGCCAGCAAGTGGCTGCACAAAATCACCGTCTTGCCACGGCTTGCCAAAAGGCGAATCACATCCTTCACTTCACGGCAACCGATGGGATCCAAGCCACTGGTGGGCTCGTCCAATATCACCAAATCAGGATCGTTGACCAAGGCTTGAGCCAAGCCGATTCGACGTGCCATACCCTTCGAAAACTCACCGACGCGACGATTGAACGCATGTGCCAAGCCAACCATGTTCAACAGCTGCTCGCTGCGTTCACGACGCATCTTCGGACTCAACCCAAACAACGCACCGTAAAAATCCAGCGTCTCCATCGCAGTCAAGTAACGATACAGGTACGTCTCTTCGGGCAAGTAGCCAATTCGGCTCTTGATCTCCACATTCTGGGGATCCTCGCCAAATACCTTCAATACGCCACGAGACGGATACAACAATCCCAAAATCATCTTGACAGTCGTCGATTTGCCAGATCCATTCGGACCGAGCAGACCAAATACCTGACCCGCTTTAACAGTGAAATCAATCCCATTCACCGCACGAGCCTTCGGACGATTCCAAAAATCCCTGAATATCTTGGTCAAGCCAGTCGCTTCGACCACTATGTTATTCTGTGCTTGCTCGCTCATTCCGTGTCTCCAACTGATTTTCAGCTACAAGATATCCTGCCTGATCTGACTTATTTCGTCTCGTCACCACTCTGCAACATCTCACCCGAACGGACTAGACGAGCACTGTTGAAGATGACCATCAAGGAACTCACGCTGTGCAGCAAGGCGGCACCAACCGGAGTCACTTGACCTAGAGTCGCTAAATATACACCAACTACGATAAATCCCAAGCCAACAGCAAAATTCTGCATGGTCAACATACGGGTCCGCCTGGCCAAGCCAATGAGGAACGGAATCCGGCGCAAATCGTTGTTCATCAATGCAACCGACGCACTTTGCACGGCGATATCACTGCCGAAGGCGCCCATCGCAATACCGATGTCACCAGCCGCCAACGCAGGGGCGTCGTTCACACCATCGCCAACCACAGCAACGATCTTGCCTTCGTTCTTCAACTTCCGTACATACTCTGCCTTCTCCTCGGGCAGGCAGGCGGCAGCCACCTCAGCTATCCCGATTTGAGACGCAACCGCCTGGGCAACACGCTCGTTGTCACCAGTAACCATGCATAGACGCTCAATGCCAAGCTCCTTCAACTGAGCTATCGCCTCGGCGCTGACGGAACGAATCGCGTCGCTCAAACCAATCCATCCCATTGCCTTGCCGTCATTCGATACGCAAACAACACTCAATCCCTGCTGCTCGGCCTCGGACAAACTCGAATCCAAGCCGCTCAAGTCAACCCCTTCGCTCCTTAGCCAACTGGCACGACCAACCTGGCAAGGCTTGCCATCAAATGTGGCACGAACACCCAAGCCAGCAACTTCCTCGTACTCCTCAGGCTTGCGCCACGATACATTCGCTTCACGGGCCAACTTCCTCATCGCCTCGGCGGCGGGATGGTTGCTGTGATGCTCGGCAGACGTCGCCAGCTCAAGCAATGCAGCCAATTCAACCCCTTCCGCAGGCTCCAAGCGAGCAACTGCAAGCTTTCCCTCGGTCAACGTGCCCGTCTTGTCAAAAATAATCGCCCCGATCCTCGCGGCCTGCTCAATGTAGGATACGTCCTTGATCAGTATTCCCAAGCGAGACGCCGCCGCGATCGCGGCAATTACCGCGGAGGGAGTCGCAATCACAAAAGCCGCGGGAACCGACATCACCAGAACGGCAATCACACGGTCAATGCGCATCGTGATGAACCAAACCAATCCAGCAATCATCAAAATCGTCGGCGTGTAGTATCCGACATACTTGTCAATCATTCTCATGATCGGCAACTTCGATCGTTCCGCGTCCGCGATCAGGTTCCTGACCTTTCCGAGGGTCGTATCGGAACCGATTTTAGTAACTTTGAACTCCACGAGTCCCGTCAGGTTTTGCGTACCTGCATAGACCTCATTGCCTATTTCCTTGTCAACAGGCAATGATTCACCTGTGATCGATGCCTGGTTCACGGTACTTGTTCCCATGGTGACGATACCATCAGCAGGGAAATTTTCGCCTGGCCGCACTCTGCAGACATCTCCGACCTGGAGGTCGTTTAACGCATCGACTTCCTCTTCGACTCCATCGACGATACGTCGCGCCTGCCTTGGCGTCAACCTGACCACCGCCTCGATTGCCGCCTCGGCGCCGATCGCCGTACGCTTCTCAATCGTAATCGTGATCAACATGAAGAAGGCAACTGCGCCTGCGGTCTGGTAGTCCTTGCTCGCAAATGCCGCGACCAAAGCCAACGCAACCAGCTCGTTCATGTGAACCTTGCCACGAACCAAATCATGCACTGCCTCGAAAAATATCGGCAAGCTCAAGATCAACGCGCCAAGGAACGCGCTTGCGTCCCGGGCAATCTCATCAATCGAATCTGCAAAAAACACACGTGACAAATAGCTGTTCAAGACGAGAATACCGCCAAACAATGCGATTGCCAGACGATACATTTCCGGCTTGCCTAGCTTGCTTTCAGCCTTTCTTGGTGCCTGGGGCGCTTCTGGCGCCGCATTCGCCGCCAGGATCTGTTCATTTTCGCTCATCGTTCTTTCCCCTTCGATATGTTGGTCCAGGATTTTACCATTCCAATCCTGGTTGACGTTTGTTTATTGCGCTGCCCCGCCCGCTTCCTGTTCCTGGTTCGGAGCCTTGCTCTTCTCGGGCACCTGACCGATCTGAAGGCGAATCTCTTGCAACGAGTCTTGCTTTTCGTGCAAGACATATTTGTTCTCAACCTTTGACAACGCTTCCTGCAATGCATCAGTGTACAAAACCATCAACATCGTCTCCGGATGATCCTTGTACTCAGCCAGAACCGTCTTGAAATATGTGCTGTCCGCACGAACCGATTCCACGATGTTACGCTTGTATGCCAATGCCTCGTTGCGAATCTTCGCCGCCATGCCATCCGCGTTGGACAGCAACGTGGACGCATCCAAGTGCGCCTTCTGCTTCTCGGCATTACCCATCTCAGAAGCCGCGAAGACGCTATCAAAAGCCTTCAATGTCGCATACGGCAACTGGAATGTAACCTTCACGGATTGGACTTCAACGCCCAAGTCGATCTCCTTCAAATACATCTCCAACTTCTCTTGGACGCTGACCTCGATGTTAACGCTGGTCTCGCCTACCTTCTTGATTTTCGTGCGCAAATCCTCGACCGACCAGGATGCGCTGACGCTAAGCAGCGCATTGGCCAGCAAGTTCTGCATGATGGCTACCGTTCCGCGTTTCCGTTCGTTCTTCTCCGTCTTCCCGTGGCCATGATGCCCGGTAGTCTCGCCGCTGTCCCAACCGCTCAAACCTTCCGCCTCGCTGTCATCGAAAAACTCCAAATAGTATTTTTGGGGATCTCCGATACGGTAGTTTACTTCAGCGACGGCATGGATGATATTGGTATCGCCCGTGAGGAGATATCCATCCGCGCCAGGCCTGAGGAATCGATTTGGGGCCTGACCAGGCTCAGGCTTGACCCACGGCTCGAAAAACGTCTCCGTAGATACCGTAACGGTGCGTTGAGCAGACAAAACCTTCACCCAGTCAATGGGATACGGCCAAGCCCAATACCAACGACCACTGGTCAATACCGATGTTTCCTGATTCTCAATCTGGCGAGATTGCAACGCGCCAAACCTGAACAGCATCGCCTCATTCTGTTCGTCAACGCGAAATACTCCGCTCATCAGCAAATATGCCAAGATCACGATGATCAGAACGCGCAAACACAAAAACAATATACGCGCCATCCGCATCAATGACTTCATGCCGGAACCCGATGAGTCGGATTCGGCTTTCGGAGCTGGATCGCCTGGCGCAACAGCTATCTTAGGCAGGGGCTGGACATCGCCCAAGCCAGCCTGACCTGTTCCTAGTTTCTTATCGTCTTCTTCCATGGATTTCACCTTCTCGGTCAATTACACGATTCAATGTCCAGACTTGCCGGAAAATGCAAACTCACTTGGATTTCGCAGGTTCCTTGCCCAAGTCCGTCGCGCCCGCCTTAAACAAATGGAATGGAGGCGTGCTCGTATCGAGGATCAACGTATCCTTTTCGTTCAAGGTCTCCTTCAAGGCATCCAAATTCCTCAGGAACATCGCCAATTCAGGATTCTCCTTGAATACAGCATAGTGCTTCGCGGCTTCCTCGTCACCCTGACCGCGAATCTCCTTCGCTTCAGCTTCCGCCACAGACAAAATCTCAGCGGCCTTGCGCTCCGCCTCCGAGCGAATCCGCAAAGCCTCGGAATTCCCGCTCGCCAACAATGCCTCGGATCTGCTACGACGCTCAGCAGCCATGCGGTCAAACACCTTCGTCGTGACAGACTCAGGAAAACCCAATTGCCTGAAGCCAACGCGGGCAACAGAAATCCCGTACTCCTTCATCGCTTCCTTGCCTACGGATTCCAACATCTCGGCCTCAATCTTCTCCATCTCAGCGCCACGGTTCACAGATACCAGATCTGAAAAGTTGTGCTGGGGCAAAATGCTGTTTCGGCTTGTGCGTACCAAGGAATCCAGCTTTTTTTGAGCCTCGCTCGTGGACTTGAAGCGCTTCATGAACAACCCAGGATCGCCAACCTTCCATAAAATGTACGTCGAAACCACAATTTGATATTGGTCGCGGGTTGTGATTTGCTCAATTTGCCCCGTGGTCAATTCATAGCATTGGAGACGCTTGTCATGACGCCATACCTGATCAACAAAGGGCCACTTGAAATGCAAGCCTGGCTCATACGTGATGATTTCTCCAGATTCGTCAACCTTAGCCTTGCCCAAGGTCTTCACGACTGCATACTCAGTCTCCTTGACCTGGAATGTCATCATCGCTATCGCAAATATCAAAACCACCGCCAAGGCTAGCGTGGCTACAGGCCAATGCTGACTCAATCCGTGTTTCGCTTCTGCTGGACTCGTTTGTGATTCGCTCATTGTCATTACTCCAACTAACTATTTCAATTCCTATGATTTCCTTGCCTTCCCAGTGATTCATGCCCTACTGCTCGGGAGTCTCATCACCCAAATTCAAATCCAATAAACTGGATTTCAACTTCTTTTCCAAATTCAACTGGATGACTTCCTTGCCCAAGCTATCAGACAAGATATACTTGCGGCTCTTGCTGCCAGAAGCCGTCATCATATCCAGGAAACTATACAACTTGAAAACCTCGGGACAGGAATTAAAGCCCTTCAACTGACCTAGGAAGCGATCCGCCTCGGCCTTGGGCACATTCGCACGCTCGTGCTTGTATGAAGCCGCCTGGTTCAATAACTGTGATGCCCGGGCACGGGCAGTCGGCACACGCTTCACGGCATCCGCCTGAGCCAGCAAAACCACCTCGTTCCTGGCTTCCGTCGCGGAAACCACATTGTCGAAAAGCGGTCCGACCTCGGTCGGTGGATGAAGCCCAGCCAAACTTATGAACATGATCTCAACCCCCAGTCCGATCTCGTCAACCGTTTGCTGAATTCGTTCCTTCAGAACCCTGGTCGCCTCCAAGCGCTTCGGTCCCAATACATCCATCATATCAACGCTTGTCAAGTACAGCAACAGCTCGCGGGTCGCCAAATTCCGGAGGATTTGCAATGAATTGTCATGCTTGTACGCGAAGTCATAGAGATTTTTGACCTTGAAATACATTGGGATATGGGCGGTGATCAGTCCCAAGTATGCCGTCGCATCATCCTTCGCTCGGCTTCCATCGTCGTTTATCACCCCTTCGGGACGTCTTGCCACGATGAAATTGTTTTCTCCATGGTCATCATCGCTGTGGCTCACGCTCCACAAGATCACGCGATCATCGTGTTGTTTCTTCTCTTTCTTGGGACCGTGGCTATGACCATGGTCGTCCTCTACCTCCTCTTCATGAGCATGAGCATGACCATGCTCCGTGCCCAATGTAATCTCCTGTACCTGTTCAACAGGAAAACGAACGATTCTCGCCAAGGGCCACGGCAACTTGAAATACAAGCCAGAAGACAATGGCTCCTGGCTGACGACACGACCAAAACGCTCGTGAATCCCCTGCTCGTCTGAACCTATGACGATCAAACATGTCTGCAACAACAACAAAACAACCATCAAGGCCATCAACGGGACGACAGTACGCGCCAAAAAGCGGTAAAACCATACTTCCGAGACCTGGAAGCCGAATTGATAGTCCAAACTCGCCGCTACGTTCCGTGCAACACCGCCTGGCTCCGTGAATACGGACAAGATTCGACTCTCGATCAACGGACGCTCCTCCTCGCCAGGCATCCGAGGACGGTAAAACTCAATCACAAAACCAAATATCAACTCAATGGACAATATCGACAATGCAACCAACGCAAAACGCGCTATCGTGATGTCAGCAGTATCAACTGCCTTCTTGAAATACTCCAAAAACAATGCTATCGATGAACTCAAAAACAATAGGCCTGAAAAAAACAGCCATGCACTCGCAGGACGCAACCAACGACACCCCTTCTCGCGGCTCGCACCCGCAAAGTAACTCCAGACAATCAACGAAGCAATCCATGAGATCACGCACAACAAGGCCATCGGCATCGGATTCGGCGCGATTGGAAATGCCTCTGTACCTGCCCAAACCCGCCACGCTACAAGGCAATATATGCCAACCAATGCACCGATCGCGACAGTGATGATCGGAACGAAGTATTTCGTGTACTGGATGTTCGCACGAGTCGCCATCCGGACAGCCTCGTCAGCATCGTCAAACAATTCATTCGCACCATGGGATACACGAAACTCAGCAGCTGCCTCCTCCTCAAGCAACTGTCGCCGCTGGAACGCACAGCGACCAGCGCCGACAAGGCCAAACAGCACTACCATTAAACAGGATACGCTACCAACCCACATCACTGAGCAATTCGCATTGCGGGCAACCAAAATCCCTACCACTAGCAGGATCAATCCTACTACCGATATCCCATAACATAAATTCCGCGGTCGCGGACTCGTCGATGACATCGCTTTTTTCCTCTTGTTCACAGCCTAAATAACTATCTTCAACTCCCAAAGTCCCCCAATCGCCAAAACTACATTATATAACTTTTTATCTCAGTTCTCAAGATAAACACACATAAAAACTAATCTTTACGCCTACGCTCCCACAATACCTTGATCAAATCCCAATCATCTACGCTCCTAAATGCAACCGTCTCAACACGATGCATCTGAAAATCGTCACTCGGCACCTGGAAGAGCTTCAACACGCTGTCCAAATCCGTGTGGAAACTCGATTCACGACGTCCACGAGACTCGAACTCAAGCCTGTATGCTGACTCGCCAGGTAACAAGCCGCGTATCTCGGGAACGTCACCTACAGAAAGCGAACTCGACGAAACTACAGGTTCAGCGTCACGTTTCGGGACACGACGAGTCGCACCGCGCTTGACCTTGCGGCGAGATGGCAGGTCAGGCACGGCCGGAAACGGAAAGTCGGCAACGCCAAGAAGACCGCGTATGGCCTCCTCGCATTCCCATACCTTCATCAGCTCGCGCTCACGCGAACAGAGAAGGGATATGACTTGTGATTCCGATGAACTCACAGGCAAATTCCAAACTGATTAGAGGCTTATACCCCGGACTTTTCTGCAGACTTTGGTGAAGCTTCCGTTGATGCCGCCTTTGGAGCAGACGGCTTCTTCGGAACTGGTCGAGACGCCGGCTTCGACGCAAAGCCGGCTACCGGCATCGGAGGCTCAGGAAACACAAATACGCCCGGCTCGCCCATAACCTGCTCGATCTGTTCCTCCAATGCTGCAATCCGACGGTACGCCTCTTCGCGCTCCGCCAACAACCCATCTACCTTGACACGGGCTTCCAATGCCGCGCGAATCGTCTCGGCATCAGCGCGCATCACAATCTCGACAAAACTCAATGGCGCAGTTTTGCCAACAGGACTCTTTGCCATAATGACTACTCCTTGTTCGTTCCTAATCGATTCGATAAACCTATCTTAATGCCTTTTTACTAGTAATCTCATTCGGTTTTCCCAAACAAGCGCTTGAGCAACCCACGAGGTCCTCCATCACCGCGAACATCGCCGCTTTCCTCCGATTCAACAGATTCGCCAGAAACAACTTCCTCAACCCCGGCCGACTCGGCACGACGCGCCAAACCCACCCGAGCAGACTTGGATACCTCTGCATCCGAATCATTGGACAATATCTCCAGCACAGTCGTCGGAGCAGATTCGTTCCTAGCCAAACACAAACGCACCTGACTCGCATCATCACGGCTCAATTCCATCATCAATGCCAATGGCAATGACGACGCGCCAGCAGCCAAACTACGCACGCTCGGCAAAGCATGGCGTGCAAGGCGACGAGACGCACCAACGCCCATCCCGTGACAATCAACCTCCAAATGCCACAACCCGTACAGCGAAGCATCCCCGCCATGCAATAAAACATACTCCAAATCAGCTCCGCATAACCCGTCGCGACACGCAAATATCCTCAAATAGTCCTCGCCGTCAGCGCCTTCGAAGTACGGACGCAACAGCTTCAACTCAACGGATGGATTTCCGGACAGGGCTGCCAAGACCCCTTCCGTGGGACGAGACAACAACCGAATCGCAGCAGTGCCCAGCAAGCAACGGTTCCCGGCAAGCAAGCCACGAACACGCTCGCAACTGTCGTCAGCCAAAACCAATTGAACCAATTCGGGCACGAGGCGGGAACATGCGATCTTTGCGCGAATTCGCTCGTCACTCTTCTGCGAAAAACCGACCATCTCGTCAGCAGTCAACTCCTTCAGCCCAATTGCCGCGCTTTGAACTCGGGAATCGCTGCTGAACAACAACGACTCCAAGACTTTCTCAGGCAACTGCGGCCGCATCAATATCACACGCTGTGCCAAACTGTCGTCTGAATCAGCCCATTCCAGCAGGCAAGACTCGTCAAGACGAGGACTCAACAACGCCAAAATCTGAACCGTCACGTCAACGTCATCACACAATGCGCGCTGGATCTCCTCGTCCAGTTTCCCTGAAAACAGCAGCGACGCACGAACAAACGGTACCGAGTCATTGCTCAATATCGCCTGGACACGCGCTGTAATCGCAGAATTCCGCGCCAATGCCGAACGAACGAAAGCATCGCTGTCCTCGCACAAAACCAACGCGGTCTGAGGGCTGATCTCCTTGCTTCCGGCTACCGCCAAACGCAACTCTACACGCTCGTCGCGGCATAGCTGCATCAACGATGATTTCGGCGTACGGGGATGAACCGCCAACAACGAAAGCACACGGACACTCTTCGATTTCTCGCACAACTCCTCCAATATGCGACTCGGAGTCTCAGCATAGCCCGCCAGAAAACACTCAACTTCGTAATGGTCGTGCTTCGCGTACAATTCACGCAACAACTGGATAGGTATGCCACCGCCACGCCAATGGCGCAACGCAGCTTCCGGATCGCTCAATATCTGACCCAGCAATTCCTTGATGTCCAATTGCTCAACACTCATCTACGGCCAATCGCTTTAACCTTATCCAATTTAATCAGAATTTAATAATATAATCCGTCCCGGCAATCCTGACAAACGAACCAAAATAGTAACGAAAGACCAAAGTACAAAACGTGCGGAAAAATCACCAAGGCAAACAAAGACCCACCTATTTGAAATTCACCGCCTTTGGGATAGATTATTTAACTTCCTGGCCTGCCTGAGTTTTTGTGGGCGGGCTTTTGTTTTATTACCGTTTTCACGCTGTAAATGTCTATCATCGACCTCTTCATCAAGGAAACCCAACTGCTGCTCAGATATGCAAGGCTCGGCTTGCATAAGCTGATTCGAACGTCCTCCTGGCATACCAGCAGGGAGAACACGGCCGCCCCATGCCAAAAACACCCCGAAAAGCCTGAAGCGACAACGACACCTATCATCGTGTCTGTCGAAGAGCCAATCACAGAACCAGCGCAAATGCAACCCGAGATCGATGGCGAACTCCTCGATAAGCTCATTAGAAAATTTAAGGCAAAACAAGTCGCAAGGGAAAAAAGGCAACTTAAATTCCTTCGCGAAAAAGAATTGGCGGAAAGGCAGCTGAACCCACTGACGTCAACTCAGCAAAACAACGATTCAAAACAACTCGAATTCAATTTCGAGGAAATCGACCTGGAGGAAATCGACCTGGAGGAGCAAGAAGCGCAATCAACGGCAAGCATCCCCGAACCAGTCCTCAACCAGCCATACCAAATACCCCCAATAAAACTCCTTAATCTCGACAACATCGTCGCTGAAGACAACCTCGACGAAATGGAGAAAAATGCAAAGATTATCCAGGATACGTTGGATGCCTTCTTTATCGACGCAGACGTCATCGGCTTTCAAAGTGGGCCAAGGATCACGCTCTACAAGGTTGGAGTCGCAAGGGGCGTCAAGGTCGAATCAGTCGCACGTATCGCCAATGACATCGCCATGGCGCTAGCCGCGCAATCAATCCGCATCCTCGCGCCAATACCGGGGCAAGACTGCGTTGGCATTGAAGTGCCCAATGCGAAATCCGACATCGTTCGATCAGGCGCCCTAATCAACGGGGAAAACTTCAAGAACCACGGTGGTCAAATTCCCGTCATCATCGGAAAAAACATCGAAGGGGATGATATCATACTCGACCTGGCAAGGACGCCGCACCTCCTCGTCGCAGGAGCTACCGGATCAGGAAAGTCAGTCTGCCTCAATAATATCCTGATTTCTCTCCTCTATCGGTTCTCCCCAGAAGACCTCAGGCTCATCCTCGTCGACCCGAAAATCGTCGAGCTTTCAGTCTATAATCGGCTGCCGCATCTCGTCGTGCCCGTCATCACAGACAACGACCTCGTCGTACTCGCCTTGCGGTGGGTTATCAGCGAAATGCAACGACGCTACGAAATCCTGGCCAAAGTCGGCGCGCGAAACCTCGAATCCTTCAACAATAGGCAACCGCAAGAACCGGAATTCGATGATGAGGGCAACGAAATCCCGGCAAAAATCCCATTCCTTGTCGTCATAATCGATGAAATGGCAGACGTCATGCTCACATCGCGCCAAGACGTCGAAACCGCACTCGCAAGAATAGCACAGCTCTCCCGGGCAGTCGGAATCCACTGCATCGTCGCCACGCAACGACCATCGGTCAATGTCATCACCGGCATCATCAAGGCCAACTTCCCGTCAAGAATCGCTTTCCAGGTCGCATCCCAAGTCGACTCCAGAACCATCATTGACGGCAAGGGCGCCGAAGCACTCCTTGGAAAAGGCGACATGCTCTACAAGCCCGCCGATGGAATCAGAATGCAACGGCTGCAAGGGGCATTCATCTCAGAGGAGGAGATCCGTAAAGTCGTCGATTTCTGCGCAAGCCAATCCAATGCGGAACTTGACTTCAACGTGATCAAATCCGCCAAGCAAGACGATCAACGACTTGACAACGACCAGCAAAGTGAACAAGAACTCGACTCCGATACCGAAGAACTCGTCAATGCGGCGATCGAAATCATTTTAAACGAGCAAAAAGCTTCGATCTCATACCTGCAAAGAAGACTAAAGATCGGCTACAACAAGGCCGCTACAGTCGTCGAAATCCTCGAGGAACGTAAAATCATCGGTCCGCAAATAGGTACCGCGCAACGGGAAATCCTCATCGAGCAGCATTGACCGAATACCCATTCCCATAACCAATGCAACCTTATCAAGAGACGACTATCAGGTACGAGCGCATCCGACCCTCGTACCTGAGGTTACTATGCCGCCTTACTTTTCCTTGACCAAGGCGATGTAGTCAAGATTGGTTGGGACACCATCGGTGTTTTCGAGGCTAATGTCATAGGTTCCTGGCTTAAGTTCGAAGATCAGTTTCTTTCCTTTTTGCGCAGGGACGAAATAACCCCAATGGGAGTGGTGCTCTCCAAGCCCTCCAGTGCCGAAGAGTTGGAATTCGCCATAGTCCTTGCCATCGAAGGTCAGTTTTCGACGTGAGCCAGTTGAGTTGCAGTATCGAACGGCAATGCTGTATTTGCCCGGCTCTTTGACGATGAGTTTCCAAGTTATTTTATGTCCTATATCGTCCCAATGGCTAATGGCCTTGCCCTGGATGTCCGCCTTGTCCGTGCGGATTTGGACTTCGCCTCCTTGTTGCGCCGCTATATCCTCCGCCTCCGCAAAGACCGCAGCCTCCAGCTTCTTGGCGGGCAATACGACGGGAACCTGGCTTTGGAGAGTCGGTCCGCCAACGATCGCAAGTGTCGCCTTGGCGAGACCACGGAAGCCTTCCATGTCAGGCTCGACCTTGACTATGTCGAGGGCGTGACCGTTTGCCGGAACATCAACCTCAAAAGAAGACTTGCTGACGGTACAACCACCGATTGGATTGATGGTTACGGTGCCCTTGTACCCCTGTTTCAGAGGTGCCGTGGCAACGACACGAAGGGTTTTCTCCTGATAATCATATGAGATGTTGAGGTTTGGATGGGTTGCCGATGGCAGTTCGCTAGTGAGTGCTGCGCTGGTGTAGCCCATGGCATTGGTGACCATGCGCATGCGATAGGTGTAGTCCTGGGCGAAGGTGACACGACGATCGAAGGCTGGAACAGTAGTGGAGTAAATCCGAAGCTCGCCGGGCATTCCCGTGATGATTTCCTCACGCCAATCGCCCATGATATCGGCAACCTGAACTACCCCACCGAGGATGCGATCCGAAGCTTCCCCTTCACCGGGATCGGGATTGAGGATGCGCGAGCCACGGACAATTTCCTTCTGGAGGTCGGCATCCCAATAGGCGGTTGTGACACCGAAACCGTAGGTCATGTCTTTTCCCTTTCGAAGAAGCTGTCCATCAGCGGAAAAGAGCCAGCGTTTTTCTGTGAGCTTGTGACCGTCTGCGTCAGCGCCTGCCAGTTCGACTCCTGGGTAGAGAGGATCCAGGTCGGCGCAGGTGCCCGAACCATGGACGTGCACAGTCGGCTCGTCAAGAAGCCAGATGAACTTTCCGTTGACGGGATCCAAGACGTGGAGCCCTCCGTTCTTGCTTTGCCTTGATTCCATGACGTAAGCCATTTCCATGCCTGGACGCTGCGGGATGATTTCGCCGTAGTAGATTCCATCGGGATGCCCACGTCCCGTGGTCCAAAGGGGATCGCCGTTGTCGTCCAGGACGGCGGAGCCCAGGATCACTTCGTCTCGCCCGTCATTGTCCAGGTCGGCGATGATGGTGGTGTGCGCTCCTTGTCCCTGGAGGTTGCGGGGACGATCCTCGGAGGAATAGGACCAGAGTTTTTTGAGTTGTCCGTCCTGAAGCATCCAGGCATCCGCCTTCATGAGGGTATAAGTTCCCCGAAGCGCGATGATGCAGGGCGTCTTGCCGTCCAGCCTGGCGACAGCCAGCTGGTTCCTGGAGTAGAAATTATAGCCCGAGTTTCCGGTGAATCCATCCCGGCTGGGCCATGGGGCACGTGCGATTTCTTGACCAGTCATGCCGTCAAGTACCATTAGCCATTCGTCACCGGTTTCGACGGCTCCCTTTTCGTTCCGGTTGTCGCCCTCGGCGGCCTTGAGGATCACTTCCGCCTTCCCGTCTCCGGTAATGTCGTAGGCGATGTATGGCGAGTACCAGATGCCCTGTTCGATGGACCATCCGCGATCAAGAGTCCACAGGCGGGTGCCATCAGCCAAAAAAGCATCCAATTTCAAGGTATTGGGGGATGGTTTCCAGAACACGTGCCAAGGATCGATGACTGAACCCGGATGCATGACCACATAGTCGAATTCGCCATCGCCGTTCAAGTCTGCAATCGCCACCTTGCCTGGACGTGCGGCAGGATCCGAAAGCTTGAAGGTGAGGTACGCAGTGTTAAAGCCCTCCGTATGGAACGCGAAGGATCTGGCCCTGGATGGGGTGCCGACGCTGGATCGAATCTCATAAGTGGCATCTTCGGAACCAGCCAAGTCTATAAAGTCAGTGGTCTGGGCGATCGGTTCCTGATTTGCCTTGACCGTCTTGCCGTCGGCGGTCCTGTAGACATCGAACGTAACATCCTGTGGGTCTTCCAGAAGCAATCTCCAACTGATATACCAGCCGCCATCCTTCAGAGGCTGCGCAATGGCGGAACGCCCATGCCGCTCTATGACGGGTTTTGACGCCCAACCGACAACCTTCGGGGACGGAGGAATCACGGGAATCAGCTGCGGGCGAACAACAACATCGTCAATCAGAACATCAGTCATGCCTCCGCCGACGAATCTGAACATGACTCTGTTCATTGGTTCCTCGACCTTGAAGAATCCCTTGACCTGTTGCCAATCCTTTACATTTTCTTTTGGGGGGCTTGTGCCGCCGATCGACCAGCTGATCCGTTCCTTGCCATTGAAGGGTACGGCATCCATCCGCGTTCCGCCCCATTCCGTCACCTTGATCCAGAAGGAGATTTCGTATTCGCCTCCCAGAGGGACGTCGAACATAGGAGAGGCATTGATCGCCCAATCCTTCTCGCCATCGCTGAAAAGACGTATGGCGTTCTTGCCACTATGCCCGCCATCGACCACCGTGGCGCTGCCCTTGCCTTCGCGCTGCCACCAACCTCCCCAGCCCAACGCCCGACCATCAGGACTGACTTCCTCAAAGCCGCTGTTGGAAATCACCAACGGAGCCTTGGCAGGATTGACGACTTCTTGGGCAACGCCCATCAGCACTCCGATAAACAGCAACACGCAAATTCGTTTCATGGATAGCCCCCTTTTGTAGGATGGTCTTTAAGGTATCTCAATGTTTGATTTCAGCATAAATGTTACAGGCATACAGTAACAAAGACATCTTGAAAAGTATCCTCACGTACTTTTTTGTCAAATTATACAAGGGGTTGTTGCATGTCTTTTAGCAAGGGATGGTGGGTTGGAACCCACTCGCCCTCTTCCAGTATTCCGACTGAATTGGAGAGATTGACCCCGACATGGTCTATCCAAAAGAATTCGAAGTCGACTATGTCCGCATCTATCAACGCGAAAGCAACATCGGCTGCCCCATCAGCACCAGAACAAGATCGCGACTTACGGCTGCGATGCAAGGCTCATCTGGAATTGAACACAACCATGTCGTGTCCTTTTATGGATTTCGGCATCGCTATTGCTGAAACAGCAGAAAATGACAGCAGGGACTATGGAGCCATCATCGCGATGCGGAAGCCGTAAAAGTTGCTTCCGCTATTTGTCGGCCCAAAATAGGAGCGTTGAGCTGAGCGGCAGTAGTGCGCATCCTTCGTCCAGGCGCCACCTCGGCAGACGCGGTATGTTCCACGTTCAGCACCCTCGGGGTCCGTTACCGATTCCTCGGGGTAACCATCCACAAACCAATCCAGGCACCATTCAATGACGTTGCCGTGCATGTCATACAGCCCCCATTGATTCGGAAGATAGCTGCCGACTTTGGCAGTGCCCCAAGCCGTGTCGCTTGCTGGAGCTGCATAACCTTGATTTCCACCATTCCACGCGTATCGCCCGACCTCAGCCATACGTGGGCAAGTATTCTTATCAGTCAAATTCTTATCTGAGTTCAAGGCGGTTGCGATGCCTGCTCGGCAGGCGTACTCCCATTGCGCTTCAGTCGGCAGGTTGAAGACCAAGCCGGTTCTGTCATTCAGGTCTCCCAGGAAGGAGTCGGGCTGTGGTGTACGATAGAACGGCGACGGCCATCCCCAGCCCTTGCCAGTTCCCATAATGAGAAGGTAGCTGACTCCTTCAACTGGACGTGAATCGCGGTAAGCAGGGTTGTTAAAATAGCTTGGCCAGTTGCCTTTCACCAGCGCCCATTGCTTCTGGGTCACCTCGAATACCCCCACATAGAAGTCCTTGGTCAGGGTCACCTGATGCTGAATTTCTTTTTCCTCTCGTCCCAACTCGCCTTCAGGTGACCCCATCATGAATGTGCCTGCGGGAATTCTTCGCAGCACCAGCTTGGTAGCCTTGTACTCGTCCGTCCAGCCATCCAACGGCGGGGCGGAGCAGTAGCTGACCGGGTAGCTGGTCGCTTCCGATCCTCCGGACAAGTCAACAATGAGATAAGTATCCTCACGCGGCGCAACATAATCGCTTGACCAATATAGCCAGTAACCATGTCCGGCAAGCAGGTTCTGGGTTTGATAAAAAGAATGTCCATTCCATCCCCAGGCGATCGCTCCATCTTCGCTTAAAGAGATGTCCACAACAGGACCAACAAAATTCCAACCTTTTTTCAGGGTTGCAAAAAAATCGAAGAATTTAGGCAAGGTTCCGGTAAGCGTGATTGTTTCGGCGGAACGGCAATAGATCCAGCAGGCTTGGGACAGTGCCAAAGAGCCACTGATAGTGTAGGTGCCACCATCAGGAGACAAGGACATCGCTTTTTTGCCCTGCAACAACTCCTTGGAATTTTGGTCAAGGTTCAAAGCAATGCTGACCAAGTTCCAGCCCGCAGTGAGATGATATGTGATGGAATTCCCCGAACGGGTATGCCGCGGAACTTGTGCTGTGTCATTGCCTCGTGCCGTATATATGGCAATCAGCATTAGAAATGCAATCCGACACAGAAAGTACGTAAAGTCTATATGGCGATGGAAATACGGTTGGCGCACAGACATCATGTATTTTTCCTCCTGTATAATCTTCCCACTATTGAAAAACACTACCCTGAAGTTTTATAATCTTGTGCCTGAACATTTTAGCAAAACCGTGAAAAATAAAAAATACTTCGATGTTCAAGACTTTCAAATGCATGATGATACATCCGCCAAAATTTTGTTATCACTCCCCTATTGATACCTGTTGTTCCCTCAAGTTGCTGCCACCAGTCGCTTGCGGTTGTTGCCTTTTTGTGGATTCTATCCTCTTTCTTGATGCGGATTTCCGCCAAAACCCAAAAATTCTTCCACCTTTACATCGACTGGCAGAACATTCTTTTGCAGTGCTGCTCCAGCCAAAATGCCTGCGCCTTCGCCAATCGGAATCGCATTCCCCAATACCCGGTACGATGCATGAGCATAAAAATCGCCCCCGATGCAGCGACCGCCCAGCAGCATGTTGTCTAAATCAGCAGCAATCAGCGAGCGAAGCGGAACATCATAGGGACGCACCTTGATGCCGCCATTGCAATAGCCGCTTTGACCGTTGGCGGTAGAGGGATGAATATCCACCGCAAAGGTCACTCGACAAACAGCGTCCGGCTGCGCTCTGCCTTCAATCAAATCCTCCGCCGTCAAATTATAGATTGCGTGGATTCGACGCCCCTCACGCAACCCGAGAGCCGCAGCCGTCGTAAGCAGGCTAAGGCTTGCCATTTCCGGCGCAACTTTCTTCAATTCAGTGATTTGGCTGAAAATTTCTTTTCTTGCCCGTACCAATGCTGTTGAGATTCCATCTGCATCAGCAGGAAAGATTCCATGTTCATGGTTTGACATCAGCAGGTATTCGTAATTAGTAAGCCTGAAGAGTGTTGGCTTCTGGTAGCTTGGCGAGCAGCCTGCTTTTTCCAGTTGCGCGAGCAGATGCCGCTTTCCCTTTTCGCCTTCGCGCCGCAAGTAGTCGGCGATATCTTCGGCATTGACGCCTCCACAAAGAGCGCAAAGGCTAGCCGCCTGGGGTTGACCAGTCTGGGGGTCGCCACACTCAAATCGGCAGCCAGCTAAAGCGGCAGCTGTTCCATTTCCAGTGCAATCAATGAACATTCTTCCCTTGAAGGCTTCCCTTCCAGCGGGTGATTCCGCAATCACTGCCGTCACCTTCTGACCTTGCTTTAACACATTGCAGACCAAGGTATTATAGCGGATTCTCACCCCTGCCTTTACCAGACTGCTTTCCATATAATGCTTGACTGCTTCCGGCATGTACGCATTGTAGCTTCCGGCGGCGCCGGTCTCATGGAGAAAATGCATCATTTTTTGCAGAAAGCCGCCTTTGTTGTTGGCATCGATGATGTTTGGCATCATGCCGGACGTCATGATGCCGCCCGGCATGGCGGAAGATTCCAGCAATATCACTGAAACCCCGCAGCTCGCCGCGCCCAAGGCGGCAGCAACGCCGGCGGGACCAGCACCGCAAACAATCACGTCCGCTTGACCGCTAATCGGCAGATTCCGTCCCGGTTCGTAAACGCTCTCATCCTGTTGCATCTTGACTTACTCTTCAATTCCTTGCAGTTTGTCCCTAACGTGAATTGGTCGCTAAAATCAACTCCCGATTACTATTGTCGCAGACCGAGATTGCAAACACGGCAAATGTGACTGGGATTGGACGGGCGAAGTCAGAAACTATCCTGAAGGGATTGCTGAAAAAGAGAAATATTGAGGCGGATAAGATCAGTATCCCTCTTTCATGTCGCCTTCATGCTGGATATCCAAGGTACTCCAGAACCTTGGGTTCTTTCTGGACACGTCCATTGTATAGAGCCGATCAAAATGCGTGTCCCTGACCTTGAGCGCATCCTTGAGGAGCGTGCTTGCGATCCAGCGTTCGATTTTCATGATCATCATCTTGCGCCTGAGCCGTCCCTGGCGATCTCGGTTGAGGATATTGGGGAGGGTATTGGTCGTGATGATCTCGTCAATCGCCGCATCATTAAGATTTTCCTTGACTTCAGCCGAGGAATTGAAGTGTGTTACGACGAACACGACGCGTTTTGCACGTGCTTCCTTAAGTCTTCTGCAACAGGCGGCAATCGTTGTTCCAGTACGAACCATATCGTCGAAGACGATGACTTCTCGCCCTTCGATTTCATCCATCTTGGTAGGGCTGTCTTCATGGCAAATCATGCTGACGCTACGTTCGGACATTCGTTCCTTGTCCATCCAAAGCATGGAAGGCGTCACAGGCAAATCCTTGGCGTAGGCAAGCAGATGCTGGTGGACTTCCTCGACAAATGGAATCGAGCCATTGTCGGGAGCGCAAACCACAAATCCACGATAGCTTTCGGGACTCATCACCGCTTCTTCCTCGGCGAGGAATTTGGCGTAGAGCGAAGCAGGCGAGAGATTGAAGTAGTTGTCCTCCCCGAATTTTTCGGAAAACATTTTTGAGACTGCATTGGAGTGATTGTGGACCGTCATCACGGAATCAACCCCGGAGACCTGAAGAAGCTCGCAATAAAGCTTTGCAGAGAAAGGCTGTCCGTCAAACTTCTTCAAGTCCCTGAGTTTTCGTGGTTTCAACTTGGGATCTTGATTAGGCCCGCGATCCTGTGCACTATAGAAAAGATCGGGTTCGACGAGGATGACGCGCTGCGCTCCGTTGTCCTTGGCGGCCCTGGTGATCAGGAAATTCCGCATGGCACGGGCGTTCCTGGTCAACTCGCCACTGCATGAGGAGACGAGAACGACGGTCTTGCCCTCCAAGCTGCGACCGATATGATCCATGTCGTCGGGAGCGATGATGAATCGGGGACAAAATTCGCTATTTGCAAAGTCCTTGTATGACAGAAGATCGCTGATATCGGTTTCCTGGCACATTTTTTCCGCGATATCGCTGGCCAATGGGTCGTCTGAAAATGCGCCGACCACGATAATGTCATCACTCAACATGTATTTACCTCGTTGATTCCAAACCTTTTAGTTCTTCATAAAGCCGCCTGCTTAATATAATCTTATATCATCAGAAAGGCAAGGCAGCGTAGTCTCCGACGATCAACCGATAGGGTTCTTCATCCTCTTCGACTGTCGGGAACCGTTGCAATGGATTGAGGAAGAAATTATCGGTATGGTCGTCATTGACTGCCGAGACTTCTCCTATCATCACGGGACCATAGCCTTTGAGCGCCCAGAATTCATGGTACAATCCCGGAGTCAGGGTAATGCTTTCCCCATTTCCGATTGAAAACATTTCGCCTGGTTGGACGGCAGTCTTGACTCCATCCCTGGAGACATACACGGTTGAATCGTCGAGCTTGCCATCCGGGGTACTGTTATAGAGCCTAAATGCGAGGCGTCCACCGCCGCGATTGATGATATCCTCGGTCTTGTGGGCGTGATAGTGCATCAACGTCACTTGGTTTTCCAAGGAAATCATGATTTTCTCGGCATATGGCTTTGGGTATTTAGTGCTGTTGAGAACTGCATTTCGGATCGTGAACAGGAAGAGTCCGGCTTTTTTGTAGTCTCCGCTTCCGAAATCGGTCACATCCCATCCCAGGTTGCAAGCGAGGATTTCATCGACCTCGTCACGTGATTTCGTCTTCCAATCCTGCGGTGTCCAGTGGGCGAAGGGTGGAAGGTAGAAGCATTGCTTTGCAAAGAGGGCCTCCGCCTCTTGAATGTATCGGTTGATCTCCGAACGTTTCATCGTTTTACTCCTGGAAGGTTATCCTTTCTTCTCGACCTTGATGGTGAAGTCCGCCAATTGATTCTTTGCCGCAGTCAGCGTAACTTGGAGGATTCCGTCCGTATTGTCCAATTTCAGCGCCATGTCGACTCCTGGCACCGCGACTCGCTGGAGGGTATGTGCATCTCCGATATAGAACGTAAGCGTTGTCGGATGGTTGGCGACCAATTCCACGGATCCGGTCAAGTTCAGCTTCTTGGCATCCCATTCCAGCGCCTTCAGATCGATGGCGCCCTGGGTAATATGCCTGCTTGAGGAGAGGAATTGCGGTCGTCCCAAGTCTTCGTGTATGGCGATCAGCCTGACTCCATGCGCCGGGACGGTCATGCTGAAGTTGGTTTCGAAGATATCCTGGAATTCCTTGGTCCAGTATTCGTAGATCAAGTAGGATTTGTCGTCGTCGAGTCCGAGTTCTTCGAATGAGAATCCGATTTCGGCATCATTGTCCGACCAATTGAAGAGTGCGACCACATCCCAATTGGCAAAGTCCCTGTTGACCTTGAGGTCCCAGATTGGCGCCATATCGAAGACCGGATAGAGGTTCATCGGATGGACGTCGCAGACAGGGAGGGATTGCTTGAGTAGCATCATCCGCTCTTCGGAAAGCGTGGCCAATTTGTCGCCTGCGAACATCATTTGTCCTGGTAGCGCCACGACTGTCGCCGTTACCCGCGCTTCTTCAAGAGGGTGGTAGTCGCCGACCAGCAGTGTATCGGGATCCATATAGAAGACGATATTATGTACGAAAAGCTGATTGAGGGTCGCCCTTGCCTGGCTCAGGATGTTATTCCAATTGGAATCCGTATTGGGCGCCACGATATCGCCGCCGATTCTCGATGCGTCCCCTACTCCCGCCTCGGGGCCGGTGTAGTGTCCTTGGCAAGCTAGGAAGACCCGGTCCGGTCCGATTCCTTCGCGGAAGGCGGCGGCACATCGCTCGAAGGGATTCGGGCAGGTTGGATCCTTGAAGCGGGCGCGTACTTCTGGGCGCTCAAAGAAGTGCGCGCAATATCCATGGCTGCGTCCTGACATGCCGTCAATCTTGAAGAATTCATATCCCCACTCTTGGGAAGCGTGCCGATGGTATTGCTTGAGGTACTCGATCACCTCGTCGTTTGACGGGTCGATCGTATATTTTCCGTTCCAGGTTTTCATCGGCGTTCCATTTTCGTCATGCAGGAACCAATCCTTGTGCTCCTGGTAGAATTCATCACTTCCCGTACCGAAAGGCGCTGTCCAGATACCGGGCCTGAATCCGATTTCCCTGATATCCTTTGCGAGCTTTCCCATGCCTTCGGGGAATTGTCCTTTATGTGCGGTGAGGTTGAGGTTGTCGAACTTGGATACCGGCAACGAGTCGGAATTTCCCTGCCATGATTCGATCGACCAGAATTCCATTCCGAAGGGTTTGAGTTCCCTAGCTCCGATTCGTGCTTCATCGAGGTTTTCCTTAGCTCCTGCCTGATCGAAATAGACGTTCCAGGACATCCAGCCGGTTGGTGGCGAGGGGCAGCGTTTCTTGTTGATCGGCTCATAGTACGGGATGTATCGATCCTTGTAGTAGTCGTCATGCAATTCCAGGACGATTGCCGCCTGCGCCGCCTTTTGGATGACCAATTGGAACTTGAGGTTGAAGTTATCTGCGTCAACCGTTGTGATTTCCAGTTGATTTGCTCCTGAGAACACGAGGCATCGGTCATGTTCGCGGTCAAACAAGGCGTCGTTGCACTTGCTATCGGTCATGCCCGTACCCATTTGGATGACATTGACGACTTCCGGCGGCTGGCAGCGGCAGGCAAATGCACCTGGGAAGGAAACGCTTCCTTCGAAGGACAGGATTCCATGGTAGAATTGCGCCGTCCTATGAATCGCCCTGATTTCCAACCTGCCTCCATTTCCAGCAAAGGTCAGGTAGCCTTGGACATTGCCGTCAGAAGCAACCAACGCCAATCTGCTGGATACCGCATCCATCGGCGGCGCCAAACGCCACTGCTGATCTTTGATCAATACCGAGGAGGACAGCTTGATCGCCACCTTGTCCCCATTCGTCAACACAAGCTCCGATGATTCCGACTCGAACGTAATGGACCAATTCCCTGCATTTCGTGAAAATGACATCTGAACTCAACTCCTATTTAGATTGTGGATATTTTGCTGAATTTGTTGCTTCCAACAAGGATTTTCATAATCTACTCAACCAAATCCTTCCTACAAGGGGCGAAAGATTTTTCGCCCCTATTTGGTTTCGCCTCGTCTTCCGAAGCAGGTTGTCCCCACCTTTTCAAGGATCGCCTTGTCAACCTCGACTCCACCTTGTCCATCGAAGAAGTGGTTGTCCTCTGTGGTGACCCATTGCCTAAGGGATTCCTTCATTTCGAATCCGGCTCCACCGATGACTACGTTGCCGATCAGTTCGTTGCCCAGGGGCTGTTGTGGTTTGTTGTCCATGATGGTGGCGAGCTTCGGGTATCGTTCGCTCCAGGGCGGCTGCTTGTAGTTGACTGCCTTCAGCTTGGCTTCCAAGTCCCAGGTATTGTCCGGTCCGGCATTCATCGCAATCATTCGGGTTCCGCGATCGTCCAAACGAACTGCAGGAACGCAATCGATGAACAAATTGCCTTCGACTCGATTGTCACGCCCGCCGCCAATGTCAACGGCTTGGTTCACCCGAACAAACGTGTTGTGCGATATCGTATCGCCGCTGTCGCAATCGTCAAGATAGATTCCCCGTGCCTGATCATTGAATCCTTTGATGTCCTCGAAGCGGTTGAATCGGACGATGTTGCCCTGGCTTCCCCAGTTGCGTGCGGTATGGAATGCGCCGGTGTCGGAAGTCAGCACGCAGGCGTTGCGGACAAGATTCCGTTCGATGATGTGTTCGTTTCCCGTATAGACCAAGGCGGCGTGCGGATGATCGACTAGTTCGTTGTGGCGGACGATATTGCCCACGCCATGAAGGCTGATTCCTGGCGCGTATGCGAAGCGTCTTCGCCCCGAAAGTGCGATCAGGCAGTCTTCCACGATGTTTTCGCCAGGGGTCAGGGTTTTGGGATCGCCGCCGGTCACATGGCAGCAAGTTCCACCTGTGGATGTGACGATGCAATTGGCGATTCGGTTATCGGTTCCGTTGACCCTTATTCCAAACGCCCCTGTGTTGGCAACTCTGCAATCCAGTATCTGGTTGTGGTTCCCGTTCACCAGAATACCGTCACCCAAGGTGCCATCGATCTCGAGGTTTTTGATCGTGATGTACGATGCGTTTTCAATCGTTATGACCGGCTGTTCCAGAGTGGTGAAGACGACGGATTCGGCGTTGGGTGGCGGCCAGAGATAGAGGGTATTGCTGGTGTGGTCCGCAAACCATTCTCCGGGCATGTCCAGTTCTTCCAGGCAATTGACCACGCGATATCGGCGAGGAATCGGATCGCGTTTGGAAGGCATCCCCACTCCATAGCTGCTCCCCTTCGTCATCACAGTCAATGTATTCTTGAGCTGATCGACCGACTTGAGCTTCATGGTTTCATCAAACCAGTCGTAGTGCATGAAGCCATGGATCCAAATTCCGGTTTCGGGTTTCCATCTCAGCGCCGGAACGAACATTGGCTCGTACTCAAATGACGCTTCATCGGCATTCTGTTCGGCAATTTCCTTGAAGGTCGCCCATCCTTGGTTTGGCCATCCTGCCAACGGCAATGGACTTCCGTTGCAGAAGAGTTCGCCATGTTGCGGCAATCCCTCTGCCGTATCGGGCCATTGCTTGATCGTGCAGTTTTCGTATGAAGCGAGGTCGAGTTTTCTGATGTGCGTCCTAGCCAATTGACCGAGTCTCGCCAGGGTTGCCTCATCACTGACGTGGGTGAAGGCTGCCAGTGGCAAGTCAATTCCCCCGACCAAGGTAGCACCCGTTTCAGCGACCCATTCGATCGGCGCCTCTTCCGTGCCGCTTTCCAGCTCTCCTAGGACAAACCCTTCGCGAATAGGGTATCGGCCTGCCCTGATGACAATCTTCACGCCGCCGGGAGGCAGAGTCCCCGTCAACACTAGGCTTCGAATCTTGCGACGTGCATGAGACAAGCTGGCAAAGGGAAGCTCGGAACCGCCAGGATTCAGTTCAAGGCCCGATGGGGAAACGTAGTACGTCAAGCGATCGCGCTCCAAGATTGATGAACAATACCCAATCATGCACGCCAACAAGCAAATCAATCGTAGGGTTTTTGATAACATAATTCAATCTGTCCTGATAAGTTCACATATTCCTAAATATGCCTTGCGATCCAAACCAAAATCATTCAATGGCATAGACGGCTCTGATCGGCTTGCCAATCCCGGGAATGCAAACGAGCTTGTCCAAAAGCTGGTTCTTGCTTCCGAACCCAGCCTTCTGGAAGATCTCCGCCGCCTTTTGCGGGGATTTCGCCACGACCCTGAGCTTCAGATTGTCGTGATTGATTTTGTTCCAGAAACCTTCCGGGAACTCATTGTCTCCAGCTGTTTGTCCAGCAGGCAATCCCCTGGTGACCCAATAAAACCGGAATGTCATGATATCGTATGCGTCTGTGACGACGAACCAGTTTTCCATGTCATGGTCATTGTGACGCGCGATGGCTCTCAGTTCATCTTGCCCGCGATAATACTGTTGGAGCAAGTTATCCGGAACCACGTTTTTTTTGAGCTGCAGCCTGGTATAATTGTCTGCAAACCGTTCCCAAAGCAACCCATTGAGCAGGATGACCACGGCGAGCGTCGTGAATGGAATGATGTCCTGATGCTTGTTTTCCTTGATCGCCAGCAGGATTAGAACCGATACCATCGGAAGCAAAACCAGGAACACACGCGGGAATGGAGCGTGGCCGGAACGGGACAGCAGAAGCATAAGACCAACAGTACACAAAACAGCCAAGCCCGTCCATGCCAAGGGAGCCATGCGACGCACGCCGCAATCCGCAGCCTTCGGATGCTTGAAAAATGCCAATGGAAGCACAATCGCATGGGCAATCAACGCCAAAACAAGATTGCCGATGACAAGCCAACACGAACTCCAACCGTCAGGCTCCGCAAGAACACGCTTCAATTGATCGAAAATCGTCAGGTAGTAACCAGCCCCCAAGGCAAATCCCGCCAGGCACGGAAGCGAACTCAAGAGGCTTTGACGCCAACTCAGTTGGCGCGAACGGGCATCCGCGACAATCAACGTCGCCAGAGGCAAGGCGAGCATCGCATTGGTGGGAATCACCAAAGGCAACAGAAGAGAACTGAAAAACAGCATCGCTTGCGCCCGTTTCGCCTTGCTGTCACGACTCAATTCAAGGGCGCCGGATACGGCGAGGGTCGCCAGGAAGAACGTCAACGAATAACCGCGGATTTGATAGGCGTAAGCCGTGAAGACCGGACTGATCGCAAAGATGAACCCGCCAATGACCGCCAGCTTGTCGCCAAGAAAATGCCTCCAATGCCTGACGATCAAGACAATCGTTCCTATGCCCAGGCAAATCGAGGGAAGCCTGAGCAGGGATTCGTCCGGCAAGCCCACGATTCGCGTCCAGCACCAGTAGATTGCCGTTGAGAGGATGTGGTTGTTGGCGATCGGGTAGTCCCTGAAGACATTGAGCAGCGAAGGATCATTGGGATTGAGCACGAATCTTGTGAGTGTCAGCACCTCGTCATACCACAATTCAGCCGAAAACCACGAAAATGAACGAATGATGTAGATGGCGACGATGATGACCAGCCAGCTGGAATTCTTCTTGGTAAGATGGGTTTCGTCTTGCATGGTCAAGCAATTGGATTATTGGCGTTCCAGGAGTGTCATTGATTCAAAGTGCGCTGTTTTTGGGAACATATCAAAGATTGCGCTTCTCGTCGGCTTGTAGAGGTTGTGATCGCAGAGGATTTTCAGGTCTCTGGCTAGTGTCGCCACATTGCACGAGACGTAGAGGATGAACTTTGGTGGTCTGTCAATCAGCGCTTGTAGGACTGAGGGTTGGCATCCTGACCGTGGCGGGTCGAGGACCAAGAGGGTTTCGGACAGGTTGGCCTCCGCCAGCGGGCCGTCGTCGGCAGGCAGGAATTCATCTGCGGTTCCCTTCCACAGGGTTACGGGCATGGCGGCTTCCTGGAACGTAAAGTCCGCCGCCTCCACGGCGGGAATATCGCTTTCGACAAGAGCGCGCTTGGCAAAACGTTGACCGATTTGCATTGTAAACGTGCCCGCACCGCCGTAAACGTCAATCAGTTCACTCACAGGCAAGTCAGCCGTCCAGGCTTTCGCAATCTCCAAAAGACGCTCGGCAACAGGGGGATTGACTTGCCAAAAGCCACCTACAGGAACGCGGTATTCCACATCCAGCAGCCGCTCCCGCAACCATGTCATATTTAGCGGCGCCTGCCCAAAGTAGTATGAGGTCTCGCCATCGGTGGTGACCCTAAGCGTCAATGTATATGGCTTCTTCCGCTTGGCGTTTTGCTTGCCCCAATCGCTCCTGATCGCCCTTGGCAGCAAGGCGTTGAGAGGTTCCTGGGCAAGCGGGCAGCTTCTGACCATGAAGAACGTGGTATTGTCCCGCATGTAATATCCGTAGGGGACGAAGTAGCCCGTCGCCGCCAGCTCCCGTTCGCCTGGTTCGAGGCGGATCTTGTTGCGATATCCGTACTCCAGTGGCGACGGGAAGATCAATTCCGGCTCCGGGAACGACTCGAATTTCCCGATTCTCCTGATCAAGTCGTTGAACTGCTTGGTTTTGGCATCGATTTCTGCCTCGTAATTCAGATGTTGATAGGCGCAACCTCCGCACTTCCCGTAGTACCTGCACTTGGGGGTGGTACGATCGGCGGAAGGCTCTATGATCTCGTTGATGACACCGCGGCAAAAGAGTTTTTTCCGTTCGGTGACCATGATTTCGACCAGGTCCCCCATGGCTGCATAGGGGACGAAGACCACGTTTCCGTCCGCGAGACGCCCTACTCCATCGCCGCCATATGCTATATCTGTAATGTAAACTTGCTCGTATTGGCTCATTGTCATGTCTGTGACCTATGGAATTGCCCTGCTTTCAGTCACGTTTGAAAAAACGCATCGGAACATTAAGTAATATACCGCAAAAGAGTTATATTACATCTTTTATCGTGTTAACTGAAAGGCAGGAGTCCTGTTTCATTGATGTCCAGTGATTACTTACATTTCAGCGATTGGGGAATATCCGGTGGCGGTTCGTGCTGTCCGATTTTGATAGCGGGTCCTTGTTCGGCGGAAAGCGAGGATCAATTGCGTCAGGTGGCAATGCGCCTTCGCGACACCGGAATCACGTTCTTTCGCGCGGGTGCCTGGAAGCCACGCACCCGTCCTGGTGCCTTTGAAGGCGCTGGCGAGGATGCCCTGAAATGGCTTGGACGCATCCGCGAGGAGTTCGGATACCGCTGCATGGTCGAAGTCGCCAATGCCAAGCATGTGGGTTTGGCTCTGGCACACAAGATGGACGCCGTCTGGATCGGATCGCGCACGACCGTTACCCCATTTGCAGTGCAGGAAATCGCCGATGCGCTCAGCGGCGTCGATATCCCAGTCTTCGTGAAAAACCCCATTCATCTTGACCTGGAACTTTGGATCGGAGCCATCGAGCGATTGCGGGGCGCAGGAATCCGTCGAATCGGAGCCGTGCTCAGGGGATGCGGAGGAGTCGCCCCGGGTAAATACCGCAACGCGCCATGCTGGCAGTTGGCCATCGACCTGAAGCAACGCCTGCCTGTCGTTCCATGCCTCTGCGATCCGTCACACATCGCAGGAAATACGGAGTACATACTTGAATTGTCACAACAGGCAATCAACCTGGATTTCCAAGGACTGATGCTTGAAGTCCATCCAAACCCGAACCAGGCACTCTCGGACGCAAAGCAACAACTGACACCAGAGCAATGCAATACCATTATCAAGTCCCTCAAGCCACGCTCAACAGAAGGAGGTGACCATAATTACCAACTCAAACTCGATCAATTGAGATTGGAGATCGACCAGCTTGATGTCACGCTGATCACAACGCTCGCCAGGCGGATGAAGGTCTCAAGGGAAATCGGAAACCTCAAGCGCGACAACCATATCATCGTCCTGCAAGCATCCCGATGGGAACGCGTGCTCGCTCAGGTGATTGCCAAGGGAAAAAAAGTCGGGCTTGACGAGGAATTCGTCGCCGAAATCTACAATCGAATCCATCTCGAATCGATTCGCCAGCAGCAGTAGGAGAGCTTTACTGGATGACCAATATCTACCTCATATCAGGCAATGACCAGGCGCAAATCGCTGCCCATGCCGAAAAGATCATCCTCCAAGTCGCAGGACCGAAGCCAGATGACTTCGCATTCGATTGCTTCCAGGAAGGCGATGCCGGACCTGACGCCGCACTAATCCAGAATTTGCTGATGTCACTGAAATCGCCGCCTTTCCTCGGCGGGCAAAAAACAGTCTGGCTCAAGCACTTCTCAGGATTCGCTTCCGAAGGAGACAAGAGCACCCCGCTCTCGAAGGCGCTCAAGGAATTGGCGACCTTCCTGGCGCAGGGACTCCCAAAGGACATAGTCCTTGTCATGGATGGACCTGGAATTGACAGAAGACGCGCGCTCGCAAAAGCTTGCGCTGACAAGGGAGAGCTGATTACATACCAAAAACCCGACAAGCTCAACCGAAACTGGCAAGCCGACATGGCGGCCTGCATACAGTTGGCAGCCAAGGATAAAAACCTCAATCTCAGCCAAAATATCGTCGATTACCTGATCGATGTCCTGGGCACGGATACGGCCCGCATCGATTCCGAACTGGAGAAAATCATCTGCTACATGGGGGGTACCCAAGGGCAGGTCACCTTGGACGAGGTACGTCAGATTTGCATCGGCCAAGGCGAGGAATTCAGTTGGGCGATGGGAAATTTCCTCGGTCTTCGGAACCTTCAGGAATGCCTTCGTGTCATTGATGCGATATCTGAGCAGAGCAAGGACGAGGATCGCACTTCCCGCTCTCTGATCTTGAATGCGGCAGGATTTTTCAGGCAGGCTCTTCAGATTCGCCTGTTCATGGTCATCAACAAGATATCTTCTCCAATTTCACTGAAGCGATTGCTGGAGGAATCCGGCGACATTCAGAAGCAAGCCTGGGTCGAGGACGGCTCCGATTTCGTGACCATGCACCCATACAGGGTTCAAATGATCGCAGAACAGGCCGTCAGGTACACGCCACAGGAAATCATCGCCGCGACCCGCACGCTCCGAGATGCACTTTGGCAATGCATCTCCTCTTCAACATCACCGCGAATCTCACTAGAAAACGCATTGATTAAGATCATCGGACTGCAAAGGAAATAACACAATGAAAAAAAGGAAACAAACACAATGAAGAACGATTTCGAAAAAAATCTTGAAATGTTGACGCTTTTGACGGAAGCATTCCTTGATCCGACCACCCTCGAAGAAGGCTTGAACCACATCACCAAGATGACCTGCTCATTGATGGGGACCGAGCAAGCGGTGTTCCTGGAACGTGACGAGGTACGTCAGGAACTGATCGTTCGCTCAGTCGTCGGCATTAACAGTCCGAATGTGAAGCCCAACCATCGCTTGTTGGTTCCTGAGAAGCTTCATCGGATCTTGTGGAAATGCCATCATATGCACCAGGTCGGCAAGGTCGAGGTAGGTATCGAGGGGATTATGTTCCCGATCATCATCAATCCGATTGTGGTGAAGAAGTCACGGGTCGGTCTGCTGATCGCCGGCGGTCCCAAGAACAAGGAAACCACGACCCCGTATGATGCCATACGCAGAAAGCTCTTCTCGCTGATCGCCCCAATCGCATCGCTCGTCTACGAGAACTCCCGGATGTACGACATTGTCGACCAGAAGGTCAACATGAGCCAGAGCTACATTTGGGGATCGAAGGAATTACTCAACACGAATGTCTCCGAGGCTGGCGACAAGCGCGCCGCCTCCGAGCAACTGATCCTCAACTTGCTCAGGGATCCCAACAAGGTCGTCGCCAAAGTCGCCGATACATTCTTCAGAGAATTGGCGAAATTCGGATTCACTGCAGCCAACATCACGACCGCCGCCGCGCATATCCTGGATTGCCTGACGAAGTCTGAGATCGATTCCGCCACGGGACGTGTCGTCCTGCATGACGACTACGACGATGTTCCCCCGCCCCTGCAACAGTTGCTTGATCTCGGGAAGGAGAAAAAATAATGGCGCTCTGGTCAGGAAGATTCTCGGAAGGAACAGATAGCCTCGTCCAGCAATTCACACAATCAATCTCGTACGATAAAAGATTGTACCCTTTCGATATCCAAGGCAGCAAGGCGCATGCGCAAATGCTCGCCAAGCAAGGGATCATCTCGCAAAACGACGCCGATGAAATCATAAGGGGACTCGATCAAATCCTACAAGATATCAATAATAATAACTTCGAATTTGACGAGGCGCTGGAAGATATCCACATGAATATCGAGGCCAGGCTGACCGAACGCATCGGAGCGCCAGGCGCCAAGCTGCATACCGGACGCTCAAGAAACGATCAGGTCGCTACAGACGAAAGACTCTACCTTAGATTCGAAGCTGACCAAACAGTCGAACTGATCCGAGAGATGCAACGAAGCCTGGTAAGCCTCGCTGACAAGTACAGGACGCTGATCATGCCTGGCTTTACCCATCTCCAACACGCGCAGCCTGTTCTTTTCGCACACCACCTGCTGGCGTACGTCGAAATGCTCGAGCGTGACATCGAACGTTTCCAGGATGCCAGGAAACGGCTCAATCGTTCCCCGCTCGGAGCAGGCGCAATCGCAGGATCGACACTCCCGCTGGATCGTAGCTACACCGCCAAGCTCCTGGGTTTTGACGATATCCTCCACAACTCGATGGACGCTGTTGGCGACAGGGACTACATCGTCGAATTCCTCGCCGACTTGGCGATCGTCGCCATGCATTTGTCACGTCTTTCCGAGGACATCATCCTGTGGTTTTCGCAGGAATTCGGCTTCATCGGGCTGGGGGACGCCTTTACGACGGGTTCCAGCCTGATGCCGCAAAAGAAGAACCCCGACGTTGCGGAATTGACTCGTGGCAAAACAGGACGCGTCTATGGGCACCTGACCGCGATGCTCACAACCCTCAAGGGACTTCCGTTGACCTACAACCGAGACCTCCAGGAAGACAAGGAAGGATTGTTTGATGCCATCGACACGGTGAAGCTCAGCCTCGCCACAATGTCCGCCATGCTCGGAACGCTGACCGCCAACGAAAAGGCAATGGCCGAAGCGGCAGCCGATCCCGCCCTGGAAGCGACGGATCTGGCAGAGTGGCTGGTGAAACAAGGCGTGCCCTTCCGCGACGCCCACCACCAAGTCGGGGCATTCGTGGGATTCTGTGCCAGAAATGGGATTGCCTTGAATGCCGCCAGCCTCGAAGACATGCGGAAATCCATTCCCGCCGCCACGGAGGAATGCCTCAAGCTGTTCAATGCGTCAAGTTCAGTCAATGCCCGGTCGCTGGAAGGCGGCACCGCCCCGATCAGGGTCGGCGAGCAAATCGACCGTTGGAAGAAAGCGCTTGGATTGTAGGTTGCACTGGGGGTATTCGGGATGGGATCATCAGGACTAGAGGTAGCGCAAGTTATCTTTTCCTTGTCACTGGATCGCGTGTTCGACTATTCGGTTCCCCCCGCCTTGCGCGGACAAGTCAGGGAGGGCAGCCGGGTAAAAGTGGAATTCAAGCACGGGGAAAGGAGCGGCTACGTTGTCGCGATGAAGGCGACCTCCCCCTACAAGCTGAAGCCTATCCTCTGTCTTGAAGGCGAACGGGAACAGATTCCGAAGGGATTGATCTGGCTTGCCGAATGGATGTCGGACTACTATTGCTGCCCCAAGGAACACGCCATCCAAACACTTCTCCCAGCCGTCGTCAGAAGCGGCGAAATGAAGCACAAGCAGGTGCTTTTCGTCTCGCTGACCATCAAGGCGATGGCAGGAGGAGAAGACTTCGATGCCCTGTCTGACAAGCGGAAGGAAGTCATTTCATACTTGAGGCGCGAAGGCGATACCATGTTGACCGAACTGGTCTCCACGGGCATCGTCAGCGCCTCGACCGTCTCCAAAATGTGCCAGGAAGGCTGGCTGAAAAAGGAACTCAGGGTAGTCGAACGAGACCCGTTCCTCAATGACCTCGTCCAACGGGACCAGCCCAAGGACTTGACGCCCGAGCAAAAAACCGCCTTGGACGCGATCAACGCATCTCTATTGGCGGTGGATAGCCAGGTGATTTTGCTTCATGGCATCACGGCTTCAGGCAAGACCGAGGTATATTTGCAAGCAATCGCCACATGCTTGGAACTAGGCAAGGAAGCGATCGTCCTCGTACCTGAAATCTCACTGACTCCCCAAACTTGCGAACGCTTCCGAAGCCGATTCGGTGACCTGGTCAGCGTGCTCCATAGCGGATTGAGCGATGGCGAACGATTTGACGAATGGACTCGCATCAATGAAGGACGATCCAGAATCGCCATCGGAGCACGATCCGCCTTGTTCGCACCATTCAGGGAGCTGGGCTTGATCGTCGTGGACGAAGAGCACGAAACCAGCTACAAACAGGAAGAATCGCCCAGGTACAACGCCAGAGACCTGGCAGTCGTCAGGGGAAAACACGAAAAGGCGACCATACTGCTGGGTTCCGCAACACCATCGCTCGAATCGTACTACAACTGCCAGCAAGGACGGTATAAACTGCTCGAATTGACTGAACGAGTCGATGTCAAGCCACTTCCCAATGTACAGCTAATCGACATGGGGCTGGAAGCCGCACTCGCCGGAAAAGCGCAAATCTTCTCCAGGCAGCTCAAAGATCTGATCTTCGATCGATTGCAAAAGCACGAGCAGATAATCTTGTTCTTGAATCGCCGTGGCTTTGCGACACAAATGATGTGCTCCAAGTGCGGATACGTGGCAAGTTGCGATAATTGCAGCGTATCCTACGTCTATCATAAGCACGCCGGCACCTTGAACTGCCACCTGTGCGGAGCCGAAAAACTCGCCCCGATGAAATGCCCCCAGTGCGACGATCCGGAGATCCGCTATTCCGGCTTCGGAACCGAGAAGATCGAATCGATCACGCAAGCCCTGTTCCCCAAGGCGAAGATCGCCCGAATGGATTCCGACACGATGCGGGCCAAGGATAGCTACAAGAAAGTCCTGGAAAGCTTCCGCGCAGGCAGGGTGAATATCTTGATCGGGACACAGATGATTGCCAAGGGCTTGGATTTTCCCAATGTAACGCTAGTAGGAGTGATCCAGGCGGACATCGGGCTCCACATCCCGGATTTCCGTAGCGGCGAACGCACGTTCCAACTGATCACGCAGGTGGCAGGACGCGCAGGACGAGGCGATACGCCAGGAGATGTCATCGTACAAACCTATACACCAGACCACTTCGCCCTGAAATTCGCCATCCACCACGACTTCAAAAGCTTCTATGACGAGGAAATGATCTCAAGGAAAATGCTGGATTTCCCGCCTGTTTCCCACATGGCGATCGTCCATTTCCGAAGCCGGGAAGAAGCGCTTGCCGCAGCTGCGGCAGAGGCTTTCGCCGATGAACTGAAACCACATCTGGAAGAGAAGACACAGGTCATCGGGCCAATGCCATCCCCGCTCTCAAAGGTCCAAACGTACTTCAGATACCAAATCCTCCTGAGAGGAGGCTCAATACGTAGGCTCTCCCGAATCCTGAGGGCGATGATCGTCTCACGGAAACAACCCCAAAAAGTCAATATCTACGCCGATATCGATCCGAGAAGCCTGTTGTAAACATAAGGCAAGGTAAACACGATGACAATGAACGCAACTCCATCTTCCGAACGAACACATATCGGATTCTTCGGATGCAGAAACGCAGGAAAATCAGCACTGGTCAATGCCGTCACCGGACAGCAACTCGCAATCGTCTCAGAGCAAAAAGGAACGACTACCGACCCAGTCCTAAAAGCAATGGAACTGCTCCCGCTGGGACCAGTCGTCATAATCGATACCGCCGGACTGGACGATGTCGGAGAACTCGGCGCAAAACGGATCAGCAAAACAAGGCAAATCCTCAACAAAACAGATATCGCAGTGCTCGTCGTCGATGCAACTGTCGGATTGACACCACATGACAACGACATCCTGGAACAAATCGCCAAAAAGAACATCCCCACCATTGTCGCCATCAACAAAATTGATTTGAGCGAGGTAGCCGACAATCTGCCTTTCGGCGACAACGTGATTCGTGTTTCGGCAGAAACCGGTGAAGGGATCGAGCAACTGAAGGAAACCCTGGGACGTCTTGGTCGCCAGGAAACCCAGCAAATCGGATTGCTTGAAGGACTTGTGGAAGCCGGCGACTTGGTCGTCATGGTCACGCCGGTTGACAAGGCAGCCCCAAAAGGAAGGCTGATACTCCCGCAGCAACAAACGATCCGCGACGCACTGGAACGCGGAGTGCCAACCCTCGTCGTCAGAGATACCGAACTGGAATTCGCCTTGAAGCAATTGGTTGAGCCGCCAAAACTCGTAATCACGGACAGCCAGGTTTTCAAGGAGGTCGCCGCCCGCCTCCCTATCAACCAGCCCCTAACCTCTTTCTCAATCCTGATGGCAAGATACAAGGGAAGCCTTGATTACGCAGTCCGGGGAATCGCAGCGCTGCAAAGCCTCAAAAGCCATGCAAGGGTTCTGATTTCAGAAGGATGCACCCATCATCGGCAATGCAACGATATCGGCACCGTCAAGCTGCCTCATTGGATACGCCAATTCACAAAGAGCGACGACATTCAATTCAGTTTCACCAGCGGAGGGGAGTTCCCCCTTGACTTGAGCGGCTACGACTTGATCGTCCACTGCGGCGGCTGCATGCTCAATGAACGGGAAATGAAGTACCGCGTCGCCTGCGCGCAAGATCAAAACATCCCGATGACCAACTACGGACTCGTTATCGCACATGTTAACGGAATCCTCAAACGAAGCCTCCAACCATTCAACCAATACCACGAACTCATTCAGTCTTTGGGCTGATCGCGTAGATCATTTCAACTGGAAGGAATACCATGAAAATCAAGTTTCTTGGCACAGGTGCCGCCGATTGGCCAAATCCCGGAAAATCCGTTGGTGCGGGACGACGATTCTCCTCGCTCGTCCTTGACGATCGAATCCTAATCGATTGCGGGCCGATGACGCTGGACGCCATTGACGAATTCAATGTCGATGTCCATGCATTGGACGCAATCCTGATCGGCCATCCCCACGGTGATCACTTCAATCTCGACGTGATTTGCCAAATCGCCAAGCGACGCGACGCTTCAGCAAAGCCAATCGTCCTGTACATTGATGCAGAAGCCGCAAAAAATCGATGCGGCGTGCCCGACGACTTGGCCGACCGCCTACTGGTCAAAGGATTCCTGCCCCTGGAATGCCTTCAGGTTGGCGACTATGCCATTAATACCTACCCTGCTTCCCATCCGATAGGAATCCCCGGCGAACTCGCCTGCCATTTCATCATCAAAACGCCAACCAACGAAACCATGCTCTACGGCCTGGACGGATCCTGGTTCCCGCCAACAACCTGGCACGCCATACAAAAAGCCAAGCTCGACGTCATCGTCTGGGAATTGACTTGCGGCAACCTGGACGACTGGAGACTCGGGGAACACTCCAATTTCGGAATGCTTAAAATCATGGCAAATGCCTTCAAAAACGACGGCGCCATCCAAAAGCATACCAAGATGTTCTGTTCGCATCTGGCCAGGACGCTCTGCCCAAGCCACGATATCTACGCACGAGAACTCGACACCTTCGGGTTTACGCTCGCCAAGGATGGTATGGAGTGGACCTCATAAGCCTACATAACCAACGTTGGCTCAAAAAAAAGCAACTTTGGAATACGTATTGCCCTGGCTCCTGGTGGGCGCGAGGCTCGATTGTTTCCCCGGAAATGAGAGCCCAATACGAATGTTATTTGCCCTACCAGGAGTTCCGTCGCAGCCTGATCGCAATCGCGGAATCGACCCTCTCTCATCGCGATTGGGTTCCTTCGGTTTTGAGACAGCAATTTGACATTTCAGCGCTCCCCGACCTCTGGGCGAGATTGCCGGATACCTTCGCAGGACGGGTCGCCTTCGAAAACCACGAATGGTTCCCGCTCTTCTGCGCATTGGCGGATCCGCCTCGATTCGGCACGGATACAGGAAGATATCCCCAGCAACTCGAATGGATCCAAGACTTTCTCGCCAAAAGCGACCCTGCTCCAACCATCCTGGACCTGGGCTGCGGGGTCGGATTGGGCACCCTCGAAATCGCCAAGCTCAACCCGAATGGGCGCACCATCGGAGTGACTGCGGAACCGCTGGAAGTATGGATGGCACAACATCGAAAACTCCCCCATGACCCCAAGCGACAACGGGAATTCGAACAATTCAACAATCTCGACTCCAAAGTCGATTTCCTGCTCGGACGCGCCGAAAGCCTTGAGTCGATCAAGGACATCAAGGCCAACCTGATCGTCTGCAATGGATTGGCTGGAGGACGATTCCTCAATAAGCCCAACGATCTGGAACAATTCGTCAACAACTGCCAGAATCTCCTCGTTAACAACGGTTGCCTGCTGATGGCCAACCACTTCCATGAAGGAGAATTGTCTGGCGTCCAAAAAATGATCGATATTCTCGTTCAACAAAAGTGGACCGTCAACGGGAACTGGCGACAACTCGTCGCAAGGAGATGCCTATCATGAAACACGCAATCCCAACACTCGGAATGATCCTGGCTTGCCTCTTCTTCGCAGCCTGCGTAGGAGTAACGCCCCCGCAACGACCCGTCGCATACATGGTTCCCACCGTCAAGTCCATCGATTCTCTCGATGCCCTGAAGCCCTGCAACATCTCCGCACAGGAAGTCTCAGAACTCCTAGAAAAACTGCAAATTCTCAATCAACTCAAAGCCTCTGGAATGCTCGATATCGAACTCGATGTCGTCGCAAGGGGATTGACAAATCGTGGATTCGCTGAAATCGACGCACGACGCGCAAAAGGTTCTTTGACATGGATTGCCTTCTCGGCGATCGACTCACAAAAGCTCGAAATCGTCGCACGATTCAAGAACATGCCTCCCAAGCACTTGACGCAGGATTTGCTTCCCGTCTCCAATCCATCTCTTGAAACCCTCAGAGCCTGCGCCTCCCCAAACGCCGCAGTTATTCGAGTCTTGGCCAAGCAAACCCAATTCGGCTCGCTGGAACTCGTCCAACAGCAAAATCCACGCGAAAAATTCTCCACCCTCCGCTGGATTGTCAACCATCCAACCCGCTAGACTCCGAAGGAGCATAATATACAAGGGCTGACTGCGATCCCGACACAAAAGGGCAGTCACATGGCTTTGAATGCTGAATGCTGAATTGCCCTGTCCGACCCTGTCCGACCCTGTCCGACCCTGTCCGACCCGTCCGACCCGTCCGACCCGTCCGACCCATTTGTTCCAGTTCAGTCAGCCTGAACATCTTCAACCCTTCAGAGCAAAAGGTTGGCGGTGTCTTCCCACGACATGCACGCGTCTGTGACGGAGATGTCTGGCGCCACGGGCATTCCAGGCGTGACTTGTTGTCGGCCAGCCTTGAGGTAACTTTCCAGCATCATACCGGCGATAGCGTCTTTGCTCTCGCCGTTGCTGGCTTGAGCAAGCACATCGGCGAACACTACGCTCTGTCGTTGCCAGTCCTTATTGGAGTTCCCGTGGCTGCAATCGACCACTAGCCGTTGCCGAAGCCCGGCAGCGGCCAGCATCGCACGCGCCTCAGCAATGCCTTTCGCGTCGTAATTCGGTCCGTCGCTGCCGCCTCGCAGGATCAAGTGACCGTACGGATTGCCACGCGTCCGAAACACACCTGTATGCCCATTGCGCATAACACCGATAAAACTATGCGGCGACGACACCGTCGCCAAGGCGTCCAAGGCGACTTTCAGCCCCCCGTCGGTTCCGTTCTTGAACCCAACGGCGGTCGGCAGCCCGCTAGCCAGTTGCCGATGGGTCGGCGACTCCGACGTCCGCGCGCCGATGCCCGCCCAACTGAGCAGATCCGTCAAGTACACAGACATAACAGGATCGAGCACCTCCGATGCAGCAGGCAACCCCATCGCCGCTAAATCCAGCAGCAGTTGCCGAGCAGTGACAATGCCCTTTTCGAGATTGTAGTCGCCATTGAGATCCGGGTCGTAGATCAGTCCTTTCCATCCCAGTGTCGTGCGCGGTTTTTCAAAATACGCACGCATCACCAGGTAATATCGGTCGGCCACGCGATCACGCAGATCCCGTAGCCGTCTTGCGTACTCCAATGCCCCGGCAGGATGATGAACCGAACAAGGTCCCACAATCACCAGCAGACGTCGATCACGCCCCGTGATGATGTCCACGACTTCTCGCCGCCATTGCCGTATCTGCTTTTGCAAGGCCACACTCACTGGCAGCTCCCGTCGAACGGTCTCCGGCGAACTCAGCAACTCACAGGACGCAATATTCACATCGTCATGCATGGCGCGACATACTCCCTGCCAAAGTCCTCACCAACTCGCTCGCATCGCGCCGACGTGTCTCCAGCTCACCGGGTGCCAGTAGCTTGTTGATCACTGCCGAGCCGACCACGACACCGTCAGCGACCCGCGCGATTGCCTTCGCTGACTCGCCATCGGCAATTCCGAAGCCTGCCGCCACCGGTACTGGCGACCGCTCCTTGAGAGCCGCCAGGCGCTCAGCAACTTCAGGCGGCAACTTCTCGCGGACACCCGTAATACCACAGATATTCACGCTATAGACAAAGCCCGTAGCCTCGCCCATGATCATCGCCGCACGCTCAAGCGACGTCATCGGCGACACCAACGGTATGAGATGCAACCCCGCCGACCGGCATGGGTCAGCCAGCTCGGCTCTCTCCTCATAGGGCAGATCCACCGCCAAAATGCCATCGACGCCAATCCGCCGAAGCTCAGTGCACAATGCGTCCAGTCCGTAATTGAGCATCACATTCATGTAGCTGAAAAGAATGAATCCCGTATCGGGATGCCGCTTGCTGAGCCGCTCCGCCATTGCCAGCACGCCCTTCAATGTCGCGCCTTGTCGCAGCGCCACCTCTGATGCCTGGCGAATGGCCGCGCCATCGGCCATCGGATCCGAAAAAGGCACACCTAGTTCGATGATATCCGCACCTGCGGCTATCGCGTCTTCAATAATCTGTTCGCTGCTATCCATGTCCGGATAGCCACAACTGCAAAATATCACCAATGCCGCTCGATCTGCCGCTGCGCATGATGCAAAGATTTTCTGTATTTTATCCATAACGACTCCTTCACTTTTATATTGCCCTTTATTTTGCCGAAGCGACTTGTTGTTTACGGAAGCGCCGAATCGAATCCATGTCCTTGTCACCGCGACCTGACAAATTGACGACGACAATCCTATCCCGACTCTGCGCTGGCGCAGTACGGATGGCATAGGCCAGCGCGTGCGAGCTCTCCAGAGCAGGTATGATGCCCTCAAAGCGTGCCAACATGGCAAAAGCGTCAACGGCTTCTTCGTCATCAACGGTTACATAGCGTGCACGCCGGCTGTCCGCCAAAAAACAATGTTCCGGTCCCACGCCTGGATAATCCAGACCGGCAGAGACCGAATGTGTCTCTAATATTTGTCCGTTGTCATCCTGAAGCAGGTAGGTTTTGCTGCCATGGAGCACGCCCACGCGACCGCCTGTGATGCTTGCGGCATGCTTGCCCGTGGCAATGCCCGCACCGCCGGCTTCCACGCCCGTCAACGCTACGTCGCTGTCCTCTAAAAAGCCCGCGAAGATGCCCATCGCATTGCTACCGCCGCCGACACAGGCGACGACCTCGTCCGGCAACCGTCCAGTCTGTTCCAGGCATTGCCGACGCGCCTCTTCACCTATGACCGACTGGAAATCCTTGACCAGCAGCGGATAGGGATGGGGGCCAGCCACCGTCCCGATGACATAAAACGTGTCAGCCGACCACGCCGTCCAATCTCGCAGCGCCTCGTTCATAGCATCCTTGAGCGTTGCCGACCCCTCGCTGACTGGTCGAACTGTCGCTCCCAGGGTCTGCATGCGTTCCACATTGACCGCTTGTCGGTCAATATCCGTCGTTCCCATAAAGACCTCGCATTCAAAGCCGAACAGCGCCGCGACCGTCGCCGTTGCCACGCCATGCATGCCGGCGCCCGTCTCAGCAATCAACCTCGTCTTGCCCATTCGCTTTGCCAGCAGAGCTTGTCCGATTGTGTTGTTGATCTTGTGCGCACCAGTATGGTTCAAATCTTCCCGTTTCAAATAAATCCGAGAACCGCCAAGATGCTCGCTCAACCGCCGCGCATAATACAGGGGCGACTCGCGACCAACATAATTCTTCAACAAAGACCTGAATTCCTCCTGAAATGAGGGGTCTTCCCGCGCAGCCAGGTATTCTTTTTCCAGTTCATGCAAAATGGGCATCAGCGTCTCGGCAACGTACTGGCCACCATATATTCCATAATGAGTTTTCATCGTTTACTACTCCTTGTCTAGCGACCGCAACGCGGTCATGAGTTTATTGATCTTTTCGATTGATTTGATGCCCGGCGCGTCCTCCACGCCGCTGGCCAAGTCCAAACCCCAAGCACCAGTCGCCCGCCAAGCCGCCACCGCGTTGCCCGGACCAATCCCGCCCGCCAGCAATACCGGGCGACGCGACGCCAGTGCCGCCGCCAAGCGCCAATCGCACAGGCGACCTGAACCGCCTTGCGCGGCGTCAACCACCAGCCGCGATGCTGGAAAATCCGCGTAGCGCAACAGGTCGTCGTCGTCATTCAATACCACTGCCTTCCATACTTCAACGCCATCGGCCGCCAACGCCTGCGCGTACTCGGCGCTTTCTTGCCCGTGCAGCTGCATAATCAGCGAAGGATGTGCCGCCGCCAAGCGCCGTGCAACCGTCAATGCCTCGTCAGCAATCACGCACACCGCCCGCGCCGGCGCAACCGCAGCGATCAGCTCGTCCAACGCCGACGGCATTACGCGACGTCGCGATGAAGCAACCAGCACAAATCCCACGTAGTCCGCACCGGCCTCCACTGCTGCTCGTACGTCCTCTACCCGCGTCATGCCGCACAATTTCACATGTGGCCGCATAGCATCTCCTTGAGCTTGTCGCCCGGGCATTCTGCGCGCATAAGCGCCTCGCCTACCAAAAATCCACGCGCACCCGCTTGCTTGGCACGCACGAGGTCTTCGTGATTGTTCATCGCGCTTTCGGCAATGGCAATGCGATCCGCTGGCACCTGACCAAGCAGCTTGTTGGCCTCGCTTGTGTTTGTGCCAAAGCTATGCAAATCCCGTGCGTTAATGCCAATCAACTCTATGTCGCAACCCAACAGCGTCTTCAGTTCCTCCTTATTGTGCGCTTCGCCAAGCACGGTCAGTCCCAAACTCTTTGCGTAGTCGCTTAGACGGACCAATTCATCGGCAGGCAACAAGGCCGCTATCAACAACACCGCCGATGCGCCATGCAAGCGTGCTTCACAAATCTGATAGGGGTCAACAATGAAATCCTTGCGCAACAAGGGGATATCCACCTGTTGGGCGACCTCTTTCAGTATCCGCAAGCTGCCCAAGAAATAATTCTCTTCCGTCAGCACCGACAAGGCCGCTGCGCCTGCCGACTCGAGTGCCTGAGCGCATTCCAAGTAGTCGAAATTCGGACGAATCACGCCCTTTGACGGCGACGCCTTCTTCAGCTCCGCAATCACATGCAGACCCGGCGTCCGAAACACGGTCGCAAAATCCTTGGGCGGTGGCGAATCCTTCGCCATAATCTCCAACTCCCTTAAAGGCAGGCGTTCTTTGCTTGCCGTCAAACTTGGCAGCAAATCCCGAACAATTTGATTCAGAATGGTCATGTCCTTACCCCCGTGGGCAATCATATTGCACCTCGACTTTCCGCAATCAAGGTCTCCAGCTTCGCGGCGGCAGCGCCACTGTCGATGGACTCCGCCGCCATTCCGATTCCCTCAGCCAGATCCTTTGCCCGACCAGCCACATAGCAGGCCGCTGCCGCATTCAACAACACCACCGATCTCGGCGCCCCACGCTCCACACCGTCAACCACGCTCCTCAAAATCGCAGCGTTCTGCGCGGGATCACCGCCGGCGATATCGGCTATGTCGTACGATTCGCCCAAGAACATCTCGGGATAAATCTCGTAGCTGCGCAGGTTGCCGTCCTTGAGTTCGGTCACACGCGTCGTCTCACAACAGCTAATCTCGTCCAAGCCGTCATTGCCATGCACGACCATTGCGTGCTTTACGCCAAGCGCTTTCAGTGCATTCGCATACAACTCAGTCAATCGCGCCTCATAGACGCCCACGACCATCCGCGTCGCCCCAGCCGGATTGCATAGAGGACCTAGCATGTTGAAGATCGTCCTGATGCCCAATTCCCGTCGCAATGGCGCCGCCTTGCCCATGACCGGATGCATCTTCTGCGCAAACATGAAACCGATTCCATGGGTACAAATGCAGGCCTCCATCGCCGCCGGCGACACAGCCAGGTCAAATCCAAGCTCGGCAAGCACATCGGCAGCGCCGCATTTACCTGACACCGCACGATTCCCGTGCTTGGCAATCACCACCCCGGCACCTGCGGCGACAAGCGCCGACGTGGTCGAAATGTTGAAGCTGATGCCTCCATCGCCGCCGGTACCGACAAGGTCCACCACCTCTCGACCGCCACAGTCAATGAAGGTCGCGTGCCGTCGCATCATTTCCGCGCCTCCAACCAGTTCGCTGACGCTCTCGCCCTTCATCTGCAACGCGGTGAGAATGGCGCCCGCCTGGGCAAAGGACACCTCACTGCCCGTAAGTTTTTCCAACAGCGCGTCCATTTCCAACACGCTGAGATCCTGATGGGCCATGACTTTCTGCAAGTAGTTCCTTAACATGATTACGCTCCTTTTCTTTTATGGTCTTCTACAATCTTCAAAAAATTTTCCAGTTGTTGTTTGCCATTGGTAGTCATAATGGATTCCGGATGGTACTGGATGCCATGTATGGGCAACGTCCGATGCCGCACGCCCATGATTTCCCCGTCGTCTGCGCGTGCCGTCACCTCCAGAACCTCCGGCAAGGTCGCCTCCTTTAACGCCAGGGAATGATATCGCACAGCCTTGAAATCATTTTTCAGCTTCGCGAACAGCCCTTCGCCATTGTGGCTGATCCGTGATATCTTTCCGTGCATAATCTGCGTCGCCGGCACCACTTCCGCGCCAAACACCTCGCCAATTGCCTGATGTCCCAAACACACTCCGAGCATCGGCATCGACTCCTCTGCCGCCAATCGAATCAGCTCCTCCATAATGCCCGCATCTGCCGGCCGACCTGGTCCCGGCGAAAACAACAACCCGTCTGCTCGCATGTCCAGCGCCTCCGCAACCGTAATCTCCCGGTTGCGACGCACCACCACATCGGCGTTCAGCGAATACAACAAATGCACCAGATTGTACGTAAACGAATCGTAATTATCTATGACCAAAATCATCATATGCCTCACTTTGTTAAATCTTTCATCAAACCAATCCAACATTCTTCGTGCGAGGAAAACACATCTGGCGTCAATCTGCTGACAAATGAATTCCATTTGCGGCAAGATTGACCGCTTTGAACAGCGCCTTTGCCTTATTAATCGTCTCCTCATATTCGTTATCTGGCACGGAGTCATACACGATTCCCGCGCCAACCTGGATGTACACCTTATTATCCCGCATTTCGATCGTACGGATCGTGATCGCCAAATCCATGTTGCCATTGTAGCTCAGGTATCCAACGCCACCGCCATACACTCCGCGAGGTTCTGGTTCAAGCTCATTGATTAGCTCCATCGCCCGAATCTTCGGCGCGCCCGAGAGCGTCCCGGCTGGAAAAGTCGTCCTGATCAAGTCCAGTGCATCGGCCTTGGGATCTATCATGGCGTCAACATCGCTCACCAGATGCATGACATGCGAGTACCGTTCCACGCTCATGAACGTCTTTACCTGAACGCTGTTCGGCACCGCTGTCCTTCCGAGGTCATTTCGCCCCAGATCCACGAGCATCAGATGTTCAGCACGTTCCTTCTCGTCGCTGAGCAGCTCATCGGCCAAGGCACTATCCTCGGCCGGCGTCTTGCCACGGCGCCGCGTTCCCGCAATCGGGCGCAACGACGAGCGACCACGCTCAAGCTTAACCATCGTTTCGGGCGACGACCCGGCTAAAACCAGCCCTCCCAACTTCAGGAAAAAGGTGTAGGGAGAAGGATTGATCAGACGCAACGCCCGATAAATCTGCAGCGGCGACGACATCGCCGGCGCCGAAAAACGCTGGGACAACACCACTTGAATGACCTCGCCCTGCCGGATATATTCCTTAGCCTTCTCGACCATCGCGCAGAACTCCTCCCTCCGCATATTGCTTTCCAAGTGAGGCAACGTGCCGACCAGTGGCGCCTCGCGACGCAACCGACACGGCACCTCGATTCGCTTCATCAGCACTTCCGCACGCACTTCGGCGTCATCGTAAGCATCACGCAAGGTTGCATAGTCTTCCGTACGCACGCAAATGATTACCTTGATCGTATGCGTGACATTGTCGAACACGATCATTTCATCCGTGACCATAAATACACTGTCTGGCGTCGCAGGCCTGCTTTTCGGTGGCGGCAGCTCTTCAAACAGATTCACTGCCTCGTATCCGATATAGCCCAATGCGCCGCCAAACAACGGTGGAAGCCCCGGCGTCGGCGCCACCCGTCGATCGCCTACCACCTGCCTCAGCGCGTTTAGCGCATTGCCCTCATGGACCAGTTCCCGCCGCACACCATTCTCTTCGTAGCTTGCCTTCCCGTCCACGACCGTAAACACTCCGTGTGGATTGACTCCGATGAACGAATAGCGCCCAAAACGCTCCCCGCCCTCAACACTTTCCAGCAGCAGCACATGCTCATCACCGGCAAAGCGGCTCAACACCGACACAGGGGTCTCCAAATCCGCCAGGCACTCGCTATACACCGGCACGATATCGTGCCCTTTCGCCAACGCCTCAAATTCACCAAACGACGGCTTCAACATATCTCAACACTCCTTTTATCTGACATTCAATGCTCTAAACACAAAAAGGCCGCACCAGGTTCTATCACGCCGGTGCGGCCCACTTGTTTTCTCTTACACTTGCTCCCTGCTAGTACGGTGAAATTCTCCACACACACATTACAGGCAGCCAAAAACAACAGCGGTGCTCCGGCAATGCCCACCATCGCCAAGACCACCACAACAAGATCCCAGTCACCATCATCTGAACTGCAACTGCTGTCATCATTTCCATCACCTTTACCAATTCACTGCTACTCTTTACCTGCGCCCCAGTACCCCCTGGCGCCGCCTGATCAAAAATCAAAACACAAAAAGACCGCACCAGGTTCTATCACGCCGGTGCGGCCCACTATTGTCTTCTCTTACAATTTCTCCCTGCTAGTGCGGTGCAATCCTACGCATGCACATCACAGGCAGCCAAAACAACAGCGGCGCCCCGGCAGCATCCACCATCGCCAAGACCATACGATCCCGGCCACTGCCACTTGATTTGCAACCACTGCTGTCATTTCCATCGTCTCTACTGATTCACTTTAACCGCTACCCCTGCCTAAATCCAAGGGCTTCCAATTCCTGACATCCAACAACTTTTTTCGTTTCATTGTTTTGATGACGTGTAAAAATAGCACATGAACGGCGCAAGGCAAGTCATCAAAATAATTTTTTTGGAAAATGCTTTCGCTCGAGGCGTGGCGTGGTGATAATGCTCAATCGTCTTCCCAATTATCTCACGCCTTCCGGATCATAGACTTTTTCCAGGCTGACATCGTCAAAGGCAGTCCATACCCCCGGTGCCTGCTTGGTTGCCGAAAGCAGGATCAGGGCAGTAGCCGGCTCGTTCGGCGCCGTGAAAACCGTGCTGCACTTAACCCATTTGTTCTCGCATTCCGGCGGATAGGCGACGGATATTGCGCTACCATCATCAAGCCAGCCTCTTGCACCCTGCATGCGCACGCTGGCCGCCCCCATGCCAAAGCCCTCGTCGCCACGGTTGCGACGAACCCAGAAAGTTAACCGATATCGGCAATTCGGCTGCAGCCCGACGTAGGAGATAATCGAGCCACCTATCTGCCTCTCGCCGATCGCACAGGAATACTTGCCGCTATGCGCCGTTTCAGAATTCAGGAAGAACCTGGTTACTGAACTGGGGAAAGTCCATGAAGACCAGCCCGGCACACCACTAAGCTCAACATGGTCGCTCACCAAGGGTCTTTCACGACCAGGACCAGCACTCTCCTCAAAAGAGGGATTGCGCACGAGGTTCTCAAGCTTGTTTTGACGCATATAGACTTGCGTTAAAAAGGCGGCTTGGGTTCTTTCATCCGAGCTCGCGGCGGCATGCTTTTGGTAGAAGGCAGGCAGGTTCTGCCTGTTTTTCTGGAGATAGTCGCTAAGCCGTTCCAGAGCCGGCTCGCTGTATTTCTCAAAATTGGGCAGCGGCAAGAGATAGGAGTAGTTTTTAATTTTCTCAAGATTTTGCCTTTCCGTGTTGATGAAAATCAGTTTTTCCTCTTCATCTCCCATCGCATAGGCTTCGGAATCAGCGATGTTTTGATAGCCTCGCTTTACGAGTTCAACCAACTTATCCGCCGTTGCCTTTGAATCGATGTTTTGCATCGCATCCAGCTCGCGAGCCAGGATATTGCCCCGGATGCGCAAACTGGAAAATCGCCAGAGCTTCTTTAAGGCCTCGAGCCGCTTCCTAGGCAGTTCCTGCAACTTGATTTTGCTGGCAATATCCAATTCCTGCTCCATTTTTTGCAGGTCTTCCCAGGTATATTCGTCCATTTGGGAGAACTTTTGCCACCCGTTAATCGGTCGTTTCCAATTTTTTTGGCGCATGAAGACTTGTTCATGCAGGTCGAAGAAGCGCTTGACCGGCAGGGCTGCTTCCTGATACATGCTGCTGAAGAAGTCATCCAGGAGCGCTTCTACATCGACATCCATGTTCCACGCCACCTCGTCAAGCACATATTGCCGGGCAGCGTCGAAAACACCGGTTGCCGGATAGAGTTCCATCCACATCGTCTGCAAGTTGTATTCTTTTTTCGCTTCTTTCCAAGCCGATGCCATGGCTCGTGGATAATATCTTGGTATGACATAGCCATTGCCAAACGTGTAGAGATAGTCATAAAGCCCGAAATTCTTGATGCCGCAATCGCGCCAAGCCGAGAATAGCCCGTAGGCGCCGACTCTGCCCATGCCTGTAATTTCCACCAGCACATTGGGCTGCATCTTGACGCCCTTTGGCGACTGGGTTGACGCAGCGCCGTAGGCAATGAAGCTAATCAGCTTGTCCGGATATTTTTCTGCCAATACAGCGCCCGCCCTGTTATAGAACCGGGCATATTGGTTGCCGGTCCGTTCCAATTCCGCCTTGCAGTTCGGGCATTGGCAATCGCCGCCGCCGTCATTGACCCCCATCGGCAAGCCCAAGTTATCAGGATGCTTGCTGAAATATTCATCCGCATATCTAGCCACGAGCTTGGGCAGATCAGGATTGGTTACGCATGGATTCCATGGACCATCGATCTTGCCATCAACAACTTTAACGCGCTTGCCATTGATCATGGGATAGAACTCGGGATTCGACTCACCATATTGGGCTGGTGGCACCAAGCTATCCAAGGCATGGGTAGCCTGGCAAGTCAAGCGGGAGTTGCGCCCAAATACCGCCGCCTCCCCGCCCCAGGCCAAGATATAGGAATGGATGTCGGGTTCTTCGCGAAATTCCAACTTGGCAGGAAGCACGAGCTGTTGCCGCTTGGAGATAATTTCATTTAGCTCCGCCGTGCCAAGAAACCGCCGATAGCCCAAATAGCGCTTGAGGAAGTCAATCACCGCATAGTTTGTGCCGGCATTGTTTTTCCCAGCCAGGACAAGGTTCCTGCCATCACGCATAACGATGTAATAGCCATAGGGATGCAAGGAGTCGAAATCCAGTCCCAAACTGTTGACATAGGCGGTGCGGCCTACATGGATCAGCAGGCTGGGTTCGCCAATGATGGGAGCGAAGTTGTCTGTTTCCAACAGCTTCGGCAACAGGTCGTTCAGAGGTGACTTCATGCTGTCCGACGCCAAGGCCAGATGCAGGACTTTTCCGCCGACGGTAACGGCCCGGTTGCTGCTCTGCGCAGGGAAAAGGCGCTGTAGCCCATTGGGTTCTAGCAACGTAGTCAGCAGCTTCCTCAGGGCTTCGGCATATTGGGGATTGTTAGGTACGTCCGAGCTGTAGATCACCGCGCCTGCACCGATGCGGTTGACGCCAAGCTTGGCAACCGTGTCGGTCCCCATGAGGACGACCATGCTTGACAGACCACCCAAGCCTGGATTATTGTATTCCATATTGGCATACGGATTGTTCTTCGGCGTGAACAATTGCTTGGCTGCGCCGTGCAACTCGGCTTTTGGGTTGTTGTACACATAGTTTTTGGCGCCCAGCAAATCGGCGCCTGGGCTGACATCGAAGACATCCTTCCCTTGAAAAGCCTGGGTGGGAACAGCCGAGCAAAGGAAAAACAAGCCGCCGTCCTGGACAAATTTCAGCAAGGCTTGAATGTCTTCGGGAGATTGCGGATCTTGTTTTTGCCCCGCATGGGACCAGACCAGGATCTTGGTGCCTTTCGACGGCAAAGTAAAGCCGGAATGCGACGCCGATTCGGTTACAAGCCCTTGGAAGGCAGTTTTGAATGAATCGCAAAAATTGCCTGAAAACTCGGCTGGTTGAGGCGGAAGGGCGTGGATGACAAACGGCAAGGCGGAAAGAAGAAACATACGTCGAAACATGTCTGATCCCTTGATGTTGAAATTTTGTCATTTAGTATAAGTTCATTTTAGGTGTAGTATTTTTCGAAAAACAAAAGATAAAGTTGCTTTAAAACCAAATTGTTTTATGTAGTTGCAAGTACACAGATATTTGTGTTGCATGGTTATAAAAAAAGGAAAAACCTGCCAAAATATCCATTCATCATCTTTGATTGAAATGTCGGCGGCACCATGATATTCTCTCAATACACGTGCTAATACTTTTTGAGCTACGGGCTTTAATTCAGGGTATTCCTGCTTAACTATCTTTATCTGCTTGGCAAGGCATGACAGATATCTTCTACAACAAAACTGATAAGCTTTATTGTATCCATTTGCCTCGAAAAAAATACATTGCTGAGCTAAAGTCTCAATCAAGTCCAGCTTTTTGGGAGTCCATTGCGACTTTGTGATTCCCTGCAGATTTATGAAATAGGCATACAAGGGAGCTGCAACAATTGCAACAGAAGGGTATTGGAAGAGAATTTTATGGGTTGTGTATTCATCTTCATGGATTTTTCCGACAGGAAATCGAATAGTCTTGAAACATTCCTTCCGAAATAATTTTCCACAGGCAATATTGGCGCTGACAACCTGCCTAACATAAAGTTGCTCAGGTTCACGTAAGCTGTATCCTAAATTGGCAGTATTGACTTTAGGATTGGCTCCTGAAGTTTCCTCATAGCCGCAGATGCATACGTTTGTATTGAATTTCTGATTGGCATCCAGCATGCATTCCAATGTCACAGGGTGGAGCCAGTCATCACTGTCCAAAAAGAAAACCCATTGGCTGTCACTGTGCGTAAAAATCCAATCGAGAGCGGCATTTCTGGCTGCGGACAAGCCTCCATTGGGCTGGTGGATTACCTTGACTCGAGAATCCTTGGCGGCATACTCATCACAAATCGCCGGACATTGATCAGGAGAACCATCATCTACCAGAATCAGTTCAAAGTCTGCAAAAGTCTGCGCGAGAACGCTATCTACGCAACGCCGCAGGTAGGGTTCAACCTTATAGACTGGAACAATGACGCTGATTAACATTTGGTTCTTCAAAAAAGGCACGTGTAGTTTTGCTGTTTGAAAATAGCCATTGCAGTCTCCAGGCAGGGAGTGCCTATGCAACGCCTACATACAACTCGCTTTCTTTCAGCAAATACGAACGCAAAGGATACTTGCCACAGTAACAAAATTTAGCACATCGGACCCATTGTTGCAATTCATCGGTGAGAATGGGCTCAAGGGAATTACAAAAACAACTGAAACCATGAAGCTAAAAAAGCAGTTGATGCCATGAAAACTTGAATACGGGCATCCGGGGTGCTCATACTTAAGCCGATCCGTTGATTTACGTGGAGGATGTGGAATTTTTGTCTCGAGGCACCCCTTGACGGGTCAGGCGGAGGCCAGGGACCCAAATTGAAGTTTGATTACTTTTATTTCGTACTCAAATAGGTATGGAAAAATGATCTGCTAATCGATTGAAGTCATCAGGAATCATCCGGATTACCTAATGGGTTGTCAGTCTGGATGATTGGCGATGTTTGTCAATGATTGTACATGATTCTTGCTTGAAATTTTCCAAAAAAACGCGATTTTTTAGTGGTGCAAACAAGGCTTTAGCCCACCCAACCGTAAGGGGNNAAGTGGAAGAAGTTGAGGCTGGCGTCGAAGCAGGTTTGGGAACGGACCGGTGGGACTTGGGACGCTGGGTTCTCGCCGAAAATCCAACTCTGGTTCAACGCAAAAATTCACCGGCTTCGTACTCAAGATGCATGTGACATGCCTCTTCTTGTCGGGCTTGGCGAATTTGGGACTGGGACATGGATGTTGGCTCATGTGACCGTGGAGGTTCCGGGGCTGGCGCAAGCTACGATGCAAGGTACATCCGATATTGGACATAACCATGTCGTGCCCCTAGTATATCACGCCCGTTGGGGCTAGTGTCCGCTTTTTTCAATGCAATTCACCAACATGGGAACGGCATGAATTTTATAACCACTTGAAAATCAATATAATAGAACTGAACGGCTTGCATCAACTGCTTTTTTAGGATAAAGCTGGAGGATCGGCTTAAGTTGTCCGTACACAAGTTGCAGAAAACAAAAAAGTGCGAAATACGGATAAAAAA
>DBPZ01000118.1:0-729 GCA_002305655.1 Lentisphaeria bacterium UBA1407 | reverse complement strand
GGGGTGAGACATTTTTCTTTTAAGCAACTATAGTTACACATATTCCCAACCATGACCGATAATCCCAGGAGTTCAAACCATGAAAAAAGTCGTCTGCCAAAACTGCAAGCAGGAATATGAGACCGAGGATAGTATTCAGGCTGCAAATTACAGCTGCCCAAAATGCAACGTTCCGCTCTCGGAAATCTCCATGGCTTCCGCCTCTGCCTCTCCGACCGCCAAAAGCCGCATGGTCTATTGCATACTCGCTATTCTATTCGGTCAACTCGGAATCCACAACATATACAGCGGTCATACCGCGCGCGGCATAATCAAATTGCTGCTTCTCATCCTGCTCGGGTGGACCATTATCATACCCTTGGGAGTTTTCATCTGGATTATCGTAGAACTACTAACCGTAACCAACGATAAGCATGGAGTGCCCTTCAACGACACATTAGGCATCCCCGGGGTCATCCTGAGCATCGGCATCGGCCTCTTCTGTCAATTCTTCTTCGCAACTATCCTGGCGGCCATGCTACTGCCAGCCCTGAGCACTGCGCGGAATCGAGCCAGAGAGGTCCACTGCGTCAACAATGTCAAGCAAATCAGCTACGGGTATGTAATGTATGTCAGTGATTATGAAGCTCCACCCAACGAGATGTCGCAGCTCAAACCCTATTTCGACGGGAACTTGGCACTATTCAGCTGTCCTTCATCAGCGGACAAAAGCCAGCCCTCGTACCTCCT
>DBPZ01000109.1 GCA_002305655.1 Lentisphaeria bacterium UBA1407 | reverse complement strand
GAATTAAATCAATTAAGTACTAGGAGAACAATAATACTATGTCAACTGTCAGCAGTTACGCATTAGTGATCTACGGTGCCTCCGGCGACCTGACCAGCCGCAAGCTTCTACCGGCGCTCTTCAACCTTGATTGTGCTGGCAAGTTGCCGCAAGCCTTTCGCATCATCGGCTTGGCGCGCAGCCCCATGGACACCAAAGCCTGGCGGCAGCAGGCCGCCGAAGCCATCGCTACATTAGGCGACCAAGCGCAACGCGCGACCTTCTGCGAGCGCTTGGAGTACATGTCCATCGACTACGGCTCCACGGCAGACTGCAATCGACTCTACGATTTGCTCTACAACTGCGACGACTGCTTTGCCAGCCAAGGCAAAGTTTTCTTCCACCTCGCTGTGCCGGCGGCAGTTTCGGAAACCATCGTCCGCGCGCTGGACAAGAGCCGCTTTGCGCCCGAGGGGCGCATGATCGGCAATCACGCCATCATGGTTGAAAAGCCCTTCGGCACCGATCTCGACAGCGCTGTCGCCATGCGCAAGCTCCTCTTGGACACCTTCGAGGAAGAGGAGATCTATCGCATCGACCACTATCTGGCCAAGGACACCGTTCGCAATCTCGTGGTCTTCCGCTTCAGCAACGCGATGTTTGAGCCGCTATGGAACCACAATTACATCGAAAACGTCCAGATTACCGTGCATGAAAAACTCGGCGTTGAAGAGCGTGGCAACTACTACGACCAGTCCGGCGTGGTGCGGGACATGATCCAGAACCACGTGATGCAGATCCTCGCGCTCATTGCCATGGAACCGCCCATCGCCGCCGACGCCGGATCAATCCGGGACAAGAAGAACGAAGTCTTCCGCTCGCTGAGACCCCTGCTGCCCGGTGATTGGGTCCTTGGGCAGTACAATGGCTATCGCCAAGCCAAGGGCGTCAGCCCCGGCTCTACCACTCCGACCTACGCCGCCCTGCGTGTTTACGTAGATAACTGGCGCTGGTTCGGCGTGCCCTTCTATCTGCGCAGCGGAAAGGCTCTGACCGAAAAGGTCACTGAAGTCGTCATCGTCTTCCGCAGCATTCCCCTCTGCGTGCTGGAAGACCCTGCCAGCTGCGCCAGCGTGCAACGCAATGTCCTACGCCTGCGTCTGCAACCCCAGGAGGGCATCCACCTCAGCTTCAATGTCCAGAAACCCGGCATTGCCGACGAAGGCATCGACACCGCTCAGCTCCACTTTAATTACGCCGATGTCGGTCCAATCACCCAGGAAAGCTACACTCGCGTCATCCTTGACGCCATGCTCGGCAAGCCTGGGCTCTTCTGGCGATCAGATAGCATTGAAACAGCCTGGGAATTCGTCGCCCCGATACTGGCCGACGAGAAGAATGCCCCGCCGGAAGGCTACCCGAACTACCAGCCGGGCTCCCTGGGACCTGAAAGCGCCGCCAAGCTGCTCCAGCAAGCCGGTCATAACTGGTACTCGTAACTGCCCCGGCCGCCTCAAGGTCGGGATGATTTTTAGCGAACAACCGCCATCTTATTCATGTTTCAGGAGGTACCATGCGTATTGGCATATCCCATGTTCCCCGTCACGACAGTCCTGCCGAATGGGCCGCAGCCCTCAGTGCCCTGGGCTGCCGCGCCGCGGTCTTTCCCTGCAACCACCGCGAAAGCGACGCCAAAATCGACGCCTATGTAGCCGCTGCCAAGGATCACGACCTGCTCATCGCCGAAGTCGGCGCCTGGTGCAATCCCCTCCATGCCGACCCTGCCGAGCGTGCCAAAAACCTGCGTTACTGCCAGGAGCAACTGGCTCTTGCCGAACGGGTCGGCGCCCGTTGCTGCGTGAACATCGCGGGCACTACCGGTGAAGTCTGGGATGGCGGCTATGTCGAAAATTACGGACCGGAGGCCTTCCAGCGCGTCGTCGAGACCACCCAGGCCATCATTGACGCCGTGCATCCCACTCGCAGCAGCTATTCCTTGGAACCCATGCCGTGGATGATTCCCAGCAGCCCCGCCGAGTACATCGATCTGATGCAAGCCGTCAACCGCCAAGGCTTCTCAGTGCACCTCGACGTCGTCAATATGATCAATTGCCCCCAACGCTATTTTTTCAACCGCGATTTTCTTGACGAATGCTTCCGCATTCTCGGTCCTTACATCCGTAGCTGTCACGTGAAAGACGTCCGTCTTGAACGCCACCTGACCTTCAACCTCAAGGAGGTCGCCGCCGGCGATGGCGCCCTTGATTTGCGACACTACATGGAGCTCGCCCACGCTTGCGACCCGGACATGCCTTTCATCATCGAACACCTCGGTTCCGAAGACGAATACCACCGTGTGCTCAAAAACGTGCAGACTCTCGCCAACCAGCTTTGATCTGTCTCCCTCAATTTTTCCTCCCTGCCCGATCTTCACATAAAGGCTTGCGTCCTTTTCATGTGAGTTTTTTGCCCGACGGAACTATTCATATAGTACATATGAAATTTTATCGTGCATCGCCTTTGGCAGTTTGTGAATTCCCGTTCCTGCGACATTTAACATTCTGATGGAATCCATCGGAATAAACTTCAAGTCTTTTTCAGCGAAGTTTGAAAAACTCACATTCAAATCTGTAATGGTTGTAGTTTGGAGCGGTTCAAAGGATTCAATATTGCAGTGGGAAATATCGAGTTTTTTTGTGTTGCTTCCAATAATGCCAGACAAACTGGTTATATTTCCATGGCTTGCATAAATATTCCGTATTCCTCCTGGAGGAAGAAATGATAAATGAGAAATACCCGTGTTTGAAATGCCCAAAGTGGACAATTCGCTCGCATTCATTTGCAGCTCCTTCAAGCCCTTGTTACCACTTATATTAAGATGATTCAATCTAACGGAATCTGGTATTTCCAATGTGTCCTTGGGCAACATACATGATGTCATCGTCAACCGCTTAGCAGAGCTTGGAATGATGGCTGAAATCTCAAGATCCTTTGTATATTGACTGATATCTAAAGTTTCAAGTTTATCTGCCTTTTGTAAAAAAGACAAATCACTGACGATGGCATTGCGCATAATTAAATCACGCAGGGAGTTACATAAATTCTGTGGGATACGATCATTTTTTGAATTTGAAATATCAAGTTTTTCACAGCAATTACCTACAGAAGCCAATGATGAAACATCGGAGTCCGAGACTAAGAGACAGGTTACTTTCTGGAGTTCGGGAATATCTTTTATCGATGTATTTGAAATATTGAGTTCCATGACATTTGATAGATCTATGCCTTCTAAACTATCAATATTAGTATATTGAAGATTTAGTTTTTTCAGACTCTTGGATGGAATATGCAAACGAGTATTGGGGAAACGACTTCCGTATAAGTTAACTTCGGTCAAAAATGGGGAAGCTAAAAAATGATCGGGAAAAGCAATTGTACCACCCAAGCTAAGTTTTTGCAGTTTGGTTAGCTTATTAGTGGATTTAATATCTTCTGATTCAAGTGGAGTAATATGATTATCATATGCATATTCTATGTCAATGTCAATATCCCTAATCGTTAATTCCTGCAAACTGTCAGGATAAGTCATATTATAAAAAGCAACTGTTCCCAGCGGGGAAACATATAACAACGTCAAATGCATGCTTCCAATGTCAATTTTAACAGATGGGCAAACACCTTGCATTTTTAAGCAAGCCAAAGACTTTATTTCACACAGCGTCGAAATATCCTTGATATGCTTGTTGCCTGTTATGTCCAATTCTTCCAAATTACTTTTTCTTAAATTGGAAATGTCCCTAATCTGCGTGTATGCTATGTTGAGCTTCCGCAACTTATTTGTTTGCAATGGGTTAATTGTTTTTACTTCTGAATGGCTAATATCCAATTCGACGAGATTTGAATTTCTTAAGAATAAGATATCAGAAAGACGACTATTCGGTATTCTCAGAATTGTTAAGTTATATTCTGACAAAGGGGATAAATTATCTATAGCAACATGTGATACATTGCTTGACGGGGAAGCAGAAAAATCTAGACCGATAAATTCCCCCGCTTCGGAAATCACAGAATAGGTACCGTCCCATGCAGGGTTTAACTCCTTAATCTTAGAAATGATACCAGAAAGATTATCGGAAGTTAGTTTAAATAATTCTACATTTGTTGTTTCGTGCTTACGTGATTTGCAACATCCCGCAAATATTAATAATATCATGGATAGCATTAACAAAACAACAGATGTTTTAGTTTTCATCTTGAACTATTACCTCTTACTAACCATGACAAGTTATAAGAAAATGGCTCATTGACGAATCCTGGTTCAAGTAACCTCTGTCACCTATCAGTCAAGTGAATCGATGAGCCGATATACGTTTTCGATGACTGCGTTCTTCTGCATCGGCTTGGTCCACTGTTCGAGGTTGATCCGCTTTTGGTCGGGCGACGCGTTGACATAGCAAGCATCGACCTGATCTTGTGAGAATTGGTTGACGACCCCCAGTTTTGCGTTTGCATCCCAGAAAGCCCATGCCCCATTGGGCATTTGATCGTCTCGGAAATACCGATCCATGCGACCATTGACGGGGATTTCGCGCCAGGAGCCATCGGCATTTTTGAGCCTCAGCGAGGTTTTCTCAAGTGATGGAGCCGCAAATGCTGGATGGATTCGCATGGTCACGGCTTCGTTTCCGCTTGCCTTCGTCGTCACCTTGAAGCCTGGGGCGTCAGGCAGCAATTGGACGCGTCGTTCCAGGGTGATTCCATTGGACAACTTCGCCGCCATGGACACGAAATCCCCGCCTCGCTCCTTGATTTCATAGGATTCGAGCCAGCCTGGCGACTGGTACTTGACTGTACTGTATTCCTCATATCCGTCACCCTTGATAATTAATCCGCCATCAGCGGCGGCATTTTGCCAGAGGAACTCACGCCCATCAGCGGTGCTAGCCTTCCAAACACGTCCGCCGATGCCAGGCACAACGCTGATGCTGCCATGGGCATTGGTCAATGTGACAATCTGTACCCTCGCAGGTTTCTTCAAATGTTTCTCAAGCCATTCCTCATAGCCTCGCCTCGTACCACCTTCCGTGAGGCATTGCAAGCCAATCCACGCGGCGGCATCGCGGAACCGGGTTGCCATTTCGACGCGTCGCGGGGCGTCGTCCTGTACCAGCCAATCGGCTTCCTGACGGTACAACTCCGAGAGCAATTGCAGCTTGGCATACCAGATTGGCATGTGGGCAACTGCATTTCTATTGGCATACAACTCGTTGCCTTTGCAGGCCTTTTCCGCCTGTTCCATCAGTTCATCGGCCTTGTCAAGCAATCCAGGATAGGTGAGGTACGACTGCGGATGGGAATAGATTCTCACGTGCTTGGTCGTATCGGAGCAAACCGTATCATGGAACAAGTCTATGGTTGCCCTGACGAATGGCGCGCCGGGTCCATAGAAAGCATCGGTGAATTCACGGATTCCTTTCTCGACATCGAAGTCCGGATCCCAAAGCAGCTTGGGAATCAAGTATGCCCTAAGTTCCTGAAGTTCGCCACCCCAGGTGAACCGGTTGCCCTGCTCGAACATCGCCTTGACACCATATTTCCTGTAGAATTGCATGTTGGGTTTCAGGACCCTGAGGTTGGGGAATGGCTGGGTGCTGTGGCGGAAATTGATCGTATAATCCCAGATCGACAGATAATCACATATTTTCGACCAATCCTCGATGTCTTTCACAAAGGACTTGTTTTGTTCGCATTGATCCAGCGGATGCACGAAACAGCACTCGATGCTGCACAGCCTGACAATGACATTCTTGGCCGGCTTCACGAACTTCGGCGCCTTCCGAGTGTACTGGTAGGCAAGCGTATCGATTTTCACGTCGGGATAGTCTTCGGCAATATCGCCTGCGATTGCGTTGACGAAATGCAGCAGTGGACCGGACTGGCTTCCCTCGCGTTCTGCCAGGGCGTTGCAGGAGTCGCATTGGCAATAGTTATGCCAATCGTTCTGCGATACACTGACCGCATAGATTTTCCCTTCTGATTCCTCGAGCCATTTTCGGACTGTTTGCTTGGCGATTCTCAGCACATCGGGATTGGTCAGGCAAAGCTGCGTTCGATCCAGCAGGCGCTTTCCGTTCACCAGCGAGTAGTACTCCGGGTGTTCATGGGCATACTTGGAGGGTGGCACGAGGGTATTGAAGGTATGCACCCATCCCTTGTAACGGAAGAAGCCGCCCCACTTCTCATAGTCCTCGGGGTTTGGCAGGCTGCCATGGTAGGCGCTAAGCCTGCTAGGCACATTGGTTTCCAGCTCCTGAAGCGCCATGTTGCTGGTCAACCGGTACTCGAACGCAGGAACATAGACCTTCTTGAAATTCCCCAACTCAAACGTCCCGGTCTTGGGGAAGGTTATGCAATCCTTCGAAAACCAGCGCCAGCCAAGACGTTCCTCAAGAAACTCGTAAACAGCATACAGGACGCCGCGCTTCCCACCGCAAAGAAGCAATGACGAATCGCTCTGCTCCACATGGATTCCCTCGGTGCCTAACTTCGCATAATCGACAGAAGCCCCCACTTCCTTCGGCGCCCGGCCGACATAGATCGGATACTTTGTTCCAACTTGATTCCATTGGACGATCGGCACCTGCACCCCCGTCTGGGTTTCCAGGTATCTCGCCAATTCTTCCGCCGCCCAAAGTTCGGATTCAGTCCCTTCGGCAGGCACGCCGATCACGCAATCTTGCAATTTCCGGCTATTCAAGCTAACCTCGCAGTTTCCCTGCTCCGCCAAAATCGTTGCCAGAGTGGCTTCCGCTTGCTTGATTCGTTCGTTCCACGCCGCCTCAATGGTACCCACCGGCAAGCCACCCTGCACTGGCGCGTACTTGCGAATCATCTCAAGGCAGGATTTCAGTTCGTCGACTCTCTTGATCCAATCTGACTTCCTGCGTCCCTTAAGCGGTACGAACACGGAATCGAAAGCCATCAATTGCCGCTTGTTTTTTCCAGCGTATTGTTCCATTCCCGCCAGGCAGGTCGCCAAGCGATCCGTCATCTTGACATCACGGAACAATTCATCGAGCCGCTTTCCCGCATCCGGAAAATCAAAGCATCCCACGGCAATCATTCTTTCTGCATGGAAGAGCCTTGTCTCCGCATCAGAGGAACGTTGTGCCATCAGGCAATGGAATTCCGCAACTTCCCGGTTCTGCTTGGGATCGATCGCCGCCCTCGCCTTCTCGACGTCATCCTTTTCCAAATACCAACGCATCAAGATTTGACGTTCATGGGTCGTTTGCTCTTTTTTTGCCAGGATGCCCTCGATCGTCTGTTCCGGAGTTGCCACCAAACGCATCTCGATATCGTCGATGAACAGCTCTCCCGGACCCGCATGAAGGAAAGCGAGCGGCACGACATCGATTCTTTCCTCAATGGAAATGATTCGCCTGGTCACTCTAGTCCAACCTGGGATTGACTTGATTGTCGGCACGGGATCGCCAGCCCCGAACCATCCATAACAATTGTAGTTGTAGGTATAGAATGCCACGGGTGGATTGCCTTCTGCGGCATTGCCCTTCACATAGCCTGTCAATTCATAGGTGGCAAATGGGATTGTCGTCATTCGCCTAAGTCCCACATGAAGCCAATGTTCCCGCTTCGTCGCCTTCAAGGAAAGGCACTTTCCCGTTCGCCCGCCGGGAACCGCCTGCCGCAACGTCTCGCAACCTCCATCAACCCATAAGTTTTCACCGTACAAGAAGGCACAAGACAACACGAGTAGAAGCAACAGTTTCATTTTTGTCTCCTGGTCAACAGTTGATTCGGGCCTATTCAAGCGCGGTTTTCTCTTAGCGGCGCTTGAAGAAGATCAGTTGCACGCCGCGATCTTGGGGAATGACGACTTGGAACCCGGAAGCAAGCGTTTTGCCGGAAACGACTTCCGAAAATCCCTCCAACCCCTGGAGTTCATATGTTGCGGTCGCGTCAACGCCATCCAGCATGAACGTCATTTCCGCCGTTGCGCACCCCGGCCGCCTGAACGCAAGGATGTATCCCTTGTTTCCCGACAATTCGACGCATGCATGGGCGCACCAGTTTTCCCGTTCTTCCGGGTGCTTGGTAAGGGGCTGGATATTTCCGTTCAGTTGGATGTCGCGGATTTTCCGCTGGTTGTTGAGTTGTTCCCTTGCCAAATCCCAGTTGTAGGTTTCTTCGTCTTCGGGGAAGTGTTGCCCTTCGAAGCTCCAGATCTTGACTGAGATTCCGTTTCCGCTGCTGCTGTAGAATTCGTAGTCGTCTGGCGGTTCCAGCCACGTAAATCCTGCATGGAGCGGAACCCAGTCGTGCAGGCAGAAATTTTCGGTTTGCGTCGCTTCCCGATCATGGTCTCGGAAGCACATGCAATCGCTTTGGCAGAGCGGCCAAGCGTAGCTGAGGGTAATGTAATCCAGCCTTCGGCCACCGGAGGCGCAGGTGTCAAACTGCAATTCGGGAAATGCCTGGTGCAAGCGTTCCCACAGCTCCCAATGCGCCGCGACATGCTTCATTTCGGCGACGCCAACCCGATCCTCCCCGTCCAGGGAAGCCCAATACGGCAGCGTATTGAAGTTGAAGTCCTCTCGGTAGATATCAATCCCCTGCTCCTCAATCAGCGTTTTCAGCGTATTGAAGATATAGTCGAGCGCCTCGGGGTTGCCCAACTCAAGCATCATCGACTCGTTTCCCGGCAATTTGACCAGCCACTCAGGATGCTCCTCCAGGATAGTTCCACGACACTTGGCATGAATCCGTTCAGGTTCGAACCAAGCGAGGAATTTCATCCCCGCCGCCCGTGCGGCATCGCTGACTTTACGCAAGCCCTCGGGATGCGGGACCGTATTGATGTCCCAATTGCCGACTCGTATCGGCCAGTCGCTCGGTCCAACGCGAGCCTGGGTTTCCTTGTCAAAGAAGTGCGGGCAATGCCCGGGGAAACCGGACCATCCAGCATCAATCCAGAAGACTTCGTACGGAAGGCGATGCCGCTGGATGATATCGATCCTGTCCAGCATCGCCTGGTCCGGCATGCCACCCCAGGTGACCAGTGAAATGGGGGCGGGGATCACCCGACCCGAAGGATCCCGCGGAAAATGGTGACGCAACATGAAGCGACGATGCCGATTCTGCCCTGCCAGAACGCTCTCGCCTTCCCGGAACTGAAGAAAATACCCGACCTGAGTCAATTCCTCGCCTGGCAAGACGACGAATCGAGTCTTCAGCATCGAAGCCGTTATCCTGCAAGTGGAGGGCTTGGCCTGCCCATGACAGAACAACTCAAACTCGCTCCGCCATGCGCCGCCCCAGCCAATCCCAACATTCACCCCTAAATCACCATCGCCATCCACGCCGAAGAACGGCAGGAAATTGGCACTTGGACGACCTTCAGTAGCCTCCAAAACAAAACGATTGGCGACAGCACGAGAATAAAGGCGATGCTTCAGCGACAAGAAATCCCACACATCGGTAGTGGCGCCCAAATTGTACCTGATCAACGCCGTCGCACTGTCAACACGCCCAGAAGGCAACTTGTGCGGGGGAACCTTGAACTGGAAATCCAAAGTCCGCAACTCTTCAATCAGCCCGCTGGCAGCTTCGCCGACGTTCCGAACCCGGAAAGCTACCTCGACATTGGGGAAATCCTTGTAAATCCGAACGGACAAGACAAACTCCAAAACCCCGGGATCAACCTGACAGCAAACTTCCAACAACTCCCACCCGGGACAATCAGTCCGACTTGACGAAAAGGGCAAATCCTTGGATGAAAGGCGACGACCACCGTACACCAAGCTGAACAACTGCTCGCGCTCTTCGGCCACATCGCCAAACCAACGGTCGACATACTGGTCGCGAAGACCAAAACTAGCATTGCTACTCATTTTTAAATGTCCGCCTCTTTTCACCACCAGGCCTGACTTCAACCGTCAACACTTGGTTCCTCCTCTTCTTTTGGCTTCTGCCAACATACCTCCAGCACCAATCCGGCGTACCCTCATCACTGTCCATTTTCGCCATATACTTCCAATTGCCCAGAAACTCGTTGTCGGCATCAGACACCTTTTGGCTCTGGTCGTGGCAAGCCACCGTCAACGTGGCGCCATCTCCAGACGACACCACGGTTACGGTCGCCCTGCCTGAAATCTGTTCCTGGCTCATTGTCCTGAATATTTCGCGTACCGTTTCGCTACGCGTTGGAAAACCCAAGGGCCTCAACGGGCGGAGAGTGACATCGAAACGCAACTCAATCCCCTTGCTACCTGGCAAAATCATCAATGACGCATCACTCAAGCCAATGCGCTGCCCGACAGGATGCCACAAGCCCTCGCCAGCAGCCATCGTCCCCAAATGAGACGTGTACTCTTCGCTCCGTACAAGACCAAGACCACTAAACTCCTTCCCAACACCGCGGATGCAGTCCGAGGAACTTCGACGGACAACCTGCTTCGACACGTAGTCCTCAAGCTCCGCAAGCATCTCAAGGGCAGACTGGGGAACGCTCCCAAAGCCCAACTCCCATACGAAATCGTCAAGCTTGCGCTTGGGCAATTGATGAGAATGGAATCCACCAAGATCCCGCAATAAAACATATTCCTGATGGTCAGGATTGACAAGAAAATCCTCGCCCGCCACCAACTGGAATTTGACAGACTGGGTCTCCGAGCCGCGTACGACCTTCAATTGGCTTTGACGCGGCATCCGACCGAACAAGTCAGGAACAACCAACACACCGCCTCCGGAGATATCGTATGTCTTCCCCTCAAACTTGACTTGGCAAGGAGCAGACGACACGTTGCGGTAAACCACGTAAGCACAACGCCATGCCTGGCGATTCTCGCGAGGTATTAACACCCACGTCCACAAAACGTAACCCACCCCATACAGAATAATCAAAGCAAAAAGGCATAACAACAAAACACGCCTCGAAATGCTCATGCGAGCACGGGGTGGCTTGGCGGATACAGGTTCGGCTTCCGATGGCGATGATTCCACCTTCATCGCACCAACAGATAAAATCGATGGCAATTCGTCCAAATGCAACGCCAAATCAGCAGCCGACTTGTCCATGCCAGATTCCAAGCCCACCGAAGCAGGCAACTCGAAAACGGCGTCAAATGGCTTCCATATCCCATTGTCCCATATCAGGTCATACCGGGACAAGTGCCCCGAAGCAAGGCCGGCTTCGACTTCAGCAAGCGAAACACGCTTCCCCGCCTCGGGCATCCCGGCCTGGTAAATCAGGACCGTCGCCTCCGAATTATTACTTGTTGTCGTGGCCGTGCCTTCCATGTTTGCCTTTTGCTGGTGCTAGATAACTTCTAGTCCATCCTTGTCCGGCAACGCCGGGAATGGAACTGTGGGAAGAGTCTGATACCAGAATGCCACTGATGCGATATCGTCCTGGAGCGGGAGGTAGCGTCCGCCGCTTCGCCAACCCAAAGCCTGGATGGTCACCTTCAACGCTTTCTCGAAACGGATCGGATCCATCACATGCCAACGATAGAGCCCGAAGCGTTGCTGGCTCTGGTACTCCCCATCAGGACGAATCACCTGATGGAACCCAACAAATGGAGTGCTGAACTCCTGGTACTGGTTATTCACCTTGAAACTATACGAACCGCAGAAGTAGTCCTCCGTGCCAGTGCCGCAAATCGTGGGATACTCGTCGTCATCGTCCATGTAGAACTTGATCTCGCCTTCGCCCCACCAGCCTGCATTGTTGACTCCCCAGCACATCACCGTCCCAACATACTGCCCGCGACCGCTCACGCCATCCAGAATGGTATATACCCCCTTGTACGGAAGCGGATTGACACGGCGGAACTGGGCGTGGAAATACGCGCAATCTTCGGGAACCTCGGTCAGGGTATAATTGACCTGGTAGTACAGCGTCATCGTCTCGGGCGCGATATTGGTCATCGTGATCCGACAACGACTCCTGAAGGGCATCTCCCAATAGCAATTGAAGGCGCTGCCGGGATTTACGCACACAGGCAACGAATTCAGGTGAGCATAACGCCCCCATCCCATCCCGAAAAAGTCGCCCACGGGACATTCCACCGAGGGATTTTCCTGGTCGTCCCAGTAGATTCTCAGGATGCTGTTGCGCCAATTGCCCGTCGGGGTCAGCCAGATTTGCTGTATCGCTCCCATCCCCAGGATATCAGCCATGGTAAATGTGGCTCCGCCCTCGATTCGCACGAACGGCGAGATTTTCCATCCTGGTCCAAGGTCGCGCGCACTATGGGCTGCAGGCCCATCCGTCGAACGTGCGCCTCCGCCAGGTGCACCTGTCGGGTTCTCCGCCGATATCGAACGAGTCTTCGCGGAAGACAGACGACTCAAGTTGCCCAAGCTCATGCCCAATCCATTGAATCCCATCGCAACTGCTCCTCGGCTCAAGTTCCAAACAATTAAGGACTCTTTCGCAAGAATCATTCTCACTTGCACGTGTAATTTCAGTTTGCTATGTTAACTTATCATCTTTTCTCCTTTTTCAAAATTACAATTTGACACAAGAAGAATTTTTCTATTATTTTTAACTTATGGCATACGTTTTTCTCTTGGTTTTTGCTTCATGCCTATTGCATGTTTTGTGGAATGCCTCGGGCAAGAAGTGCGGCGACAGCGAGGCTTTCACCTGGTTGACCACCGTCGGTGGCGCCTTGGTCAACATAGTCGCCCTTTGCGTATTGACCCTTTCCGGACGGATCCAACCGATACCTGTTTCGGCAGGCTTGCTGAAAATGGCTGCCACCTCGGGATTCTTCGAGGGGTGCTATTTCATCTTCCTGTTCTGGTCCTATCGCCACATCGACTTGTCCGTCGCCTATCCCTTGTCGCGTGGCTTGGCGCCTTTGGCGACCTTGTTCCTGGGACCCGTTGTGGTTCTTGTCTTCGGCTTGGATTCGCATCGCGGCATCCAGTTGTCGCAATTGCTGCCTGTCGCCATTGCCTTAGGCGGGGCGAGCTTGTTGTGCTATGATGCCCTTTCCCGCTCAGACGCAAAGCAAAATGTGCTCAAGGGGCTTATATTGGCTATGCTGACGGGGCTAAGCATCGCAAGCTACCATCTGGTTGACTCCACTGCGATGGAAACCTACAAGCTCCCCAGCATCCAATACCTGACCGTGATGTCCCTCTTCATGTCTCTTTTCGTTTCCCTCTGGATGCTCACCAAAAAGAACGCACATGCCAGAATTGCCAAGGAATTGAAGGGCAATATCAAGGGCGTACTTTCGGTCTGCTGCATCTCCAACTTCACCTATTGCCTAGTGCTTTTGGCCTTCAAGCTGGCGAAGAACGCGACCTTGGTCACGGCAGCCCGAAACATGGGCATTGTAATCTCGCTGATCTACGCCGCGATCTTCCTCAAGGAAAAGGTCTCCTTCCAGAAAGCCCTAGGCGCTTGCATGATCACCGCCGGAATCATCTGGATCTTCTTGGTCTGATCCTTAATGCTCCTGCCTGGCAATGATCGCATCCTGCTCGTTCTTGTTCAACATCGTGAACAAGGCCGAGTATCCTGCCACGCGAATCGCCAAATTCGAGTACTCGCCAGGATTCTTCTGGGCGGCTCGCAGCAACTCCGTCGACACGCAATTGAACTGAAGTTCCTGGATGGACGAATCGAACATGAAGTCCAGGATGGCGCGGAATCGGCGGCAACCGGTCTCGCCCGAAAAGTCGCGATGGTTCAGGCGTATGTTCAGAGCCAAGCCATGGAATCCAGAATGGTCGATTTTCGCCAGGGAGTTGAGCAGCGCCGTCAATCCTTTCTTGTCCCGACCCGCCACAGGCGAACCTGAATCCGAATAGGGTTCCCGCGCATGCCTGCCGTCTGGGGTTGCCGGCGTATTCAGCCCCATGTTGATGTACCCCAGCGTGCCGGGGAAGATCAGCTTGAGCTTGGAACCGTCCTCCATCATGGGTTCCAGCGTCTTGCATGCCTCGTCGGCAACGCCAACCATCCACACTGCCAGGTCGTCCACGGCGTCATCGTCGTTCCCGTACTTGGGCGCTCGGCGCAGCAACTGCTGCCGCAAAGGCTCGCAATCCGCAAAATCCGATTTGCATGCCTCGATTAGCTCGCACATCCCCAAGTCGCCCTCGAACACAAACACCTTGATGGCGGACAGCATGTCAACGGCCAAGCCCAGCCCGTAGATGTCCAAGCCAAACACGCCGGGATAACGGGCGCCGCCAATGCTAAGCTCACGGCCACGCTCGATCGAGTCGTCGATGAATACAGAATAAAAAACGTCCGGCGAATTCTTGCCGTTGCAACGCCGAATCTGGTCGTTGTACGCATCGACCGCCTGTCGGGCATTTGCGAACATCCGGTCACGCAGATCCGCCAGAAATTCCTCGAAGGTCGCATCGGGACGATCGCGAAATGCTTCCATCGCCTGCAAAATCAGCGGGACAGGCGTCAACCAACGCCCCTCGGTCCATGGAACCTGCAGGCCTTCAACGAACAAATGAGCGCATCCCGTGTAGGTCTGACGCAATGCGTCCTCGCGAGTCACGCCATAGAGCGCCAATTGGTCGATTCCAACCTGTTCATTGCAGATGGCAGGCATTCCGCCGCCCGTGAAAACCAACCTGGCGCACGCATCCAAAAACTCGACGGGACTATCCCGGTGAACGCGCGCAAACAAGTTGACGCCCGGCAGCTTGCAACGCCCAAACGCCTCCATGATCAAGTAGGAAACAGCATTTGTTCCCTCGTTGCCATCAGGAAGACGCCCGCCGATCGTCAACGAATTGACCGGATTCAAATAGCCCACTGACAGCAAGACGATGAACTGCTCGATATAATCCAGCGCACGCTCGCGATCAAGGATCCCGGCATCCAAATCGGCCTGGTAGAACTTGCCCAGATGAATGTCCATCCTGCCCAATGCAATCGCGCCGCGTCCCTCGAATGCCCATGCCACGAAACGCAAGTGCAACAGCAAAATCGCCTGGTAGAATGTCTGCGGGGGCTCGTTGGCAACCACCTTCAACGACTCGGCCAATTCCACCTTGCCCATCGCCAGCGCAGGCTCGATATGCGCCTGGATAAATTCCGAAAAGGCATCGAGCGTCTCAAGCATCGACTCAAGGAAATCACGCTCCTCAACAGGACGCTCAAGCGCCAACTGAACACGTATCCGCTCACGCTCCCCCTCGATCCCTATCGCCAAAAATCGCTCCGTCTCGGCAGAGGCATGATCCCAGCGCGACGAAAACAAGCGCAAGGGATGCAAGTCCATCGCCGAACGCACCTCATCCTCGCCAATCGAATCGCTGGGGGCGGCTCGACGGCAAAAACGACCGTCAAGCGTCAAACGACCGCACAAGTCGAAATCCTCAAGCACCACGGCCTCGGCATTGCTCAACTGCTCGCAAAACAAGCCGGCTCGCGCACGGCACGCAGTCGCATCAACGCCAAGACGGCGCAATACGTACGCCTGGTCGCGGCGGCAGGCAGCATAGTACTCGCGCTCCAGGTCGCCACGAGGAAAATAGTTGTTCCCCCAATGCCCGCACTGCTCCATCGCCCACTTGATGTACTTAGACGTATTCATTTTGCACTCGCCAGGATTTCTGATGACTTTTGCATGAACCCCATGCCGCATGGATTCTGACAGGAAATTGCTGTAATCAATGTAATAATTAATATAAGCCACCACGCCTATCTTGGCAATCGCCGCCAATACCATGAAAATCTCCCAAACGAACGCTCAGCTGAACCACGATTCCGCTGAATATCGATACCAATGCGTCCGTCTCCCTCAACAAAGCACCAGTATCGTCAAGGCTGCATACCCCGCGCTCGAGTATCGCCTCCAGCCAATGACGGACTTCAAGAAAGCGACGAAGGCATAGCCGGCAACCGCTCAAAAAAACACGGTCGCTTACGCTCGAACTTGCGAAGCCATACTCGGGCAACGCCGTAAACGACGCGGTCAACATCTCGTCTGCGGCTTGATTCCCAAACTCGTCGCAAGGCAATTGCTGACTATAGCGCAAGACCAACGACGAATACTTCAACAAACGATCACCTAAATCAAGATGGATGCCTGACATGAAAACCCGATGTTTTACAAAGACGAACAGCAAAACACTGATTAATTTTATTTATAAATGAGTAAGTCATATAAAATACTTGCAATTCATTATACCTTCATACATATATTCCAACTAATTCATTTTAAGGAATGAAAAATGCAAGATTTTATATGACTTACTGCGACTTTACATGACTTTCATTTTATTTGGCTCTTGCAGCCTGGACCTCCTCCTCCAACTTGTCCTGCTCGGCATACAGGGCACCGAGGCGGGGTTCTGCCGAAACCAGGAGCGCCCGACGCTTCGCCTCAAGCTCGTTCAGCTTCTCAGCCAGCTCGGCATCAGCCGCGACCGCTCCCTTCTCAAGCTTCCTCACCTGACCGCGCTTGTACAGCAACTTCCCGCGCAATTTCGCAAGCTGCTGCTTGTCCAGCTGCACGTTCTCCTGCTTGGCACCGCCAGGCTGAGCCTCTTTGACCTCAGCAGCGGCGCCAGCAGGAGCAGCAGCCTCCTCGCCGGCACAGCGCCATCCCCCAAACACGACCAACATCACCAACAGACCCGCCGACAAGATTCTCCTCATTGTCGCTCTCACTCCTTGGCAGTCTCCCGAAGAACGTCACCTCCCCCAACGCCGGCCCCCACGGCCGACCGGAGACGGACACCACCACTACACGAGGACCACTTGGCAACGCTACATCGGGAAATCTGCCCTAAATGACTTGCATTATGTCCTCGAAAGTGTCCAACGAGAAATACAATAATACAGAATTCATCCACTGCAAATTCATTATTGCATTTTTTCTTGAAAAATTCATCTGAGGCGTTATTTTTCTCATTATTGACCGTTTCAAGGATTTTTTCCAAAGCTAGAGGATTTTTCCTGTTCCCCCATTATGGTATATGCGGGAGCAATGCAACAAGAGCAAAGGCAAGGAGACAAGACAATGGAAAACCTGAACAAAGTGATGTTGATGGGTCACCTGACCCGTGCCCCGAAGATGAAGGCACTCCAATCCGGGGTCATTCTCTGCGAATTCGGACTGGCGACGAACCGATACTACAGAACCCAAACCGGCGAAAGCAGGGAGGAAGTCTGTTTCGTCGAAATCACAGTCATGGGCAACCAAGCCGATTTCTGCCATCGAAACCTGACCAAGGGAAGCCCGGTCTTCATCGACGGAAGACTCAAGCTGGACAAGTGGGTGGACAAGACAACCGGCAAGAACGCAAGCAGGCTGAGGGTCATCGCCAACGAAGTCCTCTTCCTGGCACCTCCCGCCGGACCGCCAGCAGCCTCAAACGATCGGCAGGACTACCCGCAATACCCACCACAACAACGATTCCAACAACCTCCCCAGCAATCCGTTGACGACTTCGACAATCTCCAGGGAATCCCAGCAGGGCAGCCAGAAGACGACGAAGACAATCCGCTCTACTAAGCCCGTATCACTAGACAAACCATGGACCTCGGCAACGAGAGCAAGCAGAACGCAGCTAGCCGAGGGCCATGATGCATGGAAGCACATCGACAGACAATGTCATCCCCCAGATTCTACATCCCAGCCGAGTTTTCAGAAGGAGACCTTATCCAGCTTCCCCAAGACGAAGCCGTTCATGCGCTGAGAGTGCTCAGGCTGGAGGAAGGAGACACGATCACACTCCTCAACGGCAAGGGCGCAAAAGCCGAAGCAATCCTGTCAACGGACGGCGAGCCGACACGGCGAGCGCGATCCGCGTCCTGCAAGATCCTATCCGTACAGGAGTTTGACAGACCATGTCCTGCCATCACCCTTTACGTAGCCCCCCCAAGGAACAAGAACATGGAAACCGTCCTCAAGGCGGCAACTGAGCTTGGCGCCAGCGAAATCGTCCCCATCCTCTGCAGGCATGGGGTCGCCAAGCCGGAAAAGGACGCCATCCAAAACTGGCAACTCACCCTGATCGCCGCCTCCAAGCAATCCGCCAACCCCTGGCTTCCCGAAATCCACGAGCCTATGGATTTCGGGGAAGCGCTAAATGCCTGCCAAATCCCCGGCGTGTTTGGAGCAGTCCCTGGTCCCGAAGACAAGGCACTGCCCTTTCCGGATCCCCAAGGCGCTCCCCGGCTGGCGCTGTGGATCGGACCGGAAGGCGGCTTCGCGCCCGAGGAAGACCAGGCGCTCAGGGCTGGGGACGTTGTCCCGCTCACCGTTGGCTCGTGGACGCTCAGAGTCGAAACAGCAGCCATCGCACTGCTGGCCGTTGCCCTGGACAGGTATGACATTCACCATCAAAGGTAACTGCACCAATCCTAATTCATCATTCATCATTCATCACTCATCATTATGATTACTACAGCTATACGTATCGATGACTCGAGATGGCAAGAATGGCTCGAGCCAGTTGCCGCAACAACGCGGCTTAGAAACATAGAATGCGACGCCACCCTTGTCACCACCGAGCCAAACTTCTCAAAGGCCCTTGCAAAAGCCGGCATCGCGTGCGTCCACGCAAGGGACATACTTCCACCGGAAACAGCATCCTTCCTCGCCAACGCAGACGATGACAAGGACTTCAACGACCTCAAAAAATCCCTCGTCAACACAATGCTTGCCGCCGAAGCAGAACGGACAACCCACTTTTCGCTGCAATTGAGACTTGACGACCCCCAGCCTGACAATGAGGCGAGAATCCGAAAAAATGCTGCTTTCCTAAAGAAAATCCTCCTTGTGCCTCTGGAAAACCCGTTCTGCCTGGACATCCAAATCAGGGCACCGTGGCATTTCCCAAAGTCAAACGAATGGTCAAGAGCCATGCAGATCTGCAAAACAGCAGATAGCCGTAGAATCGGACTAAACCTCCAATTCCATCCCAACGAGTACGATGAGCAACCCGATCCAAATCAACTCCTGGACGAAGCGGGTCCCTTCCTCCATGCAATTGCTTTCCACTATGCACCTAGGCTCGGAGACACGCTCTTCGACGATGAACTCGCAGACTGGGCAGACGCGCTCAAGCAACGCCAGTTCAATGGCATCGTGACATTCTGCCCCCACGCAACCAAGGACGAAGACCTGATTCAAATCTGCAATACAGCCACAAATTGGTCGGATTTCTTCACCGATTGATGCCCAAAAGCAACCAAGCTCTGGACTTCGGTGTCCGTTGGCAAAACTACCCTTGTCCGAGCTTTGCCCGTCGCGAACGATTCTGCAAAGCTCCGACAAGGGTTATTTTTTATTGCCAGATTTGCGAAACTCCAAATGCATACCATATTTACAAGACTTGTATATGGATCTCCGCCGGCGCCTACTTAACCACGCAAAAAACAAAGACTTACCTATGCAACTATTGCTCAATTTGCCTGAAAAAGAGCCGAAAGGCAAAACCTTGACCAGAAACGCAATCAAGCGAGGCGTAGCACAATGGTTCTGGAACAACCAGGCTCCAGACGCGATGGCGCTGGAAGTGCCAACTAAAAACGCATCGCTTAAGGTCGATATCGCCGCCATTTGGAACTCAACCAAAAAAACCAAGGTTGACGGACGAGTTCAGAATATCATCGAACCCGCAGTGACCGCCATCGTCATCACAAGCATCTCAAGAAAAGAATGCTGGCCGGAATGCTCGAATCCCGACCAAATCATCAAGGAAATCACGGCGACCAAGAAACACATCGCACAACTCGAAGCAAATATCCGCGAACGCGAACCAAACCTCAGGGAACGCGGAGTGCTCTTCGAGGAATTCGCAACCTGGAACTACGAACGGACCACCTGCAAGGAATACCACCGGGAAGTACATCGCCTCCAATCATTGGAAAGCATGCTCTTCAAAGGAACCAAGCTCGCAAGAGTCGCGGCGACTGAATGCGCCTCGCTCAACTATCTCGCAGTGCCAGAAAACACCATCTCGCCCATCGAACTCATCGATGGATGGGGACTATTCTACGTCAATATCGAGACAGAGGAAGCAAGACTCATCAAGCCGCCGACCGAATATGGCACGACGCTCGAACTGAAGCAGCACCTGGCGATAAACATGCTCGTCTCAAGCACAAAACAGGTCAATGACGCAATCGGCATCAGATTGATGAAAGACCAATCCGCTATCCTAGTCAAACCACCGACCTTCCATAAAAAATAATCGTTGAAACACATAAACCCTAAAACTGCAGGTGGACATATGATCATCGACAGCCTAGACAACGCAAGCGCATACGCAAACGCACACCCACGCTTCAAAGCAGCATTCCAATTCCTGCTCGATACGCCCCTCGCAACAGCAGAATGCGGACGATATGACATCGACGGGGACAATATCTACGCAATGATCCAAGAGCCGACACTCAAGCCGAAAACAGAGGCAAAGCTGGAAGCCCACAGAAAATACATTGACATCCAGTTCGTCATCTCAGGCGAGGAAACAATGGGTTGGTCGCCCGTGCAAGGTTGCGGAAATGACCTGGGATTCAACAAGGCGAAGGACTGCGGCTTCTTCGGCGACGTACCTATGGCATGGTTCCCCGTCCGCCCCGGCTCATTTGCGGTCTTCTTCCCGCATGACGCCCACGCTCCTTGCATCGGCATGGGCACAGCACGAAAAGTCGTGGTCAAAATCCTTGCATGATTCACCATGAAAGCCAGCCGAACCTGCTTACATCCCTGCTTGCGCCATTTGCCTCTAATCCTGGGACTGTTCCTCGCCATCGCATTCTTCATGGCGATGACCAAGACATTCCATACTCGAACGATGCACCATGACGAGGCAAACCAGGCGCTTCGCTTCAAGGATCTGATGGAAGGTCCCGGGTACAAGTACGATCCAAAGGCGCACCACGGTCCCACACTATATTACTTCACCCTTCCACATGTCTGGCTCTCGGGGAAAGCGACCTTCGCCGAATGCACCGAGGCCACCATGCGCTCCGTGCCGCTCCTGGCATCCGCTTTAACCATCGTCGTCATTCTCCTCCATGGAAAACTCATCGGGCACTGGACCGCGTTGATAGCAGCCGCATTTTTCGCCTGTTCACCAACCTTTACATTCTATTCCACATACTACATCCAGGAACCGATCTTCGTCCTTGCGCTGACCAGCGCAATTCTGGCGGGAGCGTTTTGGGTGAAAGATCGCCACCCCGCAAGCCTCGGCATCGCGGCGGTGGCAATAGCCATCGCGATCGCGACAAAGGAAACCTGGGTCATCTCAGCAACGGCGGCCGCCATTGCAGGCGCCGCAATCTGCCTGATCCACAAGGTAAATCCCAAAACCCTGATCCCGAATCGCCGCGAATGGATCGTTGCAGCCCTGGCGTTCTTCATCCCCTTGGTCTTGCTCTTCACCTCATTCTTCACCAATCCGATCGGACTTTGGCATGCCATCACAGGACTCTACCACGGAGCTTCGCAATCAACAAGCTTGCACCACGCGCCCTGGTACGAATACATCCGCAGATTCACCTGGTTTAAAAATGCCCCGGGACCGACCTGGACAAACCTCCCGATTGTCATCCTGGCAATCGTCGGAACAGTCAGGGCATTCGTCAAGCCAAGGCAAAAAGGACGTGAATTCCTCCAATTCATCGCCATCTACGCCTTCGCAAACCTCGCCATCTACTCCGTGATCCCCTACAAAACCCCCTGGTGCATGCTCTGCTTCTGCCTCCCAACCATCATCCTCGCCGCAGCGGGAGCAACTTGGTGGCCGGCACACTCAAACAAGATCTTCCCGAAAATCGCCTCCGCAATCATCGTCGCCATAACGATCGCCCAGCAGGTTGACCAAGCATTGCTTACCAATGGCAGATACAATACCGATTGGCGAAACCCATACGTCTATGGACACACCATGAAGGACTACCTCGGACTGATCAAACGCATCGAGGAAATCACCGAATTCCTACCTGACGAAGCCAAAAATGTCTTTGTTATCACCAACGTTTTCGACGCATGGCCCACGCCGTGGTACCTGAGGAAACGAAATGACGTCCGATTCGGGGACGTGGGACTCAAGCACTGGCCGCCCGAACAAAACCCGGCGTTCATCATCGTAACTCCGGAAACAGAAGACTACCTCAAAGTCAAGGATGATTATGCCTGGAATACACATGCCTTGAGACCAAATACATTCATCTTCCTCGGAGTCAAGAAAGACATCTGGGAGCGATGGCTCGACCACAAGATCAATTCACAAGGCAACAACGCAACAACCAAACCATAAAAAAATATCCGATGAATTGACTTTACGTAATTATGTGCCATATTATGATTTTACTTTTTTTGTGTTGAATACGCATTTTATTATTACCTAATTAATCATAGCAGCAACAAAAGTCAGGAATTCATCGAGATGGCGAAGGAAGAAAACCAGAAGAAAAAAGTCCCTACCGCACTGAAAAGACACAAGCAGAGCCTCAAGCGCAGAATGATCAACAAAATGCGCAAGTCACGCGTCAAGACCGCTGAAAGCAACTTGAACGCTGCCATCAAGGCAGGAAAGAACGAAGAAGTCAAGACACTCCTAGCAAAGTGCTTCTCGGAACTCGACAGGGCTGCCTCGAAAGGTACTATCCACAAGAACAAGGCAGACAGGAAGAAGGCACGCTTGAACGCACGAGTCTCCACGATGGCATAGGCCTTTTCAGAACCAACACTCGCCCGAGCTTCTCGGCATCAAGTGCACGTCACTTGGTGCCGTTTTGCTTAATAACCGTTTTTGAAAGCATTCACCTGCCACCAATTAGGAACTGTACCCATGGAATTCAGAACTCCGAACAAGAACCTAGGACAGAACTTCAAGATTTGGGCGGAAAAATTCAGCAAGAACACGGCGCTCATTCAGCTCAATGAATACAATGAGATGATCCAAACGTCCTATTGGCAGCTGAAAGCCGATGTTGACGCATGGGTCGAATATTTCCGCAAGAACGGAGTCGAACCAGGCGACAGAGTCGCGATGGTCGCGGCGAAATGCCCCGGGCACTTCAGGTTCTTCTACGCCTGCTGGACAATGGGCGCGATCGCAGTCTCCATCTGCGAAAGCCTCGGTGACAAGGAAATGTCCTTCATCATCAAGGACTCTTCCCCGAAGATTCTCATCACGGACAAGCAATTCCTAAAAAAGGTAGAAAGCAACGCCCAGGAAATCAAGATCGTCATCATAGACGACATCGCCACAGCGCCGGCCACTCCTGACTTCAAGCCCCAGGAAGCTGCCGAAACCTCGGAAGGCGAGACTGCGGCACTCATCTATACCTCGGGTTCGACAGGGATGCCCAAGGGCGTCATGCTCTCGCACAAGGCAATCCTCGTCAACGCCGACAATGCCCTTAGGGTATTCCAGCTGAAGCCGACAGACCGCCTGATCTCAATCCTCCCCTACTGGCATGCCTATGCGCTCACCTGCGAAATCGCCTGCGTGCCGATGGGCGGCGGCATCGTCGCCGTGGCAAGGGACATGAAGGATTTCAAGAAGAACATCGCCACCTACAAGCCCGCGTTCATGATCGTCGTCCCCAGGGTCATCGAACTCCTAAAGACGAGCATCGACAAGAAGATCGAGACGATGCCCCCAAAGGCGAGGGTGCTAATCGAAAAGGCTATCTACAACGCATCCCGCATCTTCACCGCACGTCCCAAGCTGGACGGCGGCATCCTTAGGATCTTCACCCACCACCTGTTCTACGATCCATTGGTATTCAGGAAATTCCGCGCACCCTTTGGCGGCGCCTTGAGATGCGTCGTCTCCGGAGGCGCACCCTTGGACCTGGAACTCCAAATCTTCTTCAAGTACCTGGGAATCCCCCTCCTCCAAGGATACGGACTTACAGAGGCTTCGCCTATCGTATCCTCGAACACCGAGGAAGACCACCTCCTCGGCTCGATCGGCAAAGTCTTCCATTGGCTTACACCGGAAGGCGGTGGAGACTATACCTTCAAGGACGAAAACGGCAATATGGGCAAAAACCTCCACGGACAGCTCATGCTCAAGGGCGACTGCGTGATGAAAGGATACTGGCACCATACGGACGCATCCGCAAAGTCCTTCGAGGATGGGTGGCTCAACACCGGCGACGTCGCCTACGAAAAGGATGGCTTCCTGTTCATTGACGGAAGAAAAGGAAACATGATCGTGCTTATCGGAGGCGAAAAACTCCATCCCGAACACGTCGAAGACGCAATCAAGGGATCGCCGCTCATCACCGAAGCAATGGTCATCGGCGAAAAATGCAAGAACGTCTATGCCCTCGTCAACGTCAACAAAGATGCCGTCAAGGGACTGCCGGACGACGAAGTCCGCGCCAAGGTCAAGGCCGACGTGCAGGAGCTCTCGAAACACCTGGCGGCATACCAAAAGCCGAAGGATGTCCTCGTTCTTCCGGATTTCTCTATCGACGAGGGAACCCTGACCGCGACACTCAAGGTCAGAAGACACAAGATCAACGAAATCCACAAGGACAAAATCGAGGAATTCCTCAAGAGCAACGGAGAGGAAATCGCAACCAAGCGAGAAGTCGAAATCGCCTCCTCAAAAATCCTAGAATCCCTAGCGGACGCGACGCTGGGCAACAACAACTAAACCCACACCATCCCCCATGGCTACCAAGCGCAAGCGGTTCGACCTGGAAATCCTTCTGGCTGACATCCATGTCCCGTCACTCGACAAGTCGGGCAAGAACCAACACGCCTTGACCATGGACCTAGTTTGCCCGAGGCCGAACGTTGCGCTCAAGTCAACCACCAAGACCATTCCACTGGTCAATGGACGCTGCCCTACGCAACTCTGGCCTTGGACCCATAAGATTTGCTTCAAGGAAACCGTGGAAGGCAACTTCGGACTCAATGTCACGATCACCGAAAAGCTCTCGCGGACGCAATTGCGGAAACTCCTGAGATTCGTGGCCGGGAAGTCGTTGGACGTGGGCGCCGATGTAGTGGAAGACGCAGTGCCAGTACCATTCCTCGACGAAATCGCAACACTCCCCATCGTGTACGCCTCAAAGCAATTGCTCGCAGCCGTCAACGCCAAAATCATTGCCGAAGGATGCCTCGACCTCAATGCAAATGAGCTCGATGGAAAAGCCACAACTCTCGTGCTGCCATTGTCATCGAGGCGGATGCTCAACAAAAACGCAAGCCTTAACGAAATGGATCCCGACGGAGAAGTCACCTTCATAGCTTCACCTATCTAGGCGCCCCAAGGCAACAGGAAACTTCCCAATGGCACAACTTAAAATGGTCTATCTCAAGGAATTCGGTTGCCCAGACGAATTCCCGATCCCAGAAGGCTTCTCGTTCGTCCCATTCACAATGGAACTCGCCCCCCAGTACTACCAGCTTAGAATCGACGGCGGCTTCACATCGCCCTGGGACGACGAGGCATTCAAGAAATACGAACCAAAACTCACTCCAAACGGACTGATTCTCGTAAAGCACATCGAATCCGGAAGGCTCGTCGCGGCAGCCTCCGCAGAAAAGCGCATCCTGCCACTGGATCCGCCTTTTGACGCCTCCCTAGGATGGGTCATTGCGCACCCGGATTTCAGAGGCAAAAAACTCGGAAAGCTCGTCTGCACAACCGTAACCAGAAAACTCATCGTCGAAGGATACGCCAAGCTCGTCCTATCAACAGACGACTTCAGAATCCCAGCCATCGCTACATACCTCAATATCGGATGGCTCCCTTGGCTGTACGAACCCGACATGCAGGAACGATGGCAAAACGTCCTCAAAACACTCAACAGGACAAACGTCAAGCCCGTCGAACTCCCACCGAACAACCCATGGGAAAACTACCCAACAACCATATTTTGAAGACTTATCCATAAAACACACTGGCAAAAAAGTTGTTTTTCTGGCAATCGGTTTTATATTAGCAATTTATTTACTCGCACAATGAACATTGCCTTTGGCATTGAGAGTTTTTTGATCATTCAACATCCTGGAGCCTTTAAGTCATGACCACGTTCCTCATCGTCATTCTGTCCATCATCTCGCTCTTGTCAGCCATTTTCCTGATTGGCATCATCTTGATTCAGCAGAACAAGGCCGGTGGCGGTCTCGGAGCCGTTTCAGGCGGCATGACCGAATCGATGTTCGGCGCCTCCGCTGGTAACGTCCTTTCCAAGGCTACCGCATATACCGTAGCAGTTTTCCTTGTCTCGACCCTCCTTCTCGCAGCAGTCACCAGCAGATGGAGTGGACGCAAGTCAATCATGGATGGCGTGATGGATGCACCCCCCGCCCCCGTTGCCGCTGAGGCAAAACCAGCAGAGGAAGCCAAGCCAGCGGAAGAGGCAAAACCAGCAGAGGAAGCCAAGCCAGCGGAAGAGGCGAAATAATACGCTGCCAGGCAAAATCAAAGTTCCATGTTTCAAGCAGCCGTTTCCATTTCACAGGAACGGCTGTTTTTTTATCTTTGCGACCATGCAGGTTCATCGTTCATCGCTACAAAAAAGCAAAAAAAATGCTGTAGAAACAAAAAAAACGCTTGTTTTCTAATTTTCTCTCTTATCCCTCTTGTTTTTTCCAAGTTTTGTGTCATTTTTATATCAATACGGAAAAGGGCAATAGTTTATATTCTTTGGCACTGCTTATGTTCACAATTACATCAACGGTTCAAAACGCGTACGGAATTCACTGCCGTCCGGCCGGCGTCATCACAAAGGCGGTTCAAGGCTACAAGGGAAAAATCGAAATCAAGGGAGCTGACGGCAATGTCGCCAATCCGGCTTCCGTCCTTTCTTTGCTATCATTGGGACTGACCTGTGGCGACAGGGTAACCATTACCGTGGATGGCCCAGACGAGGAAGCAATCGCCAACAAGCTGGCAACGCTTATCGCTTCGCATTTCGATTTCGAAAAATAAAGCCCTGGATGCTCGGACAGATCAAAGGGCTATTGAGTTTGTGAATCACGTTTGATATCGACTCCCAAACAGGAGGTAGCCTATGAAAATCGCCAAACTCCCTGACAACCTACAGGGGAAGTGGATTTGGACTGAGAGAAAACATCATCACGCAACTCAGCACGTCCTGCTCCGCAAGGAATTTACATTGGACGAAATCCCCGGCACAGCCGAAATTTGGCTCGCTTCACAGGCTAAATACATCCTCTTCGTCAATGGCAGGTTCTATTCAGCCGGCCCAACGCCACATCCGGCAAATGCAACATATGCCACCAGGCTGGACATCACGCACCTCATGCAAGTCGGGAAAAACGACTTGGCAATCCATGCATTCAGCGACCAAACCCCATGCGTCGCACACAAGCCTGACGCACCCGCCATCTGGTTGCAATTGACCTGTGACGGCAACGTCCACGTCGTCACGGACGAATCATGGCTCTGCCTGAACGCAGAATGCTACCAGGAGTCCGGAGTCAGGGCTTCCACCACGACTCCGTACACCGAGATTCTCGACCTCAGGGACTACCCGCTCCATTGGCAGACGCTATCGACCAACAGCCTTATCACGCAGTCTCCCCTCTCCTGGAAACCACCCAAAACCGCAATTCCCATCACGGAGTCCCAAACGGTCATCGAGTCGGAACCCGATTTCAATCGCACGTGGGACATTGCATTCCTTCCGGAACTCGTTGCCAAAGGCACCTTCAAGCAACGAAATGAGGTCCTTTGGATTTCCTTTGCCGATTGCTTCAAGGGGAAGATTCCAAACGGACTCTATGCCGCGGAAGCATTCATCTACTGCCCCACGAGAATGGAGCCGCAAATCGCACTCTGCATCTGCGACGAGCCCTACAAGATCTTCGTCAACAACCAACTCGTCAAAGAACAGGCCGCCCCGCGGCCACAGGCAAGAAACTATCCAAACACATACCTTGTCAGAAGACTCACATCCGAGGAACTAGAACCTCAGGAAACGCAAATCACACTCAGAAAAGGCTGGAACAGAATCCTGGTTCTCCAGCATTGCTCCAACCTAGCCTCGGGAATGACCATCATCTGGGCAGGACTCAAGGACAACCAGTTCCCAATCCACAGAAAACCGGACCAGGCCGCGCAACACGGCTGGAACCTGGCAGGACCACTTAACGCCCCGTTCCCACTCATAAACCCGGACTTTCCACTTGACAGCCTCCCCAAAACCCCATTCTTAAGCAGCGAAGACCAAAGCCGAGACATCGCACCGTTCTACTTCGCTTGCCAATTCAAGGCGACACAGAAAAACGACCCTTCGCTAAAACTCCCCCATACGCTCGGAGTAGCTGAAACCATCATCCTCGATTTCGGGAAAACCATCCTCGGACTCCCCGAAGTCAGAATGTCAGGCTCCGAAGGAGATATCGTCGACGTGGTCGCAGGAGACCATCGCATCAACGACGAAATCATCGCACTTGAACATGGAAACAGGAGAAACATCACTACATTCGTGCTCAAGGACGGATACGAACCCGTCCCCTGCCTCCATAGTCACCTCAATGGATTCAGATACCTGATGATCATCGTCAGAAGGGCGAAGTCGTCCATCACGATCAATTCGGTCATCGCAAGGATCCCCACAAGGGACAGCCAAAACAATGGACGCTTCACCTGCTCGGACCAGATGTTCAACCAAATCTGGAAAGTCGGCGAAAATACGCTCAATGTCACAAACCAATATGCCTTCCTCGATTCGCCAACGAAAGACCAGGCGCAGTGCATCCCGGACGCAATGATCCAATCCTGGGCCGCATACTACACGCATGGAGCCTACGCAAACGCCGAAAACGCGCTGATGTCATTCGCAAGGTCGCAAATCGAAACCGGTGAACTCAACGCAATCTCGCCGTCAGGATTCATCCAGGCCGTGCCGGACTACTCGCTGCTCTGGCCAGTCTGGCTGCAAAGGCATATCATGCATACCGCCGACGAGCAACTCCTCAATACGCTGCTCCCAAACCTGATCGCACTGCTCGCATACTACGATAAAATCGCAGTCGCACCAGACGGACCGCTCGGCTCGCTCAAAGACCTGCTCGGCACAGTAGCCTTCCTCGATCACGATCCCGCCATCGACAGGGACGGAATCGTCACAGGACTAAACGCAATCTACTGCAGGGCACTCCTCTCGGCAGCTTGGCTCGCGGACTACGCGCAGCAAAACGCATTGGCGCATACCTACAGAAAACGAGCCGACCATGTGGCAACGCAGATCAAAAACCTCAACTGGAACCCAGATGAAGGACTCTTTGCCGATGCATACCAAAACGGACAGCGATCGCCCTTCCACTCCTGGCAAACAAATGTCCTCGCAATCTACGGAGGATTCGCCCAGCCAGAAGACTACAAGACCATCTGGAACAAGCTCTTCACGCCAAACCAACCCTTCGAACTCTACTCCAACGGAGAATACAACAACCCATACTTCAAATACTTCGTGCTTGAAGCGGCCTTCGCGCTCGGAAAGGCAACGTGGGGACTCGACCTCATCAAATTCTACTGGGGGAAAATGGCCGATGCGGGAGCAACGACATGGTGGGAACTCTTCGACCCGGACAACCTGGCGCTCAGCCAAAGAACCATCTCGAAATGCCACGGATACGGAGTCTCGCCAAATGCATTCATCATCTCCGAACTCGTCGGCATCAGACCGGCGCAACCAGGCATGAAAATGGTCTACTTCAACCCGCTGCCAGGGATCGTGACCTGGGTCAAGGCGACGATACCAACGCCCAACGGCTCAATCACCGTCAACTGGGAACTCAAGCAAGACGGGGTCTTCGAGGCATCCATCTCGGCGAACTTCCACCTCGAAGTCGTACCGATTCTAAACCCAAACATCGCAGAATCTGCTATCATTCAAGTCTCTGACAAGGTCGCCATCCTGGAACCAGATTTTTAGCATCACTAACCTTTTCTAAAATAGGACAAGAAAATTCCATCCGATTGTTTGAACTTCAGCTTTTACATGCTAAATTAAGGATTTCATTATCATTATTGTTAACTAGCCTTTACGGCACGTACCATGCGTAAATTCTGGAGTTCACTACAATGTATGCCATCATCAAAACCAGCGGCAGGCAATACAAGGTCGAAGTCGGCACTGCCTTTGAAATCGATCGAGTTGCCGCCGAAGCAGGCGAAGAAATCGTCCTGAACGACAATGTCCTCATGCTCTCAAACGAAGGCCAGATCACCCTCGGCGAACCTACCGTCCCAGGCGCGGCCGTCACCCTCGAAGTCGTCGAACACTACAGGGGCCCCAAGTTGATCGTCTTTAAAATGAAGCGCCGCAAACGCTCACGCGTCAAAAAAGGCCATCGCCAAGAGTTGACCAGGGTTGTCGTCAAAGGCATCACGGTCGCATAAAAAGTGTGCGACGCCATCCGTTGACTACACGCGTTGACGCATGAGAGGGGAAGAATCAAAGCACCCCCGCTCATGCGTCTTTTGCATTATCTGGAATATAGCCAGATCACGCCGAAAGCAGAGTCCAGACTCCAATTCATTATGACAAACGCACTCGACATACTCCAGGAACGCGGATTCCTATACCAATTGACTGATGAAGCAGGCATGCGCGAAAGGCTTGAGAAGCCCAATGCGACGTTCTACGTGGGCTTCGACCCCACCGGCTCAAGCCTGCATATCGGGCATCTGCTCCCCATTATGGGAATGAGATGGCTCCAGGCTTGCGGACACAGACCAATCGCACTCGTCGGCGGCGGAACGGCCATGATCGGAGACCCCTCGGGAAAAACCGAGGCTCGCCCCCTCGCAACCGTCGAAACCATCGACCATAATGCCGCATGCCTCAAAAAACAGCTTTCCAAGTTCCTGGATTTTTCGGAAGGGAAAGCGCTAATGGTGAACAATGCGGACTGGCTCCGGAACCTTAACTTCATTGAATTCCTCAGGGATATCGGTTCACTCTTCTCGGTTCCAAGGATGCTCTCGCAAGAATCCGTCAAAATGAGATTGGAAACAGGACTTTCCTTCCTTGAATTTTCATATCCGCTGATGCAAGGTTACGACTTCTACATCCTCAACAGGGACTACGATTGCGAATTCCAATTCGGCGGCCAAGACCAGTGGGGAAACATGACCGCCGGAACAGAACTGACAAGAAGGCTCGCAAACAAAACTGTCAATGCGGCGACATTCCCGCTGCTGCTTAAATCCGATGGAACAAAATTCGGAAAAACCGCAGGCGGCGCAGTCTGGCTCGATCCCGATCGGACATCCCCGTTTGACTACTACCAGTTCTGGAGAAATACCGAAGACTCGGAAGTCGCAAAGCTCCTCGGACTCTTCACGGCGCTGCCGATGGACGAGGTCAACAGGCTGGGCGCCCTGACGCCCCCAAGCATCAACAGGGCAAAGGAAATCCTCGCGTACGAGGCGACAGCACTCGCACACTCCCACGAGGAAGCGATCAAGGCATATGCGGCGGCAGGAAATGAATTCGGCTTCGCAGATCCCGAAAACAAGATCAAGACCTCGTCCAGAATCGCTGAAACGCAAACGATCCGACTCCAAGCCGATATCCCGACCTTCGAAATCAAAAGAGACGAACTGGAAGACGATGGCCTGCCAATCTTCATCCTGCTCGCAAAGGCAGGACTCTCACAGTCTTCTTCAGCCGCAAGACAACTCGTCAAAGGCGGCGGCTGCTCTATCGATGATACGAAAATCACCGATGAAAAATACAGGGTCACAGCCAAAGACTTCAACGACGAAGGCATACTCACACTCAAGGCTGGCAAAAAATCCCGGAAACGTATTCGACTTGTCGATTGATCATCATTAACCCCAACCCAAAAACCATTCGGAACCATGATTGACCAACGAGCAGCTATCGCGCCAGGCGCGAAAATCGGCGCCAATGTCTCCATCGCTCCATTCGCCATCATTGACGAAAATGTCGTCATCGGAGACAACTGCCAAATCGGGCCTCACGCCCACATCACAGGACACACAACCATCGGCGAAAACACAAAGATCCACGCCGGTGCCGTACTCGGAGATGCGCCGCAAGATCTCCACTACAACAATGAAAAAAGCTTCCTTCAAATCGGCAAGAACTGCACGATCCGCGAATACGTGACCGTCCACAGGGGAACCGAGGAAAACAGCACCACCGTCGTCGGAGACAATGTCCTCCTGATGGCATTCTCGCACTTGGGGCACAATTGCCAAATCGGCAACAATGTCGTCATCGCCAACGCAACCCTCCTGGGCGGACGCGTAGAAGTCGGCAACAATGCCTTCATCTCCGCAGGGGTGATGATCCACCAGTACGTCAGAATCGGACGCCTCGCCATGATCGGCGGCGGCAACGGCATCACCCAGGACATACCTCCATTCTGCTTGCTCCAGGACAATTGCATCCAAGGACCTAATTCCGTCGGGCTCAGAAGAGCCCAACTGGACGATGCAACCAGAAATACAATCCGAGAAGCCGTCAAAATCTACTTCTTCCACGGACTTGCAAGAATGGGAGCGATTGAAGAAATCAAAAATACATGCACGCCATGCCCGGAATTGGATGAATTCATCGACTTTCTCCTAACCACAAAACGAGGAATCACATCAGGAAGAGTCTCCAAAAACACAAATGAAAACACAATTTCCTGAGTTTTTTTCAATAACTCAGAGAAATCATTCGTTATTATTATGATTTTTTAATTTAATCAGGCTTATTTTCATTAACTTTCATACCATAAACATAGTTAGTTAGCTTAAGGAAAGAAAAAATGCGAAAGAGTTTTACCCTCATCGAGCTTCTCGTCGTTATCGGTATCATCGCCATCCTGGCATCCATGCTCATGCCAGCACTCGGAAAGGCGCGTGAATCCGCAAACCAATCAGACTGCACAAACAACCTAAAGCAAATCGGTCTCGCGCTTAACATGTATGCGTCAGACAACCGTAGCAGCTATCCAGCCGTCTCGTCCGGCGACAGCGTCAATTGGGACAAAACCCACAACTCAGGCGGACTCTACACGCTCGGCTACTACGACTACCTCAAAACCACCAAAATCCTCGTCTGCAGATCAGCCAAGCAAAAGCCCTTCGATAATTTCAATACAGATCCCACTAGTGATTCAATAACCTTCACGGACAAAAACAACGGTGCGGCAACCGAAAGAACCAGCTACCTCTACTACGGTGGGTTCAGCACCGATGATGTCTCCGCAGAAGAAGGCATCGCGCGTGACAAGGGCAACTGCCACAAGAAGCTCGGCATGGTCCTCTACGGTGACGGACACGTCGAAAAACACCAGGTCGGGGCGAAAAGCGACGATAACTGGTGGACACTCAATGGATACTTCGGCATCGAAGAACTCCTAGGCTCTGGCGGCGACGGAGCAAGCCTTGAAGTCGCAAGCCACAAGAACACACAGTGGACTACCGATGACTAATAATCAGCCCAAGGCAACCTAACCAAAACAAATCCTCACAAGCCCTCAGCTCCAACGAGCCGAGGGCTTTTTTATGCCTTTGATTTAACAGGCATTTCAGGTTTCAGGGTGTTTTTCAAGGGAAACAGCTCTCCAACCCAGAACCTCAAACTCCACAAAACCCAACGTCAACGTCCCATTGTCCCAGTTCAATCTCCCAGTCACATAGGTCCCAGTCGTCTCATTTGTCCCATGGGTCTCAGTCCCAGTCCCAAAACCTCTAACACCGAACCCGAGAGGCATGTCACATGTATTTTGAGTACGAAACCGCGAAAATTTCGTCATGGCTCCCAGAGTGGTTTTTCGAGGATTAGCCAACGCGATGTAACATGCCACCTTGGATGCATCCAGACCACCCCGGGTGCCCCAAACACCACTCCGGGTGCATCCAGACCACCCCGGGTGCATCCAGACCACCCCGGGTGCATCCAGGCCACCCCGGGTGCATCCAGGCCACCCCGGGTGCCCCGACACCACCCCGGGTGCCCCAAACACCACCCCGGGTGCCCCAAACACCACCCCGGGTGCCCCGACACCACCCCGGGTGCCCCGACACCACCCCGGGTGCCCGTACCTAACCCGTCGTCTTCCGCAGCAGGGCAGATTTGTCCGTCCGACCCGTCCGACCCTGTCCTCTGCACAGTGCAACGAAGTGGAGTAAATTGATTGCTGTCCACATGCCAGAAAACTTGATTTTCATCAGGTTCGAGGCACATTACTAGCTAACGTGTCTCGCATCCACAAAACACAAACTTCACCGAGAGCCAAATGTCCGAAAAGTACTGCCCCATCATGAGCACCTTGGGTTATATCCTGTCGCCTGACGGCAACGACGTCTTGATGACCCATCGAATCGCCAGAACCAACGATGAACAATATGGCAAGTACAATGGATTGGGCGGGCACATGCTCCCAAACGAGGACGTCGCTACCTGCATGATTAGAGAAATCAAGGAAGAAGCCAATATCGACGTCACCGCAATGACTCTCAGGGGAACCGTCAATTGGACTGGCTTCGGTCCCAAAGGCCAAAATTGGCTCGCTTTCATCTTCCTGATTACCGCCTTTGACGGCACTGTGCAGCCTAAAAGCGCCGAGGGACCGCTCGAGTGGATCCCAAGGGACAAGCTCCTAGAACTTAATCTCTACGAAGGAGACAGGTATTTCATGCCTTTGATCTTCGACAATAACCCAAAAATCTTTCACGCATACCTCCCGTACGACAACGAAACCCCACTTAATTGGTCCTTCGTCAGAATCTAACCCCGTAAGACTAGAGGCAAAAATGAACTTCACCATCGCAAGCAACCCGATCAAAGCCACCTTCGATGCATACGGCAGACTCGTCGATTTCACCAACACCGACTGCGCGAAAAACAGCATCCTTGCCGAAACGCCAAAAACTCCCTTCAGAATGACGATCGAACTCGGTGAAAACAAGGAAGTCACCATATGCCAGGATGCCGTAAAGCCGAAAGTCTTCAAGCAATCTAACGCCATCGAATTCACGTACGAAACCCTGGAATTCTTCGATGGACAACACCAACTCACAATCCCAATCAGACTTAGCCTCAAGGCGACGATTGTCGACGATACACTCGTTTTCGATGCCTCGATCGACAACGGCTCCCAAGCCAGGATCCTTGACTTCACCTACCCAGTCGTCGGCAAGATCGCCGATTTGGGCACTGGCTTGCCCCCCGCCTTGTTGATGCCATTCCAAGCTGGTTTCCGCATCCAGAACGCACCTGCCCGGCTGGCGGACATGAGGGAGCATCGCGAAAATTCCCCCAACACCGCAACTCATGTCTACCCAGGCGAAGCATCAATGCAATGGCAGGCGCTGACAGACGAACAAAATTCGCTCTTCCTCACTGCCCATGACAGCGATTTCTATCCTAACGAAATCACGCAACGCGGAGAAGCAAACAGAAAATTCATCACCCTCGAATTCACAAGAATCATCTGCCTCGAACCTGGACGAAAATTCAATTCACCCGAAGCAGTCCTTCACTTCTACAAAGGCGATTGGCACAAGGGCGCCAAAAACTACGCGAACTGGATGAACCAATACAGACCACAACACGTCAAGCCAGACTGGATCCGAAAAATGGCAGGATACTTCCTCGTCATCAACAAACAACAGTATGGCTACGAAATGTGGCCTTATCACACACTCCCGAAACTCTACGAACTCGCAAAGGCACATGGATGCGATACCCTCGGACTCTTCGGCTGGTACCATTCAGGACACGATAACCAATACCCAGACCTCGAAGTCAGCCCGACACTCGGAGGAACCCAAACACTCAAGGAAAATATCAAGAAAGTACAAAATGAAGGTGGACACGTAACGCTGTACTATCAAGGACACCTGATCGATGAATCGTCGGACTACTATAGAAACAAAGAGGGAAAACGCATCTGCGCAAAAAATATCTGGGGTAGCCCATACGTCGAATTCTACAACAAATCCCATCAATCGGATTTCCTCAAGAACTTCTCGAGAAAAATGTTCGCCATCGCCTGCCCGTCAACACCAGAGTGGCGCGACCTGATGCTAAGACGACAAGACTGGCTCGCAAGCCTCGGACCAGATGGATGCCTGTACGACCAAATCGGAGGAATCATCCCATATGTCTGCTTCGACAAGTCGCACGGACATAAACAAGACAACCCAGCACTCGCAAACACAGGCGGCAGGCGACAACTCCTCAACTCGCTCCAAACCCACGCAAAACATATCAACCCAAACTTCGCATTCATGTCAGAACACATCAACGACATCTACTCCGGATATCTGGACGCCGTGCATTCATGCGAAGTCACACCATCAGCGCCTGGAGATTATGCGGACGCACACGACAACCCACATGTCGTGCGAAGAATCAACTACCCCGCACTTTTCAAATATTGCTTCCCGAATGACGTCATCACGACAAGAAACCCAAATCCGCATATTTCGACAAGGCTCTCAAACTACGCACTCGCATTCGGATTCAGACCAGAAATGGAAATCAGATACCAGGCGGATTGCGATGACATACTCAGCGACAAATACAAGCAAACACGTGAATACGCACTTAAAGTCGCATCGTTGAGACAGCAATTCGCAAACGAACTCCTGCTCGGAACATTCGTTGACAATGACGAAATTGATTCCTGCGACCCGCACATCATCGCAACATCATTCGTCAACCAAAACACAATGGCGGTCGTCCTCTGGAACGATACGCCAAACCAATACAAGCTCGACAACTTCAAGGCAAAAGAAGAATGGACTATCGATGCCATCGCAACACCAGACGGTTCGCTGGACAAGCTCCCGGCAACAATCGAGCCCGGGCAACTGATCGTCGCAAGACACACGCGATAAGCAGATCGATGAAAAGACTAGCCAGACTCATTTGCATACTCCTTGCGCCGTGACGCCCATCCTGGCACAACAGCCAGGATGGATCTGGGAGGCGAAACCGACTCAAGACAACACTGTCGTTCTCTTCAGAAAAACCTTCGAACTCGAAGAAGCACCCCAGCAGGCGCAGCTCTTCCTCGTCGCCGATGATGTCGCATTCCCAAAACTCAATGGAATCGAGACGAGTCCAAACGCCGGTTCCCTGCGCACAACCAGAATCGATGTCACAAAACTCCTCAAGCAAGGACAAAACATCATCACTGCGACAGTCAGAAATGGCGCCAGCGTCGCAGGGCTGATGGCTAGGCTCGAAATCAAAACGCCTTCGAAAATCATCGCCATCAACACAGATACGACCTGGAAAGCCATCCCAAATGACAATTCAACCGACTGGGAGCAAATAGGTTTCGACGACTCATCGTGGCCAAACGCGCGATTGGTCGGACCGCCAACTCAACCACCTTGGGGAACCCTGGTTGACACCAAGCCTTTCCTCATCCAGATCGACAGCGGCGCACCGACCATTCCTCAGCATCTCCAGGCACGAGCCATGCTCGACGACTTCGCCGATCTCTCAAGCTGGATGGGCGACGCCATCAAGGGCCGAAAACCAGGACACATGGTCCTCCCGGGACAACTCGGCTTTGGGGCAAAACCCGACAAAAGCAGGCCAGACGGCGGGACAGGCGTCCTGCAAGTCCTCGTCGTCGAAGATAACAGCATCCTCTGGTTCGAGAAAAACTCCGTCTTCTCACCGGCATTGAGTCCAGTCGCATACGAATTCGATGCCAATCCAAACAACTTGACCTGCATGGTCATCCTCAAGCTCAGAGACAGATTTGGAAGCAAAACGTTTACCACAAAACCATGCGCAATACAAGGAAACCAATGGGAAACATATAGAATCAACGTCAACTCAGAGACAATTGAAAACTTCGGCGAAATCGCCTTCCCAATCCAACTCAGGGCAATCGAATTCCAATTCCCAAAGCCAATTGAAGGACAAATCCTCATTGATGACCTAAGGGCAATCATCCATTCCGACAAGGCAACCGTCGACATCAAACCCGTCTATGAAAACCTTGGCAACCTACCCAACCAGCATGTCTCCAGGACCTTCATCTTCCGAAACAACCGCCCCACCCCGCTGTCCGGCAAGGCTACCCTTCGAGTCAAAACTCTCCAGGGGCAACAAATCAGGCAAGTCGAGCACAGCATCAACATCCCCCCATACGAGGTCACCAAGGTCAACTTCCAGCTAGGCACATTTGACGTGCAAGGTTCCTATCCCCTTGAATGCACCTTCGACTCCGAAAACCTGCAATCCGCCCACAAAGGATGGCTCGGAATCTTCATCCCGAACAACCGCAGAATCAACTCGCAACCAATGTGGTTTGGCATCGAAGACCAAGGCATCAGAAACTTTATCGCTGAAGAAGAAGTCAATCTTGAATGGATGCGCCAACTAGGAATCGACCTGCTTCGGGCAAACGCAATCGGAACATTCCTCGAACTCCACAGGGGAAACGATTTCGGATACCAGCAACATAGGGAAGTCTACAAAAGGCACGCAAACGCCAATATCGACCTGCTCTTCTCATACGCAGGAAGCGTCCCGGGATGGGCAGGAGGTCCTGAAATCAACAGATATCACGATGAGTTCAAGGAGCATATCGCCACCCTCGCAAACTTCCTGGCAACCCTCCCGAAATGCAAGTTCTTCGAATGGTTCAACGAGCCAAACCTTGGATTCTTCCCGGGGACTACTGAGGACTACCTGAAATCACAACAAGTCATCTACCCGATCATCAAGAAAGCCGCACCGCATATCAAGGTGGCAACAGGAGGACTCGTCATCTCGCACCCGGGAGCTAAAAAAGATTTCACAAAACGGGTGATCACCGAAAACTACCCCTTCTACGACATCGCTTGCTACCACGGACACGAAGACACAAGAAGCCATCTCGTCAACCTCAAGCAACTTGACCAATGGCTCGAAACAATCCCCGACAACAAGCCAACCGGAAACTCCGAAGCAGGACACCGATCCTACTACGCGGACTCGGGACTCGCCATAATCCAAGCTAACGAACTCGTCAAGAAAATCACGATCACAAAAGCACGAAACGCAGAGTACTATATCTGGTTCATGCTTCAAGACTATGCGGACAAGTACATCGGTGGAGATGATTCCTTCGGACTCGTAACCGTTGACAACCAACCAAAACCCTCATTCGTTGCCTACAACAACATGATCCGATTGCTCGCTAATACATCGCCAAAACCGACTGCTAAGCTAGCCGAAATCATGGAAACCTTCCGATTCTCAGGGCAAAATCGCGATATCTATGTCTGCTGGTCGCAAAGCGACAAAACAACAATCACGCTCCAGGCGACAGAATCCATACGAAAAATCGACCTCTACGGAAACGAATCGACCCTGGTTCCCAAGGACGGCTTGATCTCATTCAGTTGCGACTACAATCCCTTCTACCTAGAATGCAAGCCCGACGCCATCACCCATGCACCCAAGACTGCAAGCAAAGATGACGGGGACAGCCACATCCACTTGCATATCGGAACCCAAACCCCAGCAGTGATCACCCTACAAAAACCCGAGCAATTACGGGAACTTGTCTTCGACCCAAACATCCCAAGATGGCAAGGACCAGCCGACCTCTCGGCGAAAATTACATTCCTACGCAAGGACGATCAGCTCGAAATCCAGGCCGAAGTCCAAGACAACGACCATTGCACGCCAAAAATCAATGCCTTCGTCTGGCAAAACGACTGCATCCAAGTCGGATTGCTCAATCAACGCGGAGAGCACGTGGAATTCACTCTCTCGGCATTGCCGGACAAATCGGCAATCATTTGGAATCACATCTACCCCGGCGAAGGTGGCTCAATGACTGGAAGAAAACTCCCAAACTCAATCTGCAAAGTTACACGAGTCAACAATAGAACTCACTACTACGCCTTGATCCCACTCAAGGAGATCAGGTTGACGGGAGCAACAAACGAAACATTCAAACTGGCTTGCCTCGTAAACGACAACGACGCCAACAGAAGACTCCGGTACATGGAATGGTTCGGCGGCATCCAGCCAACCAAGAATACTGCCCTCTTCGCAAAGGCAGCCTGGCTCGAAAACTAAACCGCGATTCCTACAGCCGTTGCGGCAGCTCAATCCTGAATCCTGTACAATTCAACGTCATCGAAATGGATGGTGCCCTTTGCATTCCTGGTTCCGAGCAAAAGCGTTAGCTTGGTTGCACCTTTTGGCACGACGAAAAAGCCCTTGTACTCCTGCCATTCGCCATACTTGACTTCATGAGGATAAAAATCCCGGTTGTATGCGACGCACACCCACCTGTGCCCGTCATCCTGCCAGCGCGCCGTCAACTGGGCACGATCGGGCGACTGCTCAAGCTTTGCCTTGCAACGCGTGAAGTATTTCTCGCCTTCCTTGACAGGCAATGTCTGGATGTAGAATGCATGCTCAACGCCTGTCATGCTCGCAGCCTTCGAATTGTCCGTCTCGTTCGTCGAATAGCCAGCCGTCCCATAGCTGAAATCCTTCCAGAAATTCCAATGTTCGAAAACCGACACCGTCCAATCCAATGGCGCTTTGCCTTCAACAATCGGACGCAATTCCTCAAAACGACTGTTCTTCAGTAGATTCACGTATTTTTCAGGATGGGACTGAAGGTTCGACTCAATTTCCTTTCTCAATTGATTGAACTCAAGAACAGGATTGTCCTCAAGTCCCTTGGCCAATGCCATCAGCATCTTGCGCGACTTGTCAGACAGTTTCCGCGACTTAGCGCGATTGAGGGCTTCCTTCGCCTCATCGACTAGATCGAGAATGCACATCGTATTCCATGAGTGGTCGGGTTCCGTGGACCAAAACGAAGGTTCTCCATTTTTGTGCCACACGTATTCCGTAATATCCAGGTATCGTTTCACATCGTCCGCCGCCTCGCTGAAGACGCGGTTCAGGTAGATTTGGCGCAATTCATACGGGTTTTGGTAGGGATTCCAGGCAAGCCTGGACATCACCCAGTAGTAGATTGAATTTCCGTCCCAGGTCTTGATTCCCAGATCCCGTTCTGGGTCGGTTCGGTTGACGCCATCGCTCATGATTTCCGAATGGGTATATCGGATTCCCCTTTCGTACTGGTACCTGTAATCTGCCGCCACGGTGAGGTCCGCCGGCCTGGGATAGACCCTTGTCAATCCGTAATAGTCGTAGATGATGATATTGCTCGTTTTCTCCAGCCATCCCTGCATCTTGTTGAAGGTCGTTTTGTTTTTCGGACTTGTGACCGGGTACTTGACGTTCTTGGTGATCGGGCACAGAAGGATGACTATGTTGTCCTCGACAGGAATCGCGGGCGGGATTTCGGTGAAAAAGTATCCGTACGTGGACACTTTGATTCCAGGGTACTTTTGCTTGGCATGACGGGCAATCTGGTTGACGAATAGGAAAAACCTGGTCGAATAGAAATTACTGCTATCGGATTTCAGGACTTTTCCATCGGGGAGCAGGATATCTGCCTCGCAGCTCTTGCATCGGCATCTGTCGTAGTTGTCTTCTGCGAACACGCCGTACATTTCGCTTCCCGGCCAAGCGTCCACCAACCGGTCGAATTCCTTGATGAAATCTTGGATCATGTCTTGGTTTGAGAAGCACAATTGGGATCTATGTGCTCCTGTCGGGCGTACTCGCTTCCCGTTGATCTCGCAGAAGTATTCCGGATGCTTGTCAAAGAACTTTTCCGGGGTGATGTACAATCCGGTCACGTTATGGCCGAAGTAGGCTTCCTTGAGCATGCCGCACTTGTCGTTCAGCGGCTGGGTTTTCATGGTCGAATACGAGGACCAATTGGAGAGATTCCTGACTGCCCAATTGAATTCCACGTCAGTGGCTCCATATCTGGTTTGCCACCCACGCATCAGATAGCATGGCTTGTCAACCCAATCCGTTACCATAAAGGAAAGGCTGGAACTCTTCGTGAACAGCGTCCCGAATTCAAGGTTCGGTCGCGCCCAAATGATATCCGTGTTCAGGAACAGCAACTCGTACACTCCATTCAGAACGCCCTTTGGCTGAGTGCCGAATACATACAGAACCGATCCGTCAAGGCTGATGCCGAAACCATCGTTTCCAGCCAGGAATTGCGATTTCTGCGGATACTTGTCCAATACCTCTTGCGAAACAGTCAGGCGTATCTTGTTCGGCAACCCGGACTTGCCATCGCCAATCGGCAGCTCAACATCCGTGATTTCCTTGACCCAATGGCGCAATTCGGCTGCGGCATGCACAATCGGGGCAGGCGCATCGGCATCAAGCACAATCTCCGCACGAGCGCCTGATGTGCCCACGACTTCAAAACCAATCGCGACTACAGGCATCAGCAAAAAAGTCAATAATGCACTCGTTCTCATCTTCACTCCTGACATCTGTTTGACTGGCAACCCAGTAGTACGCTCAGCTCATTCGAACCTTAAGCAACCAATTCCTGAATCGATTTCGCTGCAACACGATCCAACGGAACCTTCACCGGTTGAACGTCCAATTCCTTGAAACCACGCAGCTCAATACCACCAGATACAACCGAACCAACACCTTTGTACTCCGCAAAACTGTCCATGGTGCCTAATTCCAAATGAGATGACAAGCGATACGTACCATGACCCAATTCGATGATGATACGCTCCTTCGATGACACCTCGCCAAACTTGCGCAATCCCCGAGCAACATCGCAAGCACGTACCAAACTCGCCAAGGGATGAGACGAACTCCCGTCGCCACCATCGTCTCCGGCTACCGATACATACAGTGTGCGTGAATGTAACGCAGTAAAGGACATCCGTGACACAATGGATAAAAATCGCCTCATTCTATCCTCCGGATAAACAAGACAAGCACTGGCTCAGTCGTCAATCCGAAAACGGAATTTGTTCCATATCGGAATGAACTCAACTCCAGCAGGACTCCGTACGGCTATCAACTTCCGGTTGTGATAATATTGGACGCCATCGCCAACTGCGACCGATTCCTCAGGCACGCAACGCCAAAACATCAATGGCAGAAGAGGATTTACAAGACGTGCACCGAAACAGCGGACACAGCGCCGGAATCGGTTCCAACGAAATTGACGCATCCCCGACCTGCCGTTCCGTGTGTCAAGACGAACTCCGTCAGGACGAATCCGAGCAACAACCAAATGCGGTTCGTCATCCTCAGTCACACGATGGCTGTCTTGCGAATCGTTGTTCTCTCCCATCGTAATCAAACCATTGGTATCGCGACCTATCATCCGATGAACAATTCCAGCCTCGCCGCGACCTTTGGGATAAAATGCCACGATATCACCTGGGACAAACGACTCAAAAGCACGCTCCTCAAGCACCAATGCATCACCAGGAACAAACACGCGTTGCATGCTGCGCAATTCGTACAACGGACGGCTTGCCGAACCAATGCTGCTGCTCGTCGCGTCCAACGACACCATGGGCATCTCGATTCGCTCGCCGCTAAACCCAAAAAGGAACCCTTTTCCTGCCAGCATCCCCAGAAACCTTCTCACCTCACCACGCAAGTCGGCAGGTGCCTTGTCTCCCAGGGCGGACTCGAACTTGGAGACGATCTCGTCCTCGCCAAGCCCCGCCCCGAGGCAACGCCAGATGAACACGCCCGTCGCATTCACCCTAGTCAGTGTCCCGTCCTCGGGATTGTACAACAGCGCACCTTCCCCATCCCGCCTAAATATGATCGTCTCATTCAATTTCATCGTCGAAACACGTCCATTATGTCACCATCCAAACTCGCCAGCAATGACTCGGGAGCGAAAGCCGCCTTCAAAGTCAATGCCAAATCCAATACCCGCTCCCCAAATTCACGCTTCGGCTTAGCAGGCAACGACCGAAATACCCATATCCAATGAAAGGAAATCGCATGAGCCAACGCAGCCAACCACTCATGCTCAGGGGCGCGCACCACCGACTCACGGTCACCACGCTGCAACCACCACAAACCATCAATCACAACACCTGGAGAATACGAATAACGCAATTGAGGAGTCCAATTGACGCAGTAGTAAGAACACGTCGGCATCGGATACACAATCAAATTACGACCATCCCATTGGCATAAGTTGAAGTCGTCCGAACGACAGACACCGCCGGCGGCACGATAACGGGATACCGTCGTCGTCTTGCCGATCCCGCTGCGACCAAACAACAACACTCCATGCCCCCCTCCCGTCTCCAGCAACGCACCATGAACCGGAAAGATGGATTGGCCACGAGACAAGCCAGACAACATCCCCAAGCGAAGCATCATCGGCCACTCGCCTGACTGATACGGCAAGTAAGCCACATCAGTCAATACCGCAAAACGACCGTCTGACGACATCCCCGTACGGGCAACACCGCCACGTCGCGGCAAACCAGTGTATTCCGAACGCAATTCGCCGTCAAACAAGATGCTCCCGCAACTGTCCAAAGGAGCCGAAACACAACGGCTGTCAATCATCACGCTCAAGTCATGTAAACTTCGACATGCACGACGACCGCGAGCGCCTAAATGCAACGACTCGCCACCACTTAATTCCAATCGAATCACTAATTCCCTTGCCATCTATAAAAACTTAGTTTGACATGCTCACCATATTCATAAGCTTAGATTCACAACCTAAAATAAGCACTGCATATAAATTTTCTAGTACATATGACAAAAAGATTAACGGGAGTTGTTCAAAAATCAAGGCAGCAGCTCTGGAATTATTTTACACTGAACCAGTTGCCATCTCGACCAATGGATCAGGAAAACTGAGGGCAGACAGGCTTGGATTATTGCAGAGCAGATTTTGGATTTGCCCGTATAAAATAAGTAGACAGCTTGCAAATGACAAAAAATAAATTACTGTAGGAACTTCGTTAAAGCGGAGACAGGTTCTTCGTGACGCAACCCTGGAAGGAAAAGTCGGAGCATTTGTTCGGGAATGCCCAATTCCTAATAAATCCTGAGTGTTTTGACTTGTAAAGGGTATCTCTAAAAACCTATTTTGGTAAAACTGCATAAAAATTAAATGGAACTTATTGATAATAAAATATTTAATTCGATTTTTACGAATTTTGTGCTATATTATCTCCAAAGTAAAATAAAACTTGGAGGCAATATGCAAAACGGACTATTTGATGTCGAGTTTCGGATGGATGAGTTGAGCAAAAACGGTGATCCGTTAGAAAAATTCAACGAATATGTCCCGTGGGAAGAGTTTCGCTCTAAGCTGGAGGTCATTCGAAAAAAACGAACCGATAATGTTGGCGGACGTCCGCCATTTGATGTTATTTTGATGATGAAAATTTTGGTCCTTCAGTCCATTTACAACCTTAGCGATGACAGCACTGAATACTTGATTCGCGACCGTTTGAGTTTTATGCGTTTTCTTGGACTTTCGCTTGGGGATAGAGTTCCGGACGCAAAAACGATTTGGCTTTTTCGCGAGCAGATGGGCAATGCCGGACTGGTGCGAGAGATGTTTGACTGGTTTGACGGATATTTGCGGAAGAACGGGTTTATGGCAAAAAAAGGTCAAATTGTCGATGCGTCAATCGTTTCCGTGCCGAAACAACGCAACAGCAGGGAGGAAAACGAGGCAATAAAAAAGGATGAGCCGCCAGTTGAGAATTGGTCAGATGCAAAAAAGCGGCAAAAAGACACTGATGCCCGCTGGGTAAAGAAAAACGGCAAGAATTTTTACGGCTATAAAAATCATATTCAGGTGGATGTCAAGCACAAGTTTGTGCGTGATTATGAAGTAACAGACGCTTCGGTACACGACAGCAATGTTTTTGAGGCGATTTTGGATGAAAATAATACCAGTAAAGATGTCTATGCGGATAGTGCTTATCGCTCGCAGGAGAAAGAGGCGAACCTCAAAAAACAAGGGTATCGTGCACATTTGCAACGCAAGGGCTATCGGAATAAGCCTTTAACCGAATGGGAAAAACGAGGTAATCGCACGAGGTCAAAAGTGCGTTCACGGATAGAACATATCTTTGGCATACAATCACAGCGAGC
>DBPZ01000055.1:10435-17056 GCA_002305655.1 Lentisphaeria bacterium UBA1407 | reverse complement strand
AAAACATACTATCTTTTGAGTACGAAACCGATGATTTTTTGCTTTGGCTTCGGGGTGGTTTTGCAGATAGGCAACAATTCCTCAGCCGTTTCGGCGATGGTAGGCGCATTATGGAACATCCGTGAAAATTTATTGTCCTACTTTTTCGCATTCCACAAAACCAAGACGATATTATCATGTTTTCAGTCTAATCTGAAAGAACAAAACACAAACAGAAGGAAAGTGAAACTATGTCAGGAAAACTAATCGATCTTACTAAAGATAATTTCAAGGAAACCATCAAAACTGGAACCGTGCTCGTCGATTTCTGGGCGCCTTGGTGTCCTCCTTGCAGAATGCAGACACCCATCCTCGAAACGTTGGCTGGCGAAATGACGGGAGTCGTATTCGGTAAAGTCAATGTTGACGACAATCCCGAAGTCGCGGCGCAATTCAACATTGCGTCCATCCCGACCCTGATTGTCTTCAAGGACGGCAAACCGGCAAAGAAATTCGTTGGCTTGACCCAGGCGAATGAACTGAAGGGTGCTTTGGCGTAATTACGACATGGGTGCCTACGATCTCTCAGTTGGCGGTTGGGTATTTGCGTGCATTTGCGGTCTAGTCGTCGGAGCCTCCAAATGCGGTCTTCCGGGTTTGGGGACTCTGGCGGTGCCCCTGATGGCTAGTGTGCTGCCGGCTAAAATGGCGACCGGCGCCCTCCTGCCGCTGCTGATTTTCGGCGATACATTGGGAGTAATCCATTTCCGACGACATGCCAACTGGAAAATCCTCTTCAGGCTATTCCCTCCTGCCTTTGCGGGAATCGTCATCGGCTTCTTTCTGCTCGGACGCCCTTGGATGGACGACCAGGTCATCAGGATTTCCACCGGCGTCATTGTCTTGGCGCTGGTGGTGATGAATGCCTTCAAGGGACGGCTGCATAGCCTCGTTGAAAGTCAGGATCCACGACGTCCTTCGGTGTTGTTGCTTGCCATCGGCTTTGGCTTGTTGGCCGGGGTGACGACGATGCTTGCCAATGCCGCAGGTCCCGTTATTCTGGTTTACTTGCTGTTGATGCAGCTTCCGAAGGACGAATTCATCGGAACGAGCGCCTGGTATTTTGTGGTGCTCAACTGGTGCAAGGTTCCGTTTATGGTCTATCGGGGCATGATCAGCGTTGACAGCCTGGCTTTCAACGCTTGGCTCGCTCCCGCCATCCTGGTCGGTGCAGGGGCGGGGATTTTCCTTAGCGGAAAGATGTCAAACAAGAGCTTCATCAAGTGGGTTGAAGTCCTCACGATTATCGCAGCGATTATGCTGTTCTTCCCCAAGGGCTTCCTGACATCCCTCATCAAAGGGTAAGCTTTGATCAGGCACCCTGAATCTCGGCATTGACGGCATTTGCCGCCGCAACGGGATCCTCCGCCGCAATGATTGGGCGGCCAACCACGATGAATTGCGCGCCGGCACGGGCGGCTTCGGCAGGAGTCATCACGCGCTTCTGATCGCCCTTGGCTGAGCCGGCAGGACGAATTCCCGGGACGACGAGGACAAAGTCGTCGCCGCAAGCGGATTTGACCAAGGGGATTTCCAAGGCCGAGCAAACAACGCCGGCCAGGCCGCAATCACGGGTCAATGTCGCCAATCGAACGACTTGCTCGGCAGGAGTCGCTTCCAGCCCAATGGCATTCAACTCACCTTGGTCCATTGAGGTAAGCACCGTCACCGCTGTCACCATAATACCCGTTTCGGCAGATGCTTCTGCGGCGGCGCGCAGCATCGCGGGACCGCCAGATGCGTGGACATTGCACAAATCCGCCCCGATTGCGGCGGCAGAACGCACCGCCTGACCGACCGTGTTCGGAATGTCGTGAAACTTCATGTCCAGGAAAATACGCTTCCCTCGGGATTTCAAGCCCTCGACGACGGCAGGCCCAAAGCGTGTGAACAATTGCTTCCCTACCTTGTACCAAGTCACTGAATCGCCTAGGCGATCCACAATTGCAAAGGCATCGTCCATGGACGATACATCAAGCGCCGTAATCAACGTTGTGCTCATTCTCTTCTTTTTCCTCATTATTTCTATTTTGATACAAATCACGTATCTCCAACTGACACGCTATCACGGAAGACACGCAAAGCTTGACTTGGGAAAACAACACAAAGGCAATCAAAACAAACGGCCAATACGTAATCCGCGCCCAAGCCACAAGCAGTTCAGTCAAACCACTTAAAAAAATCATGCTCCAGCTTCGATCCAGAATTCCTAAGGCAACCATAAGCGCACATAGTGGAGCTATGAAGAAAAAAAACAGGATCTTCCGGTTCGTATCGCCTAGCCGGACAAGCCAATCGTAATTCGAGCGATGAGCCAGCGACCTGATTACATTCGTCATCTGGAACGCAAACCAAATGCATGACATGCACCATAGGCATGACATGAAGTCAATGTACGCATTCAACTCAAAAAGACGCTCGTTCCAAGTCACAAACGGAGACAGGAACAACGCAGCCCCAGATGACAGCAACATCAGGCGATGACCTGAAAATGCACTGCCCAAAAACCACAATGTGGTCGGGATGCAAAAAATGTAAAAGCGTCCCGCCAGAAAAGGATACAGGAGGACTACGCCGAAAATCAGCAGCAGAGACACCCAGCCTAGAGCCAAAGCCGCCAAGCGCAACTGCCAACGACACAGGATTCCGTCGCCTGAAGACCCCGATTCCAAGTTCATAGCTGGTCGATGAAACGTGTGTAGCGACTCGCGTCCAAGAGCATTTCAAGCTCGTCAGGATCGTCAAATTCCATCTTGTACAGCCAATTGGCGTAGGGGTCGCGATGGATCAACGCGGGCGTGTCAAGAACTTCCTTGTTAATTTCAAGGACACGACCGCTCAACGGAGAGCGCAGGTGATGGATCTTCTTTGTCAAGTGCAGGTGGATGCAAAACGAATCCATGTCGAGTTCGTCACCCGCCACGGGCATGTCCAAGCTCTCGATGGCATCCAATTTGTTCGCCAAGTATTCCGTGATTCCAATCAGCGCGGTTCCGGACTCCATGTCCGGCAACACCCACGTGTGGCGATTCGTAAAACCCATATTTTCATTTGGTTCTGTCATTGTTCTTCCCTTTGGTTACTGGTTGCTACAATGCTAGCATAAAACCGTAATTTGGTTGTAATGCCGATTTTTTCAAGAATTTCTCAAGGGAACCCCGCCTTTTTTGTCACTTTGGGTTATGTTATACAGTTGTCGTAGTCTGTCAAATCATCAAGGGTCTTTTTTTTGCGTTTAAACTTGATTTGAGGCGAAAAAAAGATTGACATCATTTGGAAAGGAGCGAAAATGACCAGCGAGAGATTGTACATAGTCAAGACTGTCGAAGGCGAGGAATTGCCGCCGGCGGATCAGAAAACCCTGATCAAATGGGCGGAAAGCGGAAAAATCAAGGCGATGGATCAGGTCAGGAGCACGCTGATCGCCAAGTGGGACAAGTGCGTCAACCTCCCTTTCCTTAAGCAAATCCTGCTTGCTCAACAGGAAGCTGAAGTATTGAAGCAGGAAAGGTCGGCTTGGTCAAAGTTGGTTGCGAGAGTTACGCTCAAGGCTCCTGAGCTTGTCGGAGGAACCGGGCTCGTCAGCACCAGGCTCGAAACATATCCATCCGCCTCCGCGCCACTCAGGCTGATGGCAATACTCACGGATATGGTCATCTTGCTTGCAATTGCAATCGCAATCTTCTTTGCTTGCATGGGACTTTTCAGGGCGGGAACCCTAAATCAAGCAAACGGCGCCTACGTTTGCATGACCGCCATTTTCTTCGCCGTTTTCCTTTACTACCTGCTTCAAATCACCTTTACGACGCAGACTGTCGGACAACGCTACTGGGGCATCTTTCTCATTCGCCGCGATGGACAGCCCTTCTGGATGGGGCGCGTCTTCTTCTATTGTTTCTTCATGATGATCTTCGGGATCCTCACGCCGATATTTCTTGTCCTCGGTGGACGTTCGATTCAGGAGCTGCTGACCGGCACGCGAATGGCGAAGGTCAAGCTTGTCAAAAACAGGTCTTGATAAGCGGAGACCTATCGTGACCCAATCGCGGAGACCATCCTGGCTCATTTTCAAGCACGTCTTTCGGGAATTCACCATTCCTTTCGTGTGCTCGCTTGCCGCATTCGCTTTTCTTTTCCTTGTCAACAACGTTTTTGACGACCTCCCCGACTTTATGTCGAAGGATGTTCCATTCCATGCCATTGCGGTTTATTTCCTGTCCCTCCAGCCGCACAATCTTGTGAATGTGATTCCGATTTCAGTTCTTCTGGCGGCAAGCTTCATGACCGTCATGCTGGGGCGCAACAACGAATTGTGTGCGATGCGGGCCGCAGGGATGTCCTTGATGACCTGCGCAATCCCCGTATGGATCTGGGCCGTCATCGCCGCCTTGTGCGTTGTTGGAATCGGTGAAGCATGGGGGGCGGCAGGACTCAACAACGCTGAAAATATCCGCAAAAAATACTTGGAAAAGAAAAAAAGCAAGCCCAATGCGATTGCTTTTTCCAACAAGGAAGCCAAGCGCGATTGGTACTGCTCTGAGATCAACGAGGCTGGACAACTCAAAAACATTGTCGTGAGGCAGTTTGACGATGCGGGCCGCACACAATGGCTCCTGACCGCTACCACGGCTACGTTTGAAGATGGAGTCTGCACGTTCAAGGATGGTAGCATCCAACGCCACCTGCGATCCGTTGACGAATCGATCTCCGTCCCTGCAACCCCGTTCAAGGAACATAAACTTGAGTGCCGCGAAACGCCGCAGGATCTGATGCAACAAGGAAAGCTGGACGAGGCAATCTCAACTCGAGACGCATGGCAAATGCTTACTGCCGAGATCAAACCTTCCAAACAAGTCGAAAGGCACCTGAAAACAATCGTCTGGCACAACCTGACGTTCCCCCTTGCCAGCCTGGTCGGCGCCCTGTTTGGAGTTGCCTTGACCATTGCCAACCAACGCAGCGAAATCATGAAGGGCTTCGCAGGAGCAATCGGCATTCTTGTCCTTTTCTACCTCGTTGGACAAATCTCCCTCGTCCTGGGCAAGAACGGATGGCTTCCCCCGTTTGTCGCAGGAGGGCTTCCCAGTCTTTTCTTCACTTCTGCAGGAATGGTGCTGATGTGGAGAAAACAATGACAAGGAGAGAATAAGATGGATAACAACCCTAGCGAAAACCGGGATAAAAAGCCGCTCAAAATCAAGAAAAGCGAAGCGGCAAAACCTGTATTCCATCTGTCTCCGGAAACGCGACAAGCCGAAAAGGAAGCCGCGCTAAGACGATTCGCAACAAGAAAAGTCCCAAAATGGAGATGGATGCTTTGGATCGCCGAAGTCGTCATGCTCCTGGCAGTTATCGAACAATTCCTTGTCAAGCCATTCTTGAAAAAACGTACTGCGAAAGATACTTTCAAGATTGAATTGCATGGTGAGCGCATACCCGAAATGAACGAAATGGCAAAGCTTCCAAAGGGATTGATCGAGGCAAAGCCTGCGTTTTTCCCGAAAATCGAGCTGTTGGCTGAAGGCTCGGAAAGAATGATCCAAGCACAGAAAACAGTCTCAAATGACGAAAAACTCCCCGTCGAAGTCGTCAATTCAATCGGAATGCGTTTCCGTTTGATTCCAGCAGGGACAGGCATGATCGGTAGCCCCGAAAACGAAAAAGGGCGAGGGGATATCGAAGTACGGCATGTGCAGATCTTCCCAGAACACTTCTATATGGGAAAGTACGAGGTCACCCAGGAGCAGTGGATACGAGTGATGGGCACGACAGAGGCCAGTGCAGGTTACAAAGGCGAGAATAGGCCAATGGAAGAAGTCACATGGTACGATTGCCAACGCTTCGTTTCTAGGCTCAATCAATTGGAAGATCTCCCGGAAAACACCTATCGACTTCCAACTGAAGCCGAATGGGAATACGCTTGCAGGGCAGGAACAGATACAGCTTTCTGCTTCGGAGACGATTACGAAAAGCTGAAAGATTGGGCTGATTTCGAGGACAACAACTATCGTGGAACAAGCGAAGTGGGAACGAAACTGCCCAACGCACTCGGACTCCACGATATGCACGGAAATGTCTGGGAATGGTGCAGGGACCTCTATGCAAATTATCCCGGAGACGACTCAGACCTGGGCGAACGAAGCGTCTTCAGAAATATACGCGGAGGGAATTGGTACGTTGGAGCAACCGAATGCCGATCCGCCAATCGATGCTGCCTCCCCCCAGGCTCAAAGGGAAATATGCTCGGATTCAGAATTATCAGATCCGTAAAACCATGAACCCAACCCAACTTCCACGGGATTGGGAAATAGGTACGGGCACCTGGGGTAGTCGTGCTTGGGTTAATTCAATGATAGGCTGGCTTTAACTGCATTTTTAGGATTGCCGGCTATCGTTGCATTGGCGCGAGGTGCCCCCTTGTTGGGTTAGATGGAGACTAGAGAGTTCCAAGTCGAAATTACGATTACTTTTGTTTCGTACTCAAATAAGTATGGGGAAATAGCTTGCTAATAGACTGAAATCATCAAGAATCATCCGGATTACCTAATGGGTTGCTATTCTGGAAGATTGACGATGTTTGTC
>DBPZ01000055.1:0-10375 GCA_002305655.1 Lentisphaeria bacterium UBA1407 | reverse complement strand
ACCGTAAGGGGGCCTCCGCCCCTTAATGTAGTGCGCGCGAGGAAGTGGAAGAAGTTGAGGGTGGTGGCGGAGCAGGTTGGTCGGACAGGGGCTGACGGGGCCGGACGGGGTCGGACAGGGTCGGATGGGTCGGACGGGTCGGACGGGGTCGGGCGAGTCATTCATCATTCAGGACAAGTCGGACAAAAATGCCCTGCTGGGGAACAAGACGGTTTTAGTTGCATCAACACTGCTTGATTTCTACATATCGAAAGATATTTTGGAAAGATGGACGAGAGGATTGAACGTGGTGGACATCAGTTGACGATTGTAACGGAACGAGTTTCAAAGGAGACGGCAATGAGGCGTCATTTTTTGTTGGCAATAGCGATAGGTTCGATGGCGTTTTGCGAGACTGTGAATTACGTTGACAATGGCGATTTCACATCGTATCGGACACGTACGGGGTTGCCGACGGGGTGGAGCTATAGCGGACCTTCCGCATGCGAGATTGGGGTTGATCCTTCGGTTCGCTACGGCGATTCCCAGAGTTTGCGTCTTGCACGGCGTTACGAGGATGGCGCTGATCGTGCCTGGCATATCATTGACCGGGAGGTGACTGGCCTGCGTGGCGGCGTTCCGTACACGATGAGCGTGATGGTAAAGAGCCGAGGCTTGAGTGAGGGTTCGCTGGCATATGTTTCGTTCAGCCTGTACGGCAAGCAAGCGCGTTTGGCTGCAAATGATAGCACTGACAAGCTTGTGGGCACGACGGAGTGGAAGCGCCTGACGGTCACATTGCCGTCGCTGGCACCTGGCACGAGCACGGTTCGTGCACGGTTGTGCTTGTACGGCTTTGGCGAGGCTTGGTTTACGAATGTCCAGATAGAGGAGGGAGCCGAACCCAGTGCGTACACGAGGTCGCAGGGTGATGTTTTAGATGGCGAGTCTCGCCGCAGTTACGAGGCTTCGGCCGCTCAATGGCTTGAGCGCAAAGGGATTCGCACCGATGTCGTGCCTGTCCGTCCTCGGATTGGTGTGTTGGATTTGCCGTTGCCCGGGAAGCATCCTTCCCATTCGAATCCCGAGGCGTTATGTTCGGCGTTGCGTGGCAAGTACGATCCGATTGTGCTTACGGGGTCGGAATTGGGGAATCCATTGATCTTCAACACCGATCTCTTTGCGATGTTGATTGTTCCAACAGGTGCGTATTTCCCGATATCCGGACATCGGAACCTCTGTGATTTTCTGGGCGAAGGCGGTTTGATGTTGACCTGTGGCGGATATGCGTTTGATGTTCCTGTCGTGGAGTTCGATGGTCAATGGCAACCTCCACAAGCTCTTGGCACCGAGGGGTTTGGGGAGTTTGTTCCTGTTGCTTTGCCCGAGCCGGAGCAATGGAGATTCGGGAATTACGGTTCTTCGGTGACGGAAGTCAAGGCGGTAACAGGTCCTGACGGTTCTCGCGGGTACGAGGTTAGTACTCCGTACATGGAGATGTACAATAACGCCTTGGCTGCCTGGTCCAATGAGGGGCTGCCGAAGGATTGGTCCGCAGTAAAGTTTACGGTTCGTGGCGGTCCTAATACTCGCAGAGCCTGGTTTGAGTTAACCGAGGCTGACGGTTCCCGATGGCACAAGGCGATTGATTTGTCAGAGGAGTGGAAAACGGTCATTTTGACTTCCTCGCAATTCGATTATTGGGGAGACAACCCCAGCGTTGGCCGTGGCGGGATGAATGATCGGCTGAAGCCCGAAAACGTCGCTTCGCTTTCCTTTGGTTTTTCTGCGGACATAGAGAAGCGGATGGTCGGGCATTCGGCCTGCCTTGCCGGTTTGTCGGTTGCCGTTGACCCATCCCGTTCCATCCGCGAGATGGACATTCCCTGGATCAATACCCGTCATGCCGAAATCCGCGATTGCATGCATCCCAAGGCAGAGCAAGTGTGCGTTTTCGATCCGTCATTCGAATTGCGTGACGTCAAGACGACTCGAACGAGTCCAGAAGTGGAGGGCTTCTTCCCCAACATTACGATCGAAGGTGCCCTGACAGGGGTGTCCGCGATTGCGCAGCTGGGCTTGAATGGGCATGGATTCAGCCCCAACAGGATCCGTTGGCAGCCATTGCTGGAATGCAAGGATGCCGAGGGGCGCCACAGGGGGCATGCGGGAGCGATCGTGCACAACTTTGATGGAACGTACGCAGGATCAAGTTGGGCGATATTCGGCGTTGACAACAAGGATCTGTTTGGCGATTCGACATTCAGGCGTGACCTGTTCTTGCCTGTTGTTGACGCCTTGTTCCGGCGCATGTACCTGCACAACACGACTGGTGAATACTCATGCTATCGCATAGGCGAATCGGCACGCCTTTTGTGCAAGGTTGCCGATTATGGCGGCGTCGCCCGTAAAGCGGTTGTCAACTTGAGGCTTTCCGATGGTGACAAGACGCTGAAAGTCTTTGAGAAGGAAGTTTCGACGACAGGTCGGGGGAGTATTCCTGTGGAGTGGACTTGGGTTGTGCCTGCGGACAGTCCTCCATATGTTGAGCTGACGACTGAGTTGTCCATCGAAGGGAGGGTCGTCGATCGCGAGTCGAACGCAATCGTGATCTGGTCTCCTGACGTGATATCCCGTGGTCCCAAGTTGGGGCGTCGCGGCACGTTGCTGACGATTGACGGCGAGGCGCGATTCTGGATGGGATGCCAAACATTCTGGGGGCAGAACGATTCGATTACGGGACGTTCTCCTGTTCAATTCCATCGTGATTTCCAGATGATGCGCGAACATGGGCTTCGGTTGACCCGATGCTTCCTGCCGTTCAAGACCGAATTGCAAAAGCGGCAGAGCGACGCAGTGGTGATGCTGGCTCAAATGCACGGAATCGTCCTCTACCATGCGCCGAATTGGGGCAATGTTCCGACTTTGAAACAACTGGAACCGCAGAATGCGGGGATGGCTGAATTGGCGGAACGGTATCGTGACGTGCCTGGACTTTGCATTGACATCTGCAATGAACCGACCATGAGGATGGAAACGCCCGAGTTCGAATCGGAACTGGGATATCCCATAAAGACAAAAGGGCGCTGGGACGATCAGGCCGTGTACAAAACCTGGAAGACAGCAAGCGATTGCCAACGGCGTTGGGCAAAGACAAACCGGCAGGCCGCGAAAAATGTCCGTGGCGACTTGCTGGTTTCCGTGGGATTCATGCAGGGATGGGCAGGGGGAAGTCGCGCGTGCGATCCGCAATTGGCGTCCCTAGACCTGGATTTCACCGATCGACACTACTATGGACAGCCAGAGAAGATGCCGCTGGAACTGAAGGATTGCGACCTGAGAGTCCTGGGCAAGCCACTGGTGCTAGGAGAATGCGGGGCGAAGAACCATCCGACGTTCAAATCCAGCGATCCCTGGGGCCATGGAGACGACGATGCCAAGTACGACCGTAGATTCAGGCTGTTGGTGTCGCAGGCGTTCGGAGTCGGCGCGGCCGCGATGTCGTCTTGGCACTGGCGCGATCCGATGGAAGGGATATTCCCTTGCGGATTGGTTCATGCGACCAGGGCGACGCGGCCGACTGCTGGGCTTTACAAGCGGATGGCACAGACCTTCGGACGGCTTAAAATGGTTGAGAATCCGCCAGACACGGTGGTGTTGATGGGCGAGTACATGCGCCATGCCGAGCAACGAAGCAAGATGACGAATGCGGCGGATCGCGCCAGCTCCGCATTGCTTTGGCATGGTGTGAACTTCTCGTTGTTGACGGACAGCATGCTTGGGGATTTGCCGAAACATGTACGCTTGCTGGTTTATCCGATTCCGTATGTGGTTGACGATGCCACATTTGGGTTGTTGGAGTCCTATGTTTCGTCCGGCGGCACACTGTGGTTGACTGGCGGGATCTCTCACAAGCCAAGCGGCGGTATCGACGCAGGTCGCCTTGAGCGTTTGTGCGGCGTGAAGGCGGATTCGGGGAAGCTATGCGAGCCGATGGAGACCCTTGAATCGCCGGTGGTGAAGGTTGGAGAATCGTCCTTGAAGGTCAGTGCGCAAGTTGCACTGGCTGGTGCCGAGGCTGTTGTTCGAGGCGATGATGGCAATGTGTTGTTGACGTGCTTCAACTTGGGGCAGGGCAAGGTTTACTTCAGTCCCGTTCCCTTGGAGATGGTGCCTGTTTCCGAACCCTTGATGCGTTCGCTGTACGGGCGCGTTTTGGCGAGTTCCGGCGTGATGACGACCCGTCGGTCCGTCGATCCTGAGACCTTGATGACGTATCGTGTTCCTGGCGAAGGTTGCACGGGATGGGTATTTTGGAATGGCGGGGACGAGGCGGTAACGGTCGAACGTGGTGGACATATGTTGACGGTTGGGGCGCAACGAGTAGGATATCTTCAAGTTACGGATGCTGGCACCTGCGAGGTCAGCGAGGAACTGTGATGTGCGGTTTTGACTTAAGCAAGAATGTTGACGAGGCGGGCGATGCTTTGATCAACAAGCCGTTGAAGGCGACGGCCATTGAACGGATTCGGATATGCGACGACATGGAGTCCTGGGATTGCGCCGAATTGCCACAGCCGTTGCGCCTGGCACGCCTGCTGACAGCGATGCTGTCCCGTGTTTCGATCCCAATCGAACCCCACGACTTGCTTGTTGGTCGCAGCGTTGAACGCGAGTTGAACGAAGAGGAAGAGGCGCTCTACCGATCGTTTGCTGCGGGGAATGCCAAGGAGATGCGCTATATCCTGCTGGATTCGGGACATGTGGCATACGATTGGGAACTGCTGGTCAAGGTCGGGCTTCAGGGGCTGAAATCACGTGCTCAAGAAGGCTTGAAGCAAGCTTCCGACCCCGAAAAACGCGTGTTCTACGAGGCGATGATTCAAGTCCATCAGGCAGTCCAGGACTATGCGCTGAGATATGCCGAACATGCCAATCAATTGGGTCGTACTGACATCGCGGAACGGCTCAGGCGAATTGTGTCAGGACGACCCGAATCCTTCATTGATGCCTTGCAACTGCTGTGGCTGGTCACTCTGGTGACTTGCTCCTATGTGACGTTGAATCCGACGCTGGTTGTCGGGAGGCTCGACAGGATCCTGTACCCGCTGTACAAGTCAGATCTGGAGGCGGGGAGATTGACGCGGGAGCAGGCGAGAGCGGCAATTGTTGACTACTACTGCAAGCACAATCTGAATATGGGACGCGGAGAGCATCAGGTTGGTGATTGGACCAACAGCACCACGTTTTTACGGGTGTTCAACTTCGATTCGCCACAGTACCTGTTGCTGGGCGGCTCTGAACGTGACGGAAGTCCTGTGGAGAACGAATTGACGGCCTTGTTTGTGGAATGCATCGAGCCATCGTTCAAGAATCCAGTGGTGATCTTTCGGTTTACTGAAGGGTTCAGCAAGCGTCAGCCCTCGGTTTGGCGGACGTTGATGGAGAAGGCGTTGGGGAGTGCGTCGTTGATGATCTACCACGATGGTCGCGTGATCGAGACCTACAGGCGGATTGGATTTCCGCTTGAGGATTGCTGGGATCACTACCAGTTTGGCTGCAATTGGCCGAATCCAGGCATTCATAGCGCCTGGATGCAGGGAACGCCCAAGTCGCACCAGATCAAGGGAATCTATCAATCCGAGGAAGAGCGGGTTGCGATGACAAGATCGTACTTGCGTACTCGTTCTGCTTGCGGTTGGCCGGAGGACTTGATGGCGGTGCTGGAGGACTTGGCGGGGCGCGAGGATCAGGAAAGCTTGAGCGTCGAGGATGTCTATGATGGCTTTTTCGTTCGAATGAGCGAGTTCATCGACCAGAAGCTTGCGTTTTATTCGCGGGAGCTCTCGATTCGTCGCCGCAAGCCGTCCGGGGTGCTGACGTTTGCCGATTGCTTCACCGGGATGGCGATTGAGCACGGCGAAACGATGGGAGCCTGCGCCAAGTACCATTTTGAGCTTCAGGCGTTCAATATGTTCGCGACGGTTGTTGACAGCATCATCGCGGTTGACACGCTGGTTTTCCAGGAGCGAGTCTTGACGTTGGGCAAGTTGCTCGAGGCCTGCAAGAGGAATTTCGAGGGATGCGAGGATGTGTTGGCGCTGTGTCGTCGCTGCGACAAGTTCGGCCAGGACAGCGAGTTGTCCAACCGTCATGCCCGTCGGGTCTGCATGGAGGCCTCTCGATTGGTCATAGAGAAGAGTTCGCCTTACTTTAAGCGCGAGGGATTGTTCTTGAGTCCGTGCATTCAGAGCGACACGTGGCACTTGCGGATGGGAGCCGAGTTTGGAGCGACTCCGGATGGTCGCCTAGCGCACACTCCGTTTTCACAGAATTGCCGTCCATCCAACGGGTCGTGCCGGAATGGATTGACTGGGATGTTCAATTCGTTGCTGGCCATATGCGGTGACGGGTTGTTGTCCGGGACGGTCAATGTCGATGTCGAGCGCAATATGTTTGAAGGCGAGTCCGGCTTGGATCTTTTTTCATCGTTGTTGGGGACTTATTTCGAGGGTGGTGGCTTGCAGGTACAGGTATCTGCATTATCGTTATCAGATTTGGAGGCTGCCCGCCAGGATCCCGATCGCCATCGTGACTTGCGTGTTCGGATTACGGGCTACAGCGGTATATTTGTAGATTTGTCGCCCCGCTTGCAGGATGACGTCATGGGGCGATTTGGCAAGAACTAGGAGTGTTTTATGATCAAGAAGATAGATTTGAGCAATGGCTTGCGTGTTTCCGAAGTGGCACTTGGCGCGATGATGTTCGGGACGACGACGCCCGAGGCGGATGCCTTTGGGATTCTTGACGCCTTTTTGGATTTCGGAGGGAATTTCGTTGACACGTCCAACAACTACGCCCACTGGGCTGGGAGCGGTGACGAGAGCGAGAAGGTGTTGGGCAATTGGCTTCGGCAACGGGGTTGTCGCGATCGGGTCGTCTTGGCGACGAAGGTCGGATTTGACCGTCATGGCGAGGGCGCAGGCTTGCGAAAGGCGCAAATTGTTTATTGGATCGAGGAAAGCCTGAGAAAGTTGAACACGGATTACGTCGATTTGTACTATGCCCATACGGACGATGCCAGCACGTCGATGGAAGAGACGATGGAGGCATTCGATTCCCTCGTCAAGGCGGGGAAAGTCCTGCATCTGGGCGGCAGCAACTACGATACGTGGAGATATGCCGAGGCAAACATGCTGGCGGCGCAGCGCGGATGGACGCCGTTCACCGTCATGCAGCAAAGCTTTACCTACCTGCACCCCAAGTTTGAGATTGCCCCGAAGTACATTTTCAACGAGAAGACCAATCGTGAGCGCCTGCGCTTCCTGCGGGACAAGGATCAGCCCCTGGTGGCGTACTCGAGCCTGTGCAAAGGCGGGTATGAAGACGAGTCCCGACTGCCTGGCGACTACATTGCAGGCGAACGCTTGCTGACCTTGCGCTTGATGGCTGCGGAAAAGGGAATCACCGCAAGCGCCCTGGCCATCGCGTGGATGGTCAATCTCCATCGGTGCCCGGGATTCCCCAGGGTGATTCCCCTGTTCGGCTCCAGTGTCAAGCATCTGGCGGAGAATATCCGAGGGCTGGACTTGAAGCTGACGGACCAGGAACTCCAGGCATTGAACCAGGCTTGATTGAGGTGGCAATGGATACGGAAAAGGAGCCTTTTGCAAAGAGGTTGAAGCGAGTTGCGGCGGTGCATGACTTGTCAGGTTTCGGCAAGTCCTCCCTGACCTGCGTGATCCCCATTTTGTCAACTTTGGGGATCCAAGTCTGTCCGTTGCCAACGGCGGTTTTGTCTACTCAGAGCGACGGATTTGACGGGTATGCCTTCGATGACTTGACGGACTTCATGGATTTGACCATCAAGTACTGGAAGGAATTGGGCTTGCGTTTCGACTGCATCTACTCGGGCTTTTTGGGGAGTCCCGACCAAGTGCATTTGGTTCGTCGCTTGGTTGAGGGTTGTCGTCTTCCCGATTCGCTGCTTGTCGTCGATCCCGTATTGGGCGATGACGGGAGTCTGTACGATAGCGTCCATGAGGACATGGTTGCTACGATGGTCGATCTGGTGAAGATGGCCGATGTGATTACTCCGAACGTGACGGAGTTGGGGCTTATCATGAACAAGGAGTTTCATCGTGCGCTAACGATGCAGGAATGGCACGATGAGCTTAAGGCGGTGTCTGAAATGGGGCCTTCGAAGGTTGTTGTGACCAGTGCCCAGCTTGTGGGCAAGGAAGACGAGATCGCAGTCGTCGGTTACGAACGCGATACGGATCGGACCAACTGCTTTGCGACCAAAAAGCTGCCTTGCTCGCTGCCGGGAACCGGGGATTGCTTCGCCAGCGTGCTGACGGGATGCCTCCTGAAAAATGCCTCCTTGAACGACGCCATCATCAAGGCCGTGGATTTTACCACGATTTGCCTGCGACGCAGCCTCGAACTCGGTTATCCGGCCCGGGAAGGCATCCAGCTGGAACTGGCGCTGGATTCCCTTTTGGCTTGATATTGCCGCGTTTAACAAAAATACACATCTAGCTATCAGAAGGGGAATAAACAATGTCAATGAAGTTGTTTTTGGTTGCCTTGATGTCTTTCGCGTTGCCGGTCATTTCCCAGACAACGAAAGGAGGCAGCTTTCATTTTGAACCGTCGCAACGCAAGTTGTTTTCTCTTTGGGAGGAAGAATCTGAAATACTTGTTGCGGCAAAGGTGCTAATCGACAGATATCCGGAACAAACATTCATGTCAACTATCATAGATTCCAAGCAAGAGCCGGATCTATCAACGCCGGAGAATCTAATCGCCTATGAATACAACCTGACATTAAAGGCCGATCTGGAAACGATATTGGAGAATTACCACGATGAGGCGGACAAGGCGTATGGAAGCAAACTATTTCATAATATCAAGTATTCCCAGGACTGGAACATCAAGAATGTCAAGGATATTGAATATATAACCAAAGCTGTCTTTGGAGATTTGATACGTATAAAATGTAAAAAGATAAGAAAGGATCCGAAACAGTTCTCTTTTCCATGGAACTCGCTCTGCAAACAATACGGCGAGCGTTATTATTTCGTTAGCGCAGAAGAAAACCGTTTGTTTTCCATTCTTGCAGAGGCATTTCCGTACTGGGACGAAAAACGGATGCAGGAATCTGAAGACAAGTTGCAGGGTATGTCAAAGGTTACTTTTGTTCCTAAATCTTCCAATTTGGAGCAAGCCGAAGCAAGCAAAATTGACGTGTATCTTAGAATTAAACAATTTGATGACGCGAAGGATGCCCATCTCAAAGAAGAAGTTCAGGAGCTTTTGAACAAGCTAAGAAGCTTATACATAGAAGACAAAAAAGATGAACTGCTGAATCTTTGGCTTCCAAAAAGGCGGGATGATGTGAAGTCAAATCTTCTCAACAGCAAAGCTGCCTATAAACGTTCTCAGGCATATTTTCAGGAAAACGATGGCATTGCAGCAGATTTTTACATTGGAATCCCGAATGTATGTTTTGTTTTCGGAAGAAGAATTGTCCATGGAAATGTTGAGGACGGCATCAGGATTTTTAAATTCATAAGAGAAAATGGAACGCTGTATCTTGCAGATTCAACAGAAACGCTACATATGAAAGAAAAAACACAATTGTATTTTACAGAAAAGGTTATTGAACATCCGCAACTGATGGAATTCTATAATCAAATCACAAAAAAGAAGTGATTTCTTGATTTTAACTCCATTCATTCGGGGAAAAACATGTCGAAATGCAGCCGTTCTCAAAATATATTCTGGGGAATCGTCATTTGCCTGCTTTCCTCTATCTTTGCCTACTTTTTCCTGCAAGAAGCTTTTTTGCGCACAAAAAGAGCATTTTTATACAGCAAACTCGTCAAGGAAGGCAATATCATAGAAGGAACAGTATTGGACAAAAGACAAACGCACCCTAGTAGTCGCAGCAGAAAAACCGTATATTACTACCTTGGCTATTCATACAATTACAATGGCAAGGAATATGTTGAGGAAGACTTTCCAGCCCCCTCGGAAATCTACTATTCCTTGAGCAATGGCCAGAACATTTTAATATATGTGTCTCGGGACGCTCCAAGGCACAGCATACCGACGTTCTATACCCCGCATCATTTGACTACGTTGAGCTATGCAGTCATCGGGCTCATGTCCGCTGCTGCGACACTCTTCGCCTGGTATCTTCTGTATCTCTATGCAAAGGGGAGATTAACCAACGAAATAATAGAAAAAAAGTTGGCCAAATGGAATCGTAAAATTTTCTGATGCGTACGGGATGATATTCGACAGCGTGCTGACAGGCGGGGGAAAGGAAGCCAAAAGAAGCCGGAAGTGTAAACTTAATTTTTTAACACAGCCATCCCATAGGAAAGCA